>JBIQLW010000014.1:0-88581 GCA_044463945.1 Bradyrhizobiaceae bacterium | reverse complement strand
TGCTGCAAGCGGTTCGGGTTCTCGCCGTAGCGGCCGTCCTTCGGCCGGCGCGACGGCTGCACATAGGCCGCGTTCCAGCGCCTCGGCCCCAGAGCGCGCAACGTCGTCGCCGGGTGAAACGTCCCCGCGCCCACCTCCATGTCGTAAGGTTGCAGAATGACGCAACCGTAATCGGCCCAGTAGCGCTGCAACGTCAGGATCAGTCCCTGGAACGAGCGTTCGGGACGCATGTGGGGCGGCGTGGAGTCCATGATCTGCTTCTGGATGTCGTCGGGAGTGACGAGTCGCGCGGGACCGTATCGGCGGGGCCCCGCGGAATCAAGGCGACCCCGGAACAATCCGGCCCGCGCAATTCGAGCAATTCTAGCGGCCGGAGAGTCAACTCAGCGCCGCAAAGCTGGTAAAAGGCCGGCCATTGTCAAAGGTCCCGCCGCCCGGGACAATCGCGTGGCCCCCACCTGCCTTGCGGTTCGGCGCGGATCCGCTCCTTCAAACTTTGCTCGCACAAGGTTTGCTCGCCGGTCTGGAGGGTGATGCCCCACCCGACAGCCGGCGCGAGCGCCGGGGCAACGGCGAATGCCGGGAAAACCCTTAATGCCAGTCGGCAGGTTTATCCGGGCCGGTAGGCGCCGGTCTTGGGATCGCGCCGCAGCGTCGGAATATCCTTCGTCTGCACCGTCTCCGCCATCCGGATACGGCGCGCCTCCTCCAGCTCGTCATTGATCCGGCGGGCGGTGCGATATGCCCAGCGGACCACGGCCAGCCCGCCCAAGGCTCCGGCAAAAGCAACGAATGGCGGCATCGGTCGATCCTTCCGGTTGGCGGTCATTGCGCCCCCTTCTTCTGTTATTTTCGCGCAGCCGGCGGGCTTGCGCAAGCGACCAAACGGCGCGGGTGAACCGCGCCCGGCGCCCGAATTTGGCCCACATCGCCCACTCTTCCGCCGCGCCACAATCACGACAGTGTCATCGGGTAGGTGGAACGCGATTTGCGTTTCGCGAGCTATCTCCAATCCTGCTCGCAGCGGAGCATGACATGAAAATCTATCTGCTGATCGTGCTGATGGGCGCGCTCTGGACCGCAATCCGCCTGACCTCATCCGCAAGACCGCGCGCCCGCAAGCTGCCGCGCTGACGCAAAGGCCGTCCCTCGCCTATTCCGCCGCGAGCGGCAGGACCGCCTCTCCGGCAAGGATGGCGGTTGCGTGGGGTGTCGGCACGCCGGCCGAATCGGCGAGCACCAGGCCGGGATAAATCCGCAGCGGCGCGCGTCCGCCCTTGACGGCGCGCACCAGAATCCGGATCGCGGGCGCGGCATCCTTGCCGTGGACCGGCAACACCGCCACGCCGCCGAAGCCACGCGCCAGCGAAGCCAGAACGTCTCCCAGCCCCTCCGCGCGCCAGATCAGGGTCAGCGCGCCGCCCGGCCGAAGCACGCGCCGCGCGCCATGAACCCAACCGTCCAGGGTCGTCACCCGTGCCTCGTGGGCGGCGCGGCGCGCGGGATCGGGCGAGGCCCGCTGCCGCGCCGGATCGTTGAACGGCGGGTTCATCAACACCGCATCGATGCTGTCCGGCCCAAGGCCGGCGGCGGCAAACGCCGCGGCATCGGCGCCGAGGTCGAACGTCGCCACGCGGGCGCGGATGCCGTTCGCCGCGGCATTGGCGGCCGCCAGCCGCCCCAACGCCGGGTCGATCTCCACCAAGACCAGATCGAGCGCCCCGACCCGCCGCGCCAGCGCGAGGCCGGCGGCGCCGACGCCCGCGCCGAAATCCGCGACGCGATCCCCCGGCCGCGCGGCGGTCGCCGCCGCCAGCAGGACCGCGTCGTGTCCGGCGCGGTGCCCGGCCACCGGCTGGCGCAGCCGCAGCCGGCCGCCCAGGAAGCCATCCTCGGTGACGCCGGCCGCCGTCTCACGCATCCGGGCGGAGTTCATGGGCCAATCCGGCGTCGGTCAAAAGCTGGCGCGCCTGGCGATTGTCCTCGTCGCTCACCAGCACGCGGCGCGGGATCGCCCCGATCGAGCCGTCGAGGACGCTCATGTTCTGATCCAGCACCAGATGATGGATGTTGGCGCCGTCGAGCAGCGCGCCGATCGCCGAGAGCAGCACCACGTCGTTGGTCCGTACCAGTTCGCGCACCGAAACCCTCCCTGCGTTTCCTGTCGCTTCATCCATTTTGTGAGGAACGTCAACAGGTTCGTTGCCCTTGCCGCGGTTCATGGCAGTTTCTATGCTGGCCCGGTCTGGATCTAGCGCAAAGACCGCGTTCCGTTTCAAAGGTATCTGCGCTAGTTCGGACCGGTTTTGATTTAATTGGATGAAGTCTGGAGATCCTGCGTGGCGGTGATTGTTCCCTTCGAGAGCCCTTCGACGGCGTCGATCGATCAGCTTGTCGATCTGGTCGCGACCGACATGGAACGGGTCAACGCCACCATCCTGTCGCGCACCGGCTCCGAGGTCACGATGATCCCGGAAGTCGCCAATCACCTGATTTCGTCGGGCGGCAAGCGGCTGCGGCCGATGCTGACACTGGCGATGGCGGGGCTGTCGGGCTACGCCGGCGAAGGTCACATCAAGCTCGCCGCCTCGGTCGAGTTCATGCACACCGCGACGCTCCTGCACGACGACGTGGTGGATGAAAGCGAACTGCGGCGCGGCAAGCTGTCCGCCCGCATGGTGTGGGGCAACGAGGCGAGCGTGCTGGTCGGCGACTTCCTGCTCGGTCAGGCGTTCCGCATGATGGTCGAGGTCGGATCGCTGCGCGCGCTCGACATCCTGTCGCAGGCCGCCGCCACCATCGCCGAGGGCGAGGTGATGCAGCTTGCCGCCGCCAAGAACACCGCCACCACCGAGGACGAATATCTCGCGGTGATCCGCGGCAAGACCGCCGAACTGTTCGCCGCCGCCTGCGAGGTCGGTCCGGTGATCGCCGAACGGCCCAAGGCCGAGCAGACCGCCGCCGCCAGTTTCGGCATGAACCTCGGCATCGCCTTCCAGCTTGTCGATGACCTGCTCGACTACGGCGGCACCGCCGCCAAGCTCGGCAAGAACGTCGGCGACGATTTCCGCGAGGGCAAGATCACGCTGCCGGTGGTGCTGGCGTTCCGCCGCGGCAACGACAGCGAGCGCGCGTTCTGGATCCGCGCGCTGGAGAGCGGCGAGATCGGCGACGGCGACCTCGACCATGCCATCGGCCTGATGACCAAGCATCGCGCCCTGGAGGATACGCTGTCGCGCGCCCAGCACTACGGCGCGATGGCGGTGGACGCGCTGGCGCTGTTTCCGCCGTCGCCGATGAAGGCGGCGCTGGAGCAGGTGGTCGCCTTCTGCCTCGCGCGCTCGCACTGAGCCCGCGACACCGGATGCCGAACTGAAACGGAATGTCACCGTCCGCGAACGGAAAGTCTGACCCGAAGAGCCTGCCCGAAAACGCGGCGTCATCGTCCGCCAACGGGTCCGGCCATAGCGCGTCGAAGACGCGCGTGAACGCGCTTTTGGCCGGCCCGATGACAGGCTCCGGCGGACGATCCGATACTCCGCAACGGTCGCCACAGCGTAACTCGATCCGATAGAGAGTACTGGGTCCCCGCCTGCGCGGGGACGACGATTTTCGTGTTGGATATCTGTCCAGAAAGCACGCCCGGTCGGACACTGACAGTTGCCCGAAAACGCGACGTCATCGTCCGCGCAGGCGGACGATCCAGTCTTCCGGGACGGGTGCGAGGAAACCCCGGCCACCCGCCGGCCGTGTCCCGGACGCGGGGCGGCATCCGTCATGCCGCGCCGCAGAGCCGGGACCGTTCCAGAGGCAGCCTGCGTAACGATCCCGGACCCGCAGCAACCTTGACCCGCAGCGCCCCGCTCGCCACCGCCAGCAGCTTGACAGACTCCCATTATAGGATTATATTCACATGAATCCCGCCCCACTCGAGGGGCGTTGCCGGGACGCCGACAGGCGCGGGGCGGGAGGCGGCGCCTGCGTGCGCGGGGAAGACGTGTCCTCGCGCGCCCGGGAGGCCGGGGGTCCCGTCCGCCGCCACTACGAGCGGCCGCCACGCGCTGGCTGGACGAGGCCGGGACAACGGCGGCGAAATCCGCCGCGATGCGGGACCTGTCCCGCGTCCCGGCCCGGAAGCACGGCCCCCGTGCCCGAAATCGCCGCGACGGAGCGTCGTAAGGCGTTTCCGCGGCTCGTCTCCGCGCATCGCCGGAGATCGCGCCGCGGCACTTGAACCCAAAGGCGCGTCTTGCGGCGCTCCGTCTCCCTCGTCTCGCGGCGGGGCGAGGTCCGAACCCCACCGCTTTCGCAAACAACCTTTGTTGCGGATGACGCAGCCGGCTGCGCCCGCGCCAAGGCGTTTCCCAGCGGAGCATGTCCCCGGGCGTCACTAATGGAGGCCGGTTCGCGTGAAGGAAGGGCGACAGAATAAAGGGCGGAGACGATGGAGCGCCGGAAGCGGCCGACGCGCGCGATCAGTTCAACGTTCCGACGTGAATCCACCATTGCGGCGCGCGCGCCCGCAGCGCCTCGCCCGCCTGACGCGCCTCGGCATCGCTGTCGAACAGGGCGAAGCAGGTTGCGCCCGACCCCGACATCCGGGCCAGCCGCACGCCTGCGGTTTCGCGCAACGCCGCCAGCACCTCGCCGATGACCGGCTGGATCTTGATCGCCGGCGCTTCGAGATCGTTGGCGGCGCGCGTCAGCACCTTCAGCCAGTCCTCCATCGTGGCGTCCTCGGCGGGCCACTTGCGCGAACGGACCACGTCGGTGATGTCGGTGAGGATCTCGCCCTTGCGCAGACCGAGGGCGGAAAATACGTCCGCCGTCGCCACCGCGACCCGCGGATTGACCAGCACGCACGGCATCGGCGGGATATGCACCGCCGACAACTGCTCGCCGATTCCGGTCATCACCGAACTGCGCGACGTGACGCACACCGGCACGTCCGCGCCGGTGGCGAGCGCGGCGTCCATGATGCGCGGATCGTCGGGGGCGAGCCCGTTGAGCTGCGCGAGCAGCCGCAGCGCCGCAGCGGCATCGGCGGAGCCGCCGCCGATGCCGGACGCAACCGGCAACTGCTTGTCGAGCGTGAACGCGCCGACCTGCAAATCCGGCACGCGCTCGGCAAGACACCGCGCCGCCTTGAGCACGAGGTTGTCGTGCGGTTCGCCGCAGTCCGGCGCGCCGTCTCCGTTGACGGTCAGCGACAGGTCCCTGCCCGGCTCAAGCGTCAGCCGATCGGCGCAATCGGCGAACACCACCAGACTCGCCAGATCGTGAAAGCCATCGGCGCGGCGGCCCAGCACCCGCAAGGTCAGGTTGACCTTGGCCCGCGCCTCGTCTTTCAGCAGCGTCATGACCGATCCGCCGCGATCAGCCACCCTTGCCGTCCTCTTTCTTCTTGTCCGCCGAGGCGGCCGCGGGGGTTTCGTCCGCCGGCAGGCCGTTTGCGATCTTGGCTTCGATCTTCGGCAGTTCCTCTGGCTCCGGCTTCAGGTCGCGGGCATGGGCCCACTGAAAGCGCGCCTCCAGGGTGCGGCCGACGCGCCAGTAGGCATCGCCGAGGTGATCGTTGATGGTCGGATCTTCCGGCTTGAGGTCGATGGCGCGTTCGAGATGCTTGACCGCCTCGTCATAGTTGCCGATGCGGTAATAGGCCCAGCCCAGCGAATCGACGATGTAGCCGTCGTCCGGGCGCTGATCGACCGCGCGCTTGATCATCTTCATCGCCTCGTCGAGATGAAGCCCGCGATCGATCCACGAATAGCCCAGATAGTTGAGAACGTGCGGCTGCTCGGGCTTGAGTTCGAGCGCCTTCTTCATGTCGACTTCGGCCTTGTCCCAGTTCTTCGAGCGCTCCTCGCAGATGCCGCGGAAATAGTAATAGACCCAGGTGTTGCTCTCGGCCCCCGTCAACTGGTCGATCGCCTTGCTGTAGGTCACCGCGCAATCGGCGAATTTCTTGCGGCCGCGCTCGATATTGCCGAGCGCCATGATCGCCTCGATATCCTTCGGGTCCTCCCGCGTCACCGCTTGCAGAATGTTGATCGCCTCGTCGCTGCGGTCGGCGGCATCGAGATCGGTCGCCATCTGCACCTGCGCGTTGCGGTGGAGGGCCGAGCGCTCCGGCACCCGCTGATAAACCTTGATCGCCATTTGCGGTTTCTTCACCGACTCGTAGAGATCGCCGAGCGACAGCAGCGCCAGCGCATGGTCGGGTTGCAGGTGGAGCGCCAGTTGCAGATAGACCAGCGCCAGATCCTCGCCGCCGCGCCGCGTCAGCGACGCGCCGATGCCATAGAGGGCTTCGGCCGCGCCCGCTTGCGGGGTATCGACCAGCGGCGGCAGCTTGGCGCCCGCCTTGGTTTCGCGAATGCCCTCGACCACCAGCGGGTGGCGGGACAGCTTCTTGTCGAACGCCTGATAGACCGCGAGCGCCGCGGCCGGGCCGTCCTTGCCGCGCGACAGCCAGCGCGCATAGGCGTCCATCACCCGCAAGGCGGTTTCGTCGAGCTTGTAGGCGCGCTCCAGCCGCACGCCGGCTTCCTTCTCGTTGCCGGCCAGTTGCATGATCATGCCGGAGTGCAGATCCTTGAACACCGGATACCATTCGGGCCCGGTCAGCTTGTCGATATTGGCCACCGCGTCGCGCGGATTGCCGGCGCCGAACTCGGCCCAGCCGGCGAGCAACGTCGCCACCAGATCGGTGATCGGCCCGCGCACCGACTGGTTGATGTTGCGGCGCGCCTGTTCGTAGCGCTTGTGCTTGAGGTCGTTCACGCCGATCACCAGCCGCGCGACCCGGTTGGTCTTGTCGAGCCGCAGCACGCGCCCGGCGAGCTTGACCGCCTCGTCGATGTCGCCATCGGCCAGCGAGGAGATGAAGGCGCGGTCCAGAAGGTCGTTGTTCTTCGGGTCCTTGCGCAGCGCCAGGCGGTAGAACTCCGCCGCCGCGCCGGCGTCGCGTTCGACGCTGGCATGACGGGCGGCGAGATAGCTGCCGGCGATCGTCATGTCGCGCAATTCCTCGCGGGTCGGAAACGTCGCCGACGAATCGGTCGGATGATCCGGCGTCTGCGCCAGGAGCGGCTGCGGCAGCACCAGCATCGAGGCGGCGAGCGCGGCCACGGTCAAGCCTTTGAAACGAGAGAACATCACGATTCGTCTAGCTCCTGGATTTGCGGACGGAGCGGCCGTCCGCGAGACGTCCGCATCGTTCAAGGGCGCGACAATGCAGCGTTTGGCCTTGAACCGCAAGGCAACCACATAGGCAACCGCCGCCGCGTGAGCCGGAACCGGCGGCGCGCCGGTCACGCCTTCCGACAGGGTGCCCCTGAAGGCGCCGACAGTGTGGCGGGATCGTGACCGGCGCACGGCCGGCAACCGGCGCGCGTGCGTCACATTGACTGATAGTTCGGTCCGCCGCCGCCTTCCGGGGGGACCCAGGTGATGTTGCCGTTGGGGTCCTTGATGTCGCAGGTCTTACAGTGGACGCAGTTCTGAGCGTTGATCTGGAAGCGCACGCTGTCGCCGTCCTCGACCCATTCATAGACCCCGGCCGGGCAGTAGCGGTTGGACGGCCCCGCGAACACGTCGTGCTCCGACGACTTCTGCAACGCCATGTCCGCCACCTTGAGGTGGACCGGCTGGTCCTCCTCGTGGTTGGTGTTCGACAGAAACACCGACGACAGCCTGTCGAAGGTCAATTTGCCGTCCGGCTTGGGGTAGGCGATCGGCTGGTAGTCCTTCGCCGGCTTGAGGGTCTTGGCGTCGCTCTTGCCGTGGGACATGGTGCCAAAGAGCGAGAAGCCAAGCGTGTTGCACCACATATCGAAACCGCCGAGCGCGTTCCCCAGCAGGGTGCCGAATTTCGACCACAGCGGCTTGGCGTTGCGGACCGGATAGAGATCCTTTCCGATCGAGGACGAGCGCCAGCCATTTTCGTATTCGACCAGTTCGTCGTTGGCGCGGCCGGCCTGCAACGCCGCCACGAGATGCTCGGCGGCCTGCATTCCGCTCGCCATCGCATTGTGAATGCCTTTGATGCGCGGCACGTTGACGAAGCCCGCGGCGCAGCCGATCAGCGCGCCGCCCGGAAAGGTCAGCCGCGGCACCGACTGATAGCCGCCTTCGGTGATGGCGCGCGAGCCGTAAGCGAGGCGCTTGGCGCCCGTGAATGTGTCCCTGATCTTCGGATGCGTCTTGAAGCGCTGGAATTCCTCGAACGGGTAGAGATACGGATTGTCGTAATTGAGATGCACGACGAAGCCGACCGCCACCAGATTGTCGTCGTAGTGATAAAGGAACGAGCCGCCGCCGGTGTTGTTGTCCAGCGGCCAGCCGAACGAATGCTGCACCATACCTTTCTTATGCCGCGCGGGATCGATCTGCCAGACTTCCTTGAGGCCGATGCCGAACTTGCCCGGCTCGCAGTTCCTGTCGAGGGCGAATTTCGCGATCAGTTGCTTGGTCAGGCTGCCGCGCGCGCCTTCGGCGAACAGCGTGTACTTGCCCAGCAGTTCCATGCCGCGCGTGTAGGAATCCTTGTGCGTGCCGTCCTTGGCGATGCCCATGTCGCCGGTGGCGATGCCACGCACCTCGCCGCCCTCGCCGTAGATCACCTCGGCGGCGGCAAAGCCCGGATAGATTTCGACGCCAAGCGCTTCGGCTTTCGCGCCAAGCCAGCGGCACACCATGCCGAGCGAGGTGATGTAGCAGTGATGGTTGTTCATCAGCGGCGGCATCATGAAGTTCGGCAGCCGGATGCCGCCGGTCTTCGTCATCAGGTAGAACTGGTCGTCCTTGACCTCAGTCTTGAGAGGACAATCCGCATCCTCGCGCCAGTCCGGGATCAGCTTGTCGAGATGGGTCGGGTCCATCACCGCGCCGGACAGAATATGCGCGCCGACCTCGGACCCCTTCTCGACCACGACGACGGACAGATCGGCGTTGAGCTGCTTGAGCCGGATCGCCGCGCTCAGCCCCGAGGGGCCGGCGCCGACGATCACCACGTCGAACTCCATCGACTCGCGCGGCGGCAACTCCTCTGTGCTCATGTCGGATCCTCACAAAAACGGCCCGGTACGCGGATCGGCAATCTGTAATGCTTCTAACTCTTATGTTCCTGATTTTATCCCGAAGAACAACCTCCGAAATGCGCCGGCGGCGGTTCGCCCGGCCCGCGCAACAGCCGCTCCGATACCGCCGGCAACCTCCGTCCGGTCACGAATTCACCTCCAAGCCGGACAAATCCAACCTTCCCCTGCCCCGGACGGCCCGCTAACGTTCAACGAACAAAAACATAAAGGAAACGCCGAAACGACCACGGTCGCGGGGAGCCGGATCATGACACCTTCATATCCCAGCGCCGCGGCGCGCCTGCTGATGCTCCAGAGCCGTCCGCCGCGTCTGCATTCGGCCGCGCTGGACGGGTCCGACTTCCGCGTCCTGATCGCGGATCTGGGCGGCACGCCGGACGGCATTCATGCCGATGCCGCGCACGGGCACATCTACTGGACCAACATGGGCCCCGACTGGAGCGCGTCCGACGGCACGATCGAGCGCTGCGACCTCGACGGCGGCAACCGGGTGGTCCTGGTCGGGCACGGCGATCTCGTCACGCCGAAGCAGATCACGCTGGCCGATGGCCGGATGTACTGGTGCGACCGCGAGGGGATGCGGGTGATGCGCGCCCGCACCGACGGCAGCGACATCGAGGTGCTGGTGCGCACGGGAACCGGGGCCCGCGATGCCGAGGACGAGTGCAAGCACTGTGTCGGGGTCGCCGTGGACCTCGCCGGCCGGTTCGTCTACTGGACGCAAAAAGGGCCGCCCAAGGGCAACCAGGGCCGCATCTTCCGCGCGCCGCTGGCGATGCCCGCGGGCGCAAGTGCCGACGACCGTCCGGATATCGAACTGCTGCTCGACGGCCTGCCCGAGCCGATCGATCTGGAAATCGATCCGGCGTCGCGAATGCTATACTGGACCGATCGCGGCGGACCGCCCGACGGCAACAGCCTCAATCGCGCGACGATCGATGCCAAGGGTCTGATTAGCCGCGAAGTGCTGATGCGCGGCCTCGACGAGGGCATCGGCCTCGCGCTCGATGCCGTGGGACAGGCGGTCTTCGTCAGCGAACTGGGCGGCCGGATTCACCGCTACGACCTGACCACCGGGACCAGCACGGTGGCGTTCCAGCACGGCCGCACCACCGGCATCTCATTGCTGCGCCCCAACGGCCACGCGCGATAATCCGACGTCAACGATAAAATCAGCATGGAGGAAGCACGATGGCATCTTCGGACAACGCGGCGATTCTGAGCCGCTACCGCAACACCTGCGTCATCGGCGCGGGCGTGATCGGCGCATCGTGGACCGCGCTGTTTCTGGCGCACGGCCTGCACGTCGTCGTCAACGACCCGCAGCCGGACATCGAAAAAGTCGTCCGCGCGATGCTGGACAAGGCTGCCCCGACCCTGAAGGCGCTGGGCCTGCCGCACCAGGGCCTCGACAAGAACCTGCGCTTCGAGCCCGATCTCGAACGCGCGGTCGCCGGCGTCGATCTGGTGCAGGAGAACGGCCCGGAAAAGCCGGAGTGGAAACAGCAACTCTGGGCACGAGTGGAGCCGGCGGTGCCGGCGCACGCGCTGCTGTTGTCGTCAAGTTCGGCGCGCCCCGCCACCGAGCAGGGCAAGCTGATGAAGGACCCGAGCCGGCTCCTGATCGGCCATCCGTTCAACCCGCCGCATCTCATTCCGCTGGTCGAGGTGGTGCCCGGCGAGCGCACCGCGCCCGAGGCGACCGCCGACGCCGTCGCCTTCTACCTCGCGCTCGGCAAGGTGCCGCGCGTGCTCAAGAAGGAGATCCAGGGCTTCGTCGCCAACCGCCTGCAACGCGCGATCATGCGCGAGTCCTGCTACCTCGTGCAGGAGGGTGTGGTCACCATCGACGAACTCGACGACATCGTGACCAGTTCGATCGGCCTGCGATGGGCGGTGAACGGCCCGTTCAGTTCGTTCCACATGGGCGGCGGACCGAAGGGACTGGAATCGTTCTTCCAGCACCTCGGCAAGAACATGGCGGCATCGTTCAAGAACATCTCGCCGCTGGAGTTCGACGACCGGCTTCAGCAACGCATCATCGATCAGGCCGCGGCCTCGTTCGGCAAAACCCCGATACGGGAGATGGAGCGCAAGCGCGACGACCGGCAGATCGCAATCCTGCGGGCGCTGCGCGATTCCGCGTAACCGCCGGCCTTCCCGCCCACCGGGCGTTCCTTAACGAGCAGGGAGACGAACATGATCTTCGAAGGCTTGCGTGTCATCGACTGTAGCAGCTTCATCGCTGCGCCCGGATCCGCGACGGTGCTGTCGGATTTCGGGGCGAACGTGATCAAGATCGAGCCGCCGGGCGCGGGCGATCCCGGCCGCAATCTCGCACGGCTGCCGGGAGCCCCGAAAGCCGACGTCAACTACGGCTGGCTGCTCGACAACCGCAACAAGCGCAGCCTCGCGCTCAATCTCGCCAAGCCCGAGGGGCTGGCGGTGCTGAAGCGGCTGGTCGAGAGCGCGGACGTGTTCATCACCAATTTTCCGCTGGCGGTGCGCAAGAAGCTGGGGGTCGGCTACGACGCGCTCTCCGCGCTCAACCCGCGGCTGATCTACGCCTCGTTCACCGGCTACGGCGAAACCGGTGACGAAGCGGCCAAGCCCGGCTTCGACATGACGGCCTGGTGGGCGCGCTCGGGCCTGATGGACGGCGTGCGCATGGACGCGGAATCGCCGCCGGCGCGCGCCAACACCGGCATGGGCGATCACCCGGCCGCGATCACGCTGTTCGCGGCCATCGCGATCGCGCTCTACGACCGTGAGCGCAGCGGGCGCGGCACCCAGGTCGGCTCGTCGCTGATCGCCAACGGCCTGTGGTCCAACGGCTTCATGGTGCAGGCCGCGCTGTGCGGCGCGACCTTTTTTCCGCGGCCGCCGCGCGAAAGCAGTTTCAACGCGCTGACCACCTATTATCGCTGTCGCGACGACCGCTGGCTGATCCTGACCATTCTCAACGAAGAACGCCAATGGCCGATCCTCGCCAGATGTCTCGGTATCGAATCCCTGATCGACGATTCCCGCTTCGCCACGCAAGCGGGGCGCTTCAAGCACGCGGCCGAACTGATCGCCGCCCTTGACGCCGCCTTTGCAAGGCATGACCGCGACGAATGGCGATCGATCCTGACCGAAGCCGGCATCGTGTTCGAGATCGTCGCCCATCCCAACGATGTCGCCCGCGACCGGCAGGCGATCGACAACGGTTTTCTGGTGCCGTTCGAGAACGACACGCTGCTGACGATCGACACGCCGTTCTACGTGTCCGGACAGACCAAGGTCCGGCCGCGCAAGGCGCCCGACGTCGGCCAGCACAGCGACGAGATTCTGCGCGAGGCCGGCTATGACGCTGAGGAGATCGCGACGCTGCGCACCGGCAACGTCGTGGGGTGACATGCTCTAAGCGTCGCCGGCCACGGCCTCGACGAAGGTCGCGGCAACCTCTTTCAGTTGCCCGCGGCTGTAGCCGGCGCGCTCCATCACGGCCAGTCCCCGGGTAAAGGTGACGGCGACGCGGGCCAATCGATCCGCCGGGATTACCGTAGCCGGGCCGGGCGCGGAGTCGATCGCCTCACGGATCAGTCGCTCAAGCCGGCTGAGCAGGCTTCGCACCCGCCGGCGAACCGCCTTGCCGGACGCCGCCGTATCAAGCGCGGTGCGCGTCGTCAGGCATCCGCGCGCCGGCGAGCCGCTCGTCATGTTGGTGATGACGACGTCGAAGAACGTCTTGAGCCTTGTCGCCGCGTCGCCCTCGGCCAGCGCATCGCCGGCGGTGGCGAGGAATTGCGCCGCGTAGCGATCGAAGGCGCGCAGGAAGATCGCCTCCTTGTCGCCGTAGGCGTTGTAGAGGCTGCCGCGCTGAACGCCGGTCGCCGTGGCGAGATCCTGCATCGTCGCATCGTGAAGCCCCTTGCGCCAGAACACGTCGAGCGCAATCGCGATCACCTCCTGCTCGTCGAACTGACGCGCCCCCACCATCCGGTCCGCTCCATCGATTCATTCTTGACATGCTCGTCAAGTTTGACATTCTTGTCAAGAATGGCGCGATCATGGCGACGATGCCGGTTACGGATCGTTCAGGGGAGACAGAATCATGCAGGAAAGACAAGGTGGCTGCCTGTGCGGGCGGGTGCGTTATGTGCTCAAGGCCGAGCCGCGCGCAGTCGTAATCTGCCATTGCACGCACTGCCAGAAGCAGAGCGGGAGCCCGTTCTCCCTCAACCTGGTGATGAGGGAAAGCGACTACGCGCAATCGGGCGAGACAACGGTTTATGTGGATTCCGGCGACAGCGGGCAGCCGGTCTATCGTCACTTCTGCGCCGGCTGCGGGTCGCCGATCTTTGCCAAGATCTCATTGTCGCCAGGGAAAGTGATCGTGAAGGCCGGCACGCTCGATCGCCTGGAGGGCGTGAGGCCGCAGACCGAGATCTATGCCGATCAGGCGGTGGAATGGCTCGCGCCGATCGAGGGCGCGAAGCGTTTCGCGCAAAACCTGTGATCGGCGCGGCCGCCGATCCATGACCGGCTCCGCAGTTGGAGCACGTGGCGGAACCGGCGCGACGGAATCCGCTATCCTTGCCGCATGATCGCCCCTGCGCCCGCCACGGCCTATGACCTTTACTATCTCCTGGACGGCAAGCGCTTCTTCTGGCGCAACCCGAACCACGGCGTGACACTGCTGGACGCCGGGCGCGACTCCGCGATTCTCTGGCGCACCGACAGCGGCGAAGCCGGCCGGCAACTCTGGACCGACATCGTCTCGGTGAACATGACGTCCGGCACCACCGGCAAGGATGTCGTCAACAATTGCCGGATCAATTTTCGTGACGGTCGCTTTCTCGTCATCACCGACGGCGGTCCCTCCGGCGAGGTCGATCACGACCGCACGCCGCCCTACCGCGATTTCGTCCGCGCGCTGCATCGCAGGCTCGCCGCCGCGCCGCAAGGCACCATCCGCTTTACCGCCGGCGTGTCCGAAGGCCGCCACACCGGCATGATGGTGATCGGCGTCATTGCCGCGCTGTTCTTCGTGGGTACGCCACTGGTGCTACTATTCTTGGTGCGCGACTGGCGCGTGCTCGGCGTGCTCGCCGCCGGCGCGGCGTTCATCTGGCCGTTCTGGAAGGTGATCGAGGCCAACCATCCGCGCGACTACGACCCGCACCATCCGCCGGGCGAATTGATGGAGTGAGACTTTCCGCGCTATCGCGGTCCGTTCCGATGCCCATCGCGCGGACGCCCCCCGCCGCGAGCGTAACGCCTAGCGCGCTGCCGTCAGATCGTGCGGGCAATGACGAGTTTCATGATTTCGTTGGTCCCGGCGTAGATTTTCTGCACGCGGGCGTCGGCATACATCCGCGCGATCGGATATTCGGCCATGTATCCATAGCCGCCGAAAAGTTGCAGGCAGTCGTCGATCACCCGACACTGCATATCGGTGGTCCACCACTTGGCCATGGCCGCGGTGGCCGGATCGAGTTCGCCCGCAAGCTCCTTCATCATCAACTGATCGACGAAGGTCCGGCCGATCACCGCCTGGGTCTTGGCCTCGGCCAGCTTGAACTGGGTGTTCTGGAACGCCAGCAGGGGTTGATTGAACGCCTTGCGCTCCTTGACATAGGCCGAGGTCAGAGCAACGGCGCGCTCCATGGCGCACACCGCACCGAACGCGCAAAGCAGACGTTCCCAGGCCAGTTGCACCATCAACTGGGTGAAGCCCTGCCCCTCGGTGCCGCCGAGCAGGTTGTCCACGGGCACCCTGACCTCGTCGAAAAACAGTTCGGACGTGTCCTGGGCGTGCATCCCCAGCTTCTCAAGGTTGCGGCCCCGGCGAAAGCCGGGCGCATCGGCCGTCTCGACGACGATCAGCGAAATGTTTTTTGCACCGGCTTCGGCGCCGGTGCGGGCGACCACGATGATGATATCGGCGTTCTGCCCGTTGGTGATAAAGGTCTTCTGACCGGAAATGACGTAGTGGTCCCCATCACGGCGCGCCACGGTACGCACCGCTTGCAGATCCGAACCCGTGCCGGGTTCGGTCATGGCGACCGCGCCGATCAGTTCGCCGGTCGCCATTTTCGGAAGCCAGCGCCTTTTCTGCGCCTCGGTGCCATAGGCCAGGATGTAATGCGCGACGATGAGCGAGTGAACGCCATTGCCGGCGCCAAAGCCGCCCGCGAGATCGGCCTTGGATATTTCCTCCGCGATAACCACCTCGTGGGCCTTGGTGGCCCCGCCCCCTCCATATTCGGACGGAATGCTGACGCAGAGCAGACCAGCCGCGCCGGCCGCCAGCCAGGCATTTCTGTCAACGATCCCCTCGCGCTCCCATCGCTCGCGATGAGGGACCATTTCTCTCTCCAGGAATCGTCCCACCTGATCCCCGAGAATGCGTAGCTCCTCGGTCATCCAGGGCGAGGCAGGGCGGGGCAAGCTGATCTCCATTTATTAACTGACACGTAAGTTGATTAAGTAACCTGCCCGGCGATATGTCAAGCGGCGCGGATCGCGGCGATCAAGCGAGCGATGAGCCCGACGGTTGCTTCCTTTTGACTGCCGTTTCAGTTAAGTCTCTGGCATGAGCGAGATGACTTCGAGCCTCCCAAAGAAGCGCACATTCGCCCGCGGCAAACGCGGCAATTTCGAGAACCGGAAGGACGAGATCCTGCGCGTCGCGGCGCGGGTTTTCAGCGAGCTTGGCTTCCGTCAGGCCACGCTCGAAGACGTGGCGGACGCACTGAACGTCACACGTCCGGCGCTTTACCATTACGCGCGCAGCAAGGACGAACTCGTCGAGATGTGTCACGAGATCGCCCGGAACGAATTGAAACAGGCGGTCACCGCCGCGCTTCGTCATCAAAGCGGGCGCGAGCAACTGGTGGCGTTCTTCAGGCGGTACACCGAAATCATCTGCGATGATTTCGGCCGGTGCTTCGCCCTGGTTCGTCTCAGCGAATACAACCCCGATCAGCGGGAGCGCAGCCGCCTTTCGCAGCGCGATCTCGACAAGGTCGTGCGTGACATGGTGCGAAGGGGCGAAAGGGACGGCTCACTCAGGCCGGTCGCGCCGCTGGATGTCAGCCGGGCCCTGTTCGCCGCCTTCAATGGCATCCCGGTCTGGTACAAGCCCGGGACGGGACGATCGCCGAGCCAGATCGCCGAAGACTTTCTGCTGCTTTTCCTGTCCGGGCTGGCCCTGCCCCGGCACCGACGCTGACATCCTCCCCGGCGCGCCAGCGAAATTGACTTCGATCGCACGGCCACTTTAAATGACTTTCGAGAAAGTCATCAGTAGCAGGCGAACCAGCCAACTTTCCAAGCCGCCGACGCCAGGATGATTCAACAAACCGGGGCTCGGGAAATCGCTCTCGGAAGCCGGGCGGATCGTCCGGTCCCAAGTCATCCCCATTTCCAATAGCTAAGGATCCGATGATGGAAGCTCAGTCGTCATTCACCCAAATCCGTTTCGAACGGCCGTCCGAGCGGGTCGCGCGCATCGTCCTGGCCCGCGCCGACAAGCGCAATGCCCAGAACATGAAGATGCTCTATGAGATCAACACCGCGCTCGACATGGCGACACAGGACGATCAGGTTAGGGCCATCATTCTCGCGGCCGACGGGCCGGATTTCTCGTCGGGTCACGACCTGACGGACAATACGGCCAAAGTGGGCGACCACGGCGCACCGGTGACCGGGACCGGCGGCTTCGGCCTCGCGGGGCCGGAGGGCTATTTTGCCCAGGAGCAGGAAGTGTTTCTCGGGTTCTGCTGGCGATGGCGGAATCTTCCAAAGCCGGTGATCGTCGCGGTGCAAGGACGCGCAATCGCGGGCGGACTGATGTTGATCTGGCCGTTCGACATCATCATCGCCTCCGACGATGCCAGCTTCTCCGATCCCGTCGTCGCTTTCGGCGCCAATGGACATGAATTTTTTGTCCATGCCTGGGAGGTGGGACACCGCAAGGCAAAGGAAATGCTGTTCACGGGCGAACCGGTTCTGGCGCAGGAGGCGAAGGAACTCGGCATGGTCAATCACGTCGTGCCGCGCGAGCGCCTTGAGTCCTTTACGCTTGAGATGGCGGAGAAGATCGCCCAACGCCCGATGATCGGGCTTCGCATGTCGAAGCTCAGCGTCAACCAGTCGCTGGACGCCCAGGGCATGTGGACGGCGATCCAGTCCGCCTTCGGGCTGCACCACTTCGCGCACACCCATAATCGGGTCATGCACGGCATGATCGTTGATCCTGCCGGAATGCAGATCATTCGCGATCAGGCGAAAAAGAGTTCGAAATAGGCCAGCGCTTTCGCGCGAGGCACATCGCGGCCGCGCGATACCGCGATCAAGCCGGGCGCAGGATGCCGGCCCCACGGCGATTATGATCGGAGCGCGCCCGCCGCCTCATCCCGTCGCCAGGCGCTTCAGTTCCTGTTCCCGTAACACCCGCCGCATGATCTTGCCGGTCGTGGTGACCGGCATCTCGCGGATGAACTCGATCTCGCGCGGCGCTTCATGCTTGGCCAGCCGCTGGCGCACGAAATCGTGGATCTCGTCCTTGAGCTCCTGGGTCGGCACCACTCCGGCCTTCGGCACGATGAAAGCCTTGACCACCTCGGTTCGCACCGGGTCCGGAACACCGATGGCGGCCGCCAACGCCACCGCCGGGTGCTTGCCGATTGCCTCCTCGATTTCACTCGGACCGATGCGATAGCCCGACGACGTAATGATATCGTCGGCGCGGCTCGCGAACCACAGATAGCCGTCCTCGTCCATTCGTCCGAGATCGCCCGTCAGCATCCAGCCATTGGCAAACTTGCGCCGCGTCGCTTCCGGATTCCGCCAATATTCGAGCAGCATGATCGGATGGCCGGCCTTCACCGCAATCTGCCCGATCTCGCCGTTCGGCAGTTGATTGCCCGCCTCGTCGGTGATCGCCACCTCGAAGCCGGGCGCGGCCTTGCCCAGCGAGCCCGGCCGGGGCGCCATGTAGCGGCTGTTGTTGAGAACGCAGACGTTGCATTCAGTCTGACCGAACGCCTCGCTGAGATGCGCCCCCAGTTCCTCCTCGACCCAGCGGTACAGTTCGGCGCCGACCGCCTCGGCGCCGGTGACGATCGTATGGATGCGCAGTGGGTACCTGGCGCGCTCCTCCTTCGGCACAGCGCGCATCATCCGCAACATCGTCGGCACCAGGATCGCGCTCGTCACCTTGTGCTCGGAGAGGAAGCGGAACGCATCCAGCGCATCGAAACCGACACGCGCCCGCACCGCCATCAGACGGCCGGACTTCAACGATGTGGTCAGAAAGCTGAGGCCGGCCAGCCATGACCAGTCGCCGGGGAAGTAACAGATCTCGTCGGACACGACATCGCCGCTGAGGAAGTCCATCGAGGGAATGTGTCCAAGCAGCGCGCGATGGGCGGCAAGCACTCCCTTGGGCTGTCCCGTGGTCCCCGACGTATAGTTGATATAGGCCGGCTCATCGGCGCGCGTGCGTGCCGTTTCAAACGTGGTTCCGGCGGCGCGCACCAGCGACCAGAGGTCGAGCGTGCCCGGTTCATCGCCATCGACCAGAAGGATGTGCTTGAGGCTCGGCGCGCTGGCCGCCGCCTGCCGCACCGCCGGCAGCCGCGCCCGGTCTGTCACCACAGCGCTGACCTCCGCATTGGCGAACCGGTAGGCCAGCGCGTCGGGACCGAACAGAACAGCCATAGGGCACGAGATCACGCCCATCTTCCAGCAGGCAATATGCGTCGGCGGCACAGCCGCATCGACAGGAAGCACGATCGCAACGCGATCCCCCCGCCTGATGCCGAGAGCGCTCAACACATTCGCCAGCGCATTGGCCTGCGCGTGGAGCATTCCGTAGGTCACGCGCTCGACCCGATCGTCGTGCTCGATGAAAAAGGCTTCCCTGTCCGGATGGGTCGCGGCGTGACGATCGCAGATATCCTCGGCGATATTGTAGAACTCCGGAATCTCCAGGCGGTGCGCGGCCCGGATCTCCTCATAAGTCTTCGGCATCTGGACAGACATACGGATCCTCCTGTTTCGGGCCGGCCCCTCGGTTGCTCGAAGGACCTGCTGACAAGCACGGCGGACCAGTCGCGCTCTACTGACGAGTCAGTCAATAAATCGGGACTGGTCCACCCTTCGCGCGGCCTTTTCAGCCGGAGAGCGATGCGGCGGCCATCGTCAGCGACAACGGCCGCTATTGTGCATCGTCGACATCAATCCATCTCTGCCCGTCGAAACGCTGCAACTGAAGCGCCTTGAACGCGCCGAAATCGTCCTTGGTGGTCTTCAGCACCACCTTGGGAAGATGCAGCGGCAGATGGACGTCGTGAATATCGGCGATCTGCTTCATCAGGTTCTCGCGCGTGAGATTGTCGCCGCACTGCTCCAAAATATGCTTGAGCATGTGGGCGTTGACGTAAGCGACGATCGAGTAGAAATCCTCCGGATTGTCCCCCGGATTCCATTTCTTCATGAAAGCGTAGTAGTCGGCGATCTCCTTGTCGTTGGCCCAGGCGGGATCGCCAAGCCCCTTGATAAAGGCGGCGGTCATGACCCCGACCGAACTTTCGAGCCCGGCCGGCGCGAGAACGGCCGCGATCGAACTCGACGCATTGGCGACGAACTGCAACGGCTTCCAGTTGATCTCGTGCGCCTTCCTGATCGCCTGCGCGGCGAATTTCGGCGTCGTGGCGCTGATAAGGACATCCGCGCCCGAGGCTTTGAGATTCACGATCTGCGAGTCGATGGTGGGAGCCGACGTCTCGTAGGCGGCCTCGGTGACGATCGTGACTTTCGTTCCGGGATGCGCGGCGAGCGCCGCCTTGACGCCGTGCAGATGGTCCTTGCCGTAATCGTCATTGGCGTAAAGGACGCCGATCTTCGCATTCGGCTTCGTCTTCACGACGTAGTCGACATAGATTTTCTGCTCAAGGGTGTAAGCGGGCCAGAACGGCATGGTCCAGGGAAAGTTTTTCGGATCGTTGAAACGCGCCGCGCCGGTCGCGATCAGGATCTGCGGCACGCCCTTTCCGTTGAGATATTTCTGCGTCGCCAGATTGGTCGGCGATCCCGAGACGCCGAAGATCGCCAGTACCTCGTCGTCCTCGACCAGCTTTCGCGTCTGCTCCAGCGCCTTCGGCGGGCTGTAGGCGTCGTCCAGCGAGATGATGTTGACCTTGCGTCCCCTGATCCCGCCGGCCTCGTTGACCATCTGGAAGAAGGCCCGCAGCGTCCGCCCGGATGCGCCGAAAGCCGACACCGGCCCGCTATAGGCGGTCGTATGTCCAATCTTGATTTCGGTATCGGACGCGCCGGTGCTGTAGGTACCGCCGGCCACGGCCGCCGCCGGCGCCGACAGGATCATCGCGCCCGCAACCGCCAGAAAACGTAATTTTCGATCCACGATATTTTCCTCCCTCTGCATTGTCGGATGTTGAACGAGCGATTTCATTCCATCGCATTCGCTTCTTGCCGTGCCGGATATCAAGTCCGAGTCCCCCGTTCGCGCTCCGGACGCGCGAGCGCGGCGTTATCTTGCCTCTGGTTTCTTTCTGCGCCTGCTTCCTTTCGAAGCCGCACCGCCGTTGCTGCGACGGCTGCGCTTCGCCGCAAGCCCGTCCGTCAACCGAGCGGCAAATTCGTCGGCAATCGCCTCGGCCGAAAGTTCGCCGTCCGGCCGATACCAGTGGCCGATCCAGTTCAGCGACCCGGCGATCGCAAAAGCCGCCAGCTTGGCGTTGCACGCCCTGATCGATCCGTCGGCGATGCCGTCCGAAATGTATTTGCGGAAGACGCGATCGTCTTTCCGCTTCGCCGCCCGCACACGGGCCCGCGCGTCGTCCGACAGTTCGCGATCGTCAAGGCGAACCAGGCACATGCCGAAATCGACCGTCCCTACCAGCGCATAAGCCCGGATCAGCTTGCGCAGCCGGGTCAGGCCGTTGCCGCCTTCCCGCTCGATCTCGACGATCGCCTCCTCGACGAGCTGCTGCCCGAGGCGATAGCACTCGTCGAGAATCTCCTCCTTGCTGCGGAAATAATTGTATAGCGCGGACTTGGTGATGTTCAGCCGGACCGCGACATCTGCCAGCGTCACCCTGTGGTAGTTGTCTTCCAGGAAAAGCTGAGCGGCCATGCGCAGCACGGCGTGCTTCTTCTGGTCGCGTGCGCGGCGCCGGTCCTCGAACGGCGCCCATGGCGAGATGTCGTTTGCTTTCGCGGCTGCGGTTGCTCGGCTCGCCATGGCGTGCGGGTCTCACCCTGTCTGTCGCGTCAAATGCGCGGCACGAAAACGACCGCGCCGATTATCACGGAGGTCATGGCCGACCTCTCCTGCATCCGATGGTCCCAACGCCGTCACCGTCATCCCTTGTTGCCCGGACCGTAGCGCTCGACCAGCAGGAATTTCTGAACCTTGCCTGTCGGCGTTCGCGGCAACGCCTCGTCGTCGAACAGAATTTTCCGCGGGATCTTGAAGCCGGCCAGGCGCTCGCGACAGAACGTATCGACCTGCTGCTCCGTCAGCATTTCGCCAGCGTCCTTCGCCCGCACGATGAGCGCGGCGACGCGCTCTCCCCACACATCGTCAGGCAATCCGAAGACCGCGCAGTCGGCGACGCCCGGAATCGCGAGAATCGTTTCCTCGACCTCTGCGGCATGGATATTCTGGCCGCCGCTGATAATCATGTCCTTGAGGCGGCCCTTGATGAACAGGAAGCCTTCCTCGTCGATCATGCCGAGGTCGCCGGTGTGTATCCAGCCGCCCGCGAAGGTCTCGGCGGATTTCACCGGGTCCGCGAAATACTGCGTTACCGAGGTCGGCGACCGCCCGAGGATCTCACCGAGTTGACCGGGGCCTGCGCGGCTGCCGTCCGGCAACTCGATCCGGATTTCAGCGAATGGAATCGGCACACCGACTGAATCCGGCCTTACCTTACGGTCCTCGGGCGTGCTCACCGTCAGCGCGCCGGTCTCCTGCATCCCGTAATATTCGTAGATCGCCGGGCAGATCAGCTTGGCCACTTTCTCCCTGAGCGGCGCCGGGAACATCGATCCGGCGAATATGACGCCGCGCAGCGAGGCGAGATTGCGCTGGGGAAGACTGGGCTCGGCCAGCATCAGCGCCGCCATGGTCGCGACGAGATTGACCAGCGTCACCTGCTCGGTCTCGATCAGCCGAAGCGTCTCCGCCGGGTTGAAGTCCATCAGCACGTTGCGCGCGCCGAACGAAAGCCCGGCGGCGATCCAGGCATAGCCGACGCGGCCGAACGCAGGAAACACGGTCATGAGGACGTCGCGGGACGTCGTGTCGAACGCCTCGAACATCGGCGCGATCGTGGCGTTGTTGAAATGCGTGAGGATGTAGGACTTCGGCAGCCCCGTCGTGCCAGAGGTCAGGTTGAAATAGAACGGGTCGTGCTCCTCGACATCGACTTCGGGTTCGGCCGCCGATGCCGCGCCGAGCAGGGTTTCATAAGGCAGGGCCCAATCCGGGGCGCCGTCGCCAATCGCAACGAACGACTTGACCGCTCCGAGCGTCTCGCGCACGTGCTCGGCGGCGGCAAGGAACCGCATCTCGAACAGCATCGCCTGCGCGCCCATTGCCCGCATCAGCGCCACGATCTCGGCTGGCGCCAGGCGATAGTTCAGCGGAATGCCGACAAGGCCGAGCTTGGCGAGCGCGAAGTAGATTTCCGGCAGCTCCGCACGATTGTTGCAAAGAAAGGCAACGACATTCCCCTTCTGCAGACCCAGGCCGGCAAGCCCATTGGCGAGCCGGTTGCAGCGCTCGTTGGTCTGGCGAAAGGTGAAACGTCGTCCCGTGCCCACGCAATAGAACGCTTCACGATCGCGAAAGCGAAGCGCCGCCGAGGTCAGCAGACTGCCGGCGACCATCTTGCCGAGCCCGCGCACAAGCGGCGGTGAAGACGGGTTCATCGTCGTCTCGGCTTGAGGCATCTGCAATCTCCCCTTGTTACTTTGCGAGCATCAATTCATGGAGCGTATCGTACTTTCGGAATGAGACGCGCACATGCGCCAACGCGTCGCGGCCTCTCGCCTGCGCCGCTATCCGGTGCGCCCGAGTCCAGCGCGCCCAAGCCCGGTGCGCCCAAGCCTGGTGCGCCTATGTCCGGTATCGATGTTCGAAATTCTCGCGGCGTCATCGAGGACGCCATTGTGATTGAGCAGCACGGCACAATCACACCCGAATACGCTCACGCGAACCTCCCCGGAAATTTGACAGACCTTTTTTCTGAATATATGACCGGTGCGTCACATAGAGTCCAGCGGAAAATTTTTGCGGATGCAACCCGGCGCGGACCAAGACGACAACGCGGGGCGCAGACGCCCCCCGAATGCGACATCCATTTCATGCCGCACCGTCGAATTTTGCATTCAGAACATTAAAAGAGTTGACATTTCCCGTAGCGTTTTCGAGCGAAGCATGGCCTTGGGCTTGACCCGAGGATGGATCCCGGTTCGCGTGAAGAAAACGCGTCAAAACATCAAGATAGAGTCTCGCTTCTGATTCCGTCAGAAGCGGAAAGGCTCTGGCGCAGGGAGGCGCTTCGGCGATGGGTTTGACGGACGGTCTCAAGGAGGCTGCGCGCGAGCGACCGGACGAGGTCGCCGTCGTCTTCGGCCCCCATCGCATGACCTGGGCGCAGTTTCTCGATCGTGTCAGCCGGCTCGGGGCCGTGTTTCGCGCCAACGGCGTGTCCGCGGGCGAGCGGGTCGTCATGCTCGCGAACAGCAGCCACCGTTACCTGGAGTATTATTATGCGACGCTGTGGGCCGGCGGTATCTTCGCGCCGCTGAACACGCGCCTCGCCCTTCCTGAAATCGTCGAACAGACGCGGGATGCGGAGCCGGTGGTTCTGCTCGTCGATGCGGCGTTCCGCACGCTCGCCGACGATATCATGCGCGCGACACCGTCGCTGCGCTGCGCCATATTTGCCGACGACGATACCGCGCCCGCCGCCATGATCGCTTACGAGCCGGCGCTTGCCGCGGCCGATCCGATCGAGGACGCCATGCGCGGCGGCGACGATATCGCCTGCCTCTTTTATACCGGAGGCACGACCGGGCGCTCCAAAGGCGTGATGCTGAGCCACGACAATATCATCGTGAACGCGCGAAACACGATCGCCATGGGCAATGCCGCGCGCGACTCCGTCCGCCTCCATGCCGGTCCGCTGTTTCATCTGGCGGCGGGCGGCGCGGTCCTTGCCACCACCGTTGCCGGCGGGCAGCACGTCGTAATGTCACGCTTCACACCGGAGGAGGTGCTGCGGACCATCGCGCGCGAGCGCGTCACCCATGCGACGTTTGTGCCGACCATGCTGGCGATGATCATGCAACGGCCGGATTTCGACGATTACGATCTGTCCAGCGTGCGCCGCATCACCTACGGCGCGTCGCCGATGCCGGAAGCCCTCCTGCGCGAGGCCATGCGGCGGTTTCCCGGCGTGGCCTTCTCGCAGTCCTACGGCATGACCGAACTGTCGCCGATGGCGACCTGCCTGTCGCCTGAAGACCATCGGCTGGAGGGCGACACCAGGCGTCTCCGATCGGCCGGCAAGGCGGTCCCCGGCGTTGAGGTCCGTGTCGTCGATGACAACGACGAGCCGGTCGCCACGGGCGTCGTCGGCGAGATCGTCGTGCGCGGACCGACGGTCATGCAAGGCTACTGGCGGCAGCCGGAACTGACCGCAACGGCCCTGCGCGGCGGCTGGATGCACACCGGGGACGGCGGCTATCTCGATGCCGACGGCTATCTCTACGTCGTCGATCGCGTCAAGGACATGATCGTGTCCGGAGGCGAGAACGTCTATTCGACGGAGGTCGAGAATGCCATCGCCAGCCATCCCGCCGTCGCCCAATGCGCCGTCATCGGAATCCCGGACGACCGATGGGGCGAAGCCGTCCATGCCATCGTCGTCCCGCGCGCCGGCGATGAGATCGACGCCGCCGCGCTCGATCAGCATTGCCGCAGGCTCATCGCCGCCTACAAGTGTCCGCGCAGCATCGAGGTTCGGACCGAGCCGCTGCCGTTGTCGAGCGTCAACAAGATCAACAAGGCTACGCTGCGTGCTCCCTTCTGGGCAGGCCGGGACCGGCGCGTGAACTGAAACCGCAAAGGGCAAGATCATGGTTCAGGACGATCCGCTGGTTCTCGCGACCCGCGTCGGCGCCGTCGGCGTGCTGACTCTCAACCGGCCGCAGGCGCGCAATGCGCTGACGCCGGACCTGATGGACCAGCTTCAGCACGCCGTGAAAACACTCGACGATGACGCCGCGGTCAAGGCGCTGCTTCTGACCGGGGCCGGCCCCGCTTTCTCGGCCGGCGCTGACATCTCCTTCATGGATCGCCTGCGCGGGATGCCGCAGCAGCAGATCAAGGATCAAGTCTACAACAGTTTTCAGGGGGCAACGCGCGCCCTGCGGCTGTGCGCGAAGCCGGTCGTCGCGGCCGTCAACGGCGCGGCCTTCGGCGCGGGTTGCGAACTCGCGGTCGCCTGCGACTTCCGCATCGCCGGCAACAGCGCCGTCTTCTGCGAGAACTGGATCGAGATGGGAGCCATGCCCCCGCTGGGTGGACTCTTTCTGTTGCCGCGGTTGATTGGGCTGGAGCGTGCCAGCGACATGGTCATGCGTGCGACCCGGATCGACGGGCCACGCGCCGTCGAGATCGGCCTGGCGACGCGATCGGTGGACGCCGCAGTCCTCCATCAGACCGCGATGGAGTTCGCCGAAGACCTCGCGAGCAAGCCCGGCGCGGCGATGGCCGCCATCAAGCAGGGACTGCGTCGCAGTCTGGACAACCACCTGACGTCGGAATGGGAGTTCTACGTCAACACCCAGGCGATCCTGCTTGCGGGCCCGGATTTTTCCGAGAACGTCGATCGCATCAATCAGCGAATCCGGGGACAGCGGCCGACCAAGCAAAGCTGAGCGCCGCGGCCGGAGGACGAGTGTTTATTCCGCTGCGTTTTTCGCACGCTCCGCGTCGCGCAGCGTGCGGCGCAGGATCTTTCCCGTCGTGGTCATCGGCAGCGCCGTCACGAACTCGATCTCGCGCGGCACCTCGTGCTTGGCCAAATGCGCGCGAACGAAATCGCGGATGCTCTCGGCCAGCGCCGCATCCGGCGTCTGATCCGGCCGCAGCACCACGAACGCCTTGATGCTTTCCGTGCGGACGGGGTCTGGAACGCCGACGACCGCCGACATGACGACGGCCGGATGGCGCGCCAATGCGTCCTCGATCTCCGACGGGCCGATACGATAGCCGGCGCTGGTGATGACGTCGTCGGCGCGGCCGTGAAACCAGAAGTAGCCGTCCTCGTCGCAGCGTCCGAGGTCGCCCGTGATCAGCCACCCGTTGGCGAATTTCGTCCGCGTCGCTTCCGGGTTGTTCCAGTATTCGAGCATCATCACCGGATCCGGGCTCCGGATCGCGATATTGCCGAGATCTCCCGCCGGCAGCGGCGCGCCGGCATCGTCAACGATGGCCGCGACATGGCCGGGGATTGCCCGGCCGATCGATCCGAACTTCACCGGCATGATGGCGGCGTTGGAGCCGAGCACGAGATTGCATTCGGTCTGTCCGAACAGTTCGTTGATCGGCGCCTTCAATGCGCCGATGCCCCATTCATGCAGATCCTTGCCGACGGATTCACCGCCCGAGATGATGACGCGGAGGCGGACGTCGTAACGCCCCACCGGATCGTCGATCTGCCGCATCAGCCGCAGCATCGTCGGCGTCAGCAGCGCGGTGCGCACGCGATGACGCCCCATCATCGCGAAAGCCTGCTCCGGATCGAATCGCGGCGCGCGGAAGGTCAGCACGGGAACGCCGTGATACCAGGCCGGCATCAGCACATCCATCAGGCCCGCCAGCCACGCCCAATCCGCCGGCGACCACATCAGGTCGCCCGGCTGCGGGAAAGAATCGAAGCCGAGCGCGATACCCGGAAGATGACCGAGCATCGAGCGGTGCGCCTGCAACGCGCCTTTCGGATTGCCGGTGGTGCCGGAGGTGAAGTTGAGGAAGGCGGGATCGTCCGCCGCCGTATCCACGTTGGCGAAACTGTCGCGCGCGGTTTCGAGCGCCGCGCTCAGCGAGCGCGCTCCGGGCCCTGCTCCATCGATCAGAAAGACGTGCTCCACCGCTGGCGCCGCCTTGCGCGCCTGATCGACGGTAGACAGATTGGCAAGGTCGGTGATGACCGTGCGCACGCCGGCCGTGTTGAGCCGATAGGCGACGGCGTCCGGCGCAAACAGCGTCGAGGTCGGCACCGACACCAGGCCGGCTTTCCAGCAGGCGACATGACCGATCGCCGCCCAGGGGTCCTGGCCGAGCAGCAGCATGACCCGCTCGCCTCTGGTCAGCCCGAGGCCGGTCAGCAGATTGGCAAGCCGGTTGGCCTGGCGCTGCACGTCGCGAAAGCTCATGCGCCATGTGTCGCCGCTGTCGCCGACGCCGATCATCGCGATCTTGTCGGGATCGGCCGCATGACGGTCGCAGACGTCGGCCGCGATGTTGTAGCGCGGCGGAATGTTCCAGCGGAACGATGCAAAGATCTCGTCATAGCTGGCGCGGACCGGCATGGTCGTTCACCTCGCGAAAGGACCGTGCGTCATAATGCGCCGGGCGAGCGCATGACGATGCACTTCCGACGGACCATCGTAAATGCGGAAGGGGCGGATGTCGCGATAGATCCGCTCCACCACGGTGTCGCGCGTGATGCCGATCGATCCCAGGATCTGTACGCACCGGTCGACGACGCGGCCGAGCGCTTCGGAGCAGAACACTTTCACCATGCTGGTTTCGTTGCGGGCGCGATCGTGCTGGTCGAGCAGCCAGGCCGCGTGCCAGATCGCCAGACGGCAAAGATGGATGTCGATCTCGTTGTCCGCGAGCATGAAGCCGACGCCCTGGTGCTCGCCGATCGCGCGTCCGAACGAACGGCGGCGCCCGGCATGTTCGACGGCAATCGCATGGCAGCGCTGCGCGGCACCCAGCCAGCGCATGCAATGCGTCAGCCGCGCCGGGCCAAGCCGGACCTGAGCATTGCGAAACCCCTGCCCGATCTGACCCAGCACCCGGTCCGACGTCACGCGCACCTCGTCGAACGAGACTTCCGCGTGTCCGCCGGGGGAATTCGAATCGATGGTATCGAGCAAGCGGACCAGCTTGAATCCCGGCGCGTCCATATCGACCAGAAACATCGTCGCCCCGAGGTCGGTGCCGTCGCGGTCCAGCGTTCGCGCCATCACGATGTTGATCGAGGCGTCCGGGACGCCGGTTATCATGTATTTCCGGCCGGTGATGAGAAAGTCGTCACCATCGCGCCGGGCGACGGTTTTCAGAAGCGACGGATCCGATCCGGCGCCATCGGTCACGGTTTCGGTCATGGTAAAGACCGTGCGGATCTCTCCGCGCACCAGCGGCGCAAGCCAGCGCGCTTTCTGGGCGGGCGTCGCGACCACGTTGAGCAGGTTGACGTTACCCTCGTCGGGCGCCTGAATGTTCAAGGCCAGCGGCCCGAGCGTCGACCACCCCGCCGCCTCGAACACCACCGCCATCGCCCGATGGTCCAGCCCGAGGCCGCCATATTCGACTGGCCCGTGCGGAGACAGCAGCCCGGCCTCGCGCGCGAGCGCGACCAGTTCACGCCGCAATGGCTCGGAGGGGCCGTGAGAATCCTGCCGTGGATCGTTCTCGTAAGGCACGATCTTGTCTCGAATGAAACTCGTCACCCGGTCGCGAAGCTCGGTCAGTTCAGGCGACAGAGCGAAATCGATCATGTCCGGGCTCCTTGTGATGAAATTTTCGCAGCACCGCTCGCAAGCTCGATCCCGCGCGCGAACAGCGACGCGATCGACGGCGCGAAGCGCTCCCAGAGCGGGTCGGTGCGCTTGCCGGTGCGATGCAGCTTCACATTGAGACAGGCGATCGACCCGAGGCTATAATGGGCGAGCGCCTGATACCATTCGAGGTTCGAGAACGCCGGACCGGCGGCGTCGCGATAGCACGCCACCAGATCGCTGGCCGTGACCGGCGCGACCGGCCGCCAGTCGGAATGCCACGCCTGCGGATCGGACATCATTAGCAGCCAGCCGAGGTCGAGGCCCTGCGCGCCGATGGAGGAAAGCTCCCAATCGATAACGCCGCCGGCGCGACCGTTGTCGTACAGAATGTTACCGGGCTGAAAATCGCCGTGAATGAGTCCGACCGGATTTTCGTCCGGGAGATTCGCCGCCAGCAGTTCGCCGAGCCGCGTTCCGGCCGAAAGCCAGGCCGGCTCCTGCGCGTGGCGCAGCACGTGCGCCCAGCGCGCGACCTCGTCGTGCAGCGGCCGCGGCGCTTCCCAGCCCGCGAGCGTCGTGCGCCAATCCACCCGATGCAGCCGCGCCAGCACCTGCGCCGCCTGGAGCCAGATGTCGCGCAGCGCCGACGGATCGCGTGAAAACGAAGCGTGCGGCTCCCAGACCAGGAACACGCGGCCCGGCAGCCGCTCCATGACGATGAACGGCGCACCCAGCAAATCCTCGTCCGGCGATGCCCAGCGGACTCCCGGAACAGGCAGGTCGGCCGCCTTCAAGGCGCGCAGCAGCGGAGCCTGACGATAGACGTCGGTATTGCCGCGCCGGGTGACGCCGGTCGGCGCGAGCTTGAGGATATAGGAGCCGGCACCGCCGTCCGGCGTCACGGCGTCGAAGCCGAAGGTAAGGCCCGCGTGCCCGTCCTCCATCACGGCAAGCGCCTCGACCCGGCTGCCGCGACCGCATTCGGCTTCGATCATGCGTTGAAGACGGCTGCGCAACTCATCGATGCGGCGTTGGGAGTCGTCGGTCGGTTGTAACATGCCTGTCCTTTGCAACTATCGCGTTTTCGAGCGAAGCATGTCCTCGGGCCTGACCCCGAGGATGAAATCCGGCCGTCGCCGGCCGGAACGCCAGCGTGACCTGCTCTCGAATCTTTTGCAATCCGATGGAGTCACAGCTTCCCGAAATCAGCAGCGAATGATGTCCGGCAAACACCCGGGATGGCGTCGTCACGCGACCGAACGCGCCTCTTCGAGAAAACCGCAATGCCGGGCGATCGACCCTACCCGATGCGCCGCTCGCGGCCTTTCCAGAACGGATCGCGCACCGCGCGGCGCAGCAGCTTGCCGACCGGGCTTTTCGGCACCTCGTCGATGAAATGCACCGACTTCGGCACCTTGTAGCCGGCGAGCCGCTCGCGCGCGAACCCCATCAGCGCCGCGTCGTCGGCGCTCTCGCCGGGGCGCAGCGCCACGAAGGCGGCGACCGCCTCGCCCCACTTGTCGTCGGGAATGCCGACCACCACCACCTCGCGCACCGCCGGGTGCGCGGCAAGCGCATCCTCGACCTCGCGCGGATAGACGTTGTAGCCGCCGGTGACGATCATGTCCGAGGTGCGGTCCACGAGGTAAAGATAGCCGTTGGCGTCGAAGCGGCCGACGTCGCGGGTGCGGATGAAGCCGCCCGGTAGCGCCATCTGGGCATTAAGCTCCGGCGCGTCGTAATAGCCGCGCATCATGAACGGCGCGCGCAGCGCGATCTCGCCGATCTCGCCCGCCGGCACGTCGTTGCCCTCCTCGTCCACGAGCCGGATTTCGCAGTCGATGCTCGGCCGCCCGCAGGCGGCGAGGCGTTCGTCCGCGCCGGGGCCGACATGGTCCTCCTTGGTCAGGTGGGTGATGAAGACCGGCGCCTCGCTCTGCCCGTAATATTGCAGGAAGCGCGGTCCCCACAGTTTCAGCGCGCGCTCAATGGTCGGGCGCGGCATCGGCGACGCGCCGTAGATGATCGAGCGCACCGAACTGAAATCGGCCTCGGCAATGCCGGGCTGGTCCAGCAACATGCCGAGCATGGTCGGCACCATGTTGAGCGCGGTCGGCTTCCAGCGCTCCACCGCGTCGATGTAGGACGCCGGCGTGAAGCCGGGCAGCACCGCCGCGGTGCCGCCGCGAATCCAGTACGGCAGTACAAAGCAGCCGCTGGCGTGGATCATCGAAGCGGCGTGCAGCATGATATCGCCTTCGCGCACGTCGTGGTTGGCAAGGATGTTCAGCGTCATCCCGGCCCAGCTTGCCTGGGTATGCTCCACGGCCTTCAGCGTGCCGGTGGTGCCGGAGGTGAAGATCGTCACCACGATATCGTCGGGCTCGGGCTTGCGGTCCGGCGGCGTCGTCGGCCGGGCTTTCGCCAGCGCCAGAAGATCGTCGGCGCGTGAGGCGTCGCCGATGCCGATGGTCTTGAGCCCCGGCATCAATTCCGCCAGTTCCCGCGCACGGTCGGCGAGGTCGAGGCCGTGCAGCAGGATGCCGACGCCGGCGCTGGTCAGCATGTGCTTCTGCTCGGCCACCGAAAGCCGGGCGTTGAGCGGCACCCGCGACAGCCGCGCCTTGGCGAAGCCGAAGTCCACGGGGATGGTGAACACGGAATTGTTCAGCAGAAGGCCGACGCGGGTGCCGACCGGCAGCTTCAGGTCGTCGATGAAAACGCCGGCGATCTGGTTGGAGAGTTGGTCCACCTGGGTGAAGGTGAGCCGGTCGTCGCCGTACATCACCGCCGTCTTCGGCCCGAAGTAGATCGCGCCGCGGCGCGCCAGCTCCGTCATCAACATCGCTTTCCTCCCGCTTCGTTCTTGTTTGAAGGGATCAGCGCCCGGGCCAGGAAGGTTTGCGCTTTTCCGCGAAGGCTTTCAGGCCCTCCTTGGCGTCCTCGGTCATCGCCAGCAGCGCGATCTGGCTCTCGGTATAGGCAATGGCCTCGTCGAACGACATCGCGGCGATCGCGCGCATGGCGTATTTGCCGCGGCGGATCGCGGTCGGCGACTTGTCGACGATGCGCCCGATCAACCACTCGACCTTGGCGTCGAGTTCGGCCGCCGGCGCGAGATGATTGACCAGCCCCGCCTCCTGCGCCGCGCGCGCGTCGAACGGCTCGCCGGTCAGCGACCATTCGTTGATCAGCCGCCGCGGCGCCAGCGATTGCAGCAGGCTCATCACCTGCATCGGGAACACGCCGACCTTGACCTCCGGTAGGCCGAAGATCGCCGTCTCCGTCGCCACCGCCATGTCGGTCATGCACAAAAGGCCCATGCCGCCGGCCATGCAGACACCGTTGACACGCGCGATCGCCGGCTTGGTGGCGTTCTGCGCCAACCGCATCAGGTCGGCATAATCGACGTTGGGCCGCGAGACGTCCATCGCCGCGAAAGCACCGCTGGTGTTCTGCAAGTCGGCGCCGGCGCAGAACGCCTTGTCGCCGGCTCCGGTCAGCACGATGACGCGGATCGCGGGATCGTCATGCGCCTCGCGATAGCCGCGCGCGATCCCCGCCACCACATCGCCATTGATGGCGTTGCGCTTCTCCGGCCGGTTGATGGTGATCCACAGCGCCTGCCCGCGCTTCTCCCGCAATACGCTCGTCTCGTCCGCCATCGTTTCCGTCCGTCCTGTCGCTGTGTTGCTCAATCCGCTCCGGGCTCGATCACCGCGACGATGTGGCCGGTGGTGACCTGCTCGCCCTCGGCGACGCCGATCTCGGCGATGATGCCCGAAACCGGCGCGGAATGCACATGCTCCATCTTCATCGCCTCAAGGGTGACGACCGGCTGCCCCGCCTTGACGGCGTCGCCGGGCTGAACCAGCACCGCCACCACGCGCCCGTTCAGCGCCGCCCGCACCTTGCCGTCGCCGCCGCCGGCCGCCGCCGCCCGTTCCGGCGCGGCGCGGGTGAGGTTGCGCACGCTCAACACCGCGCCGCCGCGCAGGATATCGAGCCGCGCGCCGGCGCGGTGATAGCGCACGCTCTCGCTCACGCCATCGGCCTTGATCCGGATCGTCTCACGATCGAGCCCGGCAATGGCGATGCGGCGGCCCTCGCCGTTCTGGCCGGCGACGTAGTCGCCCTCGCGGGTGCGCGCCACCTCGATCGCGTGGGTTTCGCCGTCGATCGCGAATTGCATCGGCACCGGGAAGGTCGCGGCCAGCGAGCGGCCGGCGCGCCACGGCGGCGCGTGCGGATCGGTGACGTAGAGCAACAACGCCGCCAGCAGGTCGTCCGGCACACCGGCGACGGCCGGCCGCGCCAGCAACTCATCGATGTGGCGGCCGATGAACGCGGTGGTCGCGCCGCCTTGCGCGAACACCTCGTGGCGCAGGCAGGCGGTGAGAAATTCCTGGTTGGTGGTGACGCCGAACGCCACCGTCTGCTCCAGGCCGTGGATCAAGCGCCGCCGCGCCTCCTCGCGGCTGTCGCCGCAGGCGATCACCTTGGCGATCATCGAATCGTAGAATGGCGGGATCTCGATACCGGAATGCAGTGCGTGCTCGACCCGCAGATGCGCCGTCGGCTGCCACTGTGCCATCCGGCCCGACTGCGGCATGAAGCCGTGGCGGGCGTCCTCCGAGCACAGCCGCACCTCGATGGCGTGGCCGGAGAAGCGGATATCGTCCTGCCTCACGCCCAGCGGCTCGCCGCTCGCGATGCGCAGTTGCAGTTCGACCAGATCGAGGCCGGTGATGGCTTCGGTCACCGGATGCTCGACCTGAAGCCGGGTGTTCATCTCCATGAAGTAGAAATTGCCCGCGCCATCGAGCAGGAATTCCAGCGTGCCCGCGCCCTCGTAGCCGATGGCCTTGACCGCCTTGACCGCGATCTCGCCCATCCGCGCCCGCAAGTCCGGCGATACCGCCGGCGACGGCGCTTCCTCGATCAGCTTCTGATGACGGCGCTGCACCGAGCAGTCGCGCTCACCGAGATGGATGGCGTTACCGTAGCGGTCGCCGAACACCTGAATTTCGATGTGACGCGGATCGACGATGGCGCGCTCAAGGATCACGGTGGGATCGCCGAACGCGCCCTGCGCCTCGGAGCGGGCGCTGCGCAGATGATCCGGGAACGCCGCCGCGCTGTCCACCAGCCGCATCCCGCGGCCGCCGCCGCCGGCCACCGCCTTGATCATCACCGGAAACCCGATGCGCGCCGCCTCCGTCGCCATCGTCGCGTCGGACTGGTCCGCGCCCTGATAGCCCGGCACGCAAGGCACGCCGGCGTCCTGCATGATCGCCTTGGCGCCCGCCTTGTTGCCCATCGCTTCGATGGCTTGCGGCGACGGGCCGATGAACACCAGCCCGGCCTCGCGGCAGGCGCTCGCAAAATCCTCGTTCTCGGCAAGGAAGCCGTAGCCGGGATGCACGGCGTCGGCGCCGGTCGCCTTCGCCGCGGCGACGATGGCGTCGATCCGCAGGTAGGACTGCGCCGGCAGCGGCTCCCCGATCCGCACCGCCTGATCGGCGGCGCGAACGTGCGGCGCATCGGCGTCGGCGTCGGAATAGACCGCGACGGTTGCGAAACCCAGGCGGCGCGCGGTGCGCATGACGCGCAGCGCGATCTCGCCGCGATTGGCGACCAGAACCTTACGGAACGGCGTCAGCTTCAAGGTCCGGTCCCCGCTCATGGCCGCGCCACCGAGAACTGCATCGGGCGGGGCGCGCGGGCGTCGCCCTCGCGGCAGATCGCCATCACCTCGGCCAGCACCGCGCGGGTATCGCGCGGATCGATGACGCCGTCGTCGAGCACGCGGGCGGAGGTGGAGAACACATCCATCTGGCCGTCGAACACGGCGGTGATCTTGGCTTTCATCGCATCCAGCTTGTCGCGTTCGACCGGCTTGCCCTTGCGGAGGGCGGCGGCCTCGGTGACGATGGCCATGGTTTCGGCGGCCTGCTCGCCGCCCATCACCGCGGTCTTGGCGTTGGGCCAGGAGAAGCAGAAACGCGGATGGAAGCCGCGCCCGCACATGCCGTAGTTGCCGGCGCCGAACGAGGCCCCGCAATAGATGGTGATCTGCGGCACGGTCGCGCTGGTCACCGCCTGGATCATCTTCGATCCGTGCTTGATCATGCCGCCTTCCTCATAAGCCTTTCCGACCATGTAGCCGGTGGTGTTGTTGAGATAGAGCAGCGGCGTGTCGGCCTGACAGCACAACTGGATGAAGTGCGTCGCCTTGTTGGCGCCGTTCGGGTCCAGCGGTCCGTTGTTGGTGATGATGCCGATGGTGTAGCCCTCGATGCGCGCCTGCCCGCACGCCGTCGCCGGGCCGTAATCCGGGCTGAACTCGACGAAATCGGAATCGTCGACAATGCGCGCGATCGCCTGACGCATGTCCACCGGCCGCTTGTGGTCCATCGGCATGATGCCAAGCAGTTCTTCCGCCTCGTAGCGCGGCGGCAGCGCGCCAGCGCGGCGCGGATCGGCCGCCGGCCGGTCCCAGTCGAACCCGGCCACGATGTCGCGGGCGATGCGCAGCGCATCGCGGTCATCCTCGGCGAGATAGTCGCCAAGTCCGGAGATCGACGTGTGCATCACCGCGCCGCCGAGTTCCTCCTCGGTGGCGATCTCGCCGGTCGCGGCCTTGAGCAGCGGCGGCCCGGCGAGGAAGGCGCGGGTGCGGTCGCGCACCATGACGATGTAGTCCGAGAGCCCGGTCTGGTAGGCGCCGCCGGCGGTGGACGAGCCGTGCGTCACAGTCACCACCGGGAGCCCGGCGGCCGACATCCGCGCCAGATTGCGGAAGGTGCTGCCGCCGCGGATGAAATCCTCCACCCGGTAACGCAACAGGTTGGCGCCCGCGCTTTCGACCAGTTGCACGTAAGGCAGCCGGTTCTCCAGCGCCAGTTCCTGCACGCGCAGCACCTTGTCGAGCCCGTAGGGTTGCAGCGCGCCGGCGTCGATGCCGGCATCGTTGGCGCTGATCATGCAGCGCACGCCGGAGACGAAGCCGATGCCGGCGACCACCCCGGCGCCCGGCACGCTCTTGTCCGGGTCCGGCACATCGAACATGTAACCGGCGAGCGTCGAAAGTTCGAGGAACGGCGCGCCTGGATCGAGCACCAGCGCCACCCGCTCGCGCGGCAGCAACTGGCGGCGCCTGTGGAAGCGCTCCTTAGCGGCGGCGGATTTGGCGCGGCTGCGCTCCTCCAGCATCCGCATCCGCTCGATCAGCGCCAACATGCCATCGCGGTTGGCCTTGAAGCCGGCGCTGCCCGGCACGATGGTCGATTCAATCACAGCCATGTTGACGCTGGTTCTCCCGTTGGCGCGAAGACGTCAGCCTTGCGCGAAATGTTCGCTGAACTGCTGGCGCAATTCGACCTTGCGCAGCTTGCCGGTCGCGGTCATCGGCATGTCCTTGAGGATCCGGACCAGCTTCGGCACCTGGAAGCCGCCCAATAGCTTGCGGCAGTGCTCCGCAATCGCGGCCTCGTCGGCCTCCGCCCCCGGCTTGAGCGTGACGAAGGCCGTCACCGCCTCGCCCCATTGCGGATGCGGCAGGCCGACGACGGCCGCGTTCAGCACGGCGGGGTGCGCGAGCAGCGCTTCCTCGACCTTCACCGACGAGACGTTCTCGCCGCCGGACTTGATCATGTCCTTCTTGCGGTCGATGAACAGCACCTCGCCGTTCTCGTCGATCAGCGCAAGGTCGCCGGTGTGGTGCCAGCCGAACTTGCGCACGTTCGCCGTCGCCTCGGGGTCCTTGTAATAGCCCAGCATGACGTTGGGCCCGCGATGCACCAGTTCGCCGACCTCGCCGCGCGGCAGCAGGTTGCCGTCGTCATCCATGATCGCGGTATCGTTGACCACCACGGATTCGCCCCAGTAGTTGCCGAAGCGCTGTAACTGCCGGTCAGGCTGCGCCAGCGTCGTCGATGGATACATCTCGGTCTGGCCGCTCGCCAGCACGAAGTTCGGACAGAATTCGGCGATGCAGCGCTCCATCAGCGGTCGCGACATCGGCGCCATAGCATAGGTACACATCCTCAGGCTGGAGATGTCCACCTCCTTGCGGTGCGGATGATCCAGCACGGCCTGATACATCATCGGCAGGCCGATGAAGTTGGTGAGTTTGTCGCGCTCCACCGCGTCGAGGCAGGCCACGGGATCGAAACCGCGCATCAGGGCCACCTTGCCGCCGACCAGCAGGAAGCTCATCAGCAGCACATGCGCGGCGCAATGGAACAGCGGCAGATGGCCGGTGATGCCGGACTCGCGGTCGAGTTTCATCTCGATCGCGTTGCTCATCGCCGCCATCACCACCGCGAGATGGCCGTGCATCGCGCCCTTCGAGCGCGACGTGGTGCCGCTGGTGTAGATGATCATCGCCAGATCGCGGTCGTTGATCTCGACATCGGGCTCGACGTCCGACTGCCCTTCGAGCAGGTCGGTGAAATTCTGCAAGCCCTGTTTGGCGGCCGTGCCGGCAAGGTCGATCCCGATCAGATCGACGCCGCGCTTTTTCAGCGCGCCTTGCAGGTCCGCCTTGGCGTACAGATTGTCGTCGATCACCGCGAACCGCACGCTGGCATGATCGAGGATGTAGCCGACATCCTCGGGACCGAGCATGGTGTTGACCGGCACCCAGACCAGCGCCGCGCGATGAATGCCGAACAGCGCTTTGACGAACTCGATCGAGTTGTTGCAGATCGTCGAAACCTTGTCGCCGGGCTTGAGCCCGCGCGACAGGAGATAGTTGGCGAAACGGTTGGCGTCGCGATCCAGTTCGCTATAGGTGACCTGCCGCGCCCCGTCGGTCAGCGCGATGCGGTTCGGAAAACGGCTCGCCGAGCGCCGCAGCATGTCGCCGACCGCGACGCGGCCGATGTTGCCCGGTCCCGGCACCCCGCCGGTGGCTTCCAGATTGGTCATGACGCTCCTCCTCCCGATCGATTGACGGCGCGGCTCTGCGACCGCTGACCTGTAATGCGCAAAAGTCTATAACAGGATCGGCTCCCGTCGAAGCGCCCTGCCGTCCCCCTGAGGGGAGACCCACAAAGCGCGGAGCCTCGAAGGATGGTGGCCATCAGCCCTCGAGGCGCGCAAGAACGCGCACCTCGGGCTGACGGCGCAAGCGACGCGGCATCCGCCAATCATGCTCTAATGCCGAATCCCGAAAATCTGCCGCGCCTCCGCCGGGCTCGCGATGTCGCGCCCCGCCTCGCGCGCGTATTGCGCCATCGTCTCGATCAACTGGCCGTTGGAGGTCACCTTGCTGCCGTCGGGCCGGTAGAACGTATCCTCCAGCCCGGTGCGCAGGTGTCCGCCCAGTTCGGCGCAGCGCCGGTGCAGCGGCCAGATCTCGGCGCGGCCGATCGCGGTGACCTGCCAGTTGGCCTCGGGCAGTTTCAGCTTGAGCAGGATCGGCAGCAGTTCGGGATCGGCCGGCATTCCCGACGCCACCCCCATGACGAAATTGTATTCCAGCGGCCCGTCATACATGCCGGTCTGCCGGTACATGCCGACGCAGCGCACGATGCCGACGTCGAAGCATTCGAATTCCGGCAGCGTGCCGGCATCCTTCATCGCGTCGAGAAAGTCCTGCACCTTCTCGACCGAGTTGTCGAACATCATCGGCGGCCAGGCCCAGGTGTTGTCGGCCTTCACTTTCAGATAGTTCAGCGAGCCGGCGTTGCAGGCTGCCATTTCCGGTTTGGTCTCGCGCACGCAGGCGAGCGGCCCGGAATATTCCGGCCCCGAGGTGCCGGTGGTGTGGTTGATGACGACGCCGGGGCACGCCTCGCGGACCGCCTGCTGGATCTCGCGCGACACGCTGACCTCCCATGACGGCAGGTGCCCTTTGCCGGGTCCTTGCTGGCGCAGATGGATGTGCATGACGCTGGCGCCGGCGTCATAGGCGGCCTTGGCCTCGCGCGCCATCTCCTCCGGCGTCACCGGCACATGATGCTGCCTGGGGTCGGTCAGCACGCCATTCAGCGCGCAGGTGATGACAACTTTATCGCCCATGCCGGAAACGCCCTCGTTGGACCCGCCGACCGGCCGGCGGCCGATCCGGGCGGCATGATGCGGAAGCGCCCCGGCGGCTTCTTGCGTCAACCGGCTATCGCCAGGTCGGCTGCCGGAACCCCGACAAGGCCGTCAGGAGCGGCCCGTGCGCAGGCCAACGGCCGCGGCCGAGGCGTCGCCGCGATAGATCGCAAGGTCGCGCGAGCCGATGAAGATGGCGCGCGGTTTCAGGCCGTAGAAGCGGCGGATCGAATGGCTGAAATGGGTCGAATCCGGGTAGCCGATATCCTGCGCGAGGTGGGCGAGGTTGATGTTCTCGTTGACGTAATGCAGCAGGTGCCGCGCCCGCTTCCAGGCCCGGAAGGCGCGGAACGACACCCCGGTCTGCTCCTTGAACAGGTGCAGGAAGCGCGATTGCGACAGATGCACCGCCGCGGCGCAATCGGCGGCGGTGACGCTGACGCTGGAGAACGCACAGATGCGGGCGATGGCGCTGCAAATCCGCGGGTCGAGCGGCCGCGCCGCCAGCCGCTCGCCGAAGAAGATCGTGTCGAACTCGCCGGTGGTGAAGCCGTCGCGGCGGCCGGCGATGCGCAACGCCTCATAGGCGCCACGGATCCGCGCCGCCATGGCCGGGGCGGAGGCGCCGCGCAAGCGCTGCTCCAGCGCCGCCAGGTCCGGCGGCATCACGGTCTCCGGCTCGATCATCATGCAGATCACCGAGGGAAAGTCGCTTTCGAGGCTGTGGACTGTGTAGGGCGACACCACCACCATCTCGCCGCGCCGGGTCACGCCGCCCCACGTCACGCCGAGGTCGCCGCCGCCGAGCGCGACATAGATGTTGAGGCTGCCGCTGGTCCGCCGCCGGGGCCGCCCCAGCAGCCCGGCATAGAACACCCGCTCCGGACTGATCAGCATCAGATGCCCCGAGGCCCGGCGCGCGTCGTCGTCCATCCCGCTCCCTCCTCGTGTTGTTGCCTATCGGCCACGCGCCAGTGGATCTCGCTGGCGCACAGCCCAAACATACAACAACAGAGCCGGAAGTCACCGCCGATCCTTGCCGGATACGGCCGGCCACGGCGCCTGCGGCGAAGCACCGCGCCGGCGCGGTTCAGAGGCGGCGCGGGATTTTCTGTTCCTCGCTGGCGCGGGTTTCGGCGGCGACCGCGCGGCGATAACCCTCGCGCTGTTGCAGGCGCTGCCAGTAGGCCGCGACGTTCGGCCCGAAGTCCTTGGCGAGCCCCAGCGTCTCGGCCAGACGCAAGGCATAGCCATTGACGATATCGGCGGCGGTGAAGCGTCCGGCGCACAGCGTCTCGGCCGCGCCGGTCGCGGCCTCGACCGCGCGCAGCCGGCCCAGGAACCATTTGGCGTAGTCCTGCGCGACCTGCGGGCTGCGCCGCTCCTCCGGCTCAAGCTGGGTGTAGCGCAGCACCAGCGTCTGCGGAAACGTCAGCGTGGCATCGCTGAAATACATCCAGTTGAGGAACGTACCGTAATCCGGTTCGTCCACCCCGACGATCAGCGGCGACGGTCCGTGACGGGTGCCGAGGTAATGGCAGATGCCGGAAGACTCCGTCATCTTCGTTTCACCGTCGATCATGAAAGGGATGGTGCCGAGCGGATTGATGGCGAGATAATCCTTGGCGAACACCCGCGGCGGGAATGGCAGCATCTTCAGGTCATAGGAGAGCCCGAGTTCCTCCAGCATCCACAACGGCCGGAACGAGCGCGCGCCGAAGCAGTGATACAGCGTGATCATTTGGCCTCCGCGGTCTTGGACCCGGACTTGGAGCCCGGCAGCGTGCCCATCAACTTGCACAGGATGGTCAGCATCACCTCGTCGGCGCCGCCGCCGATCGAGGTCAGGCGGCCGTCGCGATAGGACCGGCTCACCAGCGTCTCGTTCATGAAGCCCATGCCGCCCCAGTATTGCAGGCAGGCGTCGGGGACCTCGCGGTTGAGCCGCCCGGCGCGCAGCTTGGCCATGGAGGCGAGTTTCGTCACGTCCTCGCCGGCGATCAGCGCCTCGCCGGCGCGGTAGACCAACGAGCGCAACAGTTCGACCTCGGTCAGCAATTCCGCCAGCCGGAAATGCACCACCTGATTGTCGAGGATGCTCTTGCCGAACGCCATGCGGTTGCGGGTGTATTCGATGGTGTCGTTGATCGTGCCTTCATGGCGCTTCAGCCCGGCGATCGCACCAAACAGCCGCTCCTCCTGGAACTGAAGCATCTGGTAGGTGAAGCCCTTGCCTTCCTCACCGATGCGGTTACGCTTCGGCACCCGCACGTCCTCGAAGAAAATCTGCGCAGTGTCGGAGGAACGCATCCCCAGCTTGTCGAGCTTGCGGGCGACATTGACGCCCTTGGTCTTCATCGGCACGCAGATCAGCGACTTGTTGCGATGGACCTGGCCGTCGCTGGTGTTGGCAAAAAGGCAAATCCAGTCGGCCTGGGTGCCGTTGGTGATCCACAGCTTGCCGCCGTTGATGACGTAGTCGTCGCCGTCCGAGCGTGCGCTGGTCTTGATCGAGGCCACGTCCGAGCCCGCGCCGGGCTCCGAGACGCCGATGCAGGCGACCATGTCGCCGGCGATCGCGGGGGCGAGAAATTCGCGCCGCACCTCGTCGGAGCCGAATTTTGCCAGCGCCGGGGTCGCCATCGAGGTCTGCACGCCAATCGCCATCGGCACGCCGCCGCAGCGGACGGCGCCGAGTTCCTCGCTGCACATCAGCTCATAGCTGTAGTCGAGCCCCTGCCCGCCGAACTCCACCGGCTTGCTGAGGCCGAGAAAACCGAGATTACCGAGCTTCTTGAACAGCTCGTGCGCCGGAAAGATGCCGTCCGCCTCCCATTGATCGACATACGGATTGATCTCGTTGGCGATGAAGCGTTGCAGGATGCGGCGCGGTTCGTCGTGGTCGGCGGTGAAAAGCATGTCTGATCGATCCTCTCGTCCTATAATCCCATCTGGCGGCTGGCGAGGTCCTTCATGATTTCCTCGGTGCCGCCGCCGATCGCGTTGACCTTGACCTCGCGGTAGATGCGCTCGACCTTGACGCCGCGCATATAGCCGGCGCCGCCGAAGATCTGCACCGCCTCCGAGGCGCAGAACGCCATGGTCTGCGTCGCCTGGTTCTTCAACATGCAGATCTCGGCCACCGGACTTTCGCCCTGATCGAGCCGCCACGCCAGAACTTCCAGCATCGCCTGCGAGGCGGCGACGCGCTGCGCCATGTCCACCAGCTTGTGACGGATCACCTGATGCTGGGTCAGCGGCTTGCCGAAGGTGTGGCGCTGCCTCGCGTAGTCGATCGCCTCGTCGAGGCAGACCCGCGCCGCCGCGATGCAGCCGGCCGCCATGGTCAGGCGCTCGCTGTTGAAATTGTGCATGATGAGCTTGAAGCCCGCGCCCTCCTCGCCGAGCAGGTTGCCGGCCTGCACGCGGCAATCGTCGAAATGCAGCGTCGCGGTGTCGGACGCCCACCAGCCCATCTTCTTCAGCGGCGTGCGCGACAGCCCCGGCGTGTCGCCGGGGATCACCAGCAGGCTGACGCCGCCCGCGCCGGGGCCGCCGGTGCGCACCGCGGTGGTGATATAGTCGGCGCGCATGCCTGAGGTAATGAAGGTCTTCTCGCCATTGACCACATAGACGTCACCGTCGCGCCGCGCGCTGGTGCGCAGGCCCGCGACATCAGAGCCGCCGCCCGGCTCGGTGATGGCGAGCGCCGAGATTTTCGCCCCCGACAGGATTTCCGGCAGCACCTTCGCCTTGAACTCCGCCCGTCCGGCGCGCGCGATCGGCGGGGCGCCAATCGAATGGCTGTTGAGGCTGGCGCTGACGCCGCCGGCGCCGGCGCGCGCTAGCTCCTGCACCGCAACGATCCACATGAAGTTGTCGGCAGGCGTGCCGCCGTATTCCTCGGGGAAGCCGAGCCCGAGCAGGCCGATGTCCGCGGCCTTGCGATAGAGGTCGCGCGGAAACGTCCCGGCTTCGTCCCATTCATGGGCGTAGGGCTCGATCTCGTTCTCGACGAAACGCCGCACCACGTCGCGAAAGGCGAGATGGTCGGCGTTGTAGAACGGGCTTCTGGCCACGGCGCTCACTTGCATCTGCATCTTGTCTTGATCGTATCGGCCTCGGGTCGGCGGGCAGGATGCCGTCAAACCGCAAACGCCACTTGCGTCTAGTCGCTGACGCACCGGACGCCACCGCCCGGAATCGCCGACGGTGGCGCAGGCGGCGATTCTTGCATAAACTGCCGATCATCGAACCTATTCGTCCTGATCCGGCCGGCAAACCCGCTCCGAACCCGCGAAACAAGCATCCGACCATGGCCCGGAGGCGACGGACACCACAGAACTCCAGCCGCCCCCGACGCACCATGCCGAAAGCCGAATCGTCGAGCCGCCCGAAAGCCGCGCCACCGCTCCGCCGCCGGCCCCGGCCCGCCGCGCGACAACACGCCATCGAACAGAACGGGGCGGCCGCGCCAAAATCGCAGAAGTCGCGCGAAGCGATCCTCGAAGCCGCCGCCAAGCTGTTCCGCCGCCAGGGCTATTCGGCGACGACCTTGCGCCAGATCGCCAATCTCGCCGACATCCAGGCCGGCAGCATCTATTATTATTTCGACTCCAAGGACGCCATTCTCGACGAAGTGCTCGACGAAGGGCTGCGCCGCGTCTTCAACGGGGTCAAGCAGGCGCTCAAGCAGGCGGGCGACGTTCCGCACCGGCGCAGGATCGCGCTCGCCATCGAGGCGCATCTCACCGCGCTGCATGACGCCAGCGATTTCACCTCGGCCAATATCCGCATCTACGGCCAGTTGCCGGAGCACTTCAAGGAGCGGCACCGCGCCATCCGCCGGGCCTATGCGCGCTACTGGGACCGCCTGTTCCTCGACGCCCGGCGCGCCGGCGCGATCCGCGCCGACATCGAACTCATTCCGTTGCGCATCTTCGTCCTCGGCGCGCTCAACTGGACGGTGGAATGGTTCCACCTCGGCAAGACGGACGCAGTGCAGAAGCTGGCGCGCCGCACGGAATCGCTGATCTTCGACGGCATGAAGCCGTAAGGCCGCCGCGAACGCTATCGTCCTGTCCTCAACGGCCCTGCCAGTTCGGTTTGCGTTTCTCGGCGAAAGCCTTCGGCCCTTCGATGGCGTCTTCGCTGGCATAGACCTCGGCATGGAGGCGGCCGGCCTCGATCAAGCCTTTCTCAAGCCCCAGATCCATCGCCGCCAGCACGCTGGCCTTGGCCGCTTTCACCGACAGCGGCGCGCCCTCGACGATGGTCTGCGCCAGTTGCCGCGCGCGGGCGCGCACCGCATCCGGCGTGTCCTCAAGATAATTGAGAAAGCCGCACGCCGCGAGGCGCTCGATCGGCACGGTCTCGCCGGTCAGCACCAGTTCCATCACAAGCGGCTGCGGCAGCATCCACAACAGCGGCACCGCCCACGGCGAGCCGCGCCCCATCCTGACCTCGGTGATGCCGGCGCGGGTGCCGCGCAGGCCCACCCGCAGATCCGACTTGATCGCCAGCAACATGCCGCCCGCCATCAGCGATCCGGTCATCGCCGCGATGATCGGCTTGGAGATGTTGCGCATCGCGGTCTGCATCGGATCGCGCATCAGGGTGAGGATATCGACGCCGTCGCGCGCGCGGATCTCAGTAGCCTCCTTGAGGTCGAGGCCGGCCGAGAACACCCCGCAATCCGCCGAGGTGAGGATGATGACCCGGACCGCGTCATCGCTCTCGGCGCGCGCCCAGGCTTCGGTGAGGCCGTTCATCGCCGCGACCGAAAGCGCGTTCTTGCGCTCCGGCCGGTCGATGGTGACGGTGGCGATCGCGCCCTCGACACGATAGCCAATGGGCGAACTGTCCGACATCGGGAGTCCTTTCGAAAATTCTAACATCTGTTAGATTATCGCAAACCGGCCCTTGCCGCGACCCTTAATCGCAACCCCTGACCGTCAGGACCGCCATGCAACTCACCCCCAGGATGCGCTTCGCCCCCGACCTGTTGAAAGACCGTGTCGCCCTCGTCACCGGCGGCGGCACCGGCATGGGCCGCGCCACCGCGCTGGAGATGGCGCAATGCGGCGCGAAACTCGCGGTGCTGGGACGCCGGCCGGAGCCGATCGAGGATTGCGCAAAGACCATCCGCGCCGCCGGCGGCGAGGCCATCGCGATCGCCGGCGACATCCGCGATCCCGAGCAGATCGAGGCGGCGATGGCGCGCATCCGCGACGCTTTCGGCAGGCTCGACATCCTGGTCAACAATGCCGGCGGGCAATTCGTGACGCCGGCGCGCGACCTCAACAACAAGGGTTTCGAAACCGTCATTCGCAACAACCTGATCGGCTCGTGGCAGATGACCAAGGCGGTGGCCGATCACTTCATGTTCGAGAACGGCGGCGCGATCGTGTTCGTCACCGCCTGCGTGCGCTCGGGGCTCAGCGGCTTCGTGCATACGGCGGCGGCCCGCGGCGGCGTGCTGGCGATGATGAAGACGCTGGCGTTCGAATGGGCCGAATTCGGCATCCGCCTCAACTGCGTCGCCCCCGGCACCGTGAAGACCGAGGGCATGGGCCACTATCCGATCGACCCGGACCAGTGGGTCAAGCTCAACCGCAACATCATGGGCCACATGGGCGACGTCGAGGACATCGCGGGGGCGATCATCTTCCTCGCCTCGCCGCTCGGCAAATTCGTCACCGGCGAGGAATGGTACATCGACGGCGGCGAGACGCTGCATCTCGCCCACGACGCGCGCCAGATGATCGACATGATGAAGTTCGCCAAACGCGAGCGCGGCGACGGCCAGCCCGGAAAGGGCTGACGACGACGGCATTGCGCGGCCTGCAATCGCCGTTAGACTGAAATACCAGATCACTTCGCGAGGACGCCCTTGGATTACACGCTCAACCAGCAGCAGGAGGCTTTCCGCGAGGCGGCGATGCGCTTCGCCGGCGAGAAGCTCGCGCCGCACTATCAGAAACGGGCGGCCGAACATCGGCTCGACCGCGCCATGCTCAAGGAAATGGGGGCGCTCGGCCTGATCGGCGTCGATATCCCGGAAAGCTACGGCGGTCTCGGCGAAAGCAGCGTCACCGCCGGCCTCATCATCGAGCAGATCGCCCATGCCGACTTCAACGCCAGCTACGTGCAGTTGCTGGCCTCGCTGATGGGCGGCATGGTGGCGCAGCACGCGACACCCGATGTCGCGCGGGAATGGTTGCCGAAGGTGACGCGGGGCGAGGCGATCATCGGCCTCGGCCTCACCGAGCCGCGCGGCGGATCGGATGCCGCCAACCTGGTGCTGCGCGCCGAACGCTCCGGCAACGGCTATCGGCTCAACGGCGAAAAGACGTCGATGAGCTTTTCCGACCAGTGCGACGCGGCGGTGATCTTCGCCCGCACCGGCACGGTCGAGGACGGCGCGCGCGGCGTCAGCGCGTTCTTCGTCGATCTCGACCAGAAGGGCGTCACCCGCACTCATTTCGATGACATCGGCACCCGGCCGGTCGGGCGCGGATCGGTGTTCTTCGACGACGTGTTCGTTCCCGCCGAATGCCTGATGGCCGAGGAGAACAAGGGCTTTTCCAAGATCATGTCCGGCTTCGACTACAGCCGCGCCCTGATCGGCCTGCAATGTATCGGCCCGGCGCAGGCGTCGGTCGACGAGACCTGGCGCTACACCGTCGAGCGCTCCGCCTTCGCACGGCCGATCGCCCAGTTCCAGGGCGTCAGCTTTCCGCTGGCGGAAGCCGAGACGCAGCTCACGATGATGCGCCAGCTCTGCTACTACACGCTGTCGCTGCGCGACCGCAGCCTGCCGCACACCGCCGAAGCCGCGATGTGCAAGTGGTACGTGCCGAAGACGACCTGCGAGATCATCCACCAGTGCCTGCTGACGCACGGGCATTACGGCTACACCACCGACCTGCCGTTCCATCAACGCTATCTCGACGTCATGGGCTTGCAGATCGGCGACGGCACCGCGCAGATTCAGAAGCTCGTCATCGCCCGCGAGAAAGTCGGCCGCGTCGCGGTGCAATACGCGAAGCAGGACGGGACGAAGGCGGGGTGATTGACCGCGATCAAATTATCAGCGCCGTCACCCTGAGTCTCCAACCGGAAACGAGGCGTCATCGTCCGCGAAGGCGGACGATCCAGTACTCTGGGCAGGTGTAGGGGAAATTCGATCCAATACGGATTACTGGATGCTCCGCCTTCGCGGAGCATGACGGTTTTCGTGTTGCACGCCCCAGGATAACCCCGCCGGATGTGCGAGATACTCCTATCAGCGGTCCGGCGCGAACTCGACCGGCGCGCCGGCGACCGAGGCTCCCCGCTCCCACAGCTTGGGATAGATGACGCGGAAATCCTTCAGAAGCTGGTCGATCGGCGGGTCGGCGAACCAGCCGCGATCGTTGACGTACTCCATGTGCCGCCGGTTCTGGGCGTCGAACTCGTGGAACAGCGCATCGCTCTTGCCGTCGAACACCAGTTCGCGCACGCCGAAGCGCTGGCACAGTTCGGTATTGAACGCCGGCGTCACCTTGAACATCCGCCCGTCGAGCCACAGCGCGACATAGCCGTGATAGATGAACAGGTCGGTGCCCATCAGTTCCGAAAGTTTCGCCGAGTTGAGATGATTGCGCACGTCGGCGAAGCCGGCCGCGGCGGGAATGCCGGAGGCGCGCAGCGCCGCCGTCAGCAGGATCGCCTTGGGCACGCAGTAGTTCGATGCACGCCGAACCACCGTGCTGGCGCGGTAGTCGTCGGGCGTGATGCCGACGTCGAACGGATTGTACTTGATGCCGTCGCGCACCGCGTCGAACAGGCGGATCGCCTTCGCGGTCGGGGACGCATCCTCGAAGCCGCGCAGCGCCGCCGCCGCGAAATCGCGCACCGGCGCGGAATCGCTATCGACGAAATATGTCGGCGCGAGATAGTCGGCATTCGCAGAAGCAGCCACGGAAACCCTCGATCGTTGAGCCTGTCTGAATCTAACAAATGTTAGAAGCGGACTGTTGTCAATCAGAACGGCGGGATATTGTACCCTCGCAGCTTCAATTCCGGGAACGGTCCATGAGCGACGCCAGCCGATACGTTTGGGAACCCTCCGCTGATCTCATCGCGCACAGCAATCTCACCGCTTTCCTGCGCATGACCGGCCACGCCGATTACGACAGCCTCGCCGCCGCCGCCGAGGCCGATCCCGCCTGGCTGATGGAGCAGGTGTTCAGGTTCTGCGACGTCCGCTTCTATCGTCCCTACGACACCATGCGCGATACCTCGCGGGGCGAGCCGTGGGCGCGCTGGTGCGTCGGCGGCACCACCAGCATCGTGCTCAACTGCATCGACAAGCATCGCGACACCGCGGTCTGGGACCAGACTTTTCTGGTGTGGGAAGGCGAAGACGCGAAGGAGCAGCGTCGGCTCACCTATCGCGAGCTTGACCGCGAGGTCGGCCGGCTGGCGCAAGCCTTGCGCGATCTCGGCATTACGCAAGGCGATGTGGTCGCGCTCTACATGCCGAGCCTGCCGGAAACCTTCGTCGCCTTCTTCGCGGTGCTCAAGCTCGGCGCGATCCTGCTGCCGCTGTTCTCCGGCTTCGGCCCGAGCCCGATCGCCGCGCGCCTCAACCACGGCGAGGCCAAAGCCGTCATCACCGCCAACGGCACCTGGCGGCGCGGCGCGCCCGCGCCCCTCAAGCCGGTGCTCGACACCGCGCTGGAGCAGGCCCCGAGCGTCAGGCATGTCATCGTGGTCGAGCGCGGCGGATTGTCCATCGACACTCCGATGCGCCCCGGCCGCGACCATTGGTGGCACGAGGTCACCGCCGGCCGGGACGGCAATATCACCACCGTGGCGATGGCGGCCGAGGATCCCGCGATCCTGCTCTACACCTCCGGCACCACCGGCGAGCCCAAGGGCTGCGTCTGGACCCAGATCGGCTTCATCGGCTCGATGGTGACGCGCGACGTCATCGTCTGCGGCGACTTCAAGCCGGACGACCGCTTCTTCTTCATGAGCGACATGGGCTGGATGGTCGGCGCGATGTGTGCCTGCATTCCGAGCTTCGCTGGCGCGAGCCTGCTGATCGCCGAGGGCACGCCGGATTTCCCGGACACCGGCCGATTCTGGCGGCTGATTCAGGATCATCGCGTGACCTATCTCGGCGTCTCGCCGACCATCGTCCGCAGCCTGATGCGCTACGGCGACGAGGTGGAGCGCTACGATCTCTCCAGCCTGCGCATCACCACCTCCGGCGGCGAGGCGTGGACCGCCGCGCCGTGGCAATGGTTCTTCGACCACGTCTGCAAGCGGCGACTGCCGATCCTCAACATCTCCGGCGGCACCGAGGTCGGCGGCTGCATCTTCCTCGGCACGCCGAACCACCCGATGAATCCGGGCTCGTTCTCGCGGCCGGCGCTGGGCGTCGGCGCCGACATCGTCGATCTCGCCGGCAACCGGATGCCGCCGGGCGAAGTCGGCGAACTGGTGCTGCGCCATTCCTCGATCGGGCTGACCAAGAGCCTGTGGAAAGCGGACGCGCGCTACATCGACAACTATTGGAGCACGCTGCCCGGCATCTGGGTCCACGGCGATTTCGCCATGCAGGGCACCGACGGCCTCTACTACATTCTCGGCCGCTCCGACGACACCATCAAGATTTCCGGCAAGCGCACCGGCCCCGCCGAGCTTGAAGGGCTGCTGGTCGCAACCGGCAAGGTGGCGGAAGCGGCGGTGTTCGGCGTCCCGCATCCGGTCAAGGGATCGGCCATCGTCTGCGCCTGCGTGCTGATGCCGGGCATCGCCGAGGCCGGCGTCGCCGACGAGCTCACCGCCGCGCTGGTCGACGGCATGGGCGCGTCCTACCGCCCGGAGCGCATCGTCTTCGTCGCCGACCTGCCGCGCACCCGCAACATGAAGATCATGCGCCGCGTGCTGCGCGCGGTGTTCGAGAACAAGGACCCCGGCGACCTGTCGTCGCTCGCCAACCCCGAAGCGGTCGAGGCGCTGCGCAAGCAGGTGGCAATGTCAGCCTGAGCGCCCGGCCGGAAATTCGCTTTTTAGGCAATGTGCAACACGAAAACCGTCATGCTCCCCGAAAGCGGAGCATCCAGTATTCCATATGGAATCGAATTTCCCCTGCGCTGGCACGGATGACTGGATCGTCCGCCGCAACCTGTCATCGGACCGCGCTTTGCGCGGACCCGTTGGCGGACGATGACGCCTCATTTCCGGTCAGGCTCTGAGGCGCGCCAACACGTCGCTTCAGGTCGAACGCGCCCGGCGCGGACGCGGGTTGCGACGGCAACTTAAACCGGGCAGTCCGGCGGGAACGACGGCTTGCGCTTCTCCAGGTGCGAGGCGAGCCCCTCGCGCGCCTCAAGCCCGCTAAAGCCGAGGATTTCCAGCGCGGTCGAGGTGTCGAACAGCGGCCCGTTGACGCGCAGCCAGTTGTTGAGCGCGTATTTGGTCCAGCGGATCGCGCTCTGCGCGCCGGTGGCGAGGTCTTCCGCCGTCTCCAGCGCGATTCTTTGCAAGTCGGCGTCCTCGACGCACAACGACACCAGCCCGATACGCTCGGCCTCCTCGCCCGACAGCGGCTTGCAGGTCAGGAGATAGTATTTGGCTTTCGCCAGCCCGCACAATAGCGGCCAGATGATGCAGGCGACGTCGCCGGCGGCGACGCCGAGCCGGGTGTGGCCATCGACGATCTTGGCCGATTTGCCGCAGATCGACACGTCGGCAAGAATGCCGACGACGAGACCCGCTCCCACCGCGACGCCGTTGATCGCGGAAATGATCGGCTTGTTGCAATTGATGACGTTGTAGACGAGGTCCTTCGCCTCCTTCCAGGTCGCCATCCGCGCCACCGGATTATCGAGGATGCTCTTGATCAACTCGAAATCGCCGCCGGCCGAGAACGCCTTGCCGGCACCGGTGACGATCACCGCGTTGATATCCGGATCGTCGTTGATGTCGCGCCAGATATGGGTGAGCTGGGTGTGGGTTTCGGCATCCACCGAATTGTAGGTCTCCGGCCGGTCGAAGGTGATGCGGAGAATGCGGTTGGCGGGATAGTCGATCTTCAATTTGGTGTAGGCGGCATAGCGATCCGACATCGGCATTCCCTCGTTGGCGATGGCCCTGGTCCTTCGGAGATCGACGACCGCTCTCGCGGGCCGGCGCGGTCCCCGCCCCGCGCGGCCGGCGGCGACCGGTTTCGAACAGATGTTAGAATCTTAGGCGGGTTTGGCCACGCCCGCAAGCGCCCCCTTGCCGACGCGCGATAAAGCGCCTTTTATGACGGCGAGGCCGCACCGGCGGCGTCCAATCGCGGAGAATGACATGCCCAACGGACACGCGGAATCGCCGACCACAATGGCCGGCACCAGTTCGACCGTCGGCAGCCTGTTCCGCGCCCGTGCTGCCATCCAGCCCGCCGCGCCGGCGATCGACCATGACGGCCGCATCGTCAGTTACGGTGAACTCAACGAGCGGGTGAACCGCGCCAGCGCGATGCTGGCGGCACACGGACTTGTGCGCGGCGACCGCGTCGCGCTGTTGTCGCGCAACCGCCCGGAATATCTCGAAATCGAACTGGCGGCGGGGCAACTCGGCGTCATCACCGCCTGCCTCAACTGGCGGCTGTCGAAGCGCGAGCTAACCTACTGCATCGAGCTGGTGTCGCCGAAACTGCTGATCGCGGAGGCTGAACTCGTAGCGCCGCTGGACGGCGCGCTGTCGGTCCGCGACATCCTGACGCTCGGCGCCGATTATGAGCGCGAGTTGCAACGCCAGACCGGCGCGCCGCCGCCGGTCGCCGCCCGGCCCGAGGACGGCCTCGTCATCCTCTACACCTCCGGCACCACCGGCCTGCCCAAGGGCGCGGTGATCTCGCACCGCGCGATGATCGCCCGCGCGCTGGTGTTCTCCACCGAACTTAACATCGCCACTGACGAATCCTTCGTCGCCTGGGCCCCGCTGTTCCACATGGCCTCGACCGATCACGCGCTCGCGACGCTGTTGCGCGGCGGCACCGTGATCGTGGTGGACGGCTTCCAGGTCGCGCCGCTGCTCTCGGCGGCCGCGCGCTATCGCATCGGCTGGTTCGTGCTGATCCCCGGCATGGTCGAAGCGCTCGCCGAAGGCTTCCGCGCCAATCCCGTCACCGTGAAGGGCGTGCGCACCTGCGGCGCGATGGCCGATCTGGTGCCGCCGCAGGCCATCGCCGACATCACGCAGCTTTTGCAGGCGCCTTATATCAACAGTTTCGGCTCCACCGAAACCGGGCTGCCGCCCGCCAGCACCAACCTGATTCCGATCGGCGTCGTTCCGGCGCGGCTGTCGAAACAGCAGAGCGGGTTCTGCGAGGTCAAGCTGGTCGATCCCAACGATAACGAGGTGGCATTGGGCGAACCCGGCGAACTCGCCATGCGCGGCCCCACGCTGTTCTCCGGCTACTGGCAGGCGGAGGAGACCAACGCGCGCGATTTCCGCGGCGGCTGGTTCCACATGGGCGACGTGTTCCGCCGCAATGCCGACGGCACGCTCGATTTCGTCGATCGCGCCAAGTACATGATCAAGTCCGGCGGCGAGAACGTCTACCCCGCCGAGATCGAGCGCGTGCTGCTGAGCGATTCCCGCGTCACCGAGGCCGCCGTGGTGCGCACCAAGGACGCCAAATGGGGCGAGGTGCCGGTCGCCTTCATCGCGCGCCGCGACGACAGCCTCGGCGAAGCGGAGTTGGCCGCGCTGTGCCGGCGTGACCTCGCCGGCTACAAATGTCCGCGCCAGTTCCACTTCATCGCCTTCGCGGACTTCCCGCGCTCGACCAGCGGCAAGGTGCAGCGCCACGAACTTGAAGCCCGGTTGACGCAAGCCGCCTCCGCGAAACAAGCGACCGCGCCGGCAAAATAGGAATCCCCATGGTCAAGGCTGCGGCCCTCGCCGGCCACAAGAACACGCTGCGCGGCAAGGTCGCGATCATCGGCATCGGCTTGTCGCCGGTCGGCAAGGTGCCCGGCCGCAGCCCGCTGTGGCTTGCCGCCGCCGCCGCCAAGCAGGCGCTGGCCGACGCCGGCATAAGCAAAAGCGAGATCGACGGCGTGCTGGCAGGCCACGCCATGGCCGCGCCGTTCCACCGCTTCAGCGTCGCCTTCAGCGAATATTTCGGCGTGCAGCCGACCTTCTCCAATACGCTGCAAGTCTCCGGCGCGACGGCGGCGACGATGTTCAATGTCGCCGCCGCCGCGATTCACGGCGGCCTCGCTGAAACCATCCTGCTGGTCGGCGGCGACAGCCTGCTGTCGGGCCTGACGCCGGAACTGGCGCTGCGCTCGCTCACCGAGAGCCGCGACCAGCAATACGAGATGCCGTTCGGCATTCCGGTCGCCAACACCTTCGCGATGACGGCGCACCGCCACATGAAGGAGTTCGGCACCACGCCGGAGCAACTGGCGCAAGTGGCGGTGACGCAGCGCCGCCACGCCGCACGTACGCCGGGCGCGCAGCAGACTGCGCCGATCACCGTCGAAGACGTGCTGTCTTCGAAGATGGTGACGACGCCCTATCACAAGCTCGACTGCTCGCTGATTTCCGACGGCGGCGCGGCCTTCGTGCTCACCTCGGCGGAGCGCGCGAAAGCGCTCGGCATCGCGCGGCCGGTCTATATCCTCGGCGGCGGCGAGTGCTACACCCACGAGCACATCTTTCTGATGCCCTCGCTCACCGTAACCGGCGCGGTGGAATCCAGCCGCAAGGCTTACGCCATGGCCGGCTACGGCGCGAACGACATGCACACCGCCGGTATCTACGACTGCTTCACCGGCACCGTCATCATGATGCTGGAGGATCTCGGCTTCTGCCCCAAGGGCGAAGGCGGCCGCTTCGTCGCCGACGGCCAGATGACCTATGGCGGGAAGATTCCCTCGAACACCAACGGCGGGCTGTTGTCGTTCGCCCATCCCGGCATTCCCGGCGCGCTGTTTCACTTCCACGAGGTGGTGGCGCAACTGCGCGGCGCGTGCGGCGAGCGGCAGGTCGCGGGCGCTCAGCTCGGGCTGGTCCACAGCCTCGGCGCGGGCTTCGCCACCAACGCCACCACCATTCTCGGCACGGAGAACACGCTGTGATCTTGCCCGACGACGCTGCCCGCAAGCCCCTCCCCTTGCCAGACGCCGACACCGCGGCGCTGTGGCGCGGCCTGCGCGATGGCCAATTGCTGCTCCAGCACTGCGGCGATTGCGGCCATGTGCAATATTATCAGCAAGGCTTCTGCCGCTCCTGCGGCAGCGACAATCTCACGCACCGCGCGGCCAGCGGGCGCGGCAAGGTGCATTCCTTCAGCGTGGTGCATCGCGCGCCGGGGCCGGCGTTCAAAAATGACGTGCCCTACGCCGTGCTGCTGGTGGAGTTGGCGGAAGGCCCGCGGATGATCTCGACCTATACCGGCGGCGATGCCAGCGAGGTCACCTTCGACATGGAGGTGACGCTGGTGTGCGAGCCGGTCTCCGACGACATCGCGCTACCCCGCTTCAGGCGCGCCTGAGCCTGGATTGAGGCGACGGCGTCATTCTGAGGTGCTCCATGTGAAGCGTGAAGCCTCGAAGGATCGCCGTCGCCCTTCGAGGGCCGTGTAAAGGCACGACGGCCTCAGAGTTTGACAGGCAACGAGGCGTCATCGTCCGCGAAGGCGGACGATCCAGTAATCCGGGCGAGTCCGTGGGAAAATTTGACTCGATATAGGGTACCTGGATGTTCCGCCGGAGCCTGTCATCGGGCGGCGTTTTGCGCCGACCGGTTGGCGGGGGCGACGCTGTTCATGCCGCAACTCCACTCATCCTCATGCCCAGCCACCGGACGCGGCCCAGCCAAAAAAGCCGTCCGGGCATAAATCTAACGATTGTTAGATTTTGAACGTCTGTTAGATTGCATTGGCCACAGCTTGTCCCTAAGCTCGCGGGCGGCCTAATCCGGAAGCGATCCATGGATTTCGATCTCACCTCCGAGCAGCAGCAGATCCTCGACTACGGCAACGCCGTGGCCAGGCAATTCGACCGCCGCTACTGGCTCGACTGCGCGGAGAAACACGAGTTCCCGACCGCGCTGTATCAGAAGGTCGCCGCCGACGGCTTCGTCGGCATGATGGTGCCGGAGGCTTACGGCGGCGCCGGTCAGGGCCTGACCGAGATGCACCTGTTCATGGAGGGGCTGTCCAACAACGGCATCCCGCTGCTTAATCTCGTGGTCGGGGCCACCATGAGCCTCGGCCTGATCGCCAAATACGGCAGCGAGCAACAGAAGCAGCGCTTCCTGCCCGACGCCTGCGCCGGCAAGACCCGGTTCTGCTTCGCCATCACCGAGCCCGACGCCGGCACCAACTCGATGCGCATCGCCACGCTGGCGAAGCGCAACGGCAACCGCTTTGCGCTGAACGGCCAGAAGACCTTCATCACCGACGCCGACGGCTCCGACTACGCGCTGGTGGTGGCCCGCACCATCCCTCACGCCGAGGTCAAGCGAAAGACCGACGGCTTCACGCTGTTCGTGGTCGATCTGCGCGCGAAAGGCGTCAGCAAGCAGTACATCCCGGTCAGCATTCCCGCGCCCGAAACCCAGTGGCAACTGTTCTTCGACGACGTCGATCTCGGCCCCGAGGACGCGATCGGCGAGGTCGATCGCGGCTTCGAGATCCTGTTCAAGAGCCTCAACCCGGAGCGCATTCTGGTCGGCTCGATCTGCTGCGGGCTCGGCCGCTACGCACTCAACCGCGCGGTCGAATACGCCAGCGGCCGCAAGGTGTTCAACGACACCCCGATCGGCGCCTATCAGGGCTTGCAGCACCCGCTCGCCGGCGCCCACACCGACATCGAGATGGCGTCGCTGCTGACGCTGAAGGCGGCGTGGATGTTCGATCAGGGCCGCGAGGCCGGCGGCCTCTCCAACATGGCCAAGCTCGCCGCCGCCGACGCCGGCACCCGCGCGGTGGACGTCGCGCTGCAATGCTTCGGCGGCAACGGCTTCACCAAGGAATACGGCATCTTCGACATCTATCCGCTGGTGCGGCTGCTCAAGACCGCGCCGCTCAACCGCGAAATGCTTCTCAACTATATCGGCGAGCGCGTCATGGGCTTGCCGCGCAGCTATTAGGGCGCAAGCCGCCATGGCCGTCATGAAATCCGACGTCGCGACGGCGAGCGATGAGTACCGCCGTAACGAAAGCGTCTATCGCGAGCGCATCGCCGACCTGCACCGCCGCCGCGCGGCCGCAGCACAAGGCGGATCGGCGCGCGCGCGCAAGCTGCACAAGGAGCGCAAGCAGTTGCTGCCGCGCGAGCGCATCGCCGCGCTGACCGATCCCGGCTCGCCGTTCCTTGAGTTCTGCCAACTGGCGGGCGAAGGACTATATGACGACGTGCCGCCCGGCGGCAGCATCATCACCGGCGTCGGCATCGTTTCCGGCCGCCCCTGCATGATCATCGCCAACGACGCCACCGTGAAGGGCGGCACCTATTACGGCATCACCTGCAAGAAGCACGTCCGCGCCCAGCGCTTCGCCTGGCAGCACCGCCTGCCCTGCGTGACGCTGGTGCAATCCGGCGGCGCCAACCTGCCCGACCAGCCCGGCATCTTTCCGGATGAAGGCCAGTTCGGCTCGATCTTCTATAACCAGATCCGCATGTCCGGCGAAGGCATCCCGCAGATCGCGGTGGTGCACGGCCCCTCCACCGCCGGCGGCGCCTACATGCCGGCGCTGTGCGACGAAACCGTCATCGTGCGCAATCAGGGCGCGATGTTCCTCGGCGGGCCGCAGCTCGTCTACGCCGCGACGAGGGAGGAAGTCGGCGTCGAGGCGCTCGGCGGCGGCGAGATGCACAGCCGCGTCAGCGGCGTCACCGATCATCTGGCGGAGAACGACAGCCACGCCATCGCCATCACCCGCGACATCGTCGCCAACCTCGGCGACATTCCGCAGCAGCGCTGGCAGGTGGCGCAGCCGCGCCCGCCGCGCTTCGACCCGCGCGAGATCTACGGCCTCGTCAGCGCCGACCCGCGCGTGCCCACCAACAACCGCGACATCGTCGCGCGTCTGGTGGACGACAGCGAATTCCACGAATTCAAGCCGCTCTACGGCGACACGCTGATCACCGGCTTCGCCCGCATCATGGGCTTCGAGATCGGCATCCTGTGCAACAACGGCGTGCTGTTCTCCGAATGCGCGCTGAAGGCGACGCACTTCATCGACCTGTGCTGCAAGCGCGGCATTCCGCTGCTGTTCATGGCCGACGTCACCGGCTTCATGGTCGGCCGCGAGGCCGAGGAAGGCGGCATCTCCAAGAACGGCGCCAAGATGATTACCGCGATGGCCAGCGCCGACGTGCCGAAATACACGCTGATTATCGGCAATTCCTACGGCGCCGGCTACATGTCGATGTGCGGCCGCCCGATGCGGCCCAACGCCATGATGATGTGGCCGAACGGGCGCTCGGCGATCATGGGGCCGGATCAGGCTGCCAATACGCTCGCCATGGTCAAGGACGAAGCGCACAAGCGCGACGGCACGACGTGGACCGAGGACGAGCGCGAAGCCTATCGCGCGCCGGTGCGCCGGCACTTCGAGGATTTCGCCAGCGCCTACAACTTCGCGCGCAACACCTGGTGCGACATGGTGATCGACCCGCTGGAAACTCGCAACGTGATGGCGCTCTTGCTCGATCTCGCCGGCCGCCTGCCGCCGAAGGACACGCGCTTCGGCGTGCTGCGCATGTGATGACGGGGACCGCGCGCCGTGTTCGATAAGATCCTGATTGCCAATCGCGGCGAGATCGCCTGCCGCATCGCCCGCACCTGCCGCCGCCTCGGTGTCGCGGTCGCCGGCGTCCATTCCTCGGCCGATGCCGATGCGCTGCACGTCAAGGCCATCGGCGAATCGATCGCCATCGGCGGCGCGGCGGCCGCCGACAGCTATCTGCGGATCGATGCGGTGATCGACGCCGCGAAGGCGACCGGCGCGCAGGCGATCCATCCCGGCTTCGGCTTTCTTGCGGAGAACGCCGCGTTCGCGCGCGCGGTCGAGGCCGCCGGCCTCGTCTTCATCGGCCCGACGCCCGAGGTGATCGAGCGGCTGGGCGACAAGGCGCGCGCCAAGCATGAGGCGGAGGCCGCGGGCGTGCCGATCATCCCCGGCAGCGTCACGCCGAGCGAGGACAAGGCCGAGGTCGCGCGCCTCATTCGCGCCACCGGCCTGCCGGCGATGCTGAAGGCGGCGGCGGGCGGCGGCGGCAAGGGAATGCGCGTCGTCACCCGTCTCGACGGGCTCGACGACGATATCGAATCCGCGATGCGCGAAGCGAAGAATGCGTTCGGCTCCGCCGGGGTGATCGTGGAGAAGCTGATCGCGCGCGGCCGCCACATCGAAATCCAGATCGCCGGCGATGGCCACGGCAACGTCATCCATCTGTTCGAGCGCGAATGCACCTTGCAGCGCCGTCATCAGAAGGTGATCGAGGAAGCGCCGGCGGCCAATCTGTCGCGCGCGCTGCGCGAGCGCATGGCGGCGGACGCGGTGCGGCTCGGCGCGCGGCTGAATTATCGCGGCGTCGGCACCGTCGAGTTCATCCTGCAGGACGACGCCTATTACTTCCTCGAAGTCAATCCGCGCCTGCAAGTCGAGCACCCCGTCACCGAAATGGTGACCGGCGTCGATATCGTCGAACTGATGCTGCGGATCGCCGCCCGCGAGGGCCTGCCGCTGACGCAACAGCAAATCACTTGCAACGGCCACGCGGTGGAAGCCCGCATCTGCGCCGAAGACCCGGCCGACAATTTCATGCCCAGCACCGGCGACATTGTCCATGTCAGCTTCCCCGCAGGCGACATCCGCATCGAGACCGGAATCGAAAGCGGCTCCGCCGTCACGCCGTATTACGACTCCATGCTGGCGAAGCTGATCGCCTTCGCGCCCACCCGCGACGAGGCGCTGGACCGGCTGCGCGAGGCGGTGGAGGCCACCTCGATCTTCGGCGTCACCACCAATCAGGCGTTTCTCGCCCGCCTCATCGACTGGCCGGCGACGCGCGCGGCCACGTTCCACACCCGCGCGATCGACGAGGCGATCGCCGATCTCGCGCCGTCGCCGCCCGCCCCCGCCCGCGAGACGCTTGCCCTCGCCGCCGCGTTCTGGATGATGCGCCAGCGCGGAAGCGAAACCCGCGATCCGTGGCAGTCGCCCGCTCTTACCGGCTGGCACATGACGGCCGGCGACGCCGCCCTGTCACCGATCCCGCTGCTGCACCTCGCCGCCGCGGGCCATAGCGCCGCCGTCCGCTTCGCCCCGGTGCGCGCCGACGGCGCGATGACGATCGGGCTCGACGAGGAAGCCATCGACGTCCGCCTCGTCCCGCTTGGCGACGAGCGTTTCACCGCCATCGCCGGCACGCGGCGCGAGGTCGTCCGCATCCGCGCGGCGGGGCAGACAATCCATGTCCATGACGGCGGCGGCGTCCATGCGATCGAAGCGCTGCCCTATCTCAGCTACATCAGCGCCGCCGCGGAGGTGAGCGGCGAGTTGCGGGCGCCGATGACCGGCATGATTCTCAAGGTCAACGTCGCGGTCGGCGACAAGGTGCGCGCCGGCGACGTCGCCGCCGTTCTGGAGTCGATGAAGATGGAATTGCGCATCGCCAGCGAGATCGACGGCACCGTCGCTGCCGTCAACTGCCGCGCCGGCGACACCGTCGAGCGCAACGCCGTTGTCGTCACCGTCGCGCCGGAGGCATCGTCGTGACCACGCGCCCGGCGCGGCATTCCGGCCCGGAAGCCGCCGCCGTAACACAACGGCGCAGCTTCACCGGCGCGCAGGGCGGGCGGATCGCCGCCGAAGCTCTCGGCGATGGGCCGCCGGTGGTGCTCGCCCACGGCGGCGGGCAGACCCGCGCGGCGTGGACGAAGGTGGTGCGGGCGCTCGCCAGGGCCGGATATCAGGCCATCGCCATCGACATGCGCGGCCACGGCGAGAGCGAGTGGTCGGCGTCCGGCGCCTACCAGTTCGTCGATTTCGCCGCCGATCTCGTCAGCATCGCCGGGCAACTGGACGCGCGTCCCGCACTGGTCGGCGCTTCGCTCGGCGGCCTCGCCGGACTTCTGGCCGAGGGCGAATTGCGGCCCGGCGTCTTCACCTCGCTGACCCTGGTGGACGTCACGCCGCGACTGCGACCGGAGGGCGTCGCGCACATCCTCGGCTTCATGGAAGCGCACCTCGCCGATGGCTTTGCCACCGCCGACGAAGCCGCCGCCGCCATCGGCGCCTATCTGCCGCACCGGAAGCAGCGCGGCGCGTCCGGCACGCTCAACCGCTACTTGCGCAAGTGCGACGACGGCCGGTTGCGCTGGCACTGGGATCCCCGTTTCATCGCCGTCGCCAACGCCTCCCCGCCGCAGCGCTCGTCCGCGCAATTCGCCGCGGCGGCGCAGTCGCTCCGCCTTCCGGTTCACCTGATTCGGGGCGCGTCCAGCAATCTGGTGACCGAAGACGACGCGCGGCATTTCCTTCAGCTCGCTCCCCATGCCGCCTATAGCGATATCGCCGGCGCGGGCCACATGGTGGTCGGCGATCGCAACGACGCTTTCACCGACGCGATCCTGCAATTCCTGCGCGATCGCGCACCGCCGCCGGAACGGTGAACATGATGTCTTACGACCTTCGGAGGAGTCGGCCGCAGGCGTCCAATATCGCGCTTGCGTGAAAATCTGGCGCTGGTTAGCTTAATCGCAAAGCCTTCATAGAAAGGCTCTCACCTTCCCGGAAAGCGCCGGCCGCGCGGATCGGAATCGTGGATGACGGACGGAGACGACAAGTTGGGGGACGGGCGCGAGGGTGCCGGCCCGGTGCTGGAATGTCGCGCGATCGAGCGGCGGTTCGGCGGCATCGTGGCGCTGAACGGCATTGATCTCCAAATCCGGCGCGGCGAGATTTTCGGCCTTGTCGGCCCGAACGGCTGCGGCAAGACCACCCTCACCAACGCCATCACCGGCTTTTATCCGCCGCAGCGGGGCAACATCCTGCTGAACGGAAACGACATCACCGGGCTCGCGCCGCACAAGGTGGCGCGCCTCGGCGTCGCGCGCACCTTCCAGAACCTCGCGCTGTTCAACGGCATGAGCGTGCTCGACAACATCCTGCTCGGCCGCCACGTCCACATGCACGCCAGCGTGTGGCGCACCGCCGCATACTGGTGGCTGGCGCGGGGCGACGAAACCGCCAACCGCGCGGCGGTCGAGGACGTCATCGACTTCCTGCAACTGGAGAGCGTGCGCGACGAACTGGTGGACGGCATTCCGATCGGCCTCAAGAAGCGCGTCGAACTGGCGCGCGCGCTGGCCGCCGAACCGAGCCTTCTGATTCTCGACGAGCCGATGGCCGGCATGAACCAGGAGGAAAAGGAATACATGGCGCGCTTCATCCTCGATGCGCGCGACGAGCGCCACGTCACGGTGCTCCTGATCGAGCACCACATGGACGTCATCACCGGCATCTGCGACCGGATGCTGGCGCTCAATTACGGCGCGATGATCGGCTCCGGCGTGCCCGCCGAGGTGGTTGCCGATCCGCGCGTGGTCGAAGCCTATATCGGAGGCGCCCATGCCGCGGGCTGAAAGCGGCGCGCCGTCCGGCGCAACCTGGGACTTCAACCCCGATACCACGCTGGTCCGGCTGCTCGCGCGGAACGCCGAGGTGTTTCCCGACACCGTCGCCATGCGCGAGAAAAGCAAGGGCATCTGGCAGGAAACCACCTGGCGCGGGTTTCTCGATTCGATGCTGGAATGCGCCGCCGGCCTCGAAGATTTGGGGTTCCGCGCCGGCGACGTCATGCTGGTGGTCGGCGACAACCGCCCGCGCCTCTACACCGGCATGATCGCGGCCGGCGCGCTCGGTGGCCACGCGATGCCGGCCTTTCCCGACGCCACGCTCGATGAAATCCGCCATTTCGTCCACGAGGCCGCCGCCCGCTTCGTCCTCGCCGAGGATCAGGAGCAGGTGGACAAGATGCTCGACCTGCGCGAACAGGGCGCGGCCATCGAGCATATCGTCTACGACGATCCGCGCGGGCTCAACGCCTATCCCTTTCCGGGATTGATCTCGTGGGACGCGCTGTGCGGGCGCGGCGCGGCACGCCTGAAGGCGGAGCCCGGCCTGCGCGAGGCGCTGATCCAGCGCGCCGGGCCCGATGGCCCCGCGGTGTTCGTGCATTCGTCGGGCTCCACCGGCAAGCCGAAAGGCATCGTGCTGTCGCACCGCAACCTGCTGTCCGGCGTGCGCAACGCCCATCGCGGCGGCGCGTTCGGTTTCGGCGAGAGCATCCTGGCCTATCTGCCGATGGCCTGGGTCGGCGACTTCGCCGTCACCGTCGCCGCCGGCGTCGCGTTGCGCTTCACCATCAACATCCCGGAGCGCCAGGAAACCGTGCTTCACAACCTGCGCGAGGTGGCGCCGACCTTCTATCTCGCCGCGCCGCGAAGCTGGGACAACCTGCTCACCACCATTCAGGTGCGCATGGAGGATTCGACGCCGCTCAAGAAGGCGGTCTACCGCTTCTTCATGACATCGGCGCTGGCCGCCGAGCGGCGCAAGCTGGAAGGCAACCGGCCGACGCTGACGGAACGGCTGCTCGCGCCGCTCGGCGAATGGCTGGTGTTCGGCCCCATCAAGGACCAGTTCGGGCTGTCGCGGCTGCGTGGCGCCTTCACCGGCGGCGAGGCGATGGGCGAGGACACCTTCGTGTTCTACCGCGCGCTCGGCATCAAGCTGCGCCAGCTTTACGGGCAGACCGAAAGCAGCGCCTACAACGCGCTGCAAAGCCCGGACGAGGTGCGGCTGCACACCGTCGGCCGCCCGCTGCCCGGCGTCGAGGCGCGGATCAGTGACGCCGGCGAGATCCTGATCCGCTCCGGCAGCGTGTTCAGCGGCTATTTCAAGCAGGAGGCCGCGACCCGCGAGGCGCTGCGCGACGGCTGGCTGCACACCGGCGACGCCGGCTATCTCGAACCCAACGGCCACCTCGTGGTGCTCGGCCGCGTCTCCGACGTGGTCCATACCGCCAAGGGCGAGCGCTACATCCCCAACTACATCGAGAACCGCCTCAAGTTCAGCCCCTATATCAAGGAGGCCGCGGTGCTCGGCGCCCGGCGCGACACGCTCGCGGCGCTGATCTGCATCGACAAGGAGGCGGTCGGCTTCTGGGCCGAACTGCGCGGCATCTCGTACATGTCCTACGCCGACCTGTCGCAGAAGCCGGAGGTCATCGCGCTGATCCATGAGGCGGTGAAGCACGTCAACCGCACCCTGCCCGAGGCTCTGCACCTCAAGCGCTTCGTCTGCCTGCACAAGGAATTCGACGCCGACGACGGCGAGATCACCCGCACCCGCAAGATCCGCCGCAACGTCGTCGAGGAGCGCTACGCGCCGATCATTCACGCCATCTACGACAATCAGCGGAGCGTCCTGATGAAAGCGCAGATCACCTACGAGACGGGCGAGGTCGGCGTCATCGAGCGCACGCTGGCGGTGCAGGAGGTCTGAGGCATGGATACCCTGCTGCTGCTCGAATCGGCAACCAACGGCGCGCTGGTCGGGCTGATGTATTCGCTGGTCGCCATGGGCATCGTGCTGATCTACAAATCGTCGTCGGTGCCGAACCTGGCGCAGGGCGCGATGGTGATGCTGGCCGGCTACGTCATTCTGGCGTTCGCCAACCAGGCCGGCCTGCCGCTGCTATTGGCAATCCCGCTCGGCGTGGTGACGATGTTCGGCATCGGGCTCGGCATCGAGCGCGTGGCGCTGCGGCGGCTCGCCGGCCGCCCGATCATCATGATCCTGATGATGACGCTCGGCCTCGAAATCTTCCTGCGCGCCGGCGCGATGACGATCTGGGGCGGCACCTCGCGGCCGCTGCCGGTCGGCATCAGCGACGATCCGCTGTTTCTCGGGCCGCTGCTCATCAACCGCGCCTATGCCATCGGCGCCGCCGTCGCGGTGGTGATGTTCGTGCTGCTGGCGCTGTTCTTCCGCACCCGGCTCGGCGTGGTGCTGCGCGCCATCTCCGACGACTACACCGCCGCGTGGTCGGTCGGCATCTCGGTCGAGCGCGGGGTGGCGCTGTCATGGGCGCTGTCGGCGGTGGTCGCCACCGTCGCCGCGGTGCTGTGGGGCGCGGTGCAGGGCGTCGATCAGTCGCTGGCGCTGTTGCTGCTCAAGGGGGTGACGGTGGCGGTGCTGGGCGGGCTCGACAGCATCGGCGGCGCGCTGCTCGCCGGCATCCTGCTCGGCATCGTCGAGGGCGTCGCCTCCGTCATCCTCGATCCGCTCATCGGCGGCGCCAGCCGCGAACTGGTGGACGCGGCGATGCTGATCCTCACCATCATGCTGCGGCCGCACGGGCTGTTCGGCCGCCACGACATCGAGCGGGTGTGACATCATGCTGTTCCGCCAGGCAGGCATTCTTCACACCAGCTACGCCGCCGACCGCGCGCTGTTTCCGATTCCCGCCGACCGCTGGATGATCGGCACGCTGCTGTTACTTGCGGCGGCCGCGCCGTTCTACATGAGCACGCTGTATCTCTCCAGCTACCTGCTGCCGTGGCTGGTGTGGACCGCCGCCGCGCTCGGCCTCAACCTCATTCTCGGCTGGGCCGGCCAGTTTCATTTCGGCTATGCCGCGGTGATGGGGATCGGCGCCTATGCCGCCGTCCACGCCCAGCGCAACGGCATCCCGTGGGAAATCGCGCTGGTGCTGGCGGGGCTGACGGCGGCGGCGATCGGCACGGTGTTCGCCTTCGCGGCATTGCGCGTCAAGGGGCTCTATCTCGCGCTCTCGACGCTGGCGCTGCAATTCGTGATGGACTGGACCATCTCCCACGTCCCGGCGATCTCGGGCGGCACGCAGGCGACCTTGCAAGCGCCCGACATCCGCATCCTCGGCTTTCCGGTCACCTCCGACGCCGGGCTCTATTACGTGGCGCTGGTGTGGTGCGTGCTGGTCACCACCTTCATGCTGAACCTGAGGCGCACCGCGCTCGGCCGCGCGCTGGTGGCGGTGCGCGAGAAGGACTACGCCGCCGCCGTGATCGGCGTGAACAGCTTCTCCTTCAAGCTGGTGGCGTTCGCGACCTCCTCGTTCATGGCCGGCGTCAGCGGCGCGATCCTGATCGGGACCTTCTACCACGCGGTGACGCCGGAGCAGTTCTCGGTGGACGTCTCCATTCAGGCGCTGGCGATGGTGATCGTCGGCGGGCTCGGCAGCATCATCGGCAGCTATTTCGGCGCGGCCTTCATCCTGCTGATGCCCGGCGCGATGAACGCCTTCATCTCGTGGCTCGCGGCGCAGTTCGGCTTCTCGCTCGGCGTCGAGACGCTGGCCCACCTGCCGCACGCGCTCTACGGCGCGCTGATTATCGGTTTCCTGCTGATCGAGCCGCTGGGGCTCGGCAAGATCTACGGCAACATCCGCGACTATCTGCTGGTGTGGCCGTTCGGCTACGTCAAGAAATAGCGAGCCATCGCCGCCATGACCGAAACCGCAACCGCCCCCATCCTGTCGCTCAACAACGTCGAGGTGGTCTACGACTACGTCTCGCTGGCGATCAAGGGCGTCTCGCTCGACGTGCCGGCCGGCGGCATGGTGGCGCTGCTCGGCGCCAACGGCGCCGGCAAGAGCACCACGCTGAAATCGGTCAGCGGCCTGCTCGCGGCCGAGCGCGGCGAGGTGCGGCGCGGCGAGGTGACGTTTTTGGGCCGCAGCATCAGCGCGCTGATGCCGCAGGAGCGCGTCCGGCTCGGCATCGCGCACGTTCTGGAAGGCCGCCGCGTGTTCGAGCACCTGACCCCGGACGAGAACCTGATCGCGGCCTCCGCCGTGCGCAGCCGCCACGACGCCGCCCGCAACAAGGAGCGCGTCTACAGCTACTTCCCCCGCCTCTATGAGCGCCGCGGCAGCGCCGCCGGCTATCTCTCCGGCGGCGAGCAGCAGATGCTGGCGATCGGCCGCGCGCTGATGACGCAACCGAAACTCCTGATGCTCGACGAACCCAGCCTCGGCCTCGCGCCGTTCCTGGTCGCGGAAATCTTTCAGATTCTCAGCCGCATCAACCGCGAGGAAGGTCTGTCGGTGCTGCTGGTCGAGCAAAACGCCATCGCCGCGCTGGAGATCGTCTCCCACGGCTACCTGATCGAGAGCGGGCGCATCGTCATGCACGACACCGCCGACGCGCTGAAAAAGAATCCCGACATCCAGGAGTTCTATCTGGGCGGCGCGGACAACAAGAACTTCCGCGACATCAAGCACTACCGGCGACGCAAACGCTGGCTGACGTGAGAGGCGGCCCCGGCCACGCCCGGCCGGAGCCGGAGAAAGAAAGAGACTGTTCCACCGTCCGAACAAGGGAGGACAACGACATGAAGCTACGATCGATCATCGGCGGTGTCGCGCTGATGCTGACCAGCAGCCTCGCCGCGCACGCCGCCGACCCGGTGCGCTTCGCGCTGTGTTACGACCTCAGCAAAGCCTACACCTTCGTCACGCCGCAGGTCGCGCAAGCGGCCAAGGACTATGCCGAAATCCTCAACGCCAAGGGCGGCCTCGAAGGTCATTCGATCGAGGTGATCGTGCAGGATCACGGCAACGAGCCGCAGCGCGGCATCGAATGCTACGAGCGCCTGAAGCGCGAGGGCGTCATGGTGTTCGACATGCTCTCGACGCCGGTGTCGCGCGCGGTGCTGCCGCGCGTCATGAAGGACGGCAACATCCTGATGCAATCGCTGGCCGGCCGCGGCGACGCGGTTGACGGCGACGTCTTCAAATGGGTGTTCCCGATCGGCCCGACCTATTGGGGACAGGCCGCCAACGACATCGGCTATATCAAGCAGCAGTCCAAGGGCAGCCTGAAGGGCGTCAAGATCGCCTTCGTCTATGTCGATTACCCGTTCGGGCAGGAACCGATCGGCATTTTGAAGACGCTGGCCGAAAAGGAAGGCTTCGACCTGCAACTGTTCCCCTATCCCCTGCCCGGCAACGATCAGGCGTCGGCCTGGACCCAGGTTCGCCGTTTCAATCCGGACTGGATCATCAGCTGGAGCCTGTCGAACATGCACGTCATCGCTTCGCGCGAGATGAAGCGCAACGGCATCCCGATCGACAAGTATATCGCGGTCAACTGGCTCAACGAGGTCGATATCAAGAACATCGGCCCCGACGCGGCCAAGGGGCTGAAGCGCGGCACCAACGTCGCCGGCGGTTCGACCCAGCCGCTGGTGCAGGAGATCATCAAGGAACTCTACGACAAGGGTAAAGGCAACGGCGACCGCAAGAACCTTGAGGACGTCTACTACAACACCGGCCTCGCGATCTGGTCGATCGGCTTCGAGGGCGCGCGTCTCGCCATCAAGAAGGACGGCTGGCCGCTGACCCCGCAGAAGCTCAAGGATGGCCTTGAGAGCATCAAGGGGTTTGACGCCAACGGCCTGATGGCGCCGGTGACGGTGACGGCGGCGGACCACGGCGGCGGCGGCAAGACCCGCATCGAGATGTGGGACGGCGCCAAGTGGGTGCCGCAGACCGACTGGATCGCGTCGTTCCCGGACGAGGTGTGGAGCGTCGTGAAGGAGCAGTCGGCCGCCTACGCCAAGTCCGACGCGCAGAAGTAAGCGCACGAAGCAGGATCGATCGAGCAGGATCGATCGAGGGAGAGCCGTCACCTGAGGCGGTCGCGAAGCGACCGTCGATAAGGTGGCGGCGTCTTCCTTCGAGGCGCACGGCCAAAGCCGCACGCGCCTCGGAGTTTGACCGGAAATAGAGTCTGACCGGAAATGAGGCGTCATCGTCCGCCAACGGGTCCGGCTTCGCCGGCCCGATGACAGGCTCCGGCGGACGATCCAGTCATCCGGGCAGGTGTGATGGATATCTGATTCACACGGAGTACTGGATGCCCGCCTGCGCAGGCGTGACGGCCGCTGTATTGCGCATCCGCTCCGAAATCCGGCCAGACACTCAGGCCGCCGCCATCGCGCGCACTTCAATCCATCATGATTCAGCGCCGGCTTCGGTCCGCGTGCCGACCTGCTGAAACACCGTCTCGCAGGTCATCAGATCGAGATGGCCGCCGCCGGCGTTCTTGAAGAACGTGATGTCGGATGCGGCGGTACGGCCCGCCACCGCGCCGCCGGCGAGATCGTAGAGATCGCCCAGCACATCGGCTTCGGTGATCGCGCCGCTTTCGATCGGCTGGAGAATGTCGCCGACGCCGTGGAAAGCGGATTCGCGCCGGTCGACGAAAACGCGGGCGCGCCGCGCCGCCTCGTCATCGGCCTCGCGGGTCTGCGGCGTATAGCCGCCCACCAGATCGAGATGGACGCCGGGCTTGAGATACGCGCCCTTGATCAGCGGCACATGCGAGCGCGTGCAGGCCGAGATCAGATCGGCCTCGCGGGTCGCCGCATCGAGATCGGTCGTCACCTCGGCCGCAAGGCCCTCGTTTGCCAGACGGCCGGCGAGTTGCTCCGCCCGCTCCCGGCTCCGGTTCCAGACGACGACGCGCCGTAGCGACGGCCGCGCCACCCGATGGGCCTGCACCAGCCACCACGCCATCTTGCCCGCGCCCACCACCAGCATCGTCTCCGGGGCCGGATTGGCGAGCAGTTTGGCGCCGAGCGCGGAATCCGCCGCCGTCCGCCAGTGGGTGATCGAGGTGCCGTCGATCACAGCCAGCGGCCGCCCGTCGGTGCCGTCGAACAGCACGCACACCGCCTGCACCGCCGGCAGGCTTCCGTTGAGATTGGCCGGGAAGCTGGTGAACATCTTGCTCGCCATGTAGCGGCCGGGATCGACCGCGCTGCGGACCACGAATTGCGCCGCCTCGTCGCCAAGGAAGCCGTCGAGGATTTCGGCCCGCGGCCGCCGGTGCGCGGCCTCCATGGCGGCGATCAGGACCGGAAACGACAGCGCGCGCGCCACTTCGGTTTCGCTGATGAACTGCATGTCGCCTCCGGGATTTCGCCACCTTGGGCGTTGCAGCAGCCGCCCGGCGATGTCAATGGCGGCGGGCGGCACAAGGCGTCCCCGTGCGCCGCGCCCGATTTCTCGTGCCGGCCAGTTGAGGGCCGCCCGGTTTCATGGGAAGACAGACATCCCATCCCATCCCGATCCTGAGCGGTGAGAGTTGTGTCATGACCTATCGCGCGCCCCTCGACGACATCCTGCTGGCCCTCAATCACGGCGCCGGCCTGCAAGCCGCGGCCAGCGCCGGCCATCTCGGCGACTACGATCCCGAGATCGCGGCCGCGGTACTGGAGGAGGCCGGCAAGTTCGCCGGCGACGTGCTGGCGCCGCTCAACCGGGTCGGCGACCAGAACGGCATCAAGCTGAACGACCGCAAGGTGACGACCGCGCCCGGCTGGCCCGACGCCTATCAGCGCTGGACCGCCGCCGGCTGGAACGCGGTCTCCGGCAGCGAGGCGTTCGGCGGCCAGGGACTGCCGGGGGCGATCAACGCCGCCTGCACCGAGATCTGGAGTTCCGCCAACATCGCTTTCCAGCTTTGCCCGCTGCTCACCGCCAGCGCCATCGAGGCGCTCGATGCCCACGGCAGCGACGAACTGAAGCGCATCTATCTCGCCAAGCTGATTTCCGGCGAATGGCCCGGCACCATGCAGCTCACCGAGCCGCACGCCGGCTCCGACGTCGGCCTTTTGCGCTCGCGCGCCGAGCGCGCCGGCGACGGCACCTACCGCATCAGCGGCACCAAGATCTTCATCACCTACGGCGACCACGACATGACTGACAACATCATTCATTTCGTGCTGGCGCGCCTGCCGGACGCGCCCGCCGGCACCAAGGGCATCTCGCTGTTCCTGATTCCGAAGTTTCTCGTCAACGCCGACGGCTCGCTGGGCGCGCGCAACGACATCTATCCCTCCGGGGTCGAGCACAAGCTCGGCATCCACGCCTCCCCCACCTGCACCATGACCATGGGCGATAACGGCGGCGCGGTCGGTTACCTGATCGGCGAGGAAAATCGTGGAATGCAGTGCATGTTCACGATGATGAACCAGGCCCGCCTCGGCGTCGGCCTGCAAGGCGTCGGTCTCGCCGAGCGCGCCTATCAGCAGGCGTTGGCGTATGCGCAGGAGCGCAAGCAGGGCAAGGGGACCGGCTCGACCGGGGCCGGCCCCGATCCGATCATCGTGCATCCGGACATCAAGCGCATGTTGTTGCAGATGCGGGCGATGACGGCGGCGGCGCGCACCATCTGCTACGCCACCGCGGTTGCGCTCGACGTCGCCGCGCGCACCAGCGATCCGAAGGTCCGCGCCGCCGCCGCCGCGCGCGGAGCGCTGCTGACGCCGATCGCCAAGGCGTTCTCCACCGACATCGGCAACGAAGCCGCCTCCCTCGGCGTGCAGGTTCACGGCGGCATGGGCTTCATCGAGGAGACCGGCGCGGCCCAGCACTACCGCGACGCGCGCATCACGCCGATCTACGAGGGCACCAACGGTATCCAGTCGATCGACCTGGTGACGCGCAAGCTTGGCGCCAAGGGCGGAGAATCGGTGTGGGCGCTGCTCGACGAACTGTCGGAGATCGTCAGGCAGGTGGAGGCGTCCAACGATCCGGCCTTCGGCACCACCGCACCGAAGCTGCGCGAAGCGCTGGAAGCGCTGGAGCGCACCAGCCGCTGGCTGCTCGACCGCCTCGGCACAGCCCCCAACGAGGCGCTTGCCGGCGCCACACCCTATCTGCGACTGTTCGGCTCAACGCTGGGCGGCTGCCTGCTCGCCAAAGAGGCGCTGGCGGCGCGCGATGCCGGCGACCGCTTCGGCGACCCGAAGCGCTATACGACAGTAGCGCGCTTCTTCGCCGAGAACGTGGCAGTGCAAGCGCCGTCGCTGGAGCGCACCGTGGTCGAAAGCGCCGACGCCGTGCTCAAGGCCGACGCGGTCCTCCTGGGGTGAGCGGGTGCGGCGGGCCGTTCTCGCGCCGCCACGGGTTTGCCGCAAGAATCCCGCCCGCCAAAACCGACACCCGACGCACGGTTCGACCGCGCATGTTCGCCGCGCCGCCCTTTCCCAATCCGGTACGAGTCACTACACTTAAAGCATCATCCCTCGCGCGGCCCGCGCGCCGGACCCTTGAATGACCACGCTGTACGTCTCTCATCCCGCATGTCTCGATCATGTGATGCCGCCCGGACATCCCGAATGTCCGGACCGGCTGCGCGCCATCGACGCCGTGCTCGGCGGCGCGGACTTTTCCGCGCTGTCGCGCGCGCTCGCCCCCGAAGGGTCGCTTGACGACGCCGCGCTGTGCCACACCGATCATCTGATCGACGAGTTGCGCCACATCGCACCGCGCCAGGGCTTCGCCTTTATCGACGGCGATACCTCGATGTCTCCCGGCACCTGGGAGGCGATGCTGCGCGGCATGGGCGGCGCCGTCGCCGCCACCGACGCAGTGCTGGCCCGGACATACGACAACGCCTTTGTCGCGATCCGGCCGCCCGGTCATCACGCCGAGATCGGCAAGCCGATGGGCTTCTGCTTCTTCGACAACGCCGCCATCGCCGCGCGCCACGCCCAGCGCAAGCACGGCGTCGGCCGCGTCGCGGTCGTTGACTTTGATGTGCATCACGGCAACGGCACGCAGGACATCTTCTGGGCCGATCCCACCGTGATGTACTGCTCGACGCACCAGATGCCGCTGTTTCCCGGCACCGGCGCGCGCTCCGAGCGCGGCGAGCACGACACCATCGTCAACGCGCCGCTGAAGTCCGGCGACAGCGGCCGGGAATTTCGCGCGGCCTTCAACGACCTGATCCTGCCGCGACTCTCCGCGTTCGCGCCGGAACTGATTATCGTGTCCGCCGGCTTCGACGCGCACTATCGCGATCCGCTCGCCACCCTCAACCTCACCGCCGAGGATTTCGGCTGGGTGACGCGCCGGCTGATGGACCAGGCCGACGCCAGCGCGGAGAGGCGCGTCGTCTCGGTTCTGGAAGGCGGCTATGATCTTCAGGGCTTGCAGGAATCGGTCGCCGCCCACGTCACCGCGCTGATGGGCCATTGAAGGTCCGTCCTGACCGCTGCCCGCCACAATACGCCCTCACCTGTGCCTATGATCGGCGCCACCGATTTTCAGCAGGAACCTGACCATGGCCGACAACAACCACGCCGACATCAAGACGCTGAGCTTCGAACGCGCGCTGGAGGAACTCGAATCGATCGTCACGCGGCTCGAAGGCGGCGAGGTCGCGCTGGAGGAATCGGTTGCGATCTATGAGCGCGGCGAAGCTCTGAAGCGGCGATGCGAGCAACTCCTGCGTCAGGCCGAGGCGCGCGTCGAGAAAATCACCACCGACGCCAAGGGCCAGCCCAACGGCACCGAGCCGCTCGACGTGCCGTCGTAACGCGGCGGCTTCAATCCGCTTCCTGCATCCCATTTCGATCCGAAACGATGCCATGCGTCTTCGTGGCGCATAACGGCCGACGATTGCCTTGGAGAGCGAACACCCCTAAAGCCAAAAGGACCCTGTCTTTGCCGCGTCGTCATGGCGGGCCGCCGCTCCGCATGACGACGCCATAACCCCGGGACCAGCGCGTGCGCGTTCAACGCCGTCATGTCATTTACGTTCAGGGCTACGACCCGCGCGGGCTCGCGCAATACTATCGCATGTTCCGCACCGAACTGCGCAAGTCGGCCAAGCTCTACGGTTTGCAGGCAAGCGTCGGCCGGCCGCGGAGCACCGACGACGGCACAATGGCGTCATGGTCGATCGACACGCAAGGGCCCGGCTGGCAGACCCGCGTCGCTTACGACTTCCTGCGCTGGGAAGACCTCATCAAGGACGACTTAGCCAAACCGATCTGGCGCACGGTCGTAAGCGCCGTCGCCATCTACTGCCGCGCGCTGTTCGACGGCGTCATCCCGCGCATCTGGAAAGCGCATTGGCGCTTCGGCATGTTCATCACCTACCCGCACTTCGTGCTGCTCAACCTCGCGATCTGGTCGGCGCTCGCGGCATGGGCCGCCACCACGCTGGCCGGATATCTCGGCGCGCCGTCCGCCGTGACGTGGGTCGCCGCGATCATGGTGTTCGTCGCCGCGCTCTGGGCGCTGCTGAAAACCACCGAGAAGCGTACCTATGCGCTCTATCTGATGTCCGACACCATTTTCACCTGGCAGTTCGCGCACCGCGAGCGCCCGGACTGGGACCGCCGCATCGACCGCTTCGCGCAACACCTCGTCGAGGTCGCGCGCACCACCGACGCCGAGGAAGTGGTGGTGGTCGGTCACTCCTCCGGCTCGTTCCTCGGCGTCGAGATGGTGGCGCGCGCGCTCGCGATCGATCCTGACCTCGGCCGCCACGGTCCGCGCGTAGTGCTGCTGACGCTGGGCGGCAACCTGCCGATCGTCGGCTTCATTCCTGCCTCCGCGCCGTTCCGTCAGCACCTGCGCCGCCTCGCGGTCGAACCGGCGATCGACTGGATCGACGGCCAGTCGCGCAAGGACGTGATGAACTTCTATCCGTTCGATCCGATCAAAGGTCACGGCATCGATGCCGGCGCGGCACGGCGCAACCCGACCGTGGTTCCGATCCGGTTCCGCGACATGATCGATCTCGCGCGCTACAACACGTTCCGCTGGCAGTTCTTCCGGGTGCATTTCCAGTTCGTGATGGCGAGCGAGCGGCCGCACCCTTACGACTTCTATCTCATCGTATGCGGCCCGGTGGCGCTGGCCGACCGCGTCAAAAATCCTGCCGGCGCGCTGGCAACCACCGGAACCGGACCGGCGGCCGAGGCCCTTCCCCCGGCGTCCGTCCCGAGTTAGACAGGGAACATCCAGCCCCCTTCCGCCGTTGAGATCGACGCTCATTGAACCAATGCGCGGCCTGGCCTGACTTACAACAACGCCGCGAGTTGGCTTTAGGGAGGAGGCTTGGTATAAGATTAGAAACGCTATACATTTGCACGCTCGTCTCGCCCCGACCGGGGCCCGGCCGATCCGGCTAAGAGACTGAAAATGCTTGTATAAATGCCAAGAGATCGGACCGTGCTGCAAATGTGACCTGTATCACAGCTTGCGGATGCAGCGCGCGATAGGCTTGAACCGTTTTTCCCTGCTCAGGAGGCTCGAGGACCGGGTTAAGATGCGCAACGCCTGCGCGATGCCCATATCAGTCTTTCAGCCGTCTGACATGCAAATTGGAACCCTGCCGTGACCAGCTTCAGCAAGACACCGCTACTTGACACGATCCGCACCCCCGATGATTTGCGCAAGCTCAAGGTCGAGCAGATCCGACAGGTGGCCGACGAACTGCGGCAGGAAACCATCGACGCCGTGTCGGTCACCGGCGGTCATTTCGGTGCCGGTCTTGGCGTGGTCGAACTGACCACCGCGATCCACTACATCTTCGATACGCCGCGCGACCGCCTGATCTGGGATGTCGGCCATCAGGCTTACCCGCACAAGATCCTCACCGGCCGCCGCGACCGCATCCGCACGCTGCGCACCGGCGGCGGGCTGTCCGGCTTCACGCGCCGCTCGGAGAGCGACTACGACCCGTTCGGCGCCGCGCACTCCTCGACCTCGATCTCCGCCGGCCTCGGCATGGCGGTGGCGCGCGACCTCTCCGGGGCCAAGAACAACGTCATTGCCGTGATCGGCGACGGCGCCATGTCGGCAGGCATGGCCTACGAGGCGATGAACAACGCCGGCGCGATGAACTCGCGGCTGATCGTCATCCTCAACGACAACGACATGTCGATCGCCCCGCCGGTCGGCGCGATGTCGAACTATCTGTCGCGGCTCTATTCCGGCAAGACCTATCGCACGCTACGCGAGGCCGCCAAGCAGCTCGGCAAGCACCTGCCGAAGATGATCGCCGACCGCGCCGAGCGTGTCGAGGAATATTCGCGCGGCTTCATGACCAACAGCGGCACGCTGTTCGAGGAGTTGGGCTTCTATTACGTCGGCCCGATCGACGGCCACAACCTCGATCACCTGCTGCCGGTGCTCAAGAACGTCCGCGACATGGAGGACGGCCCGATCCTGGTTCATGTCGTCACGCAAAAGGGCAAGGGCTATCCGCCGGCGGAGGCCGCCGCCGACAAATATCACGCCGTGGTCAAGTTCGATGTCGCAACCGGCGCGCAATCGAAGGCGAAGCCTAACGCGCCGGCTTATCAGAACGTGTTCGGCCAGTCGCTGGTCAAGGAAGCCGAGAAGGACGACAAGATCGTCGCCATCACCGCAGCGATGCCGTCCGGCACCGGCGTCGATATCTTCAACAAGGCGTTTCCGAACCGCACCTTCGATGTCGGCATCGCCGAGCAGCACGCGGTGACCTTCGCCGCCGGCCTCGCCACCGAAGGCTACAAGCCGTTCTGCGCAATCTACTCCACTTTCCTGCAACGCGGCTACGATCAGGTGGTGCATGACGTCGCCATTCAGAACCTGCCGGTGCGCTTCGCCATCGACCGCGCCGGCCTAGTCGGCGCCGACGGCGCGACCCATGCCGGTTCGTTCGATAACGCCTATCTCGGCTGCCTGCCGAACTTCGTCATCATGGCCGCATCCGACGAGGCCGAACTGGTGCACATGGTCGCCACGCAGGTCGCTCTCAACGACCGCCCGAGTGCGGTGCGCTACCCGCGTGGCGAAGGCCGCGGCGTCGAGATGCCGGAGGCCGGTGTGCCGCTGCCGATCGGCAAAGGCCGCATCATCCGCCAGGGCAACAAGGTGGCGCTGCTGTCGTTCGGCACCCGCCTCGCCGAGTGCGAGAAGGCCGCCGACGAACTCGCCGCCCACGGCCTCTCCACCACCGTCGCCGACGCGCGCTTCCTGAAGCCGCTCGATGTCGAACTGGTGCTGAAGCTGGCGCGCGAGCACGAAATCCTGCTCACCGTCGAGGAAGGCTCGATCGGCGGCTTTGGCTCGCACGTCATGCAGACGCTGGCCGAGCACGGCGTGCTCGATACCGGGCTGCTGCGCTTCCGCGCGATGGTGCTGCCGGACGAGTTCATCGACCACAACACGCCGGCGGCGATGTACGCCTACGCCAAGCTCGACGCCAAAGGCATCGTCGCCAAGGTGTTTGAGACCATCGGCAAGGACACCGCCGGCACTATCAAGCTCGCCGGCGCCTGATCCGCGCGGAAAGCGCAACGCGAATGGCGTGTCCCGAGCGCGGCGCGGCAAGCAGCGACGCGGCGCAGAACCGGGACCGTCGCGCGCACAGGTCTATGAAACGGTCCTGGCTCTGCGTGCCACGCTTCGCGCGACGTCGCGTCCGGGACACGGAATGATCGCGATATGACACAGACACGCAAGCGCGCCGACCAGCTTCTGGTGGCGCGCGGCCTGTTCGACAGCCGGGCACGGGCGCAGGCGGCGATCGCCGCCGGCCTCGTCAGCGCCGATGGCCGCCCGGTGACCAAGCCGTCCGACATGCTCGATGCCGGCGCCGCACTCGTGGCGGAGCCCGCGCATCCGTGGGTGTCGCGCGGCGGCGTCAAACTCGCCGGCGCGCTGGCGCACTACCCCATCGACATCGAAGGCCACGTCTGTCTCGACGTCGGCGCTTCCACCGGCGGGTTCACCGAGGTGCTGCTGAGCGAGGGCGCGGCGCTGGTGTTCGCCGTCGACGTCGGAACCAACCAGTTGCACGAGAGCCTGCGCTGCCACCCGCGCGTGGTCTCGATGGAGCAGACCGATATCCGCAACTTCGAGGGCAAGCGGCTGCCGCAGCGACCGGACGTGGTGGTGATCGACGCCAGCTTCATCTCGCTCAAGCTGATCCTGCCGGTGGCGCTGCAACTCGCCGCCGCGCCGATGAGCCTGCTGGCGCTGATCAAGCCGCAGTTCGAGGCCCCGCGCGCCGCGATCAAAAAAGGCATCGTGCGCGACAGCGCCGTGCATCAAGCGGTGTGCGACGACATCGCCGCGTTCGCCGCGGCGCAAGGCTGCCGCGAGATCGCGGTGTTTCCCTCCAGCATCGCCGGCGGCGACGGCAACGCGGAATTCTTCCTCGGCGCGCGCCGTGGCTGAAACGCTGGTGATCGACCATGTCGGCCACCGCGGCGACGGCGTCGCGCGCGTTAACGGCGCGATGCGCTACGTTCCCTATACGCTGCCGGGCGAGACGGTGGACGCTCTGCCGCTCGCCGGATCGGAGCGGATGCAGCTTGTCGCCATCCGCACGCTGAGCGCGGAGCGGATCGATCCGTTCTGCACGCATTTCGGCCGCTGCGGCGGCTGCGCCATCCAGCACTGGCAGGACAGCGCCTATCGCGCCTGGAAGCGCGGGCTTGTCGTCGAGACGCTGGCGCGGGCCGGAATCGATGCCGAAGTGGCGGAGGTGATCGACGCCCACGGCGCGGGCCGCCGCCGCGTCACGCTGCACGCGCGCCGCACCGCCGACGGCGGTTTCCCGGTCGGTTTCACCGCGCCGAACAGCCACGCCGTGATCGCCATCGACGCCTGCCCGATCCTCGCGCCAGCGCTCGACGGCGCGCTGGATGCGGGGCGCGCCCTCGCCGCGACGCTGACGCCGCTCGCCAAGCCGCTCGACATTCAGATCACCGCCGCCGACAACGGCCTCGATATCGACGTGCGCGGCTCAGGCCCGCTGCGACCGCAAACCATCGCGGCGCTGTCGCGCCTCGCCGCAGAGCATGGACTAGCGCGGCTGACGCGGCACGGCGAGCTGGTGCTGATGCGAAGGTCGCCGGTGATCGCGATGGGAGCTGCGACCGTGCCGCTGCCGCCGGGCTCGTTCCTGCAAGCCACCGTCGCCGGCGAGGAAACGCTGGCGGCGCTGGCAGCCGCGCATTGCGGCAAGGCCAAGCGCATCGTCGATCTGTTCTGCGGCGTCGGTCCGTTCGCGCTGCGACTTGCGGCGAAAGCGCGGGTCGCGGCGTTCGACAGCGACGCCGGCGCGATTGACGCGCTACGCAAGGCGGCAGCCTCCACGCACGGTCTGAAGCCGATCACCGCCGAGGCGCGCGACCTGTTCCGGCGGCCGCTGGTGGCGCAGGAGTTGCGCGACGTCGATGTGGTCGTGTTCGATCCGCCGCGTCAGGGCGCGGAAGATCAAAGCCGGCAGCTTGCCGCGAGCCGCGTACCGGTGATCGTCGCGGTGTCGTGCAACGCATCAACCTTCGCCCGCGACGCACGCATCCTGACCGCCGGCGGCTACCGGATCGGAACCGTGACTCCGGTCGATCAGTTCCGCCACACGCCGCACGTCGAACTGGTGGCGCGGTTTACGCGATAGCCGCGAGAGCGGATCGCTACCGCCCCCAGCGCTCCTGCCAGATCTTCTCGCCGATCTGGCAATTGACCCGCGGCTCCCGCGTCGCCGCGGGCACCACGCGCGTCGGCGGCGCACGTCCCGCCACCTCCATCACCAGCTTGGTGCGGATCGCCTCGCGAAACTTGTCGCGGCTCTTGATGGGCACCACGAACGAGCCGGGGCCCCCGATCACGCAATCCTCGTAGTAATAATCGAGGTTCTCGATATCCATGGTCGAGTAGCTCGGTTCCTTCACCATGATCGGCAGGCCGTTGATGACGACGCCCTTCTCCAGCGCCGCATCGCGCGCCACCGTCACCGGCATCCCGTTGTTGTTGGGGCCGTCGCCGGAGATGTCGATGACGCGGCGCAATCCGTGATACGGATTCTGCTCGAACAGCGGCATGGCGAAATCGATCGCGCCGGAGATCGAGGTGCGCGAGGCGCGGCGCACCGGCGTCTTGAGGATTTCGGCGGCGACCGCGTCGGCGGATTCCGGCCCGTCCACGATCCGCCACGGAATGATGAGCTTCTGGTCGCTCTCAGCCGCCCATTCGAAATAGGTGACGGCGACCTTTCCGGTCGGCCCCGCCTTCAGCGCCTGAAGGAACTCCTTGGAGACGATGGCCTGGGCGTAGCCCTCGCGCTGCACCGTGAGTTCCTCGATATCCATCGAATAGGAGACATCGACCGCGAGCACCAGTTCGACATCGACAGCGATGTCGCCGGGTTTCGCCTGAGCGACAACGGCCGGCGCCCGTGGCGCGGCGTTGACCGCGACATCGCCGGCCATGACGCCCATGGCCAGCAGCAAACCGATCGAGATGGACCAGCGCATGGCGATCTCCCGTCGTCCCCACCATCAATGGTGGCACAGCACGGCGATTCCGCAAGACCGGACCGCCGACCCGGGCGCCGCCACGACGACCCGGATTTGATTCCGTATGACGGCAAAATGCGGTAATCTTCCGATTATCCGTCATACGGTCATATGGCGACGCGCATGGGCGATACCGTCACGATCCCACGCACCAGGGTCCGGACCAAAACCGCACCGAAGACCAAGCGGCCGCGCCTGCACAAGGTGATCCTCATCAACGACGACTACACACCGCGCGATTTCGTCGTGAGCGTACTCAAGGCCGAGTTCCGCATGACCGAGGATCAGGCATACAAGGTGATGCTGACCGCGCATCAGCGCGGCGCTTGTGTGGTCGCGGTGTTCACCAAGGATGTCGCCGAAACCAAGGCCACCCGCGCCACCGACGCCGGCCGCGCCAAGGGCTATCCGCTGCTGTTCACCACCGAGCCGGAGGAGTAGCGTCCCGCTCCGCCTGCGCGATGTCCAAAACGCGAAACCTCGCTCACCCGCGCGGCGGCAGGGTTTCGTCGGTCAGGCCGTAGACGCGCTCGGCGCGGCGGAACCCGGCGATGGGAAATTCGCCGAGATTGATCCAGCTTTCCGGCGCGGCGGCGGCGAATCCTTCCGAGGCGACGATGGTGCGGTTGAGGTCGCTCGCGATCTTCTCCAGCCGCGCCGCCAGATTGACCGCCGGCCCGATACAGGTGAAATCGAGCCGATGGCCGCCGCCGATGTTGCCATACAGCACCTCGCCGACGTGCAGCGCCAACCCGAAGCGGAATTTGTCGAAGGCGACGCCGCCGTGACGGAAACTCATCGCCGCGACGCGGGCGCGACTTGCGCGCGCCGCTGCCAGCACGCGGCCGCAGACCTCCACCGTGTCCGCTCCGCCCTCCGTGATCGGAAACACCGCAAGCAGGCCGTCGCCCATGAATTTCAGCACCTCGCCGCCGTGCTCGACAATCGGATCGACTTGGCAATCGAAGTAGAGGTTCAGCACCTCCACCACAGCGCGCGGCGGCAGCATGTCCGACAGCCGCGTGAAGCCGCGCAGATCCGACAGCCAGATCGCCGCCGACATGGTTTCGGTGTGGCCGCGCCGGATCTGTCCGGCCAGAATGCGCTGGCCGGCGCGGTTGCCGACATAGGTATCGAGCAGCGCGGTCGCTGTGCGCTCCAGCCGGACGATCTCTATGACGCGGGCGAGCGGCGCCATCAGCGATCGTAGCGCCGTGATCTCGGTTTCGGCGAAGCCGCCCGGCGTCTTCGTCGTCCAGCTCACCGAATGGATTTCGCCGTTGAGGAAGTGCAGAGGCATCGCGACATAATCGGTCAGCCCCTCGTTGCGCTGCTCCGCGAAAAACCGCGATCGCGTATCGGCACGGATTTCAGCCTCGCGATAGCGCACCTCCGCGCCGCGGGTGTGAACCAGCCGCAGCGGGCTGGTGAGGAAATCCTCGTCCTGCTCGATGCCGAACGGCGCGGCATAAACGGTGACGCCCTCGCCCTGCCGCCAGGTGAAGCTCTGGCCGAACATCTGCGGATGCAGGGTGCGGACGAAGACACCGACGCGCCACAGCGCGAGCCCTGCCTCCACCAGCCGCTCGCACAACTGCTGCATCATGGTTTCCGGCGGCACGCCGTTGCGTTCGCCGGCCGATACCCACTCGGCAATGTCCTTGAGGCCGTCTACCCGCATCGGACGCTGTCATCCTGCCGCGGGATGCCGGACACCGCGTCAGCCCACCTGACCACGATGACGCAAGAGGTGATCGGCCAGCACGCAGGCCATCATCGCCTCCCCCACCGGCACCGCGCGGATGCCGACGCAAGGATCGTGGCGGCCCTTGGTGAGGATGTCGGTGTCGACGCCAGCGCGGTCGATGGTTCTGCGCGGCGACAGGATCGACGACGTCGGCTTCACCGCGAAGCGCGCCACCACCGGCTGCCCGGTGGAGATGCCGCCGAGGATGCCGCCGGCATGGTTCGACAGGAAGCTTGGGCCGTTGTTGCCCATCCGCATCTCGTCGGCGTTGTCCTCGCCGGACAGCGTAGCGGCATTGAAGCCCTCGCCGATCTCGACGCCCTTGACCGCGTTGATACTCATCAGCGCGCCCGCGAGGTCGCTGTCGAGCTTGCCATAGATCGGTGCGCCCAGCCCGGCCGGCACGCCTTCCGCCACCACCTCGATCACCGCGCCGATCGAGGATCCGCTCTTGCGGATGCCGTCGAGGTAGCCTTCGAAGAAGGCCGCCTTGTCCTTGTCGGGACAGAAGAACGGGTTGCGCCCCACCTCGTCCCAGTCCCATTTCTCGCGGTCAATCTTGTGCGGCCCCATTTGCACCAGCGCGGCGCGCACGGTGACGCCGGGAATGATCCTGCGCGCCACCGCGCCGGCGGCGACCCGGCTCGCGGTCTCGCGCGCCGAGGAGCGGCCGCCGCCGCGATAGTCGCGGATGCCGTATTTGGCTTCGTAGGTGAAGTCGGCGTGGCCCGGACGATACTTGTCCTTGATGTCGGAATAATCCTTCGAGCGCTGGTCGGTATTCTCGATCAGGAGCGCGATCGGAGTGCCGGTCGTCACCTGCGCGCCGCTGTCGGGATGCGCCATCACGCCAGACAGAATCTTCACCTGATCCGGCTCCTGCCGCTGCGTGGTGTAGCGCGACTGGCCGGGACGGCGGCGGTCGAGATCACGCTGGATGTCCTCGGCGCTAAGCGGGAGCAGCGGCGGGCAGCCGTCCACCACGCAGCCGATCGCCGCCCCGTGGCTCTCGCCGAAGGTGGTGACGCGGAACAGATGGCCGAAGGTGTTGTGGGACATGCCGCCGTCTCGGAGGAACGAATTTCGCTACTTCTCGTAGCGACTTGTTGCGAAAATCGCAAATGTAGAAGGGCCAGGCATGGCGGCGGAGCAATCAACTCCCGGCCTCAACCATACTTCGCCAACCGCCCGTCGCTGAAGACGTAGACCGCGCCCTGCGTGATGACGAGATCGGCGGCGGTTTCGGGCGTCGCAACCCCCAGCGCCACCATCAGCGCCCGTGCCGTGCCGCCATGGGACACCGCGACGGTGTCGGTGGTGAGTTGATCGTACCAGTCGCGCATCCGCTGCGTTACCGAGACATAGCTTTCGCCGCCCGGCGGCGACACGTTCCATTTGTCGCGCTGGCGTCGCGCGAACAGTTCCGGATGCGAGGCGCGCATTTCTGAGAGCGTCGAACCTTCCCATACCCCATAGGCGATTTCGCGCAGGCGATCGTCGAGCGCGAAGCCGTCCGACGGCAGCGCCAGTTCCTGCCGCACCAGTTCCATGGTGTGGCGGGCGCGGATCAGGGGGCTCGCGATGAAAGCCAGGTCGTCAAGCCGATGGCCGTTGCGCGCCGCCAGATCGCCGAGGATGCCGCCGGCCTGCGCCGCCTGCCGGCGGCCGAGCGCGTTGAGCGGGATGTCCTTGGTGCCCTGAAAGCGGCCGGCAGCGTTCCATTCCGTCTCGCCGTGGCGGATGAAATAGATCGTAGGTGGACGCATCGCTAACGTTCGTCAGTCCTTCGCCAGCGAGATGTCCGGCGCGTCGGGGCGCTTCATGCCGACGACGTGATAGCCGGAATCGACGTGATGCACCTCGCCGGTGACGCCGCGCGCGAGGTCCGAGAGGAAATACATGGCGCTGTCGCCGACTTCCTCGATGGTGACAGTGCGGCGCATCGGCGCGTTGTACTCGTTCCACTTCAAAATATAGCGGAAGTCACCGATGCCGGACGCCGCCAGCGTCTTGATCGGTCCCGCCGACAGCGCGTTGACGCGGATGTTCTTCTCACCGAGGTCGGCGGCGAGGTAGCGCACGCTGGCCTCCAGCGCCGCCTTCGCCACCCCCATGACGTTATAGTGCGGCATCCACTTTTCCGCGCCGTAATAGGTCAGCGTCAGGATCGATCCGCCATCGGTCATCAGCTTCTCGGCGCGCTGCGCGATCGCGGTCAGCGAATAGCACGAGATCAGCATGGTCTTGCTGAAATTGTCGGCGGTCGTTTCGATGTACCGGCCGTCGAGCTGATCCTTATCGGAGAAGGCGATGGCGTGGACCACGAAATCGATCTTGCCCCACTTCGCGCGCGCCTCGTCGAATACGGCGTCGATGGTCGCGGGGTCGGTGACGTCGCAATGGCCAAGCAGGATGCCGCCGAGTTCGGCCGCCAGCGGCTCGACCCGCTTCTTCAGCGCGTCGCCCTGCCAGGTCAGCGCGATCTCCGCGCCTTGCGCACGGCACGCCCTGGCGATGCCCCAGGCGATCGAACGATTATTGGCGACGCCGAGGACGACACCGCGCTTGCCCTGCATCAAACCCATACCCTGTCCCATTCCATGTCCCATCGCTCGTGTGCCCAGCCCTTCCGGGTACACCAGCCTTGCCGGCCGGCAAAGCCCAAAATGACCCGAAAACCTGCAGGTTAACGGCAAAAAAGTTAACAGGCGCCTCGATGGTGTCCCCTTCCGCTGCGGTGGTTTTCAGGCCACTCTCTCTCCGCGCAGAGCGCGCCGGGAAGGGAGGCACGATGAAAACCACAACCCTCGAAAGTCATTCGGGCAAGATCGTCTGTCACGACAGCGAAGGCACAGGCCCCGCCCTGGTGCTGGTCCACGGCAACTCGGCCTCGTCGAAAGCCTTCACGAAGCAGCTCGACGGCACGCTGGGCGCGAAGCATCGGGTGATCGCGTTCGACCTGCCGGGTCACGGCGAGTCCGACGACGCGGCCGACCCCGCCGCCACCTACAACATGCCGGGCTACGCCCGGGTGCTGCGCGACGTCGCCGCGCAACTCGGCGTCGAGGATGCGGTGTTCGCGGGCTGGAGCCTTGGCGGCCATATCGTGCTGGAAGCCGCGCCGGACCTGCCGCGCGCGAAAGGTTTTGCGATTTTTGGCACCCCGCCACTCGGCTTTCCGCCCGCCATGGAGCAGGCGTTCCTGCCGACGCCGGCGATGGCCTATACCTTCGCGCCGGACCTCAACGAGGAGCAGGCGCGCGCCTATGTCGCCGCCGCGTTCCGGCCCGGCGTCACCGACCTGCCCAGTGAGATGGTCGCCGACGTGCTGCGCACTGACGGCCGCGCCCGCGCGCAACTCGCGGCCAGCATCGGCCCCGATGGCTTCCGCGATGAGGTCGAGATCGTCGCCAACCTCAAGCAGCCCCTCGCGGTGCTGCATGGCGCGGACGAACAGCTTATCAACGGCGCTTACTTCGACACTCTGACGATGCCAACGCTGTGGCGCGGCAAGGTGCAGGTGATCGAGAAAGCCGGCCACCTGCCGCACTGGGAGGAGCCGGAAAAATTCAACGCGCTGCTTGAGGCGTTTGTGGGCGAGACCGGTTAGCTGGATGAGCGCGCGACGACGTGATCCTGCGTGTCCGACCGGAAACGAGGCGTCATCGTCCGCGAAGGCGGACGATCCAGTAATCCGGGGCGGGCGCGTGGAAAAACCAGCCCGACACCGCGTACTGGATACTCCGCCTTCGCGGAGTATGACGGCTTGTCGTATTGCACCTTCCGGTAAACTCTGAGGCACGAGCGACGACGTCGCGAGCCTCGAAGGATCACCCGTCACCCCATTCCGCTGCGCGGGTTGTAGGGATGGCTGTCGCGCCACTTCTGCATCAAGGCTTCAAGCTCGGCGTCGTTGCCGTCCGGCAGCACGATGCGCGTGGTGACGAACTGGTCGCCACTGGCGCCGCCGCCTTTCGGCAGGCCCTTACCCTTGAGGCGGAAAGTGCGGCCGCTCGAGGTGTTCTTCGGCAACGTCAGTTCGACCGCGCCGCCGAGCGTTGGCACCCGCACCTTGCCGCCCAGCACGGCTTCATAGAGCGTGATCGGCAGATCGACGCGCAGGTCGCTGCCGTCCACCTTGAACAGCGGATGCGGCGCGACAGTGATCGTGATCAGCAGGTCGCCGGGCGGATGACCGGGAGCTGTCTCGCCTTGCCCCCTCAGCCGGATCTGCTGACCGGTGGTGACGCCGGCCGGAATCTTGACGTTGAGCTCCTTGCCGGTCGGCAGCCGCACGCGCTTCTCGCCACCCTTGACCGCCTCCTCCAGCGACACCGTCATCGCGACGTTGAGGTCGAGGTCGGGCACGCCGAAACCACCGCTGTCGAACTCGAATGTCTGGGCGCCGCCCGGTCCGCCTCGCGCGCCGCGCGCCGCCGCGCCGGCGAACATGCTGTTGAGGATATCCTCGAACGCGGCTCCGCCGCCCCCGCCGCCGGGACCGCCACCGGTGCGGAAGTGAAACTGCTCGAAGCCGCCGCCCGGCGCGCCGCGCGGCCCTGCGCCACCACCGCCACCGGGAAAGCCCTGAAAGCGCGGCTTGCCCTCGGCGTCGATCTCACCGCGGTCGAACTGCTTGCGCTTGGTCTCGTCCCCGAGAATCTCGTTGGCCGCGTTCAGTTCCGCGAAGCGGGCCGCCGCTTTGGGGTCGTTCTTGTTGCTGTCAGGGTGATGCTTCTTCGCAAGCTTGCGATAGGCGCTCTTGATCGCCGCAGCGCTTGCGCTCCGCTGCACCCCCAAGACCTCATAGGGGTCGCGCATCCGTCTCGTCTCCTTCAGAAAGTCGGAATCTGGCCGGCCGGCCTCGTCGTCTTACATCTGGGAGGTTCGTGGCATTTTTGCAACGCCCCCCGCGGCCGGATCAGCCGTCATCAACTCTGTTTCCACGGTTTCAGGTCACGGATTTCCCAGCGGCCGCCCTCGGCACGGCAGGCCGCGCCGTGCAACCAGCTTTCCGATGTGCCGTTGACGTAGCTTGCCAGAAAATCGCGACAGGTGCGGCCTTCCGACGAATAGGCGGTGGCGAGCGGCGTCACCGAGCCCCGCGCCCCGGTGGTGGGGTTCTCCCACGGCTGGCTGGAATCCTTGCCGCCCCGGGTCAGCACGTCGGAGGCGGCGACGCGGGCGAAAGCCAGATCGGCGGCGGTCGGCGCGCTGGCCTGCGACGCCGGCCGTGCGATCGAGCCGGTCAGGTCCTCGCGCGGCGCCGCCTCGGACAGCGAGTCGAGCCGGGAGACGCTGCACCCGCCGAGGGCAAGACCCGTTAGAATCGTTGTCATCAACATGGCTGCCGGGCGTATGCTCAATAGGCCAAAGCGACCGCCTGCCTTATATAAGCATGGCCGACGCAACGGACCCATGGGACGCTGGGCAACAGGCCGACGCAACGCGGAACTCCGATCATGACCGATACTGCCTCCATCAAACACCCAACCAAGTTAACGTCTGGTGATTTCACCGCGGCGGAGAACCCGTTTGGCCTGTTCGCCGAATGGCTTGCGGAGGCCGAGAGGACCGAGCCCAACGATCCCAACGCGATGGCGCTGGCGACGGTGGACGCCGACGGCCTGCCCGACGTCCGCATGGTGCTGATGAAAGGCTATGACAGCGACGGCTTCGTGTTCTACAGCCACCTCGCGAGCCAGAAGGGCCGCGAACTCGCCGGCAATCCCAAGGCGGCGCTCTTGTTTCACTGGAAATCGCTGCGCCGGCAGGTGCGGATTCGCGGCCCGGTCGCCCGCGTGAGCGACGCCGAGGCCGACGCCTATTTCGCCACCCGGCCGAAACAGGCCCAGATCGGCGCCTGGGCCAGCCAGCAGTCGCAACCGCTGGAAAGCCGCTTTGCCTTCGAGCAGGCGATCGCCAAGGTCGCCGCCAAATACATCGTCGGCACGGTGCCGCGTCCGCCGGGCTGGAGCGGCTGGCGGGTCACGCCGCTGCGCATCGAGTTCTGGCACGACCGGCCGTTTCGGCTGCACGACCGCATTGAATTTCGCCGCGACGCCCCCGACATGGCGTGGACCAAGACGCGGATGTATCCGTAACCTCCGCCCCTCCGTCCCCAAGGACCAACGCGCCCCGATGCCCCAGCCCCTGAGCAATGCGCCCCGACGAACCATGCTGCTGACCGGCGCCAGCCGCGGCATCGGCCACGCCACGGTGATCCGGTTTTCCAGCGCCGGCTGGCGCGTGCTGACCTGCTCGCGTCATCCGTTTCCGGAGCAATGTCCGTGGGGCGCGGGGCCGGAGGATCACATCCAGGTCGATCTCGCCAGCCACGACGACACCCAGCGCGCCATCGCCGAAATCCGCGAGCGCCTCGAAGGCAACGCGCTGCACGCGCTGGTCAACAACGCGGCGATCTCGCCCAAGGCCGAAGGCGGCGGCCGGCTCGGCTCGATCGAAACCGACACCGACACCTGGAGCCACGTCTTCCGCGTCAACTTCTTCGCGCCGATCATGATGGCGCGCGGCCTGCTCGACGAACTGAAGGCGGCCAAGGGCTCGGTGGTGAACGTCACCTCGATCGCCGGCTCGCGCGTGCATCCATTCGCCGGCGCGGCCTACGCTACATCGAAGGCGGCGCTCGCGGCGCTGACTCGCGAGATGGCGTCCGATTTCGGCCGCTTCGGTATCCGCGTCAACGCCATCGCGCCGGGCGAGATCGATACCTCGATCCTGTCGCCGGGGACGGAAAAGATCGTCGAAAGTCAAATTCCGCTTCGCCGCCTCGGCACGCCGGACGAGGTGGCGAAGATCATCTACGTGCTGTGCTCGGAGACGTCATCCTACGTCAACGGCGCCGAGATCCACATCAACGGCGGCCAGCACGTCTGAGCGCGTTTCGCTCTAAACGCCGGTGGCGCGAAAGCCACGGCCTGCATCGAGGGTCGAGCACTCGTCCTCGGATTCGCCTTCGGCAAGCCAGGCGCCGCAATGGGAGCAGATGCTGCGGCCGGCGACCAATGGTTGGGCGGTCGCGACCTGCGTCTGTTGTCGGTAGGCGGAAAGCTCGATGACGTTGCGTGCGCGTGCGACAATTTCTTCAACCATGGGGGTCCTCACTTGTCAGTGTGAGGTTGTCGCAGAAACCCTTAGATCAATCGTTCAGCGCAACACTCAAATTTTACAGGAGAAATTGCGGCACGGTTCCATCCGAGCGGGCGATGCAACCCTCGATGGAATCCGACTGCGCGATGGGGCGCTTGGTTAACCGAACGTCGGCCGCGAAGTCACAGCCACTTTTTCCACTTGAAGAACATGTAGGGGCCGATCGCCGCGCACAGCATTGCGAACAGCGCCGCCGGATAGCCGTGCGGCCAGTCCAGTTCCGGCATCATCTTGAAGTTCATGCCGTAGACCGAGGCGATCAGCGTCGGCGGCATCAACACCACCGCCATCACCGAGAACAGCTTGATGATGTTGTTCTGTTCGAGATTGACGACGCCCAGCATGGCGTCGAGCACGAAGGTGATCTTGTTCGACAGATAAGTCGCGTGGTCGGACAGCGAGACGACGTCGCGCTGCATGGTCTTGAGTTGCGCGCGCCGCTCCTTCGACCATTTGAC
>JBIQLW010000013.1:0-90174 GCA_044463945.1 Bradyrhizobiaceae bacterium | reverse complement strand
GATCACGCGCGTGAAAAATGCCGGCGGCGTCATCCTCGCCAAGACCAACGTGCCGGTCTCGCTCGGCGACTGGCAGAGCTACAACGACGTCTACGGCGTCACCAACAACCCCTACGATCTCGGCCGCACGCCGGGCGGCTCCTCCGGCGGCTCGTCGGCGGCGCTGGCCGCGGGTTATGGCGCGCTGTCGCTCGGTTCCGACATCGGCGGCTCGTTGCGGGTGCCGGCGTTCCATTGCGGCGTCTATGCGCACAAGCCGACCTACGATCTGTGCGCGCTGCGCGGCCATGTGGCGCCGCCCAATCCGCCGCTGCCGTTCACGCGCGATCTCTCGGTGATCGGGCCGATGGCGCGCAGCGCCGGCGATCTCGCCACCCTCCTCGACGTCATGGCCGGCCCCGATCCGATCGAGGCCGGCGTCGCCTACCGGCTGGCGCTGCCGGCCTCGCGCCATCCCGAGTTCAAGGGTTTTCGCGTGCTGGTGCTCGACACCCATCCGCTGCTGCCAACCAGCGCCGCCATCAAGGACGCCATCGCCAAACTGGCGAGCAATCTTGAGTCGCGGGGCGTCGCCGTCAGCCGCGAGACGCCGCTGCTGCCGGATCTCGCCGCCTCCTCGCGCCTCTACATGCGGCTCCTGATGTCGTTCCTCGCAGCCTCCTTCACGCCGGAGATCTATGCCGGCGCGCAGGCCGCCGCCGCGCAACTGGCGCCGAGCGACACCAGCCTCGCCGCCGAGCGGCTGCGCGGCATCACGCTCAGCCACCGCGACTGGGTGCTCGCCGACCACGGCCGCACCCGGCTGCGCGCGCAATGGCGCGACCTGTTCAGGAAGTTCGACGCGGTGATCTGCCCGATCATGCCGACGCCGGCCTTTCCGCACGATCACCTGCCCGACCAGGAGCAGCGCCGGATCGCGATCGACGGCAAGCTCTATCCTTACGTCGATCAACTGGTATGGCCCGGCATCGCCACGCTGCCGGGCCTGCCGGCGACCGCGATCCCGCTCGGCCTCGACAAGGACGGTCTGCCGCTCGGCGCACAGATCGTCGGCCCGTGGCTGGAGGATCGCACGCCGATCCGGCTCGCCGCGCTGATCGAGCGCGAGTTCGGCGGCTTCACACCGCCGCCGGCGTTCAAGGACTGAACCGGCTCAGGCGGCGGTCAGGAGTTCGCCGGCTTCCGCCATGCCGAGCGGATCGTCGCCGAGCAGGTGCGCGACGATCTCGCGTTCAGCGCCTGTCGTCATCAGCCTGAACGGATCGTTGGGCGCGAGCCGGTGATCGATCACTGCGCGCGACAGCAGCACGCGCCGGGCGTCGCCGCGCGCCGCATGGATGCGCGCGCCCTCCCACGCCAGCGTCACGGCGCTGGCGACGTGATACAGCGTCGAGGTGGCGCGGCGCGCGTCTGCCTCGTTGTCGCTCTCCGCCGCGACCTCGCGCGCGAAGGCGATCGTCTTGTCGGCAAGTGCGTGCAGCTTGTCGCGCCACGCCTGCGGCACCGAGGCCGAGTCGTCGAGGCGGGCGTGAAGGTCGGCGCCGAGCGCGGATTCCGCGCCGTGGCGGCCGACCGCGCGGGTCAGCGCGTCGAGCGCGACGATGTTGCCGGTGCCTTCCCAGATCGAGCCGAGATGGGCGTCGCGGAGCAGCCGCGGCGTTACGAACTCCTCAATGTAGCCGACACCGCCGCGCATCTCCATGGCATCGCCGCATACCTTGCGGGCATCACGGGTGGCGCGGAATTTCAGGGTCGGCGTCAGGATGCGCAGCAGCGCCGCCGCGTCCTGGCTGCCGCCTTCCGCGCGGTCGAGCGCGTCGGCGGTGACAAAGCTCAGCGACAGCGCCTGCTCCACCGCCAGCATGATCTTCATCAATTGCCGCCGCGCCAGCGGCAGGTCGGAAATCCGCTGCCCGAACACGATGCGGCCGCGCGCCACCGCCATGGCGTCGTGCCAGGCGCGGCGCATCAAGGCCGTGGACTTGACGCCGTTGGACAGCCGCGACGAGTTCACCATCTCGGCCATCTGCACGAAACCGCGATCGAGCCGGCCGACCGAATAGGCGATCGCGCCTTCCAGCGCGATTTCGCCCGACGCCATCGAGCGCGTGCCGAGCTTGTCCTTCAACCGCACGATCCGGTAGTGGTTCTGGGCGCCGTTGTCGAGGAAGCGCGGCATCAGGAACAGGCCGACGCCGCGGGTGCCCGGCCCCGCGCCTTCCGGCCGCGCCAAGAGCATCACCACCTTGGCGTCGGCGTTGGAGCAGAACCACTTGTCGCCGTAGAGCCGCCAGTGGTCGCCCTCCTTGACCGCGCGCGAGGTGAGGCTGCCGACATCGGAGCCGCCTTCCTTCTCGGTCATGAACTGCCCGCCCTGGGTCAGCTTGCTCATGTCGGTTTGGGTGAGGCCGTCGAGATATTTCGCCTTCAGGGCATCGTCGCCGAAGCGCGACAACAATTTCGCCGCGCCGTCGGTGACGTTGATCGGGCAGCCCATGCCGAACTCGGCCTGATTGAACAGGAAGGTGAAGGCGTGCTTCGCCGCCACCGGATAGACGTCGGGCCAGCCGAGAATGCCCTTGCGGTGCGACATCGCGTGAATGCCGAACTCGCCGAACGCGGCGTTCTCCAGTTCGCGATAGGCCGGATGATATTCGATCGATTGCACGTCGCGGCCGAACTTGTCGCGCGGATGCAGCACCGGGCCGTGGCGATCCGCCATGCGGCCGCAGTCGTCGAGCCGGCCACCGACCAGTTCGCCGAGCCGGTCAAGGTGCGGATCGATGTGCTTGAACAATTTTTCCGGCAGATGGATGCGCAACAGATCGGCGAGCGAGGGATCGGCGCGGTAGAAGTTGGTGCCGGTGGTGTCCGGGGCGATCAGATCGGACGAGATCGGGGTCTGGATATTCATGACGGCCTCCGGCGACGAACTCTTTTGCAGCCGATCATGCGCCTGTTAAGCTGGAGGATAAAGCCCGTTCGCGCCGCGCGATTTTCCGCATCACGAAACACACACGGCCGCCAGCCATGACGACAAGCACCCGCTCCATCGACACCGGCACCACCGAACTGCTGTGCGAGGTGGAGGACCGCGTCGCCGTCATCACGCTCAACCGCCCGGAGGCGCGCAATGCGCTGTCGGATCGTCTCACGCCGGCGCTGCGCACCATGATCCGCGTCTGCGGCGAGGATTCGTCCATCGGCGCGCTGCTCATCACCGGCGCGGGAACGGCGTTCTGCTCCGGCGGCGACGTCAAGGGCATGGGCGCCAACAGCAACCCGGCGAAAGCGGCGATGTCGTTCGACGAACGGGTGGCCGACTTGCAGGAGCGGCAGCGGCTGCTCACCGGCGCGCTGGTCGCTGTGCGCAAGCCGACGATCGCGGCGCTGCCCGGCCCGGCCGCCGGCGCCGGGCTCGCCATCGCCATGGCCTGCGATATCCGCATCGCCGCCGCGTCGGCGTTTCTCACCACCGGCTATGTCCGCGTGGCGCTGAGCGGCGACTACGGCATCGCCTGGCTGCTGACGCGGCTGGTGGGAACGTCGCGGGCGCGCGAACTGATGTTCACCGGCGAGAAGGTCGATGCCCGGCGCGCCGAGGCGATCGGCCTCGTCAACCGCGTGGTGCCGGATGCTGCGCTCCGCGAGGAGGCGTTCGCGCTGGCGAAATCGCTGGCGGGCGGGCCGGTGGTGGCGCTGGGTTATATGAAGGACAATCTCGACGAGACGCTGGCGCTTGATTTCGCCACCGCCCGCGACCGCGAGGCCGAGCGGCTGATCCGTGCAGCGACAACCGCTGACCACCGCGAAGCGGTGGCGGCGTTCATCGAGAAACGCAGGCCGGTCTTCAAGGGCAGCTAGAGACTCGTTGGCGCTGCACCTCACGCGCGCCAGAACGGCTTGTCGGCCTCCGCCAGCATCTCGGCCCATGAAATCCCGACATCGTGGAGGTCGCGCTCGGTCCAATGCGTCAATTCGCGGCGCTGGACCTGCCGGGTCCGCCAAGTGTGCAGCGTCTCGCCGAGGTGGGCGAGGAATCCATCATGATGATTTGTCATTGACTGACGATCATTGCGCACAGACATTATTCATCTCCGAAGTAATCCAACTGGCGTAAATATCGGCTTGGCAAACAATTCCAACAAACGACATGTTGCACCGCTTTACATGACATAAATTCATGAAAAACAGGTCCGCGAACCCCCGGCTGCCGTCGCTCAACGGACTGCGCGCCTTCGAGGCGGCGGCACGCCACCTCTCCTTCACCGCGGCCGCGGCTGAACTGAACGTGACCCAGACCGCCGTCAGCCATCAGATCCGGCGGCTCGAACAGGAACTGGGAACGCGGCTGTTCGTCCGGCGCAACCGGGCCATCGCGCTGACCGCCGACGGGCTCGATTACCTCCCGCCGGTCCGCGCTGCCTTCAACGACCTCCGCCTCGCCACCGCGAAACTGCGGCGCAAGGGCGACGACCGGGTGCTGACGGTAAGCACGCTGGCCTCGCTCGCCGCCAAGTGGCTGCTGCCGCGCCTCGCCGCATTTCAGGAAGCCCACCCCGACATCGACGTCCGCATCACCACCTCGATCGACCTGGTGGATTTCGTGAGCGGCGACGTCGATGCCGCGATCCGCTACGGGCGGGGCAACTGGCCGGGGCTGCGCGCCGACTGGCTGATGGCGGACCGGATGTTTCCGGTGTGCAGCCCGGCGCTCCTGAACGGCGAGCGGCCGCTGCGGCGGCCGGAGGATTTGAAGGACCATATCCTGCTGCACACCAGCGGCGCCTCGCGCGACGACTGGCGGCTGTGGCTGACCGCCGCCGGGCTGCCGGCCGACCTGTCGCAACACGGCGGGCTGACGTTCGACCTCAACTTCGTCACCATCCAGGCCGCGATCGACGGCCACGGCGTCGCCATCGGCCGCACCGCCTACGTGCGGGACGACATCGCCCGCGGCCGCCTGGTAGCGCCATTCGACATCACGCTGCCGCTCGATGCCGGGTTCTATCTGGTGTCGCCGGAGGACCGCGCCGACACACCGAAGCTCGCCGCGTTCCGGCAATGGCTCATGGAGTCGATCCGCGCCGGCAACGGCGCGGGCGGCGAAGGCTGAGCGCATCGCCGCCCGCCGCGCCCGGGAAAATCACGCCCCGGGGCGTGCTTTCCCGCTGTTACAACCAGCGAAATGTGTCATATTGCCGCACCTGAGGGGTCCGCGCCGACGGCGGGCGCGCGACCCGACTACCCATCGGGAGTGCCGCAATGTCAGAATCGAACCCGGCTCCGCCGGCACAGATCAAATCCCGCATCTGGGCGATTCTTCGCGCCACCAGCGGCAACTTCCTCGAACAGTTCGATTTCTTCCTGTTCGGCTTCTACGCCAGCGCCATCGCCAAGGCGTTCTTCCCGTCGGAAAACGAAACCGCGGCGCTGCTCAACACCTTCGGCGTGTTCTGGCTCGGCGCCCTGATGCGGCCGGTCGGTGCCATCGTGCTGGGCGCCTATATCGACCGGATCGGCCGCCGCAAGGGCCTGATCGTGACGCTGGCGATCATGGCGGCGGGGACCGTCACGATCGCATTCTGTCCGAGCTACGCCACGATCGGCGTCGCCGCGCCGATCATCGTGCTGATCGGCCGCCTGCTTCAGGGCTTTTCGGCGGGCGTCGAACTGGGCGGTGTGTCGGTCTATCTCGCCGAGATTTCGACGCCGGGCAATCGCGGCTTCTACACCTCGTTTCAATCGTCGAGCCAGCAGGTCGCGATCTTCGTCGCCGCCATCATCGGCTTCGTCCTGAGCGAGGTGATGCCGGCGGACATGGTGGCGAGCTGGGGCTGGCGCATTCCGTTCTTCATCGGCTGCCTGATCATTCCGTTCCTGTTTCTCCTGCGGCGGACGCTGGAGGAAACCCCGGAATTCCTGTCGATGAAGAAGCATCCGACGGCGAGCGAGGTGTTCGCCTCGGCGCTGGTCAACTGGCGCATCGTCGTGCTCGGCATGATGATCGCGGTCCTCACCACCACGACCTTCTATTTCGTCACGGTCTACACGCCGACCTTCGGCAAGGCGGTCCTGAAGCTGTCCACCCGCGACGCGCTCTTGGTGACGCTCATGGTGGCCGTCACCAACTTCATCTGGAATCCGGTCGGCGGCGCGGTGTCGGACCGGCTCGGCCGCAAGCCGGTGCTGCTGGCCATCGCCGGCCTGTCGCTGGTCACCGCCTATCCGGCACTGCACTGGCTGGTCAGCGCGCCGACGTTCGGCAAGATGCTGGCGGTCGAGATGCTGTTCTCGTTCTACTTCGGCGTCTACAGCGGCACCATGCTCGGCTGTCTGGTCGAGATCGTGCCGAAGCACGTCCGCACCACCTGCTTCTCCATGGCGTTCGCGCTGGCCGCCGGGCTGTTCGGCACCTTCACCCCGTTCGCCGCGACCTGGCTGATCCAGCACACCGGCGACAAGGCGTCGCCTGCCTACTGGCTGATGTGCGCCGCCGCACTCGGCATCATCGCCGCGACGACGGTGTATCGCGGCGGCCGCACCATCGAGACGCGCGAAGCCGTCGCCGCCTGACGGATTCCTGAATCAGCGGCGGCGCGCGGTCAGTTGCGCGAAAACCCATCCCGCGCCAAGGCCGAGAGAGCCGCCGACGATCTTGACGGTGGCGTCGAACAGCCGCCCGTGGCGCGACGGCTCAAGCAACTGAAAGACCTCCAGCAGCACCGCCGCGCCGATCACCACCGCGGCTGCCACCACGATATGGCGCGGATAGGCGGCACCGAACAGCCCGCCCATCACCGCGAAGGCGACCAGGCGCTCCCACTGCGGCGACACGCCGGTCACCGGCCTGATGCCGATCGGTCCCACGGTGATGAGCACGATATAGGCAAGACACACCCATGCCAGCACGCGGATCGCGCCGCTGATCGCTCCGTTCTGAAAATCCATCCCCGCCCGATCCGTGATCCCGCTGCGCTGCGCCTCGCCCCGGAATTGCGGCCGCGATTGCGTCGATTCAACGGCAGCGGGCGGCCCCGGCCGCTCCCGGCCGCGCCGCGCTCAATAGCCGCGTGCGACATCGACGACGTTGGCGAGCGGCGCGCCGGCCTCGAAGCGCGCGATCTGCTCGGCCACATAGGCCGAGATCGCGTCGGGATCGGTATCGGCGGCGTTATGCGGGGTGACGACGACGCGCGGGTGCGACCACAGCGGACTGTCCGCCGGCAGCGGCTCGGTTTCGAACACGTCGAGCGTTGCCGCGTGCAGCGTGCCGTCGTCGAGACACGACAGGATATCGGCCTCGACCTGCAAGCCGCCGCGCCCGGCATTGATCAGCACCGGGCCGCCGAGCGGCGAGTCGCGCGACAGCGATTCGAACAGCCGCCGGTCGAGGATGTGGCGAGTCTGCGGTGTCAGCGGCAGCAGGCACACCAGGATATGCGTGCGCGCGAGAAACGGCGCGAGGCCGTCGCCGCCGCTGAAGCATTCGACGCCGTCGATGGTTTTCGGGCTCGCGCTCCAGCCGACCACGCGAAAGCCGATCCGCCGCAGCACTTCAGCCGCGTCGCGCCCCAGCGCGCCGAGTCCCATCACTCCCACGGTGACCGCGCCGGCCGCCCATTGCACGCCCGGCTGCCACAGCTTGCGCGACTGATTGTCGCGCAAGCGAAGCTGCTGGCGATGGTGCATCAGCACGTGCAGCACGACATACTCGGTCATCCGCCCGGTGAGATCGTCCACCGCGACGCGGACCACCGGCACTTTTGGCAAGGTCGGGTCCGCCAGCAGCGCATCGACGCCGGCGCCGAGATTGAAAACGACGCGCAGGTTGCGGAACCCGGCCAGCACGCCGGCCGGCGGCTTCCATACCGCCGCATAATGCACGTCGTCCGGATCGCCGACCCGCTCCGGGTCCGGCAGCAGCACCACCTTGCGGCCGCCGCCGACAGCGTTGAAGCGCGCCAGCCAGCGCTGCGGCGACCAGTTGTCGGCGCCACCCTGAATCGACAGAACCAGAGTGCTTTTGCTCATGCGCGCCGCCTGCGTCCTGTCGCCAATGTCGATGCTGCGGGAACCGGCGCGTGCTGCAATGCGCCCATGTCATGAAAAACAAATACCCTTTGCAAATAAACTACCGCAAGCCGTCGCCGTTGTGGCACGATAGCTCCAGCGCCCGGCCTCGGGCGCCAGGGTCAACCGCCGCGCCGCCACCGCATGACGGGCGGATTCAAACAGGACATGCGGACCGTGAAAAAGGACATGCGGACCGTGATCAAGGCTTCCGACATTCTCATTGCCAGACGCGCCGACACCAAGGCGCGCGCCGACTTCCCGACATGGCGCATGATGGCCAAGCTCAACGCGGCCAGCTCGCTGTCAAGCGAGGCGCAGGCGTTTCTGGCAGAGTATGAGAAGCGGCTCGGCCAGATGAGCGAGGCCGAAGCCACCGAAGCCACCATCCAGTCGATCTATCGCAGCTACTATGCCGAGATGGGCGGCGCCGGCACCGCGCCGGACGCCGGAATCGCCAACCCCAAGAAAAGCGCGCCGCCGGCCGATCCGGCCGCCCGCGACACCGCCGCCGCCTCAAGCCATCCCCCCGACAACGTCATCGCCTTGCAGCGCCCGCGCCGTCCGCGGCCCAAGCCCGCTGACGCCACGGGCGACGCCGCGTCAAAGCCGCGGATGCCGGTGGCGCTGATCTTCATCGCCCTGATCGTCATCACCGTCGGGCTGCGCTACCTGCTCTGATCTGACCTCGCTTGCGAGAGCGCCTGCCGCCGGATCGCTCCGGCGGGTTCGCTCCCGTGGCGCAAGGGCGCTTCGCATTTCGTGCTTCACATTTGCGGCGCGCGGGCCGACGATGACGCCGCTTTCGAAAAACCACGACAAGGACAGAACCAGGATGGACTGGTCGAATATCCCCCTTCCCGCCATGCAGATCGAGGCGCACTTCGGCGACCGGCTGGTGCCGATGTTCCGCGAGCGCCCGCGTAGCGTCTGGGAGGTGGTCGCGCAGGCGGCCGCGCGCAACCCGGACGGCGAGGCGATTGTGTTCGGCGACCAGCGGCTCACCTGGCGCGAGACCGAGCGACACGCCTGCGCCATCGCCGGCGGCTTTGAGAGCCTCGGCCTGCGGCCCGGCGACCGCGTCGCGGTCCTGATCGGCAACCGCACCGAATTCGTCCTCACCCTCTATGCGGCCGCCCGGCTCGGGCTGGTCGGGGTGCTGCTCTCGACTCGCCTGCAAAAGCCCGAAGTGGCCTACATGCTGAACGACTGCGGCGCGGCGGCGATCGTCTACGAGACGGCGCTGGCCGACCGCGTGCCGGACGCAGCCGACATCCCGGACCTGCGCCACCGCATCGTCGTGGAGGACGGCGCCAGTGCGCCGTCGCTGGCGCAGTTGGGGCATCACGCGCCGTCCGCCGCGGCCGCCGGCGTGGCGGAAGATCACACCGCGCTTATCATGTACACCTCCGGCACCACCGGCCGGCCCAAGGGCGCGATGCTGTCGCACGGCAACATCATCCATTCCGCCATGGTCTACGAGGCGTGCATGGCGCTGACGGTGGCCGACCGCTCGATCGCGGCGGTGCCGCTCGCCCACGTCACCGGCGTCATCGCCAACGTGCTGGCGATGGCGCGCTGCGCCGGCGCGCTCATCATCGTCTCCGAGTTCAAGGCCGCCGATTACTTGGCGATCGCCGCGCGCGAGCGCGCGACCCACACCGTCATGGTGCCGGCGATGTACAACCTGTGCCTGCTGCAAGCCGATTTCGACAGCTACGACCTCTCGGCGTGGCGGATCGGCGGCTTCGGCGGCGCGCCGATGCCGATCTCCACCATCGAGAAGCTGGCGCGGACGCTTCCCGGCCTCAAGCTGGTCAACGCCTACGGCGCCACCGAAACCACCTCGCCATCCACCATCATGCCGCCGGGGTTCGCCGCCTCGCATATCGACAGCGTCGGACGGCCCTGCCCCGGCGCGACCATCATGGTGATGGACGACGCCGGCTGCGAGGTGCCGCGCGGCGAAGTCGGCGAATTGTGGATTCACGGCGGCTCGGTCATCAAGGGCTACTGGAACAAGCCGGAAGCCACCGCGGAGAGCTTCACCGGCGGCTTCTGGCATTCCGGCGATCTCGGCTCGATCGACGAGCAGGGTTTCGTGCGGGTGTTCGACCGCAAGAAGGACATGATCAACCGCGGCGGCCACAAGATCTACTCGGCCGAGGTCGAGTCGGTGCTCGCCGCCCACGATGATGTGGTGGAAAGCGCGATTATCGCCAAGCCGTGCCCGGTGCTGGGCGAACGGGTCCATGCGGTGATCGTGACGCGCAACCCGGACCTCGACGTGGCGGCGCTACGCGCCTGGTGCGCGGCGCGGCTGTCCGACTACAAGGTGCCCGAGTCGGTCACGGTGAGCCGCGATCCGCTGCCGCGCAACGCCAACGGCAAGGTGCTCAAGAAGCAACTGCGCGAGGCGCTGCTCGCCGGCGTCGCCTGAGACCACGGCCTTCCGCATTACTCAACGCGAAGCCGTCATGCTCCGCGAAGGCGGAGTATCCAGTATTTTCCATCCGGAAATGAATTCCCCCGCGCCTGCACCGATGACTGGATCGTCAGTCTTCGCGGACGATGACGCCTCGTTTCCATACTCTATCGCACGCGACTCACCGGGGCCGACAGCCGGTCGGTGCGGTCGCGCTCGGTCAGGTCCACCACCGTCGCCATCGGCGCGATCAGTTCGTAGACGTAGCTGACGTCGGTGAAATAGCGCTTCGAGGTTCCGCCCAGCGCCTCCGGCGCGACGCGGTCGAGCAGGACCAGGCCGAACTCGCTGTCGGCGCGGCGAGTAGCGGCGCTGGTGTTGAACTCCTCCCAGCGGAAATGGAACATCGCGTCGCGCGGGTCGCCTTCCACCGTCCATTGCGCCACGACATGCGGATGCTTGCCGACCAGCGACAGCCCCTCGTCGGTGTGCGAGGCCAGTTCGAAGAACAACAGCGACAGGCTCTGCGCGGCGCGGGCGCTGACCGAGATATCGGGGCCGCTCACCACGATGCGGTCGGCATTGGGAATGGCGCGCGCCTCGAACAGGCCCTTGAGCGGCACGCCCTGCCAGCGGCTTTCGCTGAGCAGCGAGACGACGTTGGACATCGCATGGATGCGCCCGATCAGGAGATCGCGCGCAACGTCGACGTCGGCGCCGTGCCGCATGGTGCGGGTGACGATCGACTGGATCACCGCGAGGATGTTCTTGACCCGGTGATTGAGCTCGTCGATCACCGCCGTCAGGCGGTGCTCGAAGCCGATCCGCACCCGGATTTCACGTCTCATGCGCAGGTTGTTGTAGGCGATGTAGCTGAACAGCCCGCAGATCACCGCAGTCATCGCGAAGCCGATCGCCGCCACCACCGCCGCCAGTTCGAAGGCGCGCTGCTCGATATTGGTCTTGGCGTAATAGGCCAGTTGCCAGTCGCGGCCGCCGAACGCCACGGTGCGGATGAACGGCGCGGGCGCGGCGGCCTCGCCCGGCGCCGGCCGCGCGATCGGGCGCGCCGTGACCTGGCCGTCGTCATTGACAATCAGTTCGGTGCCGCTGCTGGCCGGGTCGCGTAGCGCGATCGAGAACAGCGACATCTCATCGTTGGTCAGCATCAAGGGCGCAAGCTCGTAGGAAAAGGTGATGAAACCGAGCAACGGCCCGGTGGTCTCGCGCAGCACCGGGGTCGCCAGCACCACACCGACCGGGCCGTCCGGCTGCATCAGGGGCAGCGGCTCCGACGCCGCCGGCTGCTTGGTCTCCAGCGCCCGCTTGAGCATCGCATTCAGCATCGGCTGGCCGTCGAGCGAGCGGCCGGTGAAACCCTCGGTCTGGCCGTCGCGGGGCTCGACATCCATCAGCACATCGAGTGGCGCGGCGGCCGCGGCGGGATCGAGCGGCTGGTCGTTGAAGTTGCGGATTTCCGGCCTCGGAAAGCCGGCGCTCTGCAATTCGGCCTGCGCCTGCGACAGTTCGCCGGGTTGCAGCCGCGCCACCCAGCTCGCCACCACGAAATCGGTCTTGAAGGCATAGATCGAAGTGCGCAGCGGCTTCAGCATGTTGGCCTTGGTCACCGTCGACGAATGAAACAGGCCGGAGGCGACCCGCGCCAGCAGTTCGCGCTCGGTCAGGCGGTCCTGCACCAGACTGGCGTTAACGTCGATGGCCCGCGACAGCGCGATGCGGTTGACGGTGAGTTCCTGCTCATGGGCGCGATAGGCGGCAAGGCCGGACAACAGCATTCCCAGCAGCGCGATGAACCCGATGATGAACCCCAGCCTGACCACGCGCCTGCCTGAACATCAATCCGGTGAAAAATAGCCAAGAGCGTCGGGTGTCCGGCGCCGGTGAGGGTGACCGCCGCGTCCAGCGCACGGGCGCTGTCGGACGCGGCCCCCACGTCCGGACGCAGGACGGGTTTGAATTAACAACAGGAATCCGATTTGGTTCCGCCGCGGCACAGCAGCCGGCGACGGCGCTGGCGTCGTCACCGGGGCTCGGGTTCAGAAGTTCGCCGGGAGAATCCGATGGGAAACTTCCGAACTACCGCATTACCGCGCATCCACCTTGGCCGGGGTGATGATCTCGATCCTGGCCGGGGCGCTCAGGCATTTGGCGGCGATGCGCCCGAACGCCTTCATGTGATCGCTCTGGCGATGCGGGCCCAGCGCCTCGGCGTTCTCCCATTGCTCGACAAACACCATCCGGGTCGGATCGGTGACGCTCTCGTGCAGATCGTAGGAAATGTTGCCCGGCTCCTGACGGGTGGCGGCGATGCACGCCTTCGCGCCGTCGATCAGTTCGGCCCGCATCTCCGGCTTCACGGTCAAGGTCGCCACGATGTAAATCACGATAATCTCCCGCTGGTTTTGTCGATGGGCGGAAACACTAGAGCATCGCGATGGCTTGCGCCATCGCCCGCGCGGGGGCCATTCTCCATCGTCAAAATCCGCCGCCGGCGAGCCCACAACGTCAGTTTGACCTTGAATCCGCCGCGATGCTGCGCCATATCATCGCCACGACCTTGCGATTCAGGCAGGTCCTCGCGAGCCGCGTGTTCTTTGGCCGGTCACCGGCTTCTGGCTCGCCCCTTTCTCAGCCAACCGAAACCGACGCCCCAAACACGCGGGTGTCCCAAGGTGCCCTTGAGGCCCGTTTGCCGCACCTGACCCCGTGAGGTCAGGCGTTCGCTTTTCAATGGAAAGACACCCCTTTTGACCTCCTTTCAGGATTTCGGCCTTGCTGATCCCATCTCGCGCGCCCTGGTGGATGAAAACTACCGGACGCCGACGCCGATCCAGGCGCAGACCATTCCCCTCGCTCTTACTGGCCGCGACGTCGTCGGCATCGCTCAGACCGGCACCGGCAAGACCGCCGCTTTCGCGCTGCCGATCCTGCATCGTGTGCTTGAGAACCGTATCCGTCCGCAGCCCAAGACCTGCCGCGTGCTGGTGCTGAGTCCGACCCGCGAACTGTCCGGCCAGATCCTCGACAGCTTCAACGCCTATGGCCGCCACATGCGGCTGACCTCGGCGCTGGCCATCGGCGGCGTGCCGATGGGCCGCCAGGTCCGCGCCCTGATGGGCGGCGTCGAGGTGCTGGTCGCCACTCCCGGCCGGCTGCTCGATCTGGTGCAGGGCAACGCGCTCAAGCTCGGCCAGGTCGAGTTTCTGGTGCTCGACGAGGCCGACCGGATGCTCGATATGGGCTTCATCAACGACATCCGGAAGATCGTCGCCAAGCTGCCGGCGAAGCGGCAGACGCTATTGTTCTCGGCCACCATGCCGAAGGACATCGCCGAACTCGCCGAGCAGATGCTGCGCGACCCGGCGCGGGTCGCGGTGACGCCGGTGGCCTCCACCGTGGAACGCATCGCCCAGCGTGTGATCCAGCTCGACGTCGCCGCCAAGCCGGCGGCGCTGGCGCAGATCCTCCAGCATGAGCCGATCAACCGCGCGCTGGTGTTCACCCGCACCAAGCACGGCGCCGACAAGGTGGTGAAGACGCTGGCCCGCGCCGGCATCGCCGCCGACGCCATCCACGGCAACAAGTCGCAGAACTATCGCGAGCGGGTGCTGGCGGCGTTCCGCTCCGGCGAGATCCGCACCCTGGTCGCCACTGACATCGCCGCACGCGGCATCGACGTCGACGGCGTCAGCCACGTCGTCAATTTCGACCTGCCCAACATCCCGGAAACCTATGTCCACCGCATCGGCCGCACCGCCCGCGCCGGCGCCGAGGGTGTTGCGATCTCGCTTTGCGCCGGCGAGGAAATGGCGTATCTCCGCGACATCGAAAAACTGATCCGTGTCGCATTGCCAAAGGAAGACCGACGCACGCCCGGCCATCGCGAGTCCGGCCCCTCCGCGCAGCAGCATCGCGGCGGCCGGCCGGGAGCTCATGCGATGGCGCATCGCGGGGCCGACGGCGCCCCGGCGGGCAAGCCTCCGCGCCGCCGCCGGCGTCCCGGCAACGGCGCGCCGCAGGCCGCGCCGCGACACGACACCGCCAGGCCGCCCGCCGGCGGCAAGGCCGAGGGCATTTCGGCGGTCGCGTTCATGCGCCGCGACAGCCGTCCGGCCCAACCGCAACGCAACCAGGGGCCGCGGCATTAGCCGCTGGCCGCTCTGGCGAAACCCGATCTGGAGAAACCGATGGCCAAAGAAGAACTGATCCAGTTCGAAGGACTGGTGACCGAAATCCTCCCTGATGCCCGCTACCGCGTCCAGCTCGACGCGGGGCACGAGATCGTCGCCTATACCGCGGGCAAGATGAAGAAGAACCGCATCAAGACGCTGGCCGGCGACCGCGTCACCATCGAGATGTCGCCCTACGACCTCGAAAAGGGCCGCCTGATCTTCCGCCACAAGGACGAGCGGCCGGCCGGCGGCCCGCCGCGCAGCGGACCGCCCCGCGGCCAGTTCCGCCGCCGCTGAGCGGCGGCGCGGCGCTCCCCGTCGTGGACAAATCGGCGCGGAGCCAGTCTGGGCCGCGCCCGCATTCGAGCGATTGTCGCGACGGGCCTGCGGCGCGCCGCAAAAATCGTGCGCGCCAGGATTGTTTTGGCCCCTACTTTCGCATAAGATACCCTGATCGATTTTCGGCCGGACGACACTTGCTAACTACCGGTACAGCCGGTTTAGACGCTGACGACCCTTCCAAAAATTCGATGCCACCAGCCCATCACCGTGGGCTTCGACTATACTTTTTTGAGAAGGGACTATCCCATGAGCATGGGAACCGTAAAGTGGTTTAACGCAACCAAGGGCTACGGCTTCATCCAGCCCGACGATGGCGGCAACGATGTGTTCGTGCACATCAGCGCCGTCGAGCGCGCCGGCCTCGGCACGCTGCGTGAAGGCCAGAAGATCAGCTACGAGATTGTCGCGGATCGCCGCTCGGGCAAATCATCCGCCGACAATCTGCGGGCTGCTGGCTGAGGTCATCGATCGCCGGTCCATCGTCGGATCCGCATCGAGCGATATTCCAGTTTACAAGGCAGAAAAGGCCGCGCGTTTCGTGCGGCCTTTTCGTTTGATGAGACCGTGCGTTTTGCGCGGTCTTTTGTTTTGAGAACTGCGCACGGCGCGCCGCGAAGCGCGGAGCCATAGCAAATTGGCGAGCTAACTTGCGTCGCATCTCGGAGCCCGACTGGAAATGAGGCGTCATCGTCCGCGAAGGCGGACGATCCAGTCATCCGTGTGAGTGCGTGGAAAATTTGACTCAACATGGGGTACTGGATGCGCCGCCTTGGCGGAGCATGACGGCTTTCGTGTTGCGCATTCACCCAAGAAGCGACTTTCCGGTCAGACACTCCGGACGACGCCGGCGCGCACCTCGCCGCGTCCTCCCTTATCCCGCCGCCTTCAACAGTCGCTCGGCCGCCGCGCGCGCCTCGGTGGTGATCTCAGCGCCCGCCAGCATCCGCGCGATCTCCTCGCGGCGGTGCTCGTCGGCCAACGCATCGACACGGGTGGCGACCCGCCTGCCCTTGTCGCGCGCGCTCTTGGAAATCAACAGATGCTGGTCGGCCCGCGCCGCCACCTGCGGCGCGTGGGTCACCGCCATCACCTGCACCTTGCCGGCGAGCCGCGCCAGCCGCGCGCCGATGGCGTCCGCCACCGCGCCGCCGACCCCGGTGTCGATCTCGTCGAACACCAGCGTCGGCGCCGAGCCGCGATCCGACAGCACCACCTTGAGCGCCAGCAGGAAGCGCGACAACTCGCCGCCGGAGGCGACCTTCATCAGCGGCCCCGGCCGGGTGCCGGGATTGGTCTGCACCCAGAACGCGACACGGTCGATGCCCTGCGGCCCCGCCGCATCGGCATCGGCTTCCACCTGCGTCATGAACTTCGCGCGCTCCAGCTTGAGCGGCGCAAGCTCAGCGTTGACCGCCTTGTTCAGCTTCTCCGCCGCCTTGGCGCGCGCCGCCGACAGCGCCGCCGCGGCGGCATCGTAACGCTTTCCAGCCTCGGCGGCAGCCCGCTCCAGGTCCTGCAACCGCTCGGCGCCGGCATGGATCAGCGCGAGATCGGCGGCGTATCTCGCCGCCAGTGCGGCGAGCCCGTCGACCGGCGTCGAATACTTGCGCGCGGCGGCGCGCAGCGCGAACAGCCGCTCCTCGATGCGCTCAAGCTCGGCCGGATCGAAATCCGCAGCCGTCAGCGCCGCGTTGAGGTGCTGGCCGGCTTCCTCCAGCGCGTTGATCGCGGCGTCGATCGCCTTCACCGCGGGCTCCACCAGCGCCGGCGAACTGCCCGCGCGCCGCTCCAGCCGCCGCACCGCCGCAGCCAGCCCCGCGATCGGCGAATTATTGCCGCTCACCGCCTCCTGCGCCTCGCGCAGGTCGCCGGCGATCTTCTCGCCCTGCATCATCGCGGTGCGGCGGTCGGCCAGTTCGGTTTCCTCGCCGTCCTGCGGTGCGAGTTTCGTCAACTCCTCCGACGCATGGCGCAGATAGTCGGCCTCGCGCGCGGCGCGCTCCATGCCGGTGCGGTGCTCCTCCAGCGCAGTCTGCGCGGTACGGCGCGCGGCCCACAGCGCTTCCACCGCGGCGACATCCCTGTCGAGTCCGGCGAAGGCGTCGAGCAGCCGCCGATGGGTCGCAGCATCGACCAGCGCGCGCTCGTCGTGCTGGCCGTGAATCTCCACCAGCGCCGCGCCGACCGCACGCAGCATCTGCACGCTGACCGGCTGATCGTTGATGAAGGCGCGGCTGCGGCCATCGGTCAGTTGCACGCGGCGCAGGATCACGTCGCCCGAGTCGTCAAGAATGCCGTCGAGATCGTTCTCACTGAGAAGCCGCTCGGCGGGGTGCCCCTTCGGCACCTCGAAAGTCGCGGTGACCTGCCCTTGCGCCGCGCCGTGGCGCACCAGCGCGGCATCGCCGCGCCCGCCCAGCGCCAGCGCGAACGCGTCGAGCAGAATCGATTTGCCTGCGCCGGTTTCGCCGGTCAGCACCGCCAGACCCTGGGCAAATTCGATATCGAGCCGTTCGATCAGGACGATGTCACGGATCGAAAGACGCGCCAGCATGAGAGGTCGGTCCTACAGGTTAGCCGAGGCCCATCTTCTTGAAGGCCCGGCTCATCCAGGACCCCTTGTTCTCGCTCGGTTCGAGACCGCCGGATTTTACGAGATTGTAGGCGTCTTGGTACCAGCGGCTGTCAGGAAAGTTGTGGCCAAGTATGGCGGCGGCGGTCTGCGCCTCGCCGACGATCCCGATCGCCATATAGGCTTCAGTCAGCCGCGCCAGCGCTTCCTCGACGTGGCGCGTGGTCTGATAGCGCGTCACCACCGTCTTGTAGCGGTTGATCGCCGCGCCGAAGTCGCGCTTCTCCATGTAGTAGCGGCCGATGCTCATTTCCTTGGCGGCCAGCTGGTCGCGCGCGCCTTGCAGCTTCTGCTTGGCGCTGGTGGCGTATTCGGAGGTCGGATACTTGCGGATGACCTCCTCCAGCGCGGCGATCGCCCGCTCGGTGCGACCCTGGTCGCGCGACACGTCGGGGATCTGGTCGTACTGGGAGCTGGCGATGAGATACTGCGCATAGGCGGCGTCGGGGCTGCCGGGATGCAGCGTGACGTAGCGTGTCGCCGCGCCGATGCAGTTGTCGTAGTCGCCGGCGGTATAATAGGCGTAGGCCGACATCAACAGCGATTTGCGCGCGAGGTCCGAATAAGGATGCTGACGATCCACCTCCTCGAACTTCTTCGAGGCGGCTTTGGGATCGTTATCCTTGTTCATCAGGTACAAGCCCTCGTTGTAGAGCTTGTCGGCCGGCTCATCGACGAAACTGTCCTCGCTCGACTTGCCGAACTTGTCCCAGAAGTCGCCCATGCTGCTGCAGCCGCCGAGGCCACCGGCGATCACCGCCACATACGCCGCGAGCAGAACCCGCCGGCGCAGCCCTTGCCACGACGCGGACCCGCGCGCTTCAAACCTCGATCGTGGTGCCGCCATCAAATAAGATCCTGATGCCTGGAATGCCATTGCTGCGAAGTTGACCGCACGTCCCGAAGCCGGCCCCTCCATCCGGGGCCATGCTCACGCGACCGCGCTTCTGTATCGGAAAAAACGCAGGCGACCAACCGGATACGGAGCCATTCCGCCCGGATTAAGGCGAATTGTCGGGATGCGACAAGCCGATGCAAGGGGAGAAGCAGGCAGGAGCCGTAAGTCGGAACGGACTGCCGATCAGGACACGTCGGGGCCGTAGGCCGGCGCGACCAGACCGCCCACCATGCCGCCCACCGCCTCGGCGGCCGGACGCACGCGGCGGGCGCGTTCCGCCTCCACCATCCGCCAGGCGCTGCGGTCGGCGAAAAGCGCGGTCAGGACGGCGTGGTTGAGCTTGTGGCCGCCGCGCACCGAGCGGTAGGCGCCGAGCAGCGGCAGACCGGCCAGTGCCAGATCGCCGACCACATCGAGCATCTTGTGGCGCGCGCACTCGTTGGCGAAGCGCAGCCCCTCGGCGTTGAGAAGGCGGGTGTCGTCGAACACCAGCGAGTTGTCGAATGAGGCGCCGCGCGCAAACCCGGCTTCCAGCAGCCTGGCGACATCGCTCATGCAGCCGAAGGTGCGGGCCCGGCTGATCTCGCGGCGGAAGCTCTCGGGGTTGAGGTCCAGCGAAAAGCTCTGCCGGCCGATCGCCGGATTGGCGAAGTCGATCTCGACCTCGGCGCGGAAACCGTTGGCATCGGGCCGCAGTTCGGCGACGCTCTCGCCGATCGCGACCCGGATCGGCTTCAGAACCTGAAGGAAACGGCGCGGCGCGGCCTGCTCGACCACGCCGGCCTGATCGATGGCCGCCACGAACGCCGCCGCGCTGCCGTCCATGATCGGCACTTCCGGACCATCGATCTCAATGGTGGCGTTATCGACGCCCATGCCGCGCAGCGCCGCCAGCACATGCTCGGCGGTGGATACCAGCGGCCCCTCGCGGTCGCCCAGCACAGTGGCGAAGGCGGTGGCGGTGACGGCTCTGGCGCTCGCCTGCACCGCGCGCTCGCTGCCGTCAGGCGCGACCCGGACAAAAACAAAGCCCGCATCCACCGGCGCAGGCCCCAATGTCAGTTCAACCGCGGTACCCGAATGCACGCCGACGCCCGTTACGGTTGCTTGCGACCGAAGAGTCGTCTGGCGGCTGAACTTCATGCGCAAAATGTCCAAGACTTTACAGCGGAAAACCGCTTCACACCGGGAACCGCACAGGATCCGAGACCGGCCACTAGCCCGGCCTTAAAAACCGCGATTCGATTCCGATGTCCCCAAAAGATGCGGGAAACCATACTGGCTGTCACAAATGCCGCAACTCACGCTTTTTTACGCATTGTTACCCGATTTCGCCCGATTGCAGCCGCCCGTTAACCATATTTGCGAGCAGGTTCCGCCAAGGCGCCCACCCGGTTCCCACCGCTGGCTGAAGCTGCATTTAAAATCAAATACTTAACAACTCGGGACCACCTCTACGCCGGGCAAACGAAAACCCCGGCGGAAGCCGCCGGGGTTGCAATTCGTTTACCTTGGTCACAATTCGTCAGCTCGACTGCCGCCGCAAAAATGCGGGGATATCAAGATGATCGTCGCCCTGTGGCGCCGGAGCCACAGGTGCCGGACGGCCATGGACGTCGAGGCCCTGGGGGGCACGGCGCTGGGCATATTCCGATACCGGCTCGTGGGCCGCCATCTGCTGGGCGACGCTGCGCTGCGGCTTGCGCTCCGGCAGCGGCGGCATCTGCTCCATGGCCGGACCCGAGGCGCGGGCGGCGATCGGCGGCTCGTGCTCCTCGTCGCGGCGGCCGAGCCCGACATTGGCGAGCCGTTGCAGGAGCGAGAGCCGCACCTTCTGCGGCTGGTCCTCATCGATATCGCCGCGGGCCTGACGGATCTCGTTCTGGGCCGGCATCGGCAGTTCCTCGAACTTCGGCATCCGCGGCGTCCGGGTCGGCACGCGCTCGGCCGACCTGGGGATGAAGGCTTCCGGCGGCGGCTCGTGCGCCTCGGCGCGCGGAAGTTCATGCTCCGGGAACAGCGACGGCTTCTGCGCGATCGGGCGCACCGTCACGTCGCCGTAGGAGGCCGGCTGGATCGGCGCGGGCGCGGCGGCCCGGGCCGGCTCGGCGGCAACGGCGGCCTCGACCGCGGCGAGCGTCGCGCGCTCGTGGCCGGGAGCCGGAGCGACGGGCGCGGCCTGACGCGGCGCCTCGGCGCGGGGAGCGGCGGCCGCGGCGGCGGCGCGCTGACGCGCGGCGAGATCGGCCAGCCGGGTGTCGGACGACGACGCGCCCTGCGCGGCGGGAGCGGCAGCGGCGGAAGGCGCCGCGGCGCGGGCCAGCGCTGCCTGCTCGATGCCGGTGGCGACCACCGAAACCCGGATCACGCCGTCGAGCGCCTCGTCGAAGGTGGCGCCGACGATGATGTTGGCGTCGGGATCGACCTCCTCGCGAATCCGCGTCGCGGCTTCATCGACCTCGAACAGCGTCATGTCCTTGCCGCCGGTGATGGAGATCAGCAGGCCGCGCGCGCCCTTCATCGAGGAATCGTCGATCAGCGGATTGGCGATCGCCGCTTCGGCGGCGGTGAGCGCCCGCTTCTCGCCGGAGGCTTCGCCGGTGCCCATCATCGCCTTGCCCATCTCGCGCATCACCGCGCGGACGTCGGCGAAGTCGAGGTTGATGAGCCCTTCCTTGACCATCAGGTCGGTGATGCAGGCAACGCCCGAATACAGCACCTGGTCGGCCATCGCGAAGGCGTCGGCGAAGGTGGTCTTCTCGTTGGCCACCCGGAACAGGTTCTGGTTGGGGATGATGAGCAGCGTGTCCACCACCTTGTGCAGTTCGGCGATGCCGGATTCTGCGGTGCGCATCCGACGCTGGCCTTCAAAGTGGAACGGCTTGGTGACCACACCGACCGTCAGGATGCCGAGGTCGCGCGCGGTGCGCGCAATCACCGGGGCCGCGCCGGTGCCGGTGCCGCCGCCCATGCCGGCGGTGACGAACACCATGTTGGCGCCCGACAGATGATCGCGGATCTCGTCGATGACCTCCTGCGCGGCGGCGGCGCCGACGTCGGGCTGCGAGCCCGCGCCGAGCCCCTGCGTCACCTCGGTGCCCATCTGGATGACGCGCTGGGCCTTGGTCATCGACAGCGCCTGCGCGTCGGTGTTGGCGACGACGAAATCGACCCCCTCCAGCCCGGCGGTGATCATGTTGTTGACGGCATTGCCGCCGGCGCCGCCGACTCCGAAGACGGTGATCCGCGGCTTCAGCTCGCGAACATCAGGGGGTGTCAGATTGATGGTCATGGTTGCCTCTCGATTACGCGCGCTTGATTTTGCAATGCCCCCGGCACGACGCCGGACACGGGAGTGGATGGAGGTCGGGGTGGAACAGGGTCATCAGAAGCCCTCCCGCAGCCATTGGCCGACCTTGCCGAAATAGCCGCCGGTTCCGGTCTTGAGCGGCCGCACATGGCGCGGCTCGACAAATTCGAGGTGAGCGTATTGCGGGTAGACCAGAAGGCCCGAGGGCACCGCGAACGATGCCCCCTTGGCCTCGCTCGGCAGACGGCCAAACCCGAGCGGGCGGCCGACGCGGACCGAACGGCCAAGGATGCGGCTCGCCAGTTCCGGCACGCCGGTGAGTTGCGAGGCGCCGCCGCTCAGCACGATGCGGGCGCGGGGCTCGGCGGCAAACGGCGATTCCTTCAGCCGGTCGCGCACCATTTCGAATATCTCCTCGACACGCTGCCGGACGATGTTGGCGATGGTCGCGCGCGACACCACGCGCGGAAAATCCTGCTCGTCTTCCGCCGCCGTCGGCACCGACATCAATTCGCGCGCGTCCGAGCCGCCGGTGAGCACCGTGCCATATAACGTCTTGATTCGCTCGGCATCCGCAATGCAGACGCCAAGCCCGCGCGCAAGATCCATGGTGACGTGTTGCCCGCCGACCGCAAAGCCGTTGGCGTGAACGAACCGGCCGCCGGAATAGACCGCGAGCGTCGTGGTGCCCGCGCCCATCTCGACCACCGCCGCGCCGAGATCGACCTCGTCGTCGGTCAATACCGCGAGCCCCGAGGCATAGGGGCTCGCCACCATGGCCTCGACGTTGAGATGGCAGCGCTCGACCGCCAGCATGACGTTCTTGGCGACGGTGGCGTCGGCGGTCACCACGTTCATATCGACGCCGAACTGGCGTGCCACCATGCCGCGCGGATCGCGAATGCCCTTGACGCCGTCGAGCGCGTAGCCGACCGGCAGCGCGTGCAGCACGGTGCGGCCCGGCGCGGTGGCGTGACGCATTCCGGTGCCGGTGATGCGGGTGACGTCGTCCGCGGCGACCGAGCCGCCGCGGATATCGGAGGCCGCCTCGATCAACTGGCCCTGCAAGCGACCGGCCGACACCGACAGCAGAACCGATTCGACACGGACCTTGGCCATGCGCTCGGCCTCCGCCACCGCGTGGCGCACCGCGTGTTCGCATTCCGCCATGTCCACCACCGCGCCGGCCTTGACGCCGCGCGACTGGATATGGCTGTAGCCGATCAGTTCCACCGCATGGGTGCGGCCGCGTAGCGCCTCGCTCGGCGCGCACGGCTTCAGCCGCGCGATCATGCAGGCGATCTTGCTGGTGCCGATATCGAGCGAGGCGACCAATGCCGTGCGGTTCTGCGGCATCGGGCGCGTCTTGGGCGTCTGATGGCGATCGAGACTCGTCATGCGTCGCCGGCCTTGCGTTTGGGCTTCTTCTCTTTGAACATCTCGTCGCGTGCCTTGGCGGCGTCTTCCGACAGCCGGACGATCAGCCGGTCCGGCAGCCGCGCGTCGACCGCGACGATGTCACGGGTGAACAGCCTGTCCTCCTTGTCGAACTTCGACAGCGTCGCCAGCGCAAGACCGACATCCTGCTCCGGCAGGCGGAGATCGAGACCGTTCTTCAGCCGCAGATTCCAGCGGCGTTCGCCGACGAACACCGCCGCGCGCATCTGCGTCCTGATCTGCGGGTAGCGGTCGAGCAGCGCAAGGAAATCGCGCGCGCGGGTTTCGGCGCCCTTGCCGACCACCAGCGGCAGCGCCGCGAACTTCTTCGGGACATAGGGCTCCAGCACCGCGCCGTCGTCGGCGATCACCGACACCTTGCCGTCCTGCTGCCACAGGGCGAAAGGCGAGCGCTCGGTCACATCGATCTGCAACGTGTCGGGATAGAACTTGAGCACGGTGGCGTCGGCGATCCACGGATTCGCCGTCAGCTTGCCGCGCACCTCGGCGGCGTCGAGGAACAACAGCGAGGAGCGGCCGTTGACGCCGCCGATCGCCAGGATCTCGTCCTGGGTCAACTGCTTGCGGCCGTTGATCGCGACCGTGGTGATGCGAAAGCCGGCGGCATTGGCGAGCGCGTTGCGGGTATCGCTGAGCGCGCTGTTGACTTCCTCGACATGGCCGCCCTTGACCACGCCCAGCGCGGCGCTGCCGCACAGAATGACGAGCGTCGCGTAGATGCCCGCGCGGCGCGGCACATGGCGCTCGATGAAAACGATCAGCGGGTGATGGCTCGACGGCACCGGCCGCAGCGGCGGCGCGGCCGGCGGCGTCCGCCGCCGCATGATGCGTCCCACATGCTCGCGCAGCAGAATGACCGCGCCACGGGCGGCGGCCTTCAGATCAGTTTGGGGCCTCGGCAGTCTCACCGACCGAGCGAGGCGTCCTCCACCATCCATTGCACGAGCTCGTCAAATGTTGTGCCCGCGTGTGCAGCGAGCTCCGGCACAAGTGACGTCTCGGTCATGCCGGGCTGGGTATTGACCTCAAGGCAGATGAGGCCCCCCGTTCCCGCGATGCGATCGTCGAAGCGGAAATCCGCCCGGCTAACGCCTCGACAGCCGAGCGCAACATGCGCCGCCAGCGTTAACCTTCGGACTTCCTGGTAAACAAATGGTAAAATTGATGCGGGCAGGATGTGTTTTGACGCGCCCGGCGAATACTTTGCCTCGTAATCGTAAAACCTTACCTGCGGCACGATCTCGATCACGCCGGTCGCCTCGCCCTTGACCACCGCGCAGGTCAGTTCCTTGCCGGGGATGTATTTTTCCACCAGAAGTTGATCGCCGTGGGGCCAGTCGTCGCGAAACAGCTCCTGCGGCGGGTGGGCGTGCTCCTCGGTGACGATGAAGACGCCGACGCTGGAGCCGTCCGCCACCGGCTTGATGACATAGGGCGGCTCCATCGCATGGCCCTTGGCGACCTCGGCACGCGACAAGGTGAGCCCCTTCGCCACCGGGATCCCGGCCGCGGCCAGCACCGTCTTGGCGAGGTCCTTCTGCATCGCCAGCGACGAGGCCAGTACGCCGGAATGGCTGTAGGGAATGCCGAGCGTTTCCAGCACGCCCTGAATGGTGCCGTCCTCGCCGGGCCGGCCGTGCAGCATCATCAGCGCGGCATCGGGCTTCAACGCCTCCAGCACGGTGGCGATATCGCGCTTGACGTCGATGCGGGTGACGCGATAGCCGCGCCGCTCCAGCGCATCGGCGCACGCCTTGCCCGAACGCAGGCTCACCTCGCGCTCCGACGACCAGCCGCCGAGCAACACCGCCACATGCTTCGCACCGCTCATTCGCCACCTCCTTCGCGGAGAATCCTCCTTACGCTGATTTGCGCCGGTCACCAAATGAGCGGCGCCACGCTATTGTCGCCGCGCCATCGGAACTGATTCGCGGCCGGAGTGCCGACAAAAACGCAAAGGGATTATTGCGCATGATCCGAGCCTGGCTCGACACGGCCCCGGCGGGAATCTTCCTGTCGCTGTGCCTGATCTATTTCGGCACGGTGGTGGCGCTGGCGGCGCTCGCCTTCCGTGCGCGGACGCGACGGCCGATTCATACGCTTCACGGCGTCGTCGCGCCATTCTTCAACGCGGTGGCCATCCTGTTCGCGCTGTTGGCCGGCTTTCTCGCCAACGACGTCAGCGAACGCGGCCGTCAGGCGACCCGGACCGTGCAGGCGGAAGCCGGCGAGTTGCGCAACATCCACACGCTGAGCGTGGCGTCGGTGTCGGACATGCAGAGCATCCGCGCCGCGCTCAATGCCTATGTGTCGTCCCTCGTCGCGGACGAATGGCCGGCGATGAGCGCGGCAAAGCCCTCGCCCCGCACGGCGGCGGCCTATGACAATCTGCTGCGCGAGGTCAGTCAGCCGGGGCTGGCGAAGGCATCGGGACAGGTCGTCCATTCCGCGCTGATGAATGCGACGGTGCGCGCCGGCACGCTGCGCAACGCGCGGCTGGCGCTCGCCGCCGACCACACCGACGAAATGAAATGGCTGGTGGTGATGGTGCTCGGCCTGATTACGCAGGTCGCCATCGGCCTCGTTCATCTCGAACGCCCGCGCGCTTTCATGGCGGCGCTGACGGTGTTCGCCACCGCGGCGGTGATCGCGCTGGGCTTCATCGCGTTGCAGGAATATCCGTTCTCGGGCGCCTTCCAGGTGCCGCCGACACCGATCGCCGCGATCGGCGCTTTAGGTAACTGACCTTAATCCGTCGTCATCCCGAGGCGCGAGCATGAATTCGCTTTTCGGGTGAATGCGCAACACGAAAGCCGTCATACTCCGCGAAGGCGGGGCATCCAGTATTCCGTATCCCATCAGATTTTTCTTAATGTCCGCACGGATTACTGGATCGTCCGCCTTCGCGAACGCGGACGATGGCGCTTCGTTCCCGGTCAGGCTCTGAGGTGCGAGCGGCAAAGCCGCGAGCCTCGAAGGGCGGCGGGTTCAGCCTCGCGCGACGCCGACGCGCTTGATCTCCCAGTGCAGGTCGATGCCGGACTGCGCCCTGACCCGCGCGCGCACCGTCTCGCCCAGCGTCTCGATGTCGTGCGCCGTGGCGTCGCCGGTGTTAATGAGGAAGTTGCAATGCATCTCCGACACCTGCGCGCCGCCGACGCGCAGGCCGCGGCAGCCGGCGGCGTCGATCAGTTTCCAGGCGCTGTGGCCGGGCGGGTTCTTGAAGGTCGAGCCGCCAGTCTTCTCGCGGATCGGCTGCGCCGTCTCGCGATGGGTCTGCACCGCCTGCATCCGCGCGCGGATCGCCTCGGCGTCGGCCGGCGCGCCGCGAAACCGCGCCGAGGTGAACACGAACGAGGTGTCGACGCCGCTGTTGCGATAGCTGAAGGCCATCGCCGCGTTGTCGAAACGGCGCAGCGCGCCGTCACGGCCGACTGCCGTCGCCTCGACGAGAATGTCCTTGATCTCACCGCCGTTGGCGCCGGCATTCATGCGTAGCGCGCCGCCGATGCTGCCGGGAATCCCGAACAGAAATTCGAGGCCGCTGATACCCGCCGCTGCGGCGGCTTCCGCCACCCGCTTGTCGAGCGCCGCAGTGCCGGCGTGAACGATGTCACCCTCGACACGGGTTGCACCGAACGCACGCGGCGACAGCCGGATCACCACGCCCGGCATTCCGCCGTCGCGCACGATCAGGTTCGATCCGACGCCGATGCAGTAGACGGGAATGTCGGCGCGCAGCCGTGTGAGAAAATAGGCGAGGTCTTCCTCGTCCGCCGGTGTGAACAACACCTGCGCCGGACCGCCGACGCGAAACCATGTCAGCGGGGCCAGCGGCTCGTTGGCGAGCAGCCGCCCCCGCAGATCGGGTATCGCGGATTTCAGTTCCGGAATGATATCTGCAAACATCAGTAAAGCCAGGATCGGTATTCGGGGTTGGAGTCTTTCATATCTTCGAACAGCCAGACCATCCGATCCACAAACCACGTTTTGGCGATCATGACGATTGCCGCGCTCAAGAAGGTCACTGCGGCATCACGTTGCCACAATCCCCATAGCAACGACAACGTGGCAGCCATGGCAATTACCGATGCGATACGCGGCACCGCGCGATGCCGTACCGGAACATCCTGCCGCCTGACTCCTGTCCATATCCGTTCGCCGAGCACGGCTTTCGAAGCCCAGTTGTCGGTTGAACGCGGCGGCGGAAACGCGCGCGGATTGACGATCAGCCAAAGCACCACGGTCGCGATAGGAAGCAGCGACCACCATCCGATCCAGTGAGCGCTCCATGCCGCGAGGACCAGCAACGGAAAGGCCACATAGCGCGTCCACACACTCCATGGATTGGCATGGCGGCGCCATGTCTCGTCGCTGAGAACGGCCATGCCCATTCTCCCTTGCGTCGTTCGCGCGATCTAACCCAGCACCTGCAACTCGCCCGGCAGCGCGTAGGCCCATTGCGTGATGTTGCCGGCGCCGAGGCACACCACGTAGTCGCCATCCCTGGCGGTATCGCGAACCACGCCGGCCAGCGCCGCAGCGCCCGGCAGCGCGATCACCTCGCGGTGGCCGTGCGCGCGCAGGCCCAGCACCAGCGCATCGCGATCGACGCCGGGGATCGGCGCTTCGCCCGCCGGATAGACATCGGCGACGATCACGGTGTCGGCGTCGTTGAAGCAGGTGCAGAACTCCTCGAACAGTGCTTGCAGGCGCGTGTAGCGATGCGGCTGCACCACGGCGATGACCTTGCCCCGCGTCGAATCGCGCGCCGCCCGCAGCACCGCGGCGATCTCCACCGGATGGTGACCGTAGTCGTCGACCACCGTCACCCCGTTCCACGTGCCGGTGCGGGTGAAGCGGCGCTTGACGCCGCCGAAACCGGCCAGCGCCTTGCGGATCACGGCGTCGGGGATGCCGAGCTGATGCGCCACCGCCACCGCCGCGGTGGCGTTCAGCGCATTGTGGCGACCCGGCATCGGCAGCACCAGATCGGTGATCTCGTGCGCGGTTCCGGCCTTGCGGTCGCGGAACGCGATGTTGAAGCGGGAGCCGCCGTTCTCGGCCTTGAGGTCGAGCAGCAGCGCGTCGGCCTGCGGATTGGCGCCGTAGGTGATGATGCGGCGATCCTCGATCTTGCCGACCAGCGCCTGCACCACTGGATGATCGATGCACATCACCGCGAAGCCGTAGAACGGCACGTTCTCGACGAAGTTGCGGAACGCATCCTGCACCGCCTCGAAGGTCTTGAAGTGATCGAGGTGCTCGGGATCGACATTGGTGACGATGGCGATATCGACCGGCAGCTTGAGGAAGGTGCCGTCGCTCTCGTCGGCCTCCACCACCATCCAGTCGCCGGTGCCGAGCCGCGCGTTGGTGCCGTAGGCGTTGATGATGCCGCCATTGATGACGGTAGGGTCGAAGTCGCCGGCGTCGAGCAGCGTCGCGACCATCGAGGTGGTGGTGGTCTTGCCGTGGGTGCCGGCGATGGCGACGCAGCTTTTCAGCCGCATCAGTTCCGCCAGCATCTCGGCGCGCCGCACCACCGGGATGCGCCGCCCGCGCGCCGCCAAGAGTTCCGGGTTGTCGCGCTTGATCGCGGTGGACACCACCAGCACGTCGGCGCCTGCGATGTTCTCGGCCTTGTGCCCGACGGTGACCTTGATGCCCTTGTCGCGCAGCCGCACCACGTTGGCGCCTTCGGAGGCGTCGGAGCCCTGCACGGTGTAGCCGAGATTGTTCAGCACCTCGGCGATGCCGCTCATGCCGATGCCGCCGATGCCGACGAAGTGGATGGGGCCGATCTCGCGCGGCAGTCTCATGGTTTGTAACCTGTTGGTTTGCGTCATGCCCGCGCTGGTCGCGGGCATCCACGTCTTCTATCTGATTCAGCCAGGACGTGGATGGCCGGAACATAGGCGAGCGAAGCGACGCTGTTCTTCGAACGGCTGTGTCCGGCCATGACGGCGGAGTCAAGGCAATTTGGCTAAATCCCCGCCACTTTCATCACCAGATCGGCCAGCCGCTCGGCGGCGTCGCGTTGGCCGATGCCACGCGCCTTGTCTGCCATGGCCGCGAGCCGCGCCGGCTCAGCGGCGAGCGCCGCGATATCCGACGCCAGCCGCTCCGGCGTGAAATCCGACTGCACCACGCGCAGCGCGCCGCCGGCCTCCGCCAGCACGCCGGCATTGGCGAACTGGTCCTGATCGAGCGCGCCGGGCAGCGGCACCAGGATCGACGGCCGCCCGATGGCGGCAAGCTCCGCCACGGTGGTCGCGCCGGAACGCGAGATCACCAGATGGTTGGAGGCGAGCCGCGCCGGCAGGTCGCTGAAGAACGGCGCGAGTTCGGCGTTGATCCCGAGCCGGTCGTAGACCGCGCGTACCCGCGCCATGTCCTCGTCGCGCACCTGCTGGGTCAGCACCAGCCGCGCCCGCACGGCTGGCGCGAGCCGTTCGATCGCACCGGGCACGATATCCGACATCACCCGCGCGCCCTGGCTGCCGCCGACCACCAGAAGCCGCAGCGGGCCATCCGGCTCGGGCGCGGCGAACGGCACCGCCGCGGCGGCGAGGATCGCCGGCCGCATCGGTGTCCCGGTCAGCGTGGTTTTCGCCGCCAGCGCCGGATCGCGGTCGAGCACGCCGGGCAGCGAGGTGGCGATGGCGTTGACACGGCCGGCGAGGAAGCGGTTGGCGCGCCCCATCACCGCGTTGGCGTCGTGGATCAGCGTCGGCACGCGGAGCAGCCGCGCCGCCATGAGTGGCGGCAGCGTCGGATACCCGCCGAAGCCGATCACCGCGGCGGGTTTGGTGCGCCGGATCAGGTTCAGCGCCACCGCCAGTCCGGCGGCGAGCGTCATCCCGGTCTTCGCCAGCGCCCACGGCGAGCGGCCGCGCAGCGTCGCGCTCGGCACCACGTCAAGCATGTCCTTCGAGAACAGGCCGCCGTAGCGCAGCGCCCGCGCGTCGGTGACGAGCCGCGCCCGCAGGCCGCGCTGCATCAGCGCGACGCCGAGCGCCTCGGCTGGAAACAGATGGCCGCCGGTGCCGCCGGCCGCGAGCAGGATGAGCGGCGCGGTCATGGCCGCACCCGCTTATGCAATGCTGCGGAGCGCATCGCCATCGGCTCAGGCATAAGCGTGCGCGGCGTTGGCGTCGCCGATCGCGGCGATCTCGGTCGCCGGCCGCTGCCGCGTCAGCGCCAGCATCATGCCGACGCCGTAAGCCAGCGACACCATTGACGAGCCGCCGTAGGAAATGAACGGCAGCGTCATGCCCTTGGCGGGAATGAGGTGCAGGTTGACCGCCATATTGATCGCCGCCTGCACGCCGAACAGGATGGCGAGGCCGGATGCCGCGAAGCGCGTGAACAGGTCCTCATTGGCATAGGCGCGCGACAGCGTGCGCAGCACGATGAACGCGAACAGGCCCGCCAGCGCCAGACAGAAGATGATGCCGAACTCCTCGGCGGCGACAGCGAAGACGAAGTCGGTGTGGCTGTCCGGCAGGATGCGCTTCACCGTGCCCTCGCCCGGACCGACGCCGAACCAGCCACCATGAAAGAACGATTCCATCGCGGTATCGACCTGGAACGTATCGCCCGAGGCCGGGTCCAGGAAGCGCTTGATGCGCGCGGCGACGTGCGGCACCAGCAGATAAGCGCCGAACAGCCCCGCCGCTGCCGAGCCCGCGAGCCCGAACACCCACACCATGCGCATTCCGGCGATAAAGAACAGCGCGCCCCACACCATGAGGATCAGCATGGTCTGGCCGAAGTCGGGTTCCATCACCAGCAGCGTGACGAGACCAAGCAGCAGCGCCAGCGCCATCGATGTTGCCGGCATCTCGGGTCGCCGCGCCGATTCCGAGAACAGCCATGCCACCACCACGACAAATGCCGGCTTGGCGGATTCCGACGCCTGGATATTGACGCCGAGAAGGGTGATCCAGCGCCGCGCGCCCTTCACCTCCGCGCCGAACATCAGCGTCGCCACGATCAGCACCACGCTGACGAGAAGCACGATCAGCGCGCTGCGCCGCACCTGACGCGGCGACAGGAACGAGACGGCGACCATCACGATCAGCGACGGCAGCAGGAACAGGACATGGCGGTTGAAGAAGTGGAACGGGTCGAGGCCGATGCGGGTGGCGACCGACGGACTCGCCGCCAACGACAGGATCACCCCGCACAGGATCAGCAGGACGAACGCGCCCAGCAGCAGGCGGTCGACGGTCCACCACCATTCGGAGATCGGGGTGCGCTGTTCGCGTGAGATCATGGCGGGTCCTTACGCGCCGGAAACGGCCCATTGCTCTCGCATCATGGTTGCCGAACGGTTAACGGAACGCAAAGAATCCGGCGCGTCTCACGCAGGGGTGACCGGTTCGATGCCTTCCAGGGCGAGCGCCAATTCGCGGAAGCGGTCGCCGCGCACCTCGAAATTCGGGAACTGATCGAACGAGGCGCAGGCCGGCGACAGCAGCACCACCGCCTCCGGCAGTCTGGATGCCTGCGCGTCGCGCGCGGCCGTCGCCACCGCGACGTCGAGTGTGCCGCTGATGTCATAAGGGACGTGGCCGTCCAGCGTGGCGGCGAACTCCTGCGCCGCCTCCCCGATCAGATACGCCTTGCGGATGCGCGGGAAGAACTCCGCCAGCGGAACGATGCCGCCGGTCTTGGGCTTGCCGCCGGCGATCCAGAAGATGTCGCCGAACGAGGCCAGCGCCCGCGCCGTGGCGTCGGCGTTGGTGCCCTTGGAGTCGTTGACGAACAGCACGCGGCCCTGCTGCCCCACCTGCTCCATGCGGTGGGCGAGGCCGGGAAAGCTGCGCAGGCCCTTTTGCAGAACAGCGCGATCGACGCCAAGCGCCAGCGCGGCGACGGCGGCGGAGGCGGCGTTCTGGGCGTTGTGGACGCCGCGCAGCGAGCCGATGCCGCCGATCCGGGCGATCTCGGTGCGCGCGCCGCCCGATGCGCGCACGATGGTCTCGTGCTCGACATAAATGCCGTCGGCGAGCGGCTGCCGCACCGACACCCGCACCACCGGCTTGCCAGCCTGATCGAGCCGGTCGGCAATCGTCCGGCTGAAGCCGTCGTCGACACCGACGATGACCGCGCCGCCCGCTTGCACGCCCGCGACCAGCCGCTCCTTCACCGCCGCATAGTGCTCGATGGTGCCGTGGCGGTCGATATGATCCTCGCTCACATTGAGCAGGATGCCGACGCTGGGATCGAGCGAGGGACAGAGGTCGATCTGGTACGACGACATCTCAACGACATGGACCCGCCCGGCGCGCGGCGGCTCCAGCGACAGGATCGCGGTGCCGATGTTGCCGCCCATCTGCACGTCGTGCCCCGCCTCGCGCATCAGGTGCGCGATCAGCGCCGTGGTGGTGGACTTGCCGTTGGTGCCGGTGATGGCGACGAACGGTGCGTTCGGTGCAAAGCGGCGGCGCTCGCGGCAGAACAGTTCGATATCGCCGATCACCTCGACGCCGGCGCGCTGCGCGAGCAACACGGTCCAGTGCGGTTGCGGATGGGTCAGCGGCACGCCGGGGGTCAGCACCAGCGCGGCGAAATCCTGCCACGAGGCATTACGCAGGTCGGCGGTCGTAAAGCCCGCGCGCGCGGCCTCCGCCATGCGCCCGGCGCTGTCGTCGCAGGCGACGACCTCGGCGCCGCCGGCCTTCAGCGCCGCGCAACTGGCCAGCCCCGAGCCGCCGAGGCCGAACACCGCAACCCGCTTGCCGGCAAATGAGGTGACAGGGATCATGATGCAAACGATCGCCTCCCACAGGCACAGCATCGTCTCCTCCCCCCTTGTGAGGGAGGGTCAGGGAGGGGGGTGAGCCGCACGGACATGACTCGCGATACCCCCCTCTCCACCTCTCCCCCACAAGGCGGGAGAGAGCACGTCGTGCGCATGGCGATGCTCATTTCCGACATCACCGCAGCTTGAGCGTGGACAGGCCGAGCAGCGCCAGCATTACCGCGATGATCCAGAAGCGGATCACCACCTGCGGCTCGGTCCAGCCCTTCTGCTCGAAGTGATGGTGGATCGGAGCCATCTTGAACACGCGCTTGCCGGTCAGCTTGAAGGATGCGACCTGCACGATCACCGACACCGCCTCCAGCACGAACAGGCCGCCGATCACCGCCAGCACGATCTCGTGCTTCACCGCCACCGCGATCGAGCCGAGCATCCCGCCGAGCGCCAGCGAACCGGTGTCGCCCATGAAGATCGAGGCCGGCGGCGCGTTGAACCACAGAAAGCCCAGCCCCGCGCCCAGCACCGCGCCGCACAGCACCGACAGTTCGCCGGTGCCGGCGACGTAGTTGATTTGCAGGTAGTCAGAGAACACCGCGTTGCCGGCGAGATAGGCGATCATGCCGAAACTGGCGGCGGCGATCATCACCGGCACGATGGCGAGGCCGTCGAGGCCGTCGGTGAGGTTCACCGCGTTGCCGGCGCCGACGATGATGAAGCCGCCGAAGATCACGAAGAACCAGCCGAGATTCAGGACGACCTCCTTGAAAAACGGAATCGCCAGCGAACTCGACAGCGGCTCGCGGCCGAGCCGCATCATCGCGTAGCAGGCGAGCGCCGCGATCACCGCCTCGATCAGGAGCCGGCTACGGCCGCCGAAACCGTTGTGGCTCTGCTTAGTGACCTTCAGATAATCGTCATAGAAGCCGACCAGACCGAAGCCGAGCGTCACGCCCAGCACGATCCAGACATACGGGTTCATCGGGTTGGCCCACAACAGCGTCGAGACGACGAGGCCGGACAGGATCATCAGCCCGCCCATGGTGGGCGTGCCCTTCTTGGTCAGGTGGGTCTGCGGGCCGTCGGTGCGGATCGGCTGGCCCTTGCCCTGGCGGATGCGCAGGTTGTCGATGATCCACGGCCCGAACAGAAACACGAACAGCGCCGCCGTCACCATCGCGCCGCCGGTGCGGAAGGTAATGTAGCGAAACACGTTGAGGCCCGGAAAGGCGGGCGCCGCGTCGATCAACCAATAGAACATCCGATCCGCCTTACACCGCCGCGTCGTCGCGGGCCTTGTCGGGAAAGCGCTTCTCCAGCGCGCTGACAATCACTTTCATCTTCGAGCCGAGCGAGCCCTTGACCATGACCGCGTCGCCCGCGCGCAACGCCGCCACGACCTGCGACTCAAGCAGGCTTGAGCTTTCGGCATAGCCCCCGCGCTTGCCCGAGGGAAGCGCATCCCACAGGTTTCGCATCAGCGGCCCGCAACAGAATACCGTGTCGATGCCGTTGGGGGTGACCGCGAGGGCGAGGCCGCGATGGAGATCGGGGCCGGCGGGGCCGAGTTCGAGCATGTCGCCGAGCACCGCGATCCGCCGCCCATGCGGTCCGACGGTGGCGCGGCCGAGCACGTTCAACGCCGCCGCCATCGAGGCCGGATTGGCGTTGTAGCTTTCGTCGATCAGGGTCGCCGCGCCATGGCCGAGGTCGAGCGTCTTGCGAACGCCGCGGCCGGCGGCCGTCACGATCTGCGACAGCGCCAGCGCGGCGCGCGCCAGATCGGCGCCGGCGCGCGTCGCCGCCGCCAGCACCGCCAGCGAGTTCAGCGCCATGTGGCGGCCGGGCATCGCCAGCTTGTAGGTGACTTCATGGCCGAGGATATCGGCATCGACCGCCGAGCAGGTCGCGTGCAGCGCCACGTCGCGCAGCCGCGCGTCGGCGGAGGTGTGCGCGCCGAAGGTCACGATGTCGGCAATGCCGGCTGTCGCGGCCTGCCGCTTCAGCCGCGCGAACTGCGAATTGTCGCGGTTCAGCACCGCCGTGCCGCCCGGCTCGACGCCGGTGAAGATTTCCGCCTTGGCGTCGGCGATCGCCTCGACGCTGCCGAAGAATTCCAGATGCACCGGCTCGACCGTGGTGACGATGGCGATGTGCGGCCGCACCAGTTTCACCAGCGGCGTGATCTCGCCGGCGTGGTTCATGCCGATCTCGAACACCGCATAGGCAACATCGGCCGGACAGCGCGCCAAGGACAGCGGCACGCCCCAGTGATTGTTGAACGACGCCACCGAGGCGTGCGTCCTGCCCTGCTGCTCCAGCACCTGCCGCAGCATCTCCTTGGTCGAGGTCTTGCCGACCGAGCCGGTGACCGCGATCACCTTCGCCCCGAGCCGGGCGCGCGACGCCTTCGCCAGATCGACCAGCCCCGCGAGCACATCCTCGACCACCAGAAGCGGCGCATCGGCCGCAAACCCCGCGCGCTTTTCGCGCGACACCACCGCCAACGCCGCGCCGGCCTTCAATGCGGCTTCGACGAAATCGTGGCCGTCATGCACGTCGCCCTTGATGGCGAAGTAGGCGTCGCCGGGCGCAACGGTGCGGCTGTCGATGGAAAGGCCGTGGACGGCGGCGGGCGGCGCGCCGGCGATCTCCGCCCGCATCGCCTCCGCCATCGCCCGCGCGGTCCATAGAGGTTCGGTGCTCATGCGACCTTCGCTTTCAATGCCGCCTCGACCGCCTCGTGATCGCTGAACGGCAGCGTGCGATCGCCGATGATCTGGCCGGTTTCGTGACCCTTGCCGGCGATCAGCAGCACGTCGCCCTCCTGCAAGCCGTCGATGGCGGCGCGGATGGCGGCGGCACGGTCGCCGATCTCGCGCGCGCCCGATGCTGCGGCGAGAATGGCGGCGCGGATCGCCGCCGGATCCTCGCTGCGCGGATTGTCGTCGGTGACGATGACGGCGTCGGCATGTTCGGCCGCGATGGCGCCCATCAACGGCCGCTTGCCCGCGTCGCGGTCGCCGCCCGCGCCGAACACCACAACCAGCCGACGTCTGGCATAGGGCCGCAGCGCCTGCAACGCCTTCGCCAGCGCGTCGGGCTTGTGAGCGTAATCAACGAAGATCGGCGCGCCGCAATACTGGCCGACCCGTTCGAGCCGGCCCTTCGCGCCTTCGAGCCGCTCCAGCGCGTCGAACACGCGCGCCGCGTCGCTGCCGCTGGCAATCGCCAACCCGGCCGCCACCAGCGCGTTCTCGATCTGAAATTCGCCGACCAGCGGCAACCGCACGGCGTAACGCCGACCGCCATGTTCGAGACTGAGTTTCTGCGAAAAGCCATCGACCGCCGCCTCGACCAGACGGATACCGTCGCCGCGCCGCCCCACCGTGAGAAGCCGCAAGCCGCGCCGGCGCGCGGCCGCGATCACCTGAGCCGAGACGTCATGATCGGCGGCGATCACCGCCGCGCCGCCCTCCGAGACCAGATCGGTGAACAGCCGCAGCTTGGCCGCAAGATAGTGCGCGACGTCCGGATGATAATCCATGTGGTCGCGCGACAGGTTGGTGAAGCCGCCGACGCCGACATGCACGCCGTCGAGCCGGAACTGGTCGAGCCCGTGCGACGAGGCTTCGAGAGCCAAATGCGTGACGCCGTCTCGCGCCAGCTCATCGATCGCACGATGCAGCGCCACCGGGTCCGGCGTCGTCAGCGAGCCGTAGACGTTGCGCTTGTCGCTGACCACGCCGACGGTGCCGATGCTCGCCGCCGCATCGCCGAGTTGCCGCCAGATCTCGCGGGTGAACGCCGCGACCGAGGTCTTGCCGCTGGTGCCGGTGACCGCGGCGATGGTCGCGGGCTGGCGCGGGAAAAACCGCGCCGCCGCCAGCGCCAGCGCCCGGCGCGGATTGCTCACGGTAATGAATGGCACCGATGCCATACCCGGCGCGGCGCGCTCGCCGGCAACCGCCACCGCGCCGGCGGCGATCGCCTGATCGACGAAGCGCGCGCCGTCGGTCCTGACGCCTGTGAGCGCGAAGAACAGATCGCCCGGCTTCACCGCGCGGCTGTCGATGGCAATGCCGCCGACCGCCACCGCGCCAGCGCGGGCATCTATCGCAACATCGCCGCCAAACAGATCGCGAAGTCTCATGATATCCATGACCGGGCAGCCGCCGCCCGCGGCGGCCTGGCAAACATCACTTCAAACCGCCGCCCTAGCGAGGCGGCGCGTGCCTGTCTCATCTCGATGTCGCAAGAATAAGGCGCTCGGACGGCGGCAGGTCGAAACGCGGCTCGATTCCCAACAGCGGCGCGATGCGGGCGATCACCTTGCCGCCGGTCGGCACCGCGTTCCAGCCGGAGGTGATGAAGCCGTAGGTTTCCTTCAAGGGCTGCGGCTCGTCGATCATGATGAGGACCTGGTATTTCGGGTCGTCGGCCGGCAGGATCGCGGTGAAGCCGTTCAGCACCTTCTTCTTGGCGTAGCGGCCGTTGATGACCTTCTCGGCGGTGCCGGTCTTGCCGCCGACGTAATAGCCCTTGACGTCGGCCTTGCGCGCGGTGCCGATCTCGGCGTTGAGCCGCATCAGGAAGCGCATCTTCTCGCTGGTTTCCGGCTTGATGACGCGCTTCGCCAGTTTCATCGCCTCCTCCTCGGATCGCTTGAGGAAGGTCGGCGGGATCAGGTAGCCGCCGTTGACCAGCGCGTCGATGCCCATCACCGCCTGCAACGGCGCCACCGCCATGCCGTGGCCGAAGGCGATGGTCACCGTGTTCAATTCGCCCCACTTGCGCGGCAGGATCGGCGACGCGCTTTCCGGCAGTTCGGTGCGCAGCCGCGTCATCTGCCCCATCTTGCGTAGGAACGCCTGGTGCCCCTCGACGCCCATGGCGAGGGCCATGCGCGCCGCGCCGACGTTGGAGGAATAGGTGAAGACCTCGCGGGTGTTGATGAAGCGCCCGAGCGGATGGTCGTCGTGAATCTTGAAGCGGCCGTAGCGCAGCGGCCCGCGCGCGTCCCACATCGAATTGAGCGTCGCCTTGCCGGAATCCAGCGCCATCGCCAGCGTGAACGCCTTGAACGTCGAGCCCATCTCGTAGACGCCGGTGGTCAGGCGGTTGATACGGTCGGGATCGTTGGCTTCCTTGGGATTGTTGGGATCGAAATCCGGCAGCGACACCATCGCCACGATCTCGCCGGTGCGCACGTTGGAGACGAGCCCGGACGCCGCCTTGGCCTTGTAGTGCTCCTTGGCCTTCATCAGTTCGTCGCGCAGCGCGTGCTCGACGCGCAGATCGACGGCGAGTTCCACCGGCTTCTGCAATCGGTCGGTGGCGAAGCCGGCGCGGTGAAGGTCGGCGAGCCCGTTGTTGTCGAGCCACTTCTCGATGCCGGCGATGCCCTGGTTGTCGATGTTGACGAGCCCGATCAGGTGCGAGACATCGACGCCGTTGGGATAGACGCGCTTGTTCTCGCGCAGGAAGCCGATGCCGGGAAGGCCGAGGCGATGAATGTCGTGCTGCTGGCGCGGGGTGATCTCGCGCTTGAGCCAGACGAAGCCTTTCTTCGACGACAGCCGGTCGCGCAACTCGCGGGTGTCGAGGTCGGGCAATGCCGCGGTCAGCATTTCGACGGCTTCGTCGACGTCGATCAGCCGGCGCGGCTCGCCGAACAGCGACGGCGTCTTGACGTCGGTGGCGAGAACCTGGCCGTTGCGATCGACGATATCCGGGCGCGCGGTGGCGATGGCGTCCTGACCCGCGCGGCGCGATCCGTGCCCTTCGCCGAAGGTCGCGAACATCGTCAGCCGCGCGCCGATCACGGCATAGACCAGCGCGAACACCAGCATGGTCAGGCCGACACGCACCCGCGCCCGCGCCGCGCGATCGACGTTCTGTCCGTAAAGCAGGGTGCGGATCATGCGCTGGCGCCACGCCGCGAACGAGCGCTCGGGCGCGCGCACGACCTCGGTCTGTCCGCTCATCGCGCGCCCTCCGTTTTAGGAATCGAGCCGGTCATCAGGTCGGGGTCGGTGGTGTCGATCATGGCGCCGATCGGATCGGGCTCGTTGGGGTTGATCAGGGTGGGCGAGCGCTCCGGCAGGTTCTTCAGCTGATCGTATTGCCGTGCCTCGATCGGCCGCAGCTTGAGATGCCGCTCGGCGAAACCTTGCAGGCGTCTCGGCGAATCCAGCCGCGCCCATTCGGCGCGCAGCGCCGCGATGGCGTCGCGCTGCGCCCGCACTTCGGCGTGCAGCCGCTGCACCCGCTCGGTGCGCGAGGTCGATTCCATCTTGATGCGGTAGACGTAGGATGCGCCGAACACCAGGAGACAGACGACGAGAAGATGGATGATGCGCATGGCTCAGCCTCGTCGCATGACGCTGTCGAGCGTCGGCCATGACGGCAGGTCATCCGCCGCTTGCGGCGGCGCATCGGTGCGTTCGGCGGCGCGCAGCTTGGCGGAGCGCGCACGCGGATTGGCGGCGACCTCGGCGTCGCCGGGGATGACCGGACGTTTGGTGAGAACCTTGAAGCGCGGCGCTTCGGCCTCGATCTGCGGTAGGTGGCGCGATCCGCCCCCGCGCCGGCTGCGCGCGGCGAGGAAGGTCTTGACGATGCGGTCCTCCAGCGAATGGAACGTCACCACCACCAGACGGCCGCCGGGCTTGAGCACCCGTTCGGCGGCGGCGAGCGCCAGATGCAGTTCGTCGAGTTCGGCATTGACGAAAATCCGCAAAGCCTGAAACGTCCGCGTCGCCGGATGAATGTCGCCGGGCCGTGCGCGCACCACTCGGCTAACGATGTCCGCCAGCGCGCGGGTGGTGGTGATCGGCGTCTCGCGCCGCGCCGCGACAATGGCGCGCGCGATCTGCCGCGAGAAGCGCTCCTCCCCGAAGATGTAGATGATATTGGCGAGATCGGCTTCGGACGCGGCGGCGACGACGTCGGCGGCGCTGACGCCGTGCGCGCTCATGCGCATGTCGAGCGGACCGTCGAGCCGGAATGAGAAGCCGCGTTCGGCCTGATCGACCTGCATCGACGACACGCCGATGTCCATCACCACGCCGCCCACCTGCTCGACGCCTTGCGCGGCGCAGACGGCGGCGAGATTCGAGAAGCGGTCCTCAACCAGCGTCAGCCGCCCGCCCGCCTGCTCGACCAGATCGAAGCCGCCGGCGACGGCGGTGCGGTCGCGGTCGATGGCGATGACACGGGTGCCGGCGACCTCAAGCAGCAGACGGCTGTAGCCGCCGGCGCCGAAGGTCGCGTCCACATAGACGCCGCCGGCGCGCGGCGCGAGCCATTCAATCGCCTCGCGGCCGAGAACCGGGACATGGCGCGGCGCGGACATGCTCATGCGCCACCGCCCGCGCGCCCGCGCGGAGGACTTGCGTCCCGCACGCCTTCGCTGACTGGCCTGGCCGATGGCATGAGCGTTGCGCCGGGTTCCGCTTGTCGTGGTGACGCGCGAATCCGGGATTCCGCATGGGACAATGTGCGAGGCCATGGGATTCGTCAGCGTCATCGGGATCTTGGACCGCCCCGAACGGGCCGGTTCTTCACCCCTCAGTAACGTTGGTTAGCGTTAAGAAAGCGTTGACGAACCCGTTCAAGTCCACGCCACCGCGCCCACCAATACCGAACGCGCACCGGATTCCCTGTGGATGTCGCGCGTGGAGGACATGACGGCGGCGGCGCTCTGTTATGTTGGCGCGACGAGTTGATTATGACAGGACGACGGCCCCGGTCGGGCAGGCGCGCCGCCAAAATGCGCGCGGCGCGCCGTGGTCCTGCCGGGTTCGAGGAATGGAATGGCGCTGGATCCGTTAGCCCCCGACAAGCGCGCGCCGAGGCGCCAGCGGGTCCTTCCGATCCCGAAGGCCAGCGCCGCCATGCCGAAATTCACGCCCGATTCCTCCGTGGTGTTCGAGGTCGTCCCTTCCGAGAATTTCGGCGAGCGGAACAACGGCCGGACGCCCGACATGATCCTCTTGCACTACACCGGGATGCCGGACCTTGAGGGCGCGCTGCACCGGCTCTGCACCGCGGGCACCGATGTCTCGGCCCATTACGTCGTGCTGGAGGACGGCCGCGTCCTGCAATGCGTGCCGGAATCCAAGCGCGCCTGGCACGCCGGGGTTTCCTACTGGGCCGGCGAAACCGACATCAACTCGTGCTCGATCGGCATCGAGATCGTCAATCGCGGCCACGACTGGGGCTATCCGGATTTCCCGCTCCGTCAGGTCGCGGCGGTGATCGCGCTGTGCCGCGGCATCATCATCCGGCGCAACGTGCCGCCGCACCGCGTGCTGGCGCATTCCGACGTCGCGCCGTCGCGCAAGCAGGACCCCGGCGAGAAGTTCCCGTGGCGCTCGCTTGCGGATTCCGGCGTCGGGCTATGGGTCGAGCCGGCGCCCATCGTCAAGGGCGAGATGCTGCGGCCGGGCTCGACCGGCGACCGCGTCCGCGACCTGCAAGCAGCGCTGAAACGCTTCGGCTACGCCATCGAGCCCGACGGCCGTTACGACGTGCCGACGCGGGAGGTTGTTACCGCGTTCCAGCGCCACTACCGGCCGCGGCGCGTGGACGGCATCGCCGACCGTTCGACGCTGGAGACGCTGAAAGCGGTGCTTGACGCCGTTCCGGCGTCACCGACGCTGACGGCCGCGTCGTGAAGCGCGCCGAACACCGATCCAATGCTTGACGCCATCATCCGAACCCCGCATGGGTAGCGCGTCAGTCGGCCGGACGGCCGCTCCGGCAAGCGCCGAAAGGCCGCCGGGGAGGAAAGTCCGGGCTCCATCGACGTACGGTGCCGGATAACGTCCGGCGGGGGCGACCCCAGGGAAAGTGCCACAGAGAACGAACCGCCTGCCTTCGCCCTTGGGCTTCGGCAGGTAAGGGTGAAAAGGTGCGGTAAGAGCGCACCGCGTCGCCGGCAACGGCGGCGGCATGGCAAACCCCACCGGGAGCAAAACCGAATAGGGACGGCGCAGCGGCCGGTTCGCGCAAGCGATAACCTCCGCGGGACGATGTCGAGTCCGCCGTCCGGGTAGGTTGCTTGAGGCAATGCGCGAGCATTGTCCCAGATGAATGGCCGTCACGCATCATCCGCGCCAGCGGGCGGTGCCCTACAGAACCCGGCTTACAGGCTGGCTGATATTTTCACGATGCGATCCGATGAGGGGTCCGGCGCGCAACCGCCGGGCCCCTCGCCCTGTCGATCGTCGGCGCGACCCCTTGTTCTGACAGGCCGTTGAAAATAGCTCCGTGCCCCGGCCGCGGCATGAAATGCCGCTCCGCAGAGCCGGGGCCGTTTCAACCACGGTGTTTGCGGCGGTCCCGGTTCTGCGATGCATCGTTACACGCTGCACCGCGCCCGGGACACAGCGGAGACGAAAACCGAACCCGGCCGCTTTTCTACAGCCCGCTAATCGTCGTCCTCGTCGTGATTTTGCGCGGAGCGCCGCGCGCCGCGGCTGCCGAGCGAACTGGTATAGGCCGGCTCGCTGCTGGCGTACGGATTGCCCCGGCCGGCGCGCGCCGCGATCTCCTCGCCCGACACCGCCGCCGGCTTGCACACCTGCCGGCCGCTGGAGCGCCGCATCAGATCGACGTGAATGTGGTTGTAGTGATAGATGTTGGCGCCGGGCGCGAGCACCGTGGTGAAGTGCTGGCAGGCCGCGCCCTGCACGTCGCGCAGAAAGCCCTGTTCCTCCGGCAGCCCCTTCCAGCCCTTCTGAACCGAGATGTAGCGGCCGTCGGCCAGCGTGAAGCCGGCGATGTCGAGCGCGTTGCCGAAGGCGTGCTCGGAGATATGCGCGCGCGGGTTGCCGTTCATGCCGCGGCAGGAATAGGCCGAGATCTGCTTGATCTCGACCACCCGCGCGCCGAACCAGCGCATCGCCGCCGGCTGGATGTTTTCGCTCAGCCAGCGATCCAGCGCCGACACGATCGGACACGCCAGCGTCGCGGCGGGTTTCAGCGCGACCGGGCCGAACGCGGAGACCGCCGGTCCACGCGCCGGCCCCAGCGCCGGCAGCGGCGCCTCGCGCTCTCCGCCGCCACGCGGCGAATAGCCCGGCTCTGCCGCGCGCGACGCTACGTCGCCGCGCTGCGAATAAGGCTGCGGCCCACGCTGCCAGCCGGGCGCCTCACCGGCCGCCTCGGCCTCGGCGGGCAGCGCGATCTCGTCTCTGGCTTCCGCGACGCCCGGCGCGTTGAGCGAAACCGGACCGGACGCGCCGCCGCCATAATTGGATCGCGGGGCGGCGGCTGGAGCCGATGTCGGCCGTGCAGCGGCATAGCCTCCCTGCGCGCCCGGCCAGCGCGGCTGATTGCCGCCGATCGTGCCCGGCGGCCGCAGGTCATCGGCAAAACCAAGCGAGGTGGCGGCGTCCCCGAGCGCGGCCACCTTCAGCGGGAACTCGGCGCCGCAGACACCGGGGCCGGAAATCGGATTGATCCGCACCACCTCGGCGGTTTCCTTCACGGCGCCCGACTTCAGGCAGGCGGCCTCGGCCTCGGCGCGCCACGGCGCGCGCTGCTCGACCTGAAAGAAACCGCGGCCGCAGCCTGCCAGCGAGGCAAGCGCGATACAGCCCATCAGTGAAAGGATCATCCGGCGCGTCATCCGCGCACGTTGGTCGAATTTATTTAAAGACTCTTCAACGCATTGATTTCAGGAAGTTTTAACCATGTCGGCGAAGCCATTGATGACCGCGACGATGCGGCAAGATCGCCATTCAGGCCGGGAACGGGACGGCGCGTCCACCGTTAGGACTGACCACCCGCGTGAACGTGATCGAGATGGGGGATGGCCCATGACGACGTTCGGCAAACTGACCACATTGACCGCGTATCTGTCCCTGGCTTTCGTCGGAGCGATCGTGCTCGGCCTGCTGTGAGCGGCGCGGTGGTGGTGGCCGCGCAAGGCTGGCGCGGCCCCGGCGGGGCCTGTAGGCTTCGCCACCGAGGGGAATCGGACCACTGATGCGCGTCAAAACCATTGTGATCGCTGTCGCGGTGATCGCCGTCGCGTTCGCGGCAAGCCTGAAGGTGATGGACTGGCTTCAGCCCGGCGGCGCGTCGGCGCCGCCCGCGCTTGCCGCGTTGCCGCCGTTGCCGGCGGTCACGCGCAACTCGACGCTGCTGGTTCCGATCAAAATTCCGCTCAAGGCGATTGGCGACGCCGCCGATCGTGCCGCCCCGCGCAATTTCGGCGGCAAGGCCGACAACCCCGTGCCGCAACTGTTGCAGGACGCCGATATCAACTGGACGGCGGCGCGCGGCCCGATCACCGCGAGCGGCGGACAGGACGCCCTGTCGCTGGCAACGCCGCTGACCGGCAAGCTCGACGTCAAGGGCGCGCTCTCCGACAACGCGCGCGGCGCGATCGGCGACGCGCTGGGCTCGCTGTTCGGCGGCAACGTCGGCAAGCAGATCGCCGGCATCAATATCAAGGCGTTTCATGCCGACGCCGACATTCGCGGCAACGTCGCCATGACGTCGCGCCCGACGCTCGCCGCCAACTGGCGGATCGAGCCGAACCTCACCGCGCGGGTCGATCTCGGCGACACCAACCTGTCCGTCGCCGGCGTGCGCGTCAGCGTGCCGGCGCAGATGAAGCCGGCGATCGATCGGGCGGTGAACGATCAGCTCGCCGCCCTGCAACAGCGCATCCGCAACGATCCGTTGCTTGAAACCAGCGCGCGGCGCGAATGGGCGAAGCTGTGCCGCTCAATTCCGTTGCAGGGCAGCGCCGCGCCGCAATCCCGCCTGTGGCTGGAACTGCGGCCAACCAAAGCCATCGCGGTGCAGCCCAAGATCGACGCCGGCAATGTCACGCTGATGCTGGGCATCGACGCCGAAACCCGCATCACCTCCGCCGAAACCAAGCCGGACTGCCCCTTCCCCGCCACGATCGCGCTCGTCGCGCCGCGTCCCGGCCGGGTCGATATCGGCGTGCCGGTGGACATGCCGTTCACCGACATCAATACGATCCTGGCGGCGCAACTCGCCGGCAAGACGTTTCCGGAGAACGGCGACAGTTCGGTCGCGGTGACGGTGAAGCGTGCCACCGTCGCGGCATCCGGCGACCGCCTGCTGATCTCGCTGGTGGTGGATGCCAAGGAGAACCGAAGCTGGTTCGGGCTCGGCGCCGACGCCACCGTCCACATCTGGGGCCGCCCCGTGCTCGATACCGCGCAGCAGACGGTTCGCCTGACCGACATCAAGCTCGCGGTCGAATCCGAGGCGGCCTTCGGCCTGCTCGGCGCGGCGACGCGGGCCGCCATCCCCTATCTGGAAAAGGCGGTCGCGGAGCGGGCCGTCATCGATCTCAAGCCGCTCGCCGCCGATGCCCGCACGCGGATCGGCGCGCTCATCAACGATCTGCGGAAGAACGACGACGGGTTGCGCGTCGATGCCGCGGTCAACAGCGTGCGCCTCGCCGGCCTCGCCTTTGATTCCACCAAGCTGCGGGTGATCGCCGAGGCCGGCGGCGCGGTCAGCGTCGTGGTGACCCGGCTGCCCGGGCCTTAGGTTCCACCCACCGCCTCGCCGCCGCCCGGTACCGACTCTTTCGTCGGGGGTGCGACAAACTGTCTTGCGGCGGGACGGCTTTTATTGGCAAAACCTCAACCGCACGGCGCGAGCCGCTGCGATCACGCACAAGAAAAAAATTCGAGGAGACTGCCTTGATGAAAAAAGCCGTCGCAACTCTGTTGACCAGCTTCGCCCTCGCCCTGACCGGAAGCGCCGCTCACGCCCAGATTTCGGATGACGTGGTCAAGATCGGGGTTCTGACCGACATGTCGAGCCTTTATTCCGACGCCACCGGCAAGGGGTCGCTGATCGCCACGCAGATGGCGGTCGAGGATTTCGGCGGCAAGGTGAAAGGCAAGCCGATCGTCGTGCTGTCGGGCGATCACCAGAACAAGCCGGACGTCGGCGTCAACATCGTGCGCAACTGGGTGGACAACGACAAGCTCGACGCGGTGTTCGATGTGCCGACCTCATCGGTGGCGCTCGCGGTTTCCACGCTCCTGACCGAGAAGAACAAGATCTTCATCAACTCCGGCGGCGGCAGTTCCGATCTCACCGGCAAAGCCTGCTCGCCGATCTTCGTCCATTACACCTACGATACCTATGCGCTCTCCGCCGTTGCCGGCAAGGCGATGGTCAAGCGCGGCGAGGATACATGGTTCTTCCTCACCGCCGACTATGCGTTCGGCCACGCGCTGGAGCGCGACGCCGCCAACATCGTCAAGGCGAGCGGCGGCAAGGTGGTCGGCAGCGTGCGCCATCCGCTGAACACGTCCGACTTCTCGTCGTTCCTGTTGCAGGCGCAAGCCTCGAAGGCCAAGGTGATCGCGCTCGCCAACGCCGGCGGCGACACCACCAACGCGTTGAAGCAGGCGGCGGAGTTCGGCATCACCCAAGGCGGCCAGAAGATGATCGCGCTGCTTCAGGAGATCACCGATTCCCACAGCCTCGGCCTCAAGCAGGCGCAGGGACTGATCCTCACCGACGGCTTCTACTGGGACATGAACGACGAGACGCGCGCGTTCTCGAAGCGCTTCATGGAGAAGGTCGGGCACATGCCGACCATGATCCAGGCCGGGCTCTATTCGGCGACGATGCACTATCTGCAAGCCATCGACTCAACCGGCACCGACGATACCGCGAAGGTGATGGCGAAGATGAAGGCGACGCCGATCAACGATTTCTTCGCCAAGAACGGCCATATCCGCGAGGACGGCCGCATGATCCATGACATGTATCTGTTCGAGGTGAAGAAGCCGGAGGAATCGAAAGGCGATTGGGATCTCTACAAGCTGCTCGCCACCGTGCCGGGCGACGAGGCGTTCCGCCCGATCAGCGAAGGTGGCTGCCCCTACATCAAGAAGTAGTCGCCGGCTTCGGCAGAGATGCAAAAAAGAAGGCCGGGCGGTCGCCGCCCGGCCCTTTTGTTCCTCCCTGTTGTCTCGCTTCGACGATCCGTCAGGTCGAATACTTGAACTCCGGCATCGCCTTGAGTTCTTCCTTGGTCGCGCTGAACACGCCGTGGTCGGGGTACCACGGATTGGCCTTCGGCGCCGGCGCGGCCGCCGACGAGCCGGTGGTCGTCGAGCCGGGGCTTCCGGTCATGGCGCCCCCGCCTCCGGTGCTCGCGGTCGGAGAAGGTATCGGCTCGTTGACCCATTTGATCTTCTCGAACGGCACCGCGACGTAGTGCTCGCCCATCCCGAGGAAGCCGCCGACGCCGATCACCGCGGCGGCGATCTTGCCGTCCTTCTCAAACAGAAGGTCGTTCACCGAGCCAAGACTCTCGTTGCTGTCGTTATAAATCTTCAGGCCCACCATCTTCGAGGCGCGCCATTGGCCCTGATGCGATGTATCGGCGGGCGCCGTCGTCGTCGCGGCGGGCGCCGTGGTTGCGGGGGACGAGGGCGTTTGCGCGAACGCGGCTGCCGCCAGCATCGCCGATCCTGCCAGCGCGATCACAATGGACTTTGACTTCATAAGCTCTCTCCTTCTGCAAAACCTGCGGAGAGAACACGCGACCGTGACAGTCGTTCCCATGCCGGGACAGGATGACGCTGCATCAGTCGTGGAACTGCGTTGCACGTTTGAGGAGAGATTCAACGGAACAAAACTGCCGCGAGGATTTGTTTCATTGAGAAGCCGTTTCTCCACGGCCCAATACGGCTTCATCTCACGCGAAAACGGCCCGGAGCGAGTCCGGGCCGTTGTGATTTCATGCGCCGCGCCTCTCAGCGGCGATAGCAATGGAAGTGATGATGCCGGTCGTAGTAGCCGCGGCAGCGCTTGCCGCGATGCGGTCCGCGATCGGGAATGCCGAGCACGCCCTTGACGCCGCCGACCACACCGCCGACACCCGCGCCGATTGCGCCGCCCACCGCGCCGCCGACGGGACCCGCCGCGCGGTTGCCCTCATACGCTCCTTGATTTGCACCGCGCTCCATTCCCCTGAAGACACCCTGCGCCTGCACGACGCTTGGCACAGCCAACAGCGCGGCGGCCATGACCGCGATCGCAAGCGGACGACGCAGGACGGCACGGCATGGCATAGTGATAGCGGAAGCGTTCATCGGAAAATCCTCAACGGTCAAACGGGATCGATCGCGGCGACGGAGTGCGCCGCCGCCAAGCCGTAAAGATAACTCACGACATCGCGATTGGTTGCGCCGTCACGGAAAGCCGGTTGCCGGTTACCCTCGGCCGGCTCCGCCACGGGCGGCCTGACCGTCTGCCCGCCAGTCGGTGAGATTGATGTGCCGGGGGACTGGAACCGGCGCGGGATCGTGTGCATATAGAGCGGCGGGGCGGGCAAGCGGCCTTCAATTCCGGCACGGGTGGACTCATTGCCGGGAGAGCGGGTCTGGAGGCCAGTGACACATGCGTGCGTTATTCATTCCGCTCGCCGCGCTGACGATGCTCGCGGCGGCTCCTTCCGTGGCCTCCGCCAAGGTTTCCATCACCGTCGACAAGGACAATCAGGTCATGACCGTCGCGGTCGATGGCGTCGAGCGCTATCGGTGGCCGGTCTCGACCGGCAACCCGTCCTACGAGACGCCCAGCGGCAGCTTCCGGACCTTCCGCATGGAGGAGGACCACTTCTCCAAGGAATTCGATGACGCGCCGATGCCGCACTCGATCTTCTTCACCAAGAAGGGGCACGCCATTCACGGCACCTTCTCCGAGCAAAGCCTCGGCTCGCCGGTGTCCCACGGCTGCGTCCGCATTTCGCGCGCCAACGCCGCGACGCTCTACGATCTGGTGAAGCGCGACGGCCTGTTGACGACCACGGTGACGCTGACCGGCTCGGCCCGCGTCGCCCTCGCCCGCAACAAAGGCAAATCGAAAACCGCCGTGGCGCGCCGCGATCCGGCCGCGGGCGATATCGACACCAGCTATGACGCCGCCGGCAACCCGCTCGACCTGTCGCCGCAGGCGCGCCCTGTCGCGCCGCCGATGACGCGCGACGACGGCTACATCTACCCCGCCGACGGCAGCAGCAGCGACCGCCGCTACCCCTCGCCGCGCCCCTACCGCCGCGTCTATCAAGCCCCGCCGCAGTATTATGACGACGGCGAGAGCTACGCGCAGCACTATGGCGGGCCGCGCGGCTACTACGCCCCGCAGCAGGGCTACTATGCGCCGCAGCCTTACGTGCGGCCGCGCGGCCTGTTCAGCGACATGGATTGAGGCGCGTCGCAGCCGCGTCCCGGGCGCGGTGCAGCGTGCAACGCAGAACCTGACCGGAAACGGGGCGTCATCGTCCGCGCAGGCGGACGATCCGGTAATTCGGGGCGAGCGCAAGGAAAAACTGATTCGACAGGGGGTACGGGGTCCCCCGCCTTCGCGGGGACGACGGTCTTCGTGTTCCACATCCGTCCCAGACACGAATTCCCGGTCAGATACCCAGGGCGCCGCATCGCGTCCGGGACACGAGGCGCGAACCGCCTCCGCCTCAGTTGTCACTCTCGCGCAGCCGCCGCCACACCGCGCCAAAAATATTGGCGTAATCGTCGGTCCAGACCCGCGCGCCGGGTTCATCCGTCCGCGCCACCCAGTTCTGGTTGAAGACGAGATCGCCGATATCGGCGTCGTCGCTCGCCGACAGCACGACTTCGGTGGTGAAGATGTAGGGATCGTCGCGCTCGACGTCCTCGGCGAAGTGCCAGCTCTTGAGGCCGTTGGCGGCGGCAATGCCCGCCACCACGCTGGCGAGTTCGAGATGGCGGTTGGAGACGTGCATCAGCACCGCGCCATGCGGCGCCAGTTTTGCCTTGTAGATCGCCATCGCCTCGCGGGTGGCGAGGTGAATTGGAATCGCGTCCGACGAATAGGCATCGACGATCACCAGATCGTAGATGCCGTCGGGCTCGCGCGCGAAGGTGATACGGGCGTCGCCGACCACCGGCTGCAAGTCAGGCGCGCAGTCGCGGATGAAGGTGAAGTAGCGCGGATCGCGCGCGGTATCGATCATGCTTTGATCGATCTCGAAGAACCGCCACGTCTCGCCCGGCGCGGCGGCGCAGGCCAGCGTGCCGGCGCCAAGCCCGATCACCGCGACACGCATCGCGTCGCCCTTGCGCGCCCGCACGGCCGCGATCGCCTGCCCGATGCCGCCGTCCTTGTCGTAATAGGAGATGGTTTGGGGGCGGCCGGTGACCGGCGTGCCGTCGTCGTTGCGCATCCGCTGTGCGCCGTGAATGGTGGTGCCGTGCATCAGGACGTGATGATAGCCGCCCGGCGTGATCTGCACCTTGTGAACGCCGAAGAAGCTGCGGATCGTCGTCACCCGCCCCTCGTCCGCCGGATAGGCGCGCAGCAGTACCAGCGCCAGCGCGGTCAGGGCCGCCACCTGCCAGCGGCCGGCCTGCATCACGATGGCGAGCAGCGCGGCGAGGCCGCCGACCGCGCCGATGACATACACGCGCCGCGGCTCAAGCCAGCCGAACAGCGCGCCGCCGCTGAGCGCCGGCACTACCAGCGCCGCCGCCAGCAGCGCCAGCGGCACCCACAGCCAGCGCTCCAGCCCCGGCCATCGCGCGGGCGACGGCGGCCGGCACAGCGCCGCCAGCGCGATCAGGATCGGATATTCGGCGATCCACGAAAACGCGAACGGCGCGATCAGCCCGGCGAACAGGCCGCCGACCATGCCGCCGAACGACAGCGCGACATAGAAGCCCGTCAGATGACGCGGCGGCGGACGGGTGCGCGCCAATTCGCCGTGGCAGGCCATGGCGATGATGAAAAAGCAAAGCTGGTGTCCGCCGAGCGTCAGCAGCAGGTTCTGCTCGCCGCCGACCGCCAGAAGGACGATGACGCCGGCGATCGCCAGCGGTTGCAGCACCAGCATCCAGGCGTGCGGCAGCAGCGGCCGCGACTGGAACACCAGCACCCAAGTCAACAGATACAGCGACAGCGGCAGCACCCATAACAGCGGCGCGGCGGCGACGTCGGTCGAGATGTGCGCGGTCACCGCGATCAGCAGGCCGGAGGGCACCGCCGCGAGAAATATCCATCGCGCCCGCATCAGCCACGAGGGCGGCGGACCGTCGCTGGCCTCATCCGCGCCGGGCTCGCGCGTCACCGCCCGCGGCGCGCGCAGCAGCGTCACGCCGCAGGCCGCGATCAGCACGATCAGGAGGCCGTAGCCCGCGCCCCACAACAGGCTCTGGTGGCGCAGCGGCAGCGCCGGCTCCAGCAGGAACGGATAGGACAACAGCGCCAGGAAGCTGCCGACGTTCGACGACGCATAAAGGAAATACGGGTCGCGGCCGGCGGGATGGCCGGTGCGGACGAACCACGCCTGCAACAGCGGATTGTTGGCGGCGAGCGCGAAGAACGGCAGCCCGATCGACGCCGCGAACAGGCCGAGCAGCCAAAAGGCGTAGCCGCTGGTCGGCGGCTCGCCGAAGCCGCCCGCGATTTGCAACGGCAGCGCGATCAGCGCGCCGGCCAATAGCGTCAGGTGGATCGCGACCGCGGCGGCGCGGCCGGGCAGCCGCGTCAGGTAATGCGCGTAGAGATAACCGCCGAGCAGCAGCGACTGGAAGAACACCATCGCCACCGACCACACCGCCGGCGAGCCGCCGAGCCGGGGCAGCACCATGCGGGTGAACAGCGGCTGCACCGAGAACAGCAACAGCGCGCTGAGGAAGATCGCAGCCGTATAGAGGGGCAGGATGACGCGATGGCGCGTATCGGCGGGCACCCGGCGCAAGATCGATCTCCTTTGACGACGGCGCGGCGAGCGCCGCGAGAAAGGGCTGCAATCGGCTTCACGATCCCGGTACAGTGAGCGTCACGCCACCCTGCTTCACGACAACAATATGGCCGAATTGAATACCGATGTTGTGATTATCGGCGCGGGCCACAACGGCCTCGCCTGCGCCGCCTATCTGGCGATGGGCGGCCTCAAGGTGCGCGTGGTCGAACGCCGCAAGGTGGTGGGCGGGGCGGCGATGACCGAGGAATTTCACCCCGGATTCCGCAATTCGGTCGCGGCCTATACGGTGAGCCTGCTCAACCCGAAGGTCATCGCCGACCTCAAGCTGCACGACCATGGGTTGCGGATCGTCGAGCGCCGCGCCCAGAATTTCCTCCCCGCGCCGGGCGGCCAATATCTGCTCACCGGCGAGGGCCGCACCGTGCCGTCCATCGCCCGCCTCAGCGCCCGCGACGCCGAACGCCATCCGGCCTTCGCGGCCGAACTCGAAGCCATCGCCGACGTGCTGCGGCAACTGGTGCTGCGCGCGCCGCCCAATCTGGTCGCGGGCTTCGGCCTGCCGGCGCTGCGCGAGAGCGTCAACGCGCTCGGCACAGCCAACCTGCTGCGCGGCCTGACCATGGAGCGGCAGCGCCTGCTGCTCGACCTGTTCACGCGGTCCGCCGGCGATATGCTCGACGAGGTTTTCGAGAGCGATCTGGTCAAGGCGCTGTTCGGCTTCGACGCCATCGTCGGCAACTACGCCAGCCCCTACGCGGCGGGCTCGGCCTATGTCATGCTGCATCACGCCTTCGGCGAGGTGAACGGCAGGAAGGGCGCGTGGGGCCACGCCATCGGCGGCATGGGCGCGATCACGCAGGCGATGGCGCGCGCGGCGCGCGGCCACGGGGTCGAGATCGAGACCGGCATCGGCGTGCGCGGCGTGATCGTCGAAGGAAATAGCGCCACCGGCATCGTCCTCGATGACGACCGCCACATCCGCGCGCGCTATGTTGCTTCTAGCGTCAACCCGAAACTGCTCTACACCCGCATGGTGCCGCAGGATGCGCTGCCGCAGGATTTCCGCACGCGCATCGCACGCTGGCGCAACGGCTCCGGCACCTTCCGCATGAACGTCGCGCTGTCGGCGCTGCCCTCGTTCACCGCGCTGCCGGGCGCGGGCGATCATCTCACTGCCGGCATCATCCTCGCGCCCAGCCTTGGCTACATGGACCGCGCCTGGCAGGACGCGCGCGAATATGGCTGGAGCCTCGCGCCGGTGGTGGAGATGCTGATCCCCTCGACGCTCGATGACTCGCTCGCCCCGCCCGGCCGCCACGTCGCCAGCCTGTTCTGCCAGCATGTCGCGCCGGACCTGCCCAATGGCTCGTCGTGGGACGACCACCGCGACGAGGTCGCCGACCTGATGATCGCGACGGTGGACGCTTACGCGCCGGGCTTCGCCGCCAGCGTGCTCGGCAGGCAGATGCTGTCGCCGCTCGACCTCGAACGCGAGTTCGGTTTGCTTGGCGGCGACATCTTCCACGGCGCGCTGACGCTGAACCAGTTGTTCTCGGCGCGGCCGATGCTGGGCCATGCCGACTATCGCGGGCCGCTCAAGGGGCTCTACCATTGCGGCTCCGGCGCCCATCCCGGCGGCGGCGTCACCGGCGCGCCCGGCCACAACGCCGCCCGCACGATCCTGCGCGACCACCGCGCGCTGTTCGGCTGAGGCGTTGCCTGGCAGCGACGAAAAACACCTCTCCGGCTGCTGGAAAACTCCGTTAGTATCGCTGCTGATAACGCAGAGTAGCGCTACCGTGCGCAAAGGACACTCAGTTCTGATTGATACGAGGATGTGGCGTGCGCCGTCGCGGGCGCGCCGGGCAGCAACGGGCGAAGTTCGCATAGGGGCACACGTCGCAAGGGGGCACACATGGAATCGATCATTCGTTTCGCGCTGAGCAACTTTACGCTGACATTCGTTATCCTCGGCCTCGTAGCTTCGGCCATGGCGCTTGTCCGCGCGCCCAAGCCGTTGACCGCGCCGGTCGTCATCGAGGCGCTGTTGTCCTACTTCATGCTGTTCTCGGTCGGCTTCAGCTTTTTCTACAATTTCGTCATGCATACCTTCTTCGGCGAGATGAGCGCCGCGTTCATCGGCTGGGCCGACAGCCCGTTTCAGGCCGAAGTCGGTTATGCCAGCCTCGGCTTCGCGCTGATCGGCTTCCTCGCCTTTCGCCGCGGCTTCGACATGCGCCTCGCCGCGGTGACCGGCATTGCCGCGTTCCTGTGGGGCGCGGCCGCCGGCCACATCCGCGAGATTGTCCATGAGGGCAATTTCGCCCCCGGCAACGCCGGGGTCATCCTCTATACCGACATCCTGCTGCCGCTCGCCGGCTTCATCCTGTTATGGCTGCAACGCCGATACCGCGGCGAAAGCCGGCCGCCGCTGCGCTGAACGGTCCGGATGTCCATAGCCGGCGGTCGCATCCGATCGCGGCCCGCTCAAGGGGCTCTCCCATTGCGGGGATATCCCGGCAGCGGCGTCACCGGCTGCCGGGGCTGCGCGATCACCGCGCGTAGTTTGGCTCAGCGCGACCGGTCTCAAGGAGCGCGACCGGTCTCAAGGACTGGATATCTCTGTCGAGATCCCTGTGGATATCCTGTTGAAAAACGGTTGATTAACGGTGGATATCCCTGTGGCTTGCAGGGCCTGCCTCGGTGGATAACTCCACCTTCCGAACATGCGGCGCATCGTGATCCCGCCAAGCGGGGCCAGTTGCTCACGCAAGAACTCAGTATATTCCGGGCTCGCGACCATGACGGCATCCTATAAATCCCGATCTGAGCCTTCAAGCGGATGCCAAAATTCCAGCCGGACACGACCGTCTTGCCAGCCCGGAGCGACGGATAACCGGCTCGGGCGCTATAATCGACGGGTTACGACGGCAGCTTGAGCGGCCACACCTCAACGACGCCGTGGGCAACAGCGCAAGGGGTTCGCGAGATCATGTCGATGGCTTCAGCCAGATCGGCGGCTTCAATGATCGCAAAGCCCGCGACTGGCAGCGACGACGTCATGAACGGACCATCCGTGGTTTCAACGCAGGAGGCATCGGGATTGCGCACCTGCACCGGAGCACCGGCGATCCCCATCAACACGCCGCCTTTCCGCAGCGTCGCGTCGTGCGCGTGAGCGGCGTCCCTGACGGCAGGAGCCGTGCGATCGTAGCCCTGCTGGTCGCCATATCCGATCGTCACGAACTTCGGCATCGGTCATTCCCTTCAAACGGTCGTCTCGTGGAATGACGCGCAGCAAGGATGGTTCCTCCCGCCGGCTTTTCCGGGCCGTCCGGTACAACCATGTGGATAACCCTTGAATCGCCGGTGGATATCCTGTGAATGGAACGCCGCAGGAGCCTTCGATCCCCTCATGACCCCCGCCGTCCCGCCGCCCAGCACCAGCGCCACCTTCACCGCCGGCGACGAGCCGCGCGCACGCCGCATCGTCGACGTGCTGGAGGAAAGCCTCGATCCCGGCGAGGTCGCGGTTGCGGCGTTCGAGGGGCCGAGCGGGGTCTGGGAAATCGCGTTGCACTTCCCCAGCCCGCCCGACGAGGCCGCGCTCCGCCATCTCGTCGCGCTCGCGGCCGGCGATGACGCCGCGGCTGCGCTGGTATTTCAGACCGTCGCGGCGCGGGACTGGGTGCAGGCCAGCCTCGAAGGGCTGGTGCCGGTTTCCGCCGGCCGCTTCATGGTCCATGGCCGGCATGACCGCGCGCGCGTCCCCGCCAACAAGCTCGGCATCGAGATCGAAGCGGCGCTGGCGTTCGGCACCGGCCATCACGGCACCACGCGCGGCTGCCTGATGCTGCTCGACCGGGTGCTGCGGCAGCGCCGCCCCGCCCGCGTCCTCGACCTCGGATTGGGCACCGGCGTATTGGCGATTGCCGCCGCGAAGGCGCTGCGCAAGCCGGTGCTGGCCAGCGACATCGATCCGCAGGCTGCCATCGTCGCGCGCGACAACGCCCGGCTCAACCGCGTCGGCCCGCTGGTCGAGACGGTGTGCGCGACCGGGTTTGCCGCGCCGGCGTTCCGCGCGCGCGCACCGTTCGACCTGATCCTCGCCAACATCCTCGCCAATCCGCTGCGCCAAATGGCGCCGGCAATGGCGCGCCATCTGGCGCCCGATGGGCTTGTGATCCTGTCCGGATTGTTGCCACAACATTCCCGCGGCGTAATTGCGAGCTATCGCGCGGTCGGCCTGGTGCTGGTGCGCCGCCTGGAGATCGACGGCTGGTGCAGCCTGCTGATGAAAAAGCTCTGAGTGCCGGCTACACTACCGCTTCGATCAAACGTGGGCCGCGCTGCGTCATGGCGCTTGCGAACTGGGCCGAGAACTCCGCGACCGAGGTCGCGCGGCTCGCCTCGACCCCCATGCCGGACGCGAGCTTGACCCAGTCGAGAACCGGATCGTGCAGGTCGAGCATCGATATCGCCTTGGGTCCGGCGTTGCCGGCACCGACCCGTGCCAGTTCCACATTGAGGATCGCGTAGGAGTTGTTGGCGAAGATCACCGTGGTGACGTCGAGCTTTTCGCGCACCTGCGTCCATAGCGCTTGCAGCGTATACATCGCCCCGCCGTCGCCCTGAAGACAGACGACCTTGCGATCCGGACAGGCAACCGCGGCGCCGGTGCCGAGCGGGATGCCCTGCCCGATGGAGCCGCCGGTCAGTGCCAGATGATCGTGCGGTGCGATGGTGGCGGCAAACCGATGCACGTAGCCGCCCGCCGTTCCGCCTTCATCGGAGATGATCGCGCCCTCAGGGAGATAATGGGCGATGACCTGGCCGGCCGCCACCGGATCGAGCGGACCGTTCGGCAGATCGGGCACCTTGAGCGCGCCGACATGGGCCGGCTGCTTCGGAGCCTTCACGGCGTCGGCCACCGCCTCAAGAGCGGCGGTGCCGTCCTCATGCCGGTGGGCGAGATAAAGGATCTTGCAGTCCTCGGGCGTGCACCAGGATGGCTTGTTCGGATAGGCGAAGAAGCTCACCGGCGGAGTCGCGCCGACCAGGATCAATTGCTCGGTCCCGCTCATGAACTCGACGATCTTTTCAGCAAAATAGGGAATGCGCTCGAGTTTCACCCGTCCCGCGCCGCGCTGGCAACGCGGCGCGAAGGTGTCGCAGGCGATCCGCGCGCCGGTCGCGGCGGCGATCCGGCCAGCGGCATGGAGTCCACGCTCCTGCAACGCCGCGCCGCGGATAAGGATCATAGTCTTGCGGCCCGCTTTGAGCGCGCCGGCGGCCTGCTCGATGGCTTCGGCGGAGACGGTCGCAGGCTGCGGCTTTGGCAAAGCGGGCGCGACGCGATCGGCTTCCTGCCACGCGGTGTTGGCAGGCAGAATCAGCGTCGCGATCTGCCCCGGATATTCCAGCGCCGCCTGCACCGCGCGCGCCGCGTCGGCGGCAACGGTTTGGGCACTCGTGGATGAATGCACCCAGCCAGACACCGGCCGGGCGAAGCCCGCGACATCGGACGCCAGCGGCGCGTCGTACTGCGCATGATACGTCGCGTGGTCGCCGACGATGTTCACGACCGGCGTCGCGGCGCGCCGCGCGTTGTGGAGATTGGCGAGCCCGTTCGCCAGTCCCGGCCCCAGATGCAAGAGCGTGACGGCCGGCTTCCCTGTCATGCGGCCGTAACCGTCGGCCATCCCGGTCACCGCGCCTTCGAAAAGACCGAGTACGGCGCGCACGCCATCGACCCGGTCGAGCGCTGCGACGAAGTGCATCTCCGAGGTGCCGGGATTGCCGAAACAAACCTCGACGCCCGCGCCGGCGAGCGTCCGCAAAAGGCTTTCCGCGCCGTTCATGTGCGCTCCCCATCGCCGCGAGCCACATCATCACCCGCGCATCGATAGTCGCCCCATCGTGGGGCATCGTGCAAGAGAGAACATCGCCGAGAACATGAGGCGATCACGAGCACGGCCGGTCGTCATGCGAAAGATGTCGAGCGAAAGATGAATGAAGCCCGCGAATGCGTCATCGATCGGCTTCGCAATGGGCCTTTAATCCACTGAACGGCCATCTCGTCGGTGACAGGATCAAGACCTGTCTCCACGCCTCTCTGCCTGTTCGTACACGCCAAGCATGGACAAGAGTTCCTTCGCCTCGCGTTCGGCATGACTGAAGGGGAGTCCATGCCGAACGCCGGGCACGATCCTTAGCCGCGAGCGCCGTGCGATCTGATGCAGATCGGCCCCATGCCGTACGGGAACGAACGGGCTGGAATCCGGCAGCACGATCGAGATCGGCACATCAAGGGACTTCAAGCCTTCCGTCAGATCGGACGATGCCAATACACCCGCCAATCCCATCGCCACATGCGCCCGTGTCTTTGCCTGCTCGCTTGCAAACCAGGCAAGCGCCGCCGGATCGCCGACGCCCGGCGCGAAGCGATGATCCATCATTCGCTCGCTCCAGCCCGACGCGCCGCCCTGCGCGAACTGATCGCGCCAATACTGGATCTGACCGATCCCCTCCCCCTTGAACGTCGCGTTGGAGATCGTAACCGACGCAACACGTTCGGGGTACGCGATCGCAGCGGCCAAAGCGACCGTCCCGCCAAACGACTCGCCGACGAGGTGCACCCTGTCAGCGCCGACGCAATCGGCGACGTCCCACAGGTCTTTGACGAGCTCAGCCATTGACCAGGTGTGATCCTCGGGCGGAATCTCCGACTGCCCGAAGCCGCGCATGTCAAAGCGTATGACGGGGTGATGCGCGGCGATCACCGGTACCCATTCCGCCCAGATATCGAGATTGGTACCAATGCCGTGATTGAACACCACCGGACATCCGGAGGCGCGCCACGGTGGACGCAGATCGTGAGTGACGTAGGAGATGCCGTTAGCTGTCATCGGCATGGTCAGCAATCCTTGAGGTCAATGACGCCAGCGGAATCTTCCTTCAGTTGGCGCCGCTGAATCTTCTGAGTTTCGGTTTTCGGGATGGCAGGCGCGAACTGCACATAACGCGGCAGCATGAAGGCCGGTACGCGACCGTCGAGGAAGGCGCGAACGTCGCGCGGGTCGAACGGCCGCCTTGCGACGACGACCGCCTTGATCTCTTCACCGAAGATCGGGTCCGGTATGCCGACCACCGCGGCATCTTCAATGTCGGGATGAGCCAGGAGCGCCGTCTCCAGTTCGAACGGCGAGATGTTCTCGCCGCCACGGCGGATGATCTCCTTGAGCCGGCCGAGGAAATACAGGAAGCCGTCATCGTCCTTCATCCCCGCATCGCCGGTGTGGAACCAGAAATTGCGCGATGACTCCCAGGTCGCCTCGGGATTGGCCCAATAGCCGAGCAACAGCGTAAACGGCTGCCTCGGGCGCACCACGATCTCCCCCGGAGTGCCGGGCGGGACCGGACGATCCTCGTCGTCGAACACCTCGACCTCGACGTCGGGTCGCGGCCGGCCGCAGGAGCCGAGCCGGTAATGCGTCGCGCTGTTGCCGGTGACCCAACCGCCAACCTCGGTCATGCCGTAAAGCTCGTGCGGCGCGATGCCGAACCGATCCTGCATCGCGTGCCACACCTCCGGCGGGCAGCCACCGCCGACACAGCGCGTCAACTGATGATCGAAGTCCGGCTGCGTGATGCGGCTGGTCAGCATCGCCAGCACGGTGCCGACATATGTGAACATCGTGCAGCCGAAACGGCGTGCGTCATCGAAAAAGCTGCTGACCGAGAACCTCGGCCGCAGCACCAATGTACAGCCGACCTCAAGTGCGGACATTACCGCATACATCTGCGGATTGGTATGAAACAGCGGCAGAAACACCATGATCCGGTCGTCGGCGGTGATCGCCAGGAAATCGGACATCCAGCGGCCGCTGGCGAGATAAGCCTCGTGGCAGTTCAGCACCCCCTTCGGCAGACCGGTGGTGCCGGACGTATAGATGATGGTCAGCGGATCGGAGCCGCTGCCGTCATAAGGGGCATCGGGCGCGAGCGCCCGTGCCTGCGCAAACAGATCATCCTCGCCGGCGAACACCACCAGCTTGCGGCCAGACAGCACGGCATCGATGTCCGCACGCTTGGCGTCATAGATCTCACGCTCGACAAGCACCAGCCTGGCATCCGACTGGGTGATCGAATAGCGCAAGCCATCACCGACCAATCCCGTATTCAGCGAAACCGTAATTGCCCCGATGTTGGCGAGGCCGAACCACGCTACCAGGAACGCCGGGCGATTGCCGCACAACAGCGCGACGCGATCGCCCTTGCCGAGTCCATGGCCGCGCCACAGCGTGGCGGCGCGCAGGCTGAGGTCGCAAAGCTCGCTCCAGGTCAGCGAGCAGTGGTCGGAGACAATCGCAATCCCGGTCCCGCGCGTGCTCATCTGATGGATAAGCTTGTCCGTCAGTGTCGTCATCGTGTCGTCTATGCGTTGGACCCGAGGCGGGACACCGGCAGGAGGAATTTCGCGATGGTGTTCTTGAGGATTTCGTTGGAGCCGCCGGCGACTTCGTAAGCCTTGGCGTCGCGCAAGTAACGGCCGAACGGCGCGTTGTCCATGATGCCGTAAGCGCCGCAGATCTGCGCTGCCTGGGTTGCGACCGCGGTCGCCACCGTCGACGCCTTCAACTTGGCCTCGCTGCCCCAGCGCGCCATCTCATCCCTGGCGTCTAGCGCATCGGCGGCGCGATAGATCAGCAACCGGGCTGCATCGATCTCGCTCAGCATATCCGCGAAATACCACTGGATGCCCTGAAATTCGATGACGCGCTGATCGAACGCGACCCGGTCACGCGCGAAGCACAGCGCGCCTTCGAACGCCGCCCGCGCGATTCCCAGGCTGATGGCGCCCGCAAGGGTTCGCGAGTAGTTGAGCACCACGACGGCCTGTCGGACTCCCTTGCCTTCTTCACCGATCAGATGGTCGGCGGGCAGCCGGACGTCATCGAACACCACGTTCATGTGCGGCCCGTTGCGCAGCCCGAACGTCGCGGAGTTGGCGCCTTCATAAACCGACACGCCTTTGGCATCCCGTGGCACCGCAAACACAGACACACCCTTATCCGCCTGCGCCAGAATGATGAAGAATTCCGATGCCGAGCCCGAGGTGATGAAATGCTTTTCGCCCTTGATCACCCACTCATCGCCGTCGCGCGGGGCCTTGGTATCGAGCTTTCGGATGTCGCTGCCGTGGTTGGCCTCGGTCAATGCGTAGGAGCACAGGAGCCCCTCAGCGATCCGCGGCAGATAGCGACGCTTCAAACTGTCGGTTGCGAACGAGCGCAGCATCGTCTGGGCCTGGAAGATCGTAATCAGCGACACGCCGACTGCGGCGCTGGCGACGGCGATCTCCTCGCAGACCGCCGCGGCGTGGCGATAGGTCAGCCCGCGCCCGCCAAAGCCCGGCTCCAGCACGACACCGCTATATCCCTGCTTAGCAAGGTCGCGCATGATCGCAACCGGATAGATATCCTCGCGGTCGATGCGGTCAGCCTCCGGCATAATCACGCGGCCGACGTAATCGCGAAGTCCCTGGACGTAGCCCTGCTCGACATAAGCCGGCCAGAGCGCCGCGCTGTCGCACGGAATCGGATTCATCGTCATTGTTTGTAGTCCATCGTTCGAGGAAGCCACGTCGCCAGATCCTGCCAGTAGACGATCAGGTACATCATCAGCACCAGCAGCACGACGTAGGGCACAATGGCGCGCGCCATGCTGTGGAACGGCACTTTTCCGATCTGCGAGATCGTGAACAGATTGATGCCGACCGGCGGGGTGATCTGCGCTGCCTCAATGGCAAGCACCACGAACACCCCGAACGCCAGCGGTTCGATCCCGATGGCCTTCGCCACCGGAAACAGGATCGGGATGGTAATCAACATCATCGATAGGGCTTCGAGGAACATCCCGAGGATGAGATAGAATATCACCATCAGGGTTACCGTACCGAAGAAGCCGAGGCCGGATTCAGCGATCAGCGCGGTGATGGTCTGTGGAAGGCCGGTGACGGTAAAAAATTGCGTCATCAGCGCACCGAAGGCGACGAGCATAAAGATCATCACCGACGCATGAGCTGCCGACAGGCCGGCCTGCACAAACCGCTTCCAGCCAAGGGTTCGCGATCCGAGGCCGACGATGATGATATAGACAACCGCCAATGCCGCCGCTTCGGTTGCCGTCGCGACGCCGGTATAGATGCCGGCGAAGATCAATACCGGCAGCAGCAGGATCGGCCCGGCATCGACGGTGGCCTTGACGATATCCGCTACGCTCGGGCTCGATGCGTTCGGATCACGTGGGTTGATGGCCATGGTATAAAGCGCCATCAGGCCGGCAAGCGTGATGCCGGGGATGACGCCAGCGACAAACAGGGCACCGATCGATTGATCGGTCAGCACGCCATAGAGGATCAACGCGATCGACGGAGGAATCAGGATCCCGAGTGTGCCGCCGGCGGCGATCAGACCACCAGCGCGCTCCAGCGGATAGCCGTTCGATGCCAGCACCGGAATGGCGACAAGCCCGATGGTCGCCGCGGTGGCCACGCTCGATCCCGAAATAGCGGCGAAGATCGAACAGGCGATCACAGTCGCGACGCCGAGGCCGCCGCGGATGCCTGACACCAGCGAACTGGCGAAGGTGAACAGCCGCCCCGACAAGCCGGTCTGCTCAAGCAGCGTGCCGGCGAGAATATAGAGCGGCACCGCCAGCAGCACGAAGCTGTTCAGCGCGTTGTAGGCGCTGATGGCGGCGTCCTGAAACAGATCGCCCGAGCCACCGAGAAGGTAGCTGCCGACAACCGCCGACAGGCCCATCGCGGCGAAGACCGGCACGCCGCAGGCAAGGAAGGCGAGAAACAGTGCGATGACGCCGAGCGCTATCATGCCCATCAGATCACCTCGGCGCCGGATTTGTTATCGCGGTAGGCGCTGCCGTGAGCGAACACGAGCAGCAGGTCCCGAACCGAGGCGAGGATCAGCAGAACGCCCCCGATCACCATCAGACCCTGTAGAATCCACAGCGGGATTTCCAGCAGCGTCGAAGTCTTGAAGCTCAACATCCAGGAAAAGGATGTGAGCCGCCAAGCCCCAATGGTGAAGATTATCGCGAATGCGATAGCCAGCACCAACGCCACCACGTCAAGAACGAAACGCACCGTCGGCGGACACATGTCGCGGACGAACGTCACCCGAAAGTGCCCGTCCACGCTCTGGGTTGCGCCGGCGCCGAGAAACGCCATCGCAATCATCATGTAGATGCTGACTTCCGCCGCCCACAGCGTTGGAATGCCGAGGCTGCGAAGCACGACGTCGTAGGTGACGGTGATGGCCAGCAGCCAGATGACCAGGGTGGTCAGCATACCGCCGATTCGCCCCAGGAAATCGAGCGCGCCGACGACCTGGCCAACGATGCCCGATGAACCCGTGTTACCCATCGCGGCTATTTCTTTGTGACGAACAGAGCCGAGACGTCCGGGCTGAGTTGCTTGAGGGCATCGTCCAGCAGCGGCGCGGTCGCGCTCTTCCAGGCGGCGAATTCCGGCATCCCCGGCTCCAGGATGGTGACCGTCATGCCCTTGTCCTTGTATTGCTTGGTGAGCACCGCGATCTCCGCGAGGATCGCCTTGCGGTTGGAATGGGAGGCTTCATCCACCGACTTGATCAGTGCCTTGCGATCCTGCTCGGGGAGACTCTGCAACCACGGCTTATTGGCCGCCCAGCCCATCATCGTGGTGCCGAGATAGGAGGCCGGCACCAGCACGTACTTGGAAACCTCGTACATGCGCTGGCTGTCGACACCCTGGAAACCAAGGATGGCCGCGTCGATGGTGCCATACTGCATCGCGGAGTAGACGTCGGAGAACGGGATCGTCACTGGCGAGCCGCCGAAGGTGCGGACAGCGTGGGCCAGTCCCTCAGAAAACACCCGGACCTTTTTTCCCTTGAAATCCGAAGGAGCCTTTATCGGTTCGCGTGACACGATGGCGGGCGGTCCAAGATCGGCAAGCCCCAGCAGAACCGAGTTCTTGGCCTCGAATTTGGCCTGCAACGCTTTCATCAGGCCATCCGGCCGGTCGATCAGCGCGTCAAGTTCGGCCATGGTCAGGCCGGTCGGTGCATCCATCACCTTGGTATCCGGCACCGTGCCGGACCAGCCGTTGACGGTGATCCAACCGAACTTGACCTGCCCCGTCGGAATACCGACCGGCATATCCTTGTCCTGGCCGATCTGGCCGCCGGGGAAATGTTGCAGCTTGATCTTGTTAGGCTGATTGGCTTTGATCGCCTCTTCCAGCGCCGGCACGAACTGCCGGACGCCGATATGATTGGCGCCACCCCAGGTCGCCAGCGGAACGACCGTCTCCTGGGCGTGCGCTGTCGCGACAGACAGCAGACCAACGGCACAAGCGACGCCGACGCCGCGAAGACCAAACAAACCCATTTTTTCCTCCTGATATTTTAACTCGTGTTTGCAGAACGATTACGACGCGCCGGACGAGCCGTCACTGAGACTTTTCACCATGCGCGTTGCGCTATAGGCGAGCACGGTTTCACCATGCTGGTTGGTGACTTCGTTGATCGCCTTCACGATGCCGCGGCCCGGCTTCGATGTCGGCCGCGCTTCAGTGACACGACATCGCACATGGATGGTGTCACCGGCGAACACCGGCCTTTGCACCTTGATCTCCGCTTCGAGAAAGGCGAGCCCGGTGTGCTGCATCACCGACTGCATCAGCAATCCTTCGGCGAAAGAATAGACAAGAGCGCCGGGCGCGAGCCGGCCTTTGATCAGCGACTGGTTTTCGAGATAGTCGAGGTCGGTGAACAGCACCTCGAGCATGCCGGTGACGCATACGAAGTTGGTGATGTCAGCTTCGGTGACAGTGCGGCCCACCGTCCTGAAGCGGCGACCGACGGTCCACTCCTCAAAGGGAATGCCTAATCCAACGACGGGCCATTCGACCTTCCCGCCCGCAACTGCCTCCCCGCCGCTCACGATTTCCGTCGTCCTACTCTTGTTCACGATATTGAAAATAATTTACACAACCATGAACATACCAGTCAATAACGTTCCTGCCGATTGTTGCACTGTCAGACGGGATAATGGACTGTCGGCCGGAAATCGCAATTATTAAGCAATATCAACAGAGTGAAGCGCGGTAGATGGATACATCAAGCATTCACGCCGCCACCCCAGAATCTGCTCACTTGTGGTCACCCAGCAAGAAGCAAGGGGTTCCGGGGTGCCCCCGTGTTTCCATACAAAGCCGGGGCATCGCACAAGACGGCTTGGAATGCGCGCTCAGCCCTTGATTTCGGCGGGGTCGGCCTCAGCGAGGTAGCGGTCTATCTCGACCCGCAGTTCCGCTACGATTTCCGGCAACCGGCTTTCAAGTCGAAAAGCAGGCCCTGCGACCAGAAGACAAAGCTGGCGGGCCGGCAGCGGCAGCGGCATGGCAATGCCCATCAGGTCACGCACATAGCCGTTGTTGTTAACGAACCAGCCCCGCTCCAATGACTTCTGGATTTCCGCCTCGACATCTTCCGGAGACATCGGGGTATTCGGCGCGTAGCGGACATACTCGAGTTTGCGCAGCAAGGCAGCGCGCTCCCGCGCAGAGAGCATCGATAAAAGCGCCTGCCCACTCGAAGTCGGATAGAGCGGTACGCGCTCACCGACATGTGTGAAATAACGGATCGGAGAAGGCGATTCGACGACTTCGAGAAAAACGGCGCTCAGCCCGGACAATCCCGCGAGCGTGACCGTTTCCCCGGTCCGCTCCGCAAGATTCGTCGCCATCATCCGGAGCCGATCCGACAGCGGCCCCTCAGCGACGATCGTGCGCGCGAGATCCAGCAGTCGCCGTGTGGGATAGTAGCCAGCGCGATACTTGAGTTCATAAAGCAGACCGCTTTTGCTAAGGGTCTCGATTAAATTGAACGTGCTGGAGCGCGGCCACCCGAAATGCTCGGCAATTTCCGACAGGGTTGCGGGGCGTTTTCGGCTGGCAAAGAACTCCAGGATCTGAATCGCAAAAAGAACCTGTTTTACGATCATGCCGAATCCGACCTCCGAGTTGCAGCTTGCAACCAAGCGCATTTTGATGCCTTAGCTGGCAACCGAGGCTCTATGCAACACTCTTGGTAGCGCTGAACTCCATCGACGGTAGAGTAGACCAGCCGACAACAACTTGGTCTTCGAGCCTTGTAACTGGGTGCTGACGACGGCGGCGCACGTGTTTTCGATGCAGCCGGCGGCAAGATGAATTACGGACGAGCCGGATCGGCGACAGGAAAGCGGCATTCGTGACGAACCCGAGGTCGGCCCCCGGCGCCAAGCCGGAGACCGCGCTTTCCTGGCATCGCCCGCCTCGGCCCATATCGCCGGATCGACTATCACCGTAGACGGCGGCCTGACGCTTGCCTGACGTTCGGCTTCAACGCGCCCGCGCCACGCGCGCGAACTCGCGGTCACGCAGCTCGCGGCGGCGGATCTTGCCGGTGATCGTCATCGGCAATTCAGTGATGTACTCGATCGCACGCGGATACTTATAGGGCGCGGTGACGGACTTGACATGGTCCTGTAGCTCGCGCGTCAGTTCCGGCGACGGCTGCCGATCCTTCTGCAATACCACGAACGCCTTGACGATCTCGCCGCGCTCCCCGTCGGGACTGGCAACCACGGCACAGACCTGGACCGCCGGGTGCTCGGCCAACGCATTCTCAACTTCTATGGGACCGATGCGATAGCCGGCGGAGTTGATCACGTCGTCCGACCGTCCGCGATACCAGAAGTAACCATCCGTATCCTTCTCGGCGCGATCGCTGGTCAGATACCATCGGCCCTCGGGACCGTCGATGTAACAGCCATCGGTCCTGTCCGCATCCTTCCAGTAACCCAGCATCAACTGCGGATTTGGCGTCTTCAGCGCAAGATCACCCTCCTGCCCCGGGGGCAGGCGATTGCCGTTCGCATCGATCACGTCGAGATCGGAGCCGGGCGACGGTCGTCCCATCGAGCCATAACGCACGGGTTCGCCCGGATAGTTCAACGCAACCATCAGAGCTTCCGTCTGCCCGTAGGCTTCGTCGACGCGGATGCCGGTCGCGGCTTCCCATCGCTCGGCGACGACGGGATTCATCGCCTCGCCCGCGGTCACGACGCGGCGCAGCCGGCCGAGATCGTTTCGCGACTGAACCTCGTTCACGACCCGCGACAGTTCCGTGCCCGGCGCGCAATAAACCGTCACCTGATGCTTTCGGATCAGTGCCGGCCGATCCTTGGGAACGAAAGGCCCATCGAAAAAGAAGGAACAGGCCCCGCAGCTCAGCGGTCCGAAAATGATGCTGGTCCCCGCCTTGCTCCAACCGGTGTCCGCCGTACACCAGATCACCTCGCCGGGACGCAGATCAAGCCAGTAGATCGCCGAGACGCGCCACGCATAGATCGCGCGGGCTGCATGGACAACGGCCTTCGGATGACCAGTCGATCCGGAGGTGTAATACATGATGGCCGGCTCTTCCGCTCCGACCACGGCCGGCTTGATCGTCTCGGAAGCTCCCGCCAGTTCGCTATCCCAGTTGAGCCAGTCGGCAACCTCGCCCAGCGCGATCCGGACAGCGACCTTGTCCTTGACCGAAGCAAACTTGACTGTTTGGTCGGGCCGACAGATCGCCGCCCTGGCCTGCGAATTGTCAACGCGATATTCGATGTCGCGTTCGGTCAGCATCTCGATGCACGGGATCGGCACGGCGCCGATTTTCATCGTCGCGATCAGCGCAACGAACCATTCGGGCACGCGCGGCAGCATGACGATGACGCGATCGCCCTTCTTCACACCACGCGCACGCAGCACGTTCGCCAGCCTGTTCGACAGCCGCGACAGATCGGAATAACGATAGGAACGCGTGTCGCCCGCGGCGTTTTCCCAGATCAGCGCCGGGCCATCCTGCTCGCGGGCGCGCCGGTCAATGACATCGACGCCGAAATTGAAAGTCGGCGGAACCTGCCAGCGAAAATCGGTACACAGCTTTTCATAGCTTTCGGCCGGAGAATCCTGGCTGAGTGACCAGACGTCGCGCATCGTTTCCTCCCGTTTCTTATGCCATGGCCGTACTCGTATCAGCCACCGGCACTCTATTTACCACCGCTCTGTGTCAGAATACGCCGGCCGATCGCCCAGCGGTGGACTTCCGATGGGCCATCGTAAATCCGGAATGCCCGGACATCGCGATAAAACCTCTCGATGATCGTGTCGCGTGTCGTCCCTAGCCCGCCCAGAATCTGCAACGACCGATCAGCGACACGCGCAACCGCCTCCGAGCAGATCACCTTGGCCATCGAGCTTTCGGTCGATGCCCGCTCGCCTTTGTCGAGCACCCAGGCCGTATGCCAGATAGTCAATTGGGCCATGTGAATGTCCATGGCGTTGTTGGCCAGCTTGAAAGAAACGCCCTCATGCTCGCCAAGCGGCTTGCCGAAAGCCGTGCGGCGCCGGGCGAACGCGGTCGCGATTTCCTGGGCACGGATCGCCGAGCCAAGCCAGCGCATGCAATGGGTGAGACGCGCCGGCGCAAGCCGAACCTGAGCATGTCGAAAACCATGCCCGACCTCTCCGAGGACCGCGTCGGACGGCACTCGCAGCCCGTTAAAACGAACCACTGCGTGCCCGCCGACAAAGCCGGAATCGATGGTATCAAGCGTGCGTTCGATGGTGATCGCAGGGTCCGACATGTCGGCGAAAAACATCGTCGCTGCCCCGTTGGCTCCCTCTCCGTCGGTCTTCGCCATAATAATCGCAAAGGCCGCGCCCTCGGCGCCGGTAATCAACCATTTCTCGCCGTCGATCACCCAGCTATCGCCATCGCGGCGCGCCGTGGTCTGCAACTGGCCGGGGTCTGAGCCCGCGCCGGGCGACGGCTCCGTCATGCAGAAGCAGGATCGCACCGCGCCGGTTGCCAGCGGTTTCAGGTAGCGCTCGCGCTGATCCGGTCGGGCCACGACATCGAGCAGATGAATGTTGCCTTCATCCGGCGCCGCGCAGTGCAAGGCTATCGGCCCCAGCATCGAGTAACCCGCGGCCGTGAAAACCGCCGCGCGTCCGATATGAGACAGATGCTGGCCGCCATATTCATCCGGGACATGCGGCGCAAACACGCCAGCCTTTCGCGCCAGCGCGTTGAGTTCGCGCCGAAGCTCATCCGTCGGCCCGTGAGACGTCCAGCGCGGATCCCTTTCGAACGGGACGACTTCATCCCGGACAAATGCCTTCACACGCTCCGCAAGCTCGGAGACGTGAGCCGGCAACGAAAAATTCATGTCGAGTTCAGGCATCATCAATCTTCCTGTCCAGATCCGGTTGCGATGTCGCGCGCAACCAGAAGAATATCCTCGCCAAGGCTGGCGAAATCGGCGTAGCGGCTGTCCTTGACCGCACCGTTGGTCCATTGGCGGTGCAGTTGCAAAAAGACGATCCCGAGCTTGAACAGGGCAAGGACCCGCATGGCCGGCAGATCGTCGATATCCCGGCCCGTGAGATCGGCATAGCGCCGGGCGACCTCGGCGCGCCGCCAGAACCCCGGATGCGTCGTCGGCATCTGCCGTAGCCGATGCAGCGCCGGCGGATCGTCCGGTTGCGCCCAGTAGCTCAGCAGGGTCGCCAGATCAAACAGCGGATCGCCGCGCGTTCCCATGTCCCAATCGACCAACGCCACTGGCGACAGTGTCTGAGGATTCAGAATGAGGTTGTCCAGTTTGAAGTCGCAATGAAGAAGCGTCGGCGTTCGGTCACGGAACGTCTGTCGTGCGAGCCAATGGGAAATATCCCGCAGCAGGCCCTGCGATGCCTTACCTTCGACGACCAGCGCCCCGCGTTTCGACCATCCCGCGATCGCTCGCGCGATAAACCCGTCCGGACGGCCGAGATCGCCAAGCCCGACATCTCGCGCATCCACGCTGTGCAGCGCGGCCAGCGTCGCGACCAGCATTTCGGAAAGGACTGGCGGCGCATCCGTTCGGTCCTCCAGCGGCGACAAATCCGCGCCTCGAACGACGAGACCGGCGCGGTATTCGATCAACTGAAACGGCACGCCGATGATGCTGCGGTCGCCGCAGTAGTGCAGGCCCTTCGGGATGAACGGCAGTGCGTTCGCCAATCGCGAGAGAATGCGATGCTCGCGTGCCATGTCATGAGCGCCCGGCGGCAATTCGCCGTCAGGCGGGCGGCGCAAGACGGTCGGCTCACCATTCACGATCAGCAGATAGTTGCGGTTCGCCAGACCACCGGCGAACTGCCGGATCGGCTGCGCTGTGCCGAGTTTCATGCCATGCGCATCAAGATAGCGCGCAAGGTTCTCCCATTCGGCCCCGACACTGTCTGCGTCCGACAACAGCGCCGGGTGCTCCGGCGTCTCCGCTGTCGTCGAGATTGACCCCACATCCGGCTCCAGATTCAAAATTATTGTCGGACAATACTTAGATGTCAAAAATCCAAGCGAGCGTCAATCATCCATTTCATCTCTGTTTGTGTTTACGAAAGCTCTGATTCAATGATATTTCTGACGGACAATCAAAGCTGGCAACAGACGCGCCCGTTCCCTTACCGGCCGGGGCGGATCATATGGAGATCGCACGAATGACACCGTCTCCGGAAAGCCCCCGAAGCGATACAACCGCGATCGTCCCCGGCTCGCTCGCCATGCTCCGCCAGCCGCTGGTGCACTATGGCGCACATACCGAAGACGTCGTCGCGCATCTGGCCAAAGGCCGTGGCGCCGCCCGTGTGTTGCCCATCGTCACGTCCTCGCTTCTGGCAAACCCCGTTGTAAAGGCGACGCTCGACGCGCTCGGGGCGTCGGCCCTTCCTGTATTCCACGACTTGAAGCCGCATACGCCTTTCAAGACGGTGCTCGCACTGATCGAGACGATCGAGCGGACGCATCCCGACCTCGTCATTGTTTTCGGCGGCGGCAGCGCGATCGATGCCGCCAAGATCAGTTGCCTTGCGGCAGGGGCTGGGGTTCGCAACCGGGAGGCATTGCTGGGCTTTCGCTCGATGCCCGACAGCCAGGGGATTTCCCAGCCGTCACCCGGTATGCGCAGTTTACCGATCGTCGCCATACCGACCACGCTGTCCGCCGCCGAGTTCGGCATCATTGGCGGCGCGACCGACGTCGAAACTGGTATCAAGCATATATTCAAATCCGATACGCTGGCGCCGGACATCATCGTCTATGATCCGTGGCTGGGAACGCAGACCCCGCTCGACCTCTGGCTGTCGACCGGCATACGTTCCGTCGATCACGGGATCGAGACCGTGCTGTCGCGAGATGCAAATCCCTTTACCGACGCACTCGCCCTGCGCGGGCTTGCGCTGCTGCGCGACGGATTGAGGGCGACACACGCCGATCCGTCCAGCGCGGAGGCCCGCCATCACTGTCAGCTCGGCGTCTGGCTAGCCGGCTCAAGCATCGGCCGGGTTCGTTACGGTGCGAGTCATGGACTCGGCCATCAGCTTGGAGCCATCGCGGGCGTACCGCATGGCATGACGTCCTGCGTGCTGCTGCCGGCCGTCCTCGCCTTCAATGCCCCGATATCGAACGCTCAGCAGGCTGAGATCGCATCCATCTTTGGGCACCCTGGTGAATCCGCGGCGGATGCCGTCCGTCGCTTCATCGACTCGCTCGGACTGCCGACGCGATTGTCGCAGCTTGATGTCGACGAAAGTGTCCTGCCGCGCGTTGCGGAAACCGGGCTGGGCAACGCATTCGTCAAGGCGAACCTGCGACCGATTCAATCGGCTGACGACGTGATGGTGATTCTTCGCACCGCCACTTGAGGCGGTGCGATCGATGTTCATTTAAAACGCTCTCACAGAAACAGCGAGCTTTGCTTCCCGTCCCGGAAGTGTCGCTCTACCGCTTTTTGACAAGCGGACACTCGCTCTCGGCGAGTGGGCGCGCGGCATCCTCAGCCGGGATCGTTGCGATTTTCTCATAGTAATCCCACGGCGCCTTGGACTCCTTTGGGCTCTTGACCCGAAATACATAGAAATCGCGCAGCACCCGACCATCCTCACGAATCCGTCCATTCCTGGTCATGAAGTCATTGATCGGCATCTCCTTCATTGCCGTCATGACTTTAGCGGAGTCGGTCGTCCCCGCGGCCTTGACGGCCTTGAGATAGTGCATGACGGTGCCATAGACGCCAGCCGGCACCATGTGCGGCATCACCTTGTTGCGTTCAAAGAACCGCTTCGACCACGCGCGGGTTTCCTCGTTCATGTCCCAGTAAAATGATTCCGTCACAAGCAAGCCTTGGGCCGTCTCAAGCCCGAGACCATGGACATCCGGAAGCAGCGTCAGCAGCCCGACCATCTGCTGCTTGACAGTGAGTCCGAACTCCCTGCCAGCCTTCACCGCATTCTTGGTGTCCTCTCCAGCATTGGCGAGCGCGACAACCTTGGCCCCGGAGGTTTGCGCTTGCAAAATATAGCTGGCGAAATCTGATGAATTTGCCGGATGCAGCACCTCACCCAGCACCTTGCCGTTAACGGCCTGAACAGCCTTGGACGAATCGCGCGTCAGGGCCTTGCCAAAGGCGTTATCCGACGAGATGAAAAACCAACTGTCGCCGCCGTTCTTCACCAGCGCCTTGCTGGTGCCGACCGTAAGCGCATAGGTATCGTAGGTCCAATGCACGCTCGTCGGCGAACACGCCTTGCCGGTGAGATCGGAGCTTCCGGCTCCGGAATAGATCACGATCTTGTTGCGCTCGCGCGCAAGCTCCTGCACCGCGAATGCGACGGACGAAACCGCAACGTCGACAATAGCCGTCACGCCGTCAACGTCCAGCCATCTGCGGGCAATGGTTGCGCCGACATCCGCCTTGTTCTGATGATCCGCAGATACCACCTCGATCTTGCGCCCGAGCAACGTATCTCCGAAATCTTCAACCGCCATACGCGCGGCATCAACAGAGCTTGGGCCATCAATCGCGACATAGGGGCCGGACTGATCGTTTAGTATCCCGATCTTGATTGGCCCGTTTTCAGCGGAGGTCAGCGACGATACCATCACCGCCATCAACGCACCAACGTATAATGACTTAATATATCTCACCGTGATGTCCTTTTCCGTTGTATCAGGGCTGAAATCAAGGAAGATCGGGTCGCAACTTGATCAGCGCATCCGAGCGACCCGTTTGGATAACCTCGCCGCGCTGATTTCGAATCTCAAACTCGCGATCAATAATCCCGGCCGATCCACTTTTCGTCGGCCGCTTGTCTACAATTGTCATGCGTACGCTGAGCGTGTCACCGACATAAATCGGGCCCACGAATTGCCAGTTCCCGATCGACAGCATGGCGATCACCGACGCTTCGAAAATCCCCCATCGGCTCATCGCGCCCGTTACCAGCGCCACCCCGAACACGCCACCGACCACGCGCCGTCCAAACTGCGTCGTCTTCGCATATTCCTCATCCGAATGCAGCGGATGCCAGTCGCCGGACATCATGCAGAACAGCGACAGATCGGTCTCCGTGACCGTCCGTCCGGGACTGTCGAAAACCTGTCCGATTTCGAAATCCTCGTAAAACAGCGATTTCACTTTCTCGCTCCGTCAGGCACATGAACTGACCCGGTGCGTGCATCCCATGATCTGTCATTCGGCAGGGCGCGCAGCTTGTGCCGTTCAATCTCCTGCTTTGCCGACGAGCGCGGCAAGGCATCGACGAACTCGACAAAGCGCGGCACCTTGAAACGCGCGAGCCGGGCCGCGCACCATGCGACGACAGCTTCCGCCGTCAGATCAGCGTTCGACCTGATGATGAAGACCTTGACCTCTTCCTCGCCAAGCTCCGCAGGGACACCGACAACCACGGCTTCGGCAACACCCGGACATTGCCCCACGACAGATTCGACGTCGTAGGCCGAAACGTTTTCACCGCGACAACGAAGCCAGTGCGCCTGCCGTCCGACGAAATGCAAGAATCCTTTTTCGTCGACCCGACCAAGATCACCCGTGTGCAGCCAGAGATTCGACCAGCATTCGAGCGTCCGCTCCGGATCGTTGTGATAGCGCAGCATGAAGGTGTACGGCACGCGCGGACGCAACACGATCTCACCGACCTCGCCCGTTGGCTTGTCCTGATCCAGCGCATCGACAACACGGAAGTCGGCCCAGCGGCCGGGCTCGCCGTGCGCATCGGGCCGTGCGCTTGTTGGCTTGGTGTAGACAATCAGAACGCCGCCCGCCTCGGTCAGCGAATAGAGGTTCACCATCTCGACCCCGAACCGGCGGGAGAATGTCGAGGCGACGTCCGGCGGAACTTGCCCGGTGACGCCGACCGACGCGCGGACGCGATGATCGCGATCGGCCGCATTCTCCGGTTGCTTCGTCAGCATCGTCACCATGGTACCAACCGGATCGATCAGCGTCGCCCCTCTTGATCTGGCGCGTGACCAGAAGCGGGTGGCGCTGAACCGTCGTTCCAGCGTGGTTGGAATGTCGGTCACGAGCGGCCCTATGACACCCAGCATGGTGCCGCCAACGTGAAACAGCGGCAGCACGGAGTACTGATGATCGTCCGGCGTCACATCAAAAGCGTCGCGAAACCTGTAACCCGCGGCGAGAAACGCGAAATGCGGCATCACCACCCCCTTGGGGCGGCCGGTTGTTCCGCCGGTGTAAATGATCACGCCCGGATCCCGCGGACCGACCTCAACCTGCGGCAGCCTTCCTCCTATCCCCACGAAATCATTCCAACGCTGAAATCCGGCAGCGGGCTCAGTGGCGACACGTGCGGCCGGCAGCGGCACCTCATCAGGCCAATCGACAAAGCGCGGCGCGGTCTCCACCTCGACAAACAAAGCCTTCGGCGCGGCATCACGTACGGTGTAGATGAGATCATCGCCAACCAGGCCGGTATTGAGCGGGACCCATATTGCGCCAAGCTTGACGGTGGCGAACCAAACAATGAGTTGCTCGATCCGCCCGTCCATCATACTGCACACGCGATCGCCGGCTCCTACGCCGTAGCCGTGCAACGCAGCAGCGAGCCGATCCGATTCGCGATCGAGTTCACCCCAGGACGTGACGGTTTCGGCAATATCGACGCGCGGCGCATCGCCATGCTGCAAAGCGCGAGCGCGCAGCAATTGCTGGATCGAATTCCAGGGAACCTCCTCACCGGCGATACGCATCTGATCCTCGCATCATTAGAGCTTTTGCTTGGCGGGTGTTCCGAACAATCCCGTCGGCTTGATCAACAACACCGCGATAATAATCAGATAGCTAAGACTTGGCGCCCAGAGCGCCGGCAGCACGGCAACCCAGAGACTTTCGCAAACACCGAGAATGATGCCGCCGATCACCGCGCCGGGCAGGCTTGTCAGGCCACCGAGCGCCGCAGCCGCGAAACCCTTGATGAGAAGCCATCCGAATTCAGGGTCGACCAGCGTGAGCGGCGCGTACAACACGCCGGCAACAGCGCCGAGCGCCGCCCCCATTGTTACAGCAATGGCGAACACTTTGCTGGTGCGAATACCGCAAAGATTGGCTCCGGTCATATTCTGCGACAGCGCCCGCATCGCCTTGCCCCAGCGGGTCCAGCGAAAGAACGCTGCCATCGCGATCATCATTGCGATGGCGCCGAAGACAATCAGCAATTGCTGGCCGGTGATTACGACGGGATCCGTGATCACCGGCCGCAATCGGTCGGCCGGAGGAAAGTGATAGCTGCCTGAACCCCAGATCAGCGTCGTAGCGCCGTTGATGATATTGGCGACGGCAAGGGTCGCGAGCACCTGGATCATATGCGGTGCCGCGAGGAGGCGTCGATAAACCGATTCGCTGATAACGAGACCGGCAATCGTTATCACCAGAATAGCGATCAGCAGCGAGACAGGGTAACTCAGACCAAGCCGATCCGCCGCGGTCACGCAGACATAGGCGGCCAGCATGATAATGCTGCCGTGGGCAAAGTTGATCACCGTGGTCGCCTTGAATACGACGACCAATCCCAGCGCAACCAGCGCATAGATCGAACCGCTGACGACACCAGCCGTCAGCAGTTGTGGTAGCATTGATACCGATACCGACATCGCTATTTATCGACGATCGGCGCCGACGCCTTCTCGCTACCCGGCCAATAGCCCGGCATGGCCAGCGTTTCGACGCCGTCGACAATCTTGTAGATGCTCAGGCCGCGTCCGCCCGCATGATTTTCCGGCGTGAACGTCAACGGATAGCTCAGCGCATTGGTGTTGACGTCCCTGGTCTTGTCGAGCGCGGCAACCAGCTTCTCAGGAGTGACATCCTTGCCGACACTCCGCAGCGCCTCAACCAGGGCCGTAGCGGCGCCAACGCCTGAAACCACCAGCGGATTAAAGGTGACATCGGGATATTTGGCCCGCATCTCATCCATCATCGGCTTCATGCCTGGACCATCGAGGACATCCTTCGCGACCATGCTGCCATAATAGTGATTCAGCGCGGTTTGCGGGAGCGACCGATAGATGCTGCTGTCCGTCACCGACGCCGAGGTGATGATGACTGCCTTGAGGCCAAGGTCCTCCGCCTGACGAAGCAGGATCTGCGCCGGCACCTGATAAAGGAACGCTATGACCACATCGGGATTCGCCGCCTTGAGCTTCAGGATCTGTGGACTGGCGTCGGTGCTACGGGATTCCAGCGTCTCATCCGCAACGATCTTCTGCCCGTATTGGCCCAGCATTGCCTCGACGCCCTGACGGCCTTCCTTTCCGTAAACGTCAGTCTGGCCAATGAAGGCGACCCGCGATGGCTTAAGGACGTTCATCGCAAAGTTGACGATCGCACCACCCTGCGCATGCACCGATGGCGGAATGAAGAAGAAATTCGGTTTCAATCCGCCGAGTTGCGGAGCGCTGGAGGTGTGGCCGCCGCTGGAGAACGATATGAACGGGATCGGCGTCGTCGGCGCCACCGTATCCCGCGCCGCGACCGCCGCCGACGAACAGGTAAGCCCAAGCACGGCGATCACCGCACGCTCGGAGGCCAGCTTGGTCGCAACGCCAACCGATTGTTTCGGCGAACATCCGTCATCCTCGGCGACGACTTCAAGCTTGCGCCCATGAATGCCGCCGGCTGCATTGACCTTGTCAAATACGTAGCGCACGCCATTGAGGCTCGGCACGCCGTACTGTGAATAGGCGCCGCTGAGCGAATCCTGCACCGCGACGCGGATCGTCGTATCTGTCACGCCAAACGCACCCTGCGCCGAAGCGGCTGCCGGAACAGCCGCAACGATGGCCGCCAAAAGAAACTGTCTCATCGTCACTCCCCTCAAGTTATGTTCTGTCTAGCCAACTTCTTGAGCTCAAATTTCTGAACCTTGCCCAGCGGCGTCATCGGAAAGCTTTCGACGAAATGAAACCGCTTCGGGACTTTGTATTTTGCGATCCGCTCGATGCAGAACTGCGTCAGAGCATCCGGATCAGGTTCTGCTCCCGGTCGCAACTGCACGAACGCGACTGGTCGTTCTCCCATCCGTTCGTCATCGATCCCGACGACATGCGCCTGAATGACGTCGGGATGGTCCGCCAACAGCGTCTCGATCTCCGCGGGATAAACATTGAAGCCGCCAACCAGCAGCATGTCGGAGACCCGGCCGGTGATGCGCAGGTTGCCGTCGCTATCCAGAGTTCCCCGATCGCCGGTCCGAAACCACCCGTCGACAAACGGCTTAATCAAACCGTCACGTCCCGCAAAATAACCGAGCATCAAATTGCTGCCACGAACGCAGATTTCTCCATCAGTTTCCGCCGGAAGAACGGTCGGCGACGCAGGATCGCAAATGCGGACTTCAACGCCGGGTAACGGCCGACCAACGCTTCCAGTGACGATGTCGACCGGGTCACCGATCCGAGTCATGGTGATGACCGCGCAGGTTTCCGACATGCCATAGCCGCTGACGAGATCGCGCACCCCGAGTTGACCGATGATGGCATCCGCCAGTTGTGGCGGACACGGAGCGCCACCGACAATCCCCGAGCGCAGCGACGCCGTCCGCGACGGGGTGAATTCCGGATGATTCAGGAGCATGAGATACATGGTCGGTACGCCGTAAATGACATTGCAGCGCTCACGCTGGATGGTCGCCAGCGCCTCACCGGCCTCAAATGTCGGTAGAACCACGAGGCAGGCATCGTGGATCCAACTCGCCACTAGGGCGTTACAGCAGCCGAACACCGACGGTAGCGGCGCGCCGTAGAGGACGCGCTCATCGGCCGCTATCCGCATGATCTGTCCGACGCTCCGCTCCGTCGCGAGGACGGCCGCGTGGCTGAGCATGGCGCCTTTCGGTGCGCCGGTGGTGCCGCTGGTGAAGATGCACACCGCGGGATCATCCGGCTCGACCTGAGCCATCAGTTCATCAAGACGATCCTCGCAAACACTATCCCCGCGCGCCAGAAAAGCCGCCCACCGCTCGACACTGCGGTGGCGGCTGCCGTCCAGGGAGACGACGTGCCGCAACGACGGAAACCTCGCCGTCGTGGCGCGACCGATATCCGGATCGACGCGCTCAAGAATGGCATCGAGCTCAAGCTGAAGAAAGCGACTTTGATAGATCAGGACAGCCGGTTCGGCGCGACCAAGAATATTTCCGAGTTCGGTTGCTCCATAGCGGCTCTGGATCGGCACAAAAACCGCACCGATCAACGTCACCGCCAGTTCAACAAACACGAACTCCGGACGATTCGGCACCCACATGCAGACGCGATCGCCGCGTTGAACGCCGATTCCAAGCAGCGCCCGCGCAATGCGGCGCGCCTCGGTGACCGTCTCCAGCCCGCCAAATTCACGACCTTCACAGGAAAGCACCGCACGATCTCCGCGTGCGGCCACCCGTTCGGCAAGCTCGCGGAATGTTTGCATCATGACTTCCCGGTTCGCCGGAAGCGCGGCAGGGTGACGCCATCAACGTCTTCAAAAACAACCTCGACCCTGTCATCGATCCCGGTTTCAAGCGCATCCGGACCGACGATATTGCTCATCAGGATCGGACCTTCATCGACTTCGATCAAAGCTACGACGTAAGGCGTTGCCGAAGCGAATACGGGTGCCGCGGGGCGATGAACGATGGTAACGGAGTGAACCCGGCCGCGACCGCTCAACTCGGTCCATGTCAGCTTTCCGCTGGTACATGCCGGGCACATATATACCGGATAATAGGCGAGATTGCCGCAATCGTCGCACTTCTGCATCATGAGCCGCCTATCACGGCAACCGTCCCAAAAAGGCTTTGAGACCTCGGTCGGGCGCGGGGCGATAGTGGGCATAACGTTGGTCATGGCTCAGTCCCTTCCCAGAATGCATACCGAATGATTGGACGCGACTGCGCTGACATTGGTGACCAGCGCGATCTGTGCGTTCGGGACCTGTCGTTCACCGCATTCATGACGAAGCTGGCGGACTCCCTCGATAAGATGGAAGATGCCGCCGGGCATTCCCGGATGAGCGTAAGACAGCAATCCACCGTGGGTATTGACCGGCAAAGCCCCGCCAAGTTCGATACGGCCGCCCTCCACGAAAGCGCCGCCCTCACCCTTCTTGCAGAACCCAAGATCCTCGAATTGCATGAGCGCCGTGATGGTGAAGCTGTCGTAGATTTCCGCGACGTCGATATCGTCATGGGTGACGCCGGCCTCGCCGAACGCATCGCGGGCGGCAACCTTCTGAACGGTGTTGGTGAGGTTGAATTCGCCCTTGCGATCCGACGGCAGCCCGACGCCACCAGCAAGATGCCCCATATGATAATAGGACTGAGCCTGCCCTGCCCCAAGCAATCGGATCGGCCGGGCTCGCAACTCCCGCGCACGTTCCAGCGTCGTGACGATGAAAGCGCCACCACCGTCCGATATCAGGCTGCAATCAAGCATGTGCAACGGCGACGAGATCATTCGCGAATTCAGCACGTCATCGACCGTGATCGGATCCCGCTTCTCCGCCGCAGGATTTAGAGACGCATGTTTGCGGCACGCCACCGCGATGGCGGCAAGCTGCTCCGGAGTGGTGCCGTACTCGTGCATATGCCGCTGGGCAACGAGTGCATAAAAGCCGGGAATGTGCGCGCCAAACGGCACCTCGAATTCCAGCGAATGTGCACCAAGCTCGGTATAGGCCGTGACGCCCTGCCCCAGTCCCGGACCAGTCAGCAGATTGTCGGCGGCAACCACCAGGACAGCCCGGCAGCGCCCTGACTGCACCGCCCATTGCGCGAGCTGAAGCGCGTAGCCAAAGGCCGCGCCACCTGTGCGCAACGTGTCGCACAAGGTCTTGCAGAAAAGGCCGAGATGCTCGGAGATGACCATATGATGGCGAACGTTATCGTCGACAACCGATGCCGTCGTCAGAAGGCCATCGATCTCGCTCTTATCGATGCCAGCGTCTTCGATCGCCCGTTTCGCAGCCTCGACATAGAGCCCGGTTGAATGCCGCCCGGGCAACTTTCCGACCGCCGTTTCGCCGACGCCTGCGATGGCCACCTGTACGTTCGGTCTTAAACTCATCCCTTGCCGTCTCCTGCTTGATACTTTCTGGCTCGCAAAGCGCTAGCCGAGAAAAGCCTTTTGAACGAAGCTCGTCGCGGCGAGTTCGTCTTTGGTGCCGCCCGCGGTCACTGTGCCGTTTTCGAGAATGAAGCTCTTTGCCGCGACCGATAGCGCTTTGGTAACGTTCTGTTCCGCGAGCAGAATGGCGAGGCCATCGGAGGCCAGTCGGCCGATAATCTCGTAGACCGCATCAACGACGATCGGCGCCAGTCCGAGAGACGGCTCGTCCAGCAACAACAGCTTGGGACGCGCCATCAATGCTCTGCCTATGGCAAGCATCTGCTGTTCGCCACCCGACAGTGTTCCGGCCCATTGCTTGGAACGCTCGGCGAGACGCGGAAAGATATCAAACACGCGCGCGAGGTCTGTCTTGATCTCGCGATCGTTCCGAACGAAAGCGCCAAGCTCAAGATTATCCAGCACACTCATTTGCGGAAAGACCTGGCGTCCCTGCGGCACCTGAACGATGCCGAGCCGGAGCAGGCGTTCGTTGTTGAGATTGTCGACACGAACACCTTCAAAGTGGATCATTCCGGCCCGAACCGGCAGCAGACCGGACAAGGCAAGCATCGTTGTCGTCTTGCCGGCGCCGTTGACCCCCAGCAGGGCCGTGACTTGCCGTTGAGCCACGTCAAAAGAGGCATCGCGAACGGCGACAGCCGCGCCATAGGATACTGTGATCCCACTGACCCGCAGCATCATCAATGCTCCGTCAGCGGATTGCCGCCACCGAGATAGGCGGCGATGACGACAGGATCACTCAATACGTCGCCGGGCGCGCCAGTTGCGATCACCAGACCGTGGTGCATCACCGTAATGCGATCCGCGACGCGGCGGACCAAGGGCACGTTATGTTCGACGATCATCACGGTGATGCCAAACTGCGTCACAATCAGATTCAGCAATCGGGACAAACGCTCGGTATCCCCGGAGGCCAATCCAGCAGCAGGCTCATCGAGCAATAACAACCGCGGCGACAATGCCAGCGCCCGCGCAACCTCCAGCAATCGCTGTTGGCCGTAGGCCAGGCTATCCGCCTGACGATCTGCAACATCGGTCAGGCCGACAAGTTCGAGGAGATCATCAATACCGAGGCCTGTCCCGCGGCGCCGTTGATGTGCGACACGGACGTTGTCGACAACGCTCAAACGGCTGAATAACTGCGGCGTCTGGAATGAGCGGGCAATACCGCGACGCGCAACGGCAGCCGCATCGAGGTGCGGCAGAATCTCGCCATCCAACAGGATCTCACCGGATGAGCTTCGTTGAAAACCCGAAATACAATTGACGATCGTGCTCTTCCCGGCTCCATTCGGCCCTATCAGCGCATGAACTTCACGTTCGGCCAGCGAGATCGTCGCGTCGGTAACAGCAGCGAGGCCACCGAAACGGACACAGATGTCCTTCAACTCAAGCAGCGCGCTCATGACGCACTCTTTCGCCGCAGCAAGACGCCAGCGAGGCCTCTTGGAAAGGCCAGAAACACGATGAGCAGGCAAGCGCCGTAGGCAAGCTCACGTAATCCTGGAAAATCGATCAGAACGCGATCGATCAAAGTCAGCGTCACGCTGCCCACTAGCGCGCCGGCGAGACTGCCGAGGCCACCGATCGCAATGGCGGTCAGTTGCTGCAAGGTCACCGATAGACCGAAAGAGTACGGGTCGATGAAACCTACCGCGGCAGCAAAGAAAGCGCCGGCGAGACCTGCATAAGCCCCCTGAATTGCAAACGCGATCGTCTTGACGACGCGGTGATCGTAACCTGTGCTGGCCAGCGCCGGTTCCGAGTCGCCAAGCGCCGTCAGCAATCGCCCGAGATGCCCAGTTTCGATAAAGCGATAGATCGCAACCGCCATCACGGTCAGCGGCAGAAACAGCAGATAAAGCTCACCCGGCGCTGCAAAGGACACGCCGGCAATGCTGGGGCGCGGCACCGCAAGCCCATCCGGCCCATTGGTGAGCCCGTCGGCATGGACCAGGAAGAACTGAAAAATCTCGCCGAAACCGAATGTAATCATGGCGAGATAGAGATCGCCGGCGCGCCACGCGATCAAGCTGGTCGCCGCGGAAACCAGCGTCGCCGCGAGAATCGCCAGCGGCAACGCGGCAAGGAACGACATGCCATACCGAACCTGGCAGATTCCAGCGACATAGGCGCCGACCCCGAACAACGCGCCGCTAAACAGCGCGAACTGCCGTGCGACACCGATCACCAGATTTAGACCGATCGCCAGCAGAATGTTCACGAGCGCGAGGTTGAACGTGTAGAGCTGATAGTCCGACAACACGCGAGGCGGCAGCAGCCAAAGCACGGCCACGACGATCGCGCAGATTCCAATGGAGAACCTGCCCGACGGCATCACCCGCCCGAGGGAGACCATGTTGGTGCCGGAATATCCCAATTTCCTCGCCCGCCCGCCGTTCTTATGCCGTTCAATATATGATTGATGATTCATGGGTCATGGATCACGGGTCATTTTGAGATATTTCTTGATATTGTCAATGGCTCTATCGATAAGTATCGCTGTGTCGAGAAAGGCGTGCATTAAGATGCGTTTGACCGTAACGCTTCGCGATTCAGATCAGGCGCGGCGCAAGGCACCGGGAGGATCGTTGAAGTGGCAAAAGCAAAGCAGTCGCGGCACCCGCGAAAGAATCGGGCAGAACGATCCGAACTCATACGTCAGGCGATATTTCTCGCCGCCGCGCGCGTGGTGGGGAAACATGGTTACGCCGATGCTTCGATCAGCAAGATCACCTCTGCGGCCAAGGTAGCTCACGGCACATTCTATAATTATTTCGAATCGCGTCAGGATCTGTTCGAGCAACTGCTGCCAGCCCTCGGAAAGCTGCTGTTGTCGCACGTAACGGAGGAAGTGGCTCCGTTGACCGGCGGGCTCGCCAGGGAAGAAGCCCGACTACAGGCCTGGTTTCATTTTCTACAAGTCCATCCTGAATTCTATCGCATTCTGAATGAGGGCGAGGTGTTTGTCCCAACCGCTTTCCGGCAACATGTCGAAGGCTTCGGCGCCGGATATTTGCGCGCGCTTCGCCGGGCCAAACAGCGCGGTGAGCTGAACGATTTCGATGACCAGGAACTGGAGCCGATTGCCTATATCCTGCTCGCTGCCCGCGCCTATCTCACCTTTCGTTATGCTTCTGCGGGCAGCAAGGCTACGGTGCCGGACTATGTGCAGACCGCCTACATGAAACTTCTGCGTCACGGCCTGTTCATCGAACCACCATCACCCCGCAAAGGCGCTCGATAATCTCCAAACCACAGAGCAACGACCGAGCAGCCGGCCAGGAACGGCGACGGCGATTGCAAGCCGACGCACCGCCGTAGTCTGTGCGAACATCGACAATGGCGACCTGTGGCGCTAAAAATGCACTTCCCGCCGGGCTTTGCATGAACAGTTTTTCACGCTTGAAAGCTCGAGACGTTATCTCCCCACCCGTGGCGGGATGAGCCGCGATCTCCGCCTCAACCTCGAAGACGATATGTTCTCGCCACGCCGTCAGTACGTAGCGAAGCAGGCACGCCTCGCGGCCGGGGGGATTCTACCATCGATCACTGTCGCATTCGCTCTCATTGCAAACTCCTCCCGCGCCAGTGCTCTTTTACGGCACCGTATCTGCGCTCCTACGACCTCCCGCGTCACTCCGTATTTCGGAACGGGGACGGCGCCTCGACCCGCCGGGCGCGCGACAAAGCCAGCGCATGGACTATCCGGTCGCGGTGTGTCGCGAGGATCGATCATGTCATGAACGGTAAAGCGCGCGGCCGCGTTCAGCGGGCCAGTGCCGCCAGCATACCGGGCTTCGATTTCTCGTAGTGCTGCCGCGGCGTCCGGGCGGCCTCATCTCGCTTTTGAACGCCACCGCCACCCCGCCCTGCACCAGAAGAGAGGCAAAATCCGCCATCGGCCAACGCGACGACTAGGCTCTGCTCTCCGCCCCGCCCGGTCATCGCGCAGGCGCCAAAGCCGAATGCCTTGCGCACCACGACGGTGATCTTGGGCACGGCCGGCCTCGTTAAAGAGGTCGTTGGACGACACAATCGACGCCGCTCGCGAGGACGAACTCGCCAAGCGTGACAGCATCTCTTGGCGTGCCGAAGAATGCACCACGTGGCGGATCATGCCCTCGGTGCCGCAATAGACCTTCAGAAGCAGCGAATGTATCGGCGGTTGAGCCCAATGCAGTTCAACGTCACGCGGCTCGTCGAAACGTCCGGGAACTGCATAAGGCCTTGCCGCTCGCGGCTCGTAACCTGATCTCGTCACCATGAAGGCGACGGATGCGGGCGGATTTGGTCCCACGCCGTGCAGGCTACGGTAGATCGCGAGATAGTCGCGCGCCATCCAATCCACCGTGAACCGCTTCTCGAAGGTCGCGCGCACCTTGCGGCGGTCCAGCATCTCCATCTTTCTGAGCGCTCCACGGCCTCCTCCTGCGTCTTGACGATGAAGCCTGATTTGCCCACCTCGAGCATCGAGCCGCACCGGAAAGCGATAACCGGCGTTCCGCAGGCCATGGCCTCGATCATGGGAGCAATGATCTCGTCCTAATACGCTTGGTCGACATGATCAATCTTGGCAGCCATCTTGAGCTTCATGCCGGCCCTCGTGGCGATCTCAATGGCGCGGTCCGGTCGCTTCTCCGGCAAAATCCGTCCCAAAAAGGCCACGTAATCGCCTTTGAGATGAGCGGTGAATGGCAGCAGATCGCGGCAAGCCGTGACAAACGTTGCCCCCAGTTGATCGGATACGCAAACGGACGGTGCTGATCGCGCGAGATCGAAACCAGCGGGACCTCCGGGAAGTCGGCATAAAACGGCTTCAGGTCCGGCAAGTCCAGGCGCCCACGCAATGTCGTCACGGTGCGATCGGCAAAATCCCGGATCAACGGGAAATGCAGCAAATCGATATGAAAATGCAGGACGTCGAATTCGTCCGTCTGCTCGCGGACGGCATCAAGCATCATGACGTGATAAGGCGTATGGTCCCTGACGGACGGGTTGAGACGAAGCGCCATCTCGGAGCAGCCAACGAGCTTGGCCTGCCTGCGGGAATCTCCGCTGGCAAATAATGTCACCTCGTGGCCCTACCGAATCAGTTCCTCGGTCAGGTATGACACGATCCGCTCGGTGCCACCGTAGAGCTTGGGCGGAGAACGCTCCGCAAGCGGCGCGATCTGGGCGATTTTCATCGTACGACCTCCTCATATGAGCGAAGCATCGACAATCGGCCCGCGCGGCCATGAGGCCCGTGCGGTGCATCGCTGTTCCGATCGGACACAGCAAATGAAGGAGAACGAGACCCGCAGAATGCTGCGGGTCTCCTTGGGCATCAGAAGTCCATGCCGCTGGCGGCCGGCAGCGCAGGAGCCGCTTCCTTCTTCGGCTTCTCAGCCACTAGCGCCTCGGTCGTGATCAGGAGCGACGCGACCGATGCGGCGTTCTGCAGCGCCGTGCGGACCACTTTCGCGGGATGGATGACGCCGGCGCCGACCAGATCCTGATCCTCGCCTGTCGCCGCGTTGAAGCTCCAGTTGTATGAATTGTTCTTCTCGAGGAGCTTGCCGACCACCAGCGAGCCACCCTCGCCGGCCTTCTCCACGATCTGCCGGGCTGGCGCCTGGCGCGCAGCATCTTCTCGCGCGTCTGACGAGAACCTCACTTCCTTGGCAGCCATGGCTCTAAGCCTCCTTCCTTCGGCAACACGAGAATGACGCGTAATCTCGACGATGTCATAAGCCGCAAACCGGCGTCACCGGCTTGGGTGAAAATCGAGCTAGGAGCGGAAAAAATCGGGTTCAAGGGATCGGCACAGAATTTCTAGCACTCCCGATCCCGAACTACTAAACTCATACAAATAATTGATATATATCGTTTTTTTTCCAACAAAAGAAAAATGCAGGCTTGACCTCGTAGAATTCGGGGCCTGAAGTTGGAAATCGCCATTCCAAAATAATTCTGCTCACACGAGCCGACCCGGTCCGGAAGATCGAGCACGTTCTTTCCTTGGAAAGGCGCATGGAATCGACCGGTCCGTCGTGGTGTGAACGAGCCGAGACGCCGCGCCGCTTGTGGGCTGTCCCCGGCCTATGAAGCGACAGCATTTCGCGAACGTCCGGTGGCTCGGCTGCCGATTAAAAAAATGTCGCAGCCTCACCTCTTGACGGACGTCAAGCCCCTCCCAAATCAAAATCGCCATCCGCTGAATGAAAAGGGGTGGCTCAATCCAAGGGGCGCCCGGCTCTTTGGCGCCTTTCGTATCCATGTTGCTCAATGGAGGATGTGGCTATGAGGACCAATTTCGACTTTACCCCGCTCTATCGTTCGAGCATCGGCTTCGACCGGGTTTTTGATCTTCTCGAAAATGTCACGCGCGGACAGGCGTCCGATAACTGGCCGCCTTACGACATTGCCAAGACCAGCGAGGATGCCTACCGCATCTCGATGGCGGTGGCCGGCTTCTCTCAGGACGAACTCCATATTTCTACGGAGCCCAACCTTCTGGTCGTGGCCGGTGAAAGGAAAGAGGAGTCCGGCGGCGAGTACCTGCATCGCGGTATCGCCAACCGCTCGTTCACGCGGCGCTTCGAGCTTGCCGACCATGTCAAGGTCACGGGCGCGAGCCTGGTCAACGGTCTGTTGACCATCGATCTGCAGCGCGAGATTCCCGAGGAAATGAAACCGCGCCGGATTGAGATCAAGACCGTATCGCAGAGCAAAGCGGGGCCGCGTCAGATCGACAGCGAGCGCAGGCAGGCCGCCTGACATCTTTCTTTCGCGGAAGGCGTATCGTTCGATGCCGGTCGCCGCCGGCCTCGAATACGACCGCCTTACCTCAAAACGCAAGTCTTAGTCACCAAAGGAGAAGACCATGAGTGTACGCGACCTCATTCCCTTCGGTCGAAGCAACAACCAGACGCCGAGCGTCTATCGTGACGTCGAGCAGAACCCGTTCCTATCGCTGCATCGGGAGGTGAACCGGTTGTTCGACGACGTCTTTCGCGGCTTCGAGCTACCTTCAACCCTCGGCCGCTTCTCGGGCCTGGGCACGAGTTGGCCCAACATGGAGATCTCCAACGCCGACAAGGAGATTCGCATTAGCGCCGAAGTGCCTGGGCTCGAGGAAAAGGACATCGAGTTGCTTTTGGAAGACGGTGTCCTGACGCTTCGCGGCGAGAAGAAGTCCGGGACCGAGGACAAAGAGCGCCAGTTCAGCGAGCGCTTCTATGGACGGTTCGAGCGCCAGATTGCCGTTGGGCCCGATATCCAGCAGGATAAGGTGACCGCATCCTTCAAGAACGGCGTCCTCACCGTGACCCTGCCGAAAACGGAGCGCGCGCAGAGCAAGGCGAAGCGAATCGCCATCAACGGACCGAGCTGAGCAACCAAGGCTTCCGGGCGCGACCTTCGGACGCGCCCAACCCTGGCAGCGACGTCTTGGGAGTGAAGCCTTGGCGGCTTTCGACGATGGAAGCCGTGCAGGTTGCATCCACGCTCCAAAGACTGGAAAGGACAAATCTCATGTCGAACAGCATCACTGACAGGAAGACTGAAGAAACCGCCATCGATATCGGCAACGCGATCGTCGGTGTTTGTCTTGCGCTCACACCCTGGGTGTTCGGCTTCACCGAAGACAGAGATGCGGCGTGGAACGCCTGGATCGTCGGTGTTGCCATCGCCATCATCGCCGTTGGCGCACTGGTATCATTCAGCCAATGGGAAGAGTGGCTCAATCTCGCGCTGGGCATCTGGGCGATCGTGGCGCCCTGGGCGATCGACTTCAGCGCGATTGCCGCGGCAACGTATGCCCATGTGATCGCCGGGATCATCGTGGCCGTCCTGGCAGCCATCGAGTTGTGGCTCGTGCAGGGGCGCACGCCATCCCGAGTCTAGCGACAACAGCAGCCGGCCAGAGGATGGCCGGCTGCATCTCCGTTCGTTCCTGTAGTCCAATCGACATTCACATCGGCTGACCGACAACGGGTGACTGCAAGCTGACCATGATACGCCTGCCCGCAACGCTGCGGCCTGTTTTTCTTTTCCTGACAATTATCGGAGCGACGCTATGGTGGTCTTCCGCCGCCGGCCAAGTCCCCGATCTGAATCGCGGGAGCGTCCCGACGCTTGCTCCGCTGGTGCGGGAGGTCACGCCGGCCGTCGTGAACATCTCCGTCAGGGGGCGCGTGAAGGAAGACAACCCACTTTATCGCGATCCCTTCTTTCGCGAATTCTTTGACCTGCCGCGACAATTCGAGAGAGAAATCCAGGCCACATGATCGGGTGTCATCGTCGACGCGCAACGCGGATATGTCCTCACCGCCAACCACGTCGTAGCGCGAATATCGACGGCCTCGGCGAGGCTTAGCGGACGCGATCCCGGGACCGATATAGCGGTGCTCCAGATCCAGCATGGGAACAATCTCAAGGCGATCCAATTGGGCGATAGCAACAAACTGGAGGTCGGAGATTTCGTGATCGCGGTCGGAAACCCATTCGGCTTGGACAGACCGTCACCTCCGGCCTCGTCAGCGCGCTCGGTCGCACGGGCCTTGGCAAGCACGGCTATGAAGATTTCATTCAAACCGATGCACCAATCAACCCTGGCAACTCCGGTGGCGCGCTGATCAACTTGAAAGGCGAGCTCGTCGGCATCAACACCGCGATCATTTCACCGGGCGGCGGCAATGTCGGGATCGGCTTTGCCGTACCGATCAATATGGCACGGCAGGCCATGGAGCAGATCGTCGAATCCGGCACCGTACGGCGTGGGCGGATTGGCATATCGGTGCAAGACCCGAACACGGTCAGTACGACATCGCGAGTGGCCGGAAGAACCGAAGGCGCTCTGATCGCAGGTGTCCTGCCGGGGTCTTCAGCCGAGACGGCCGGCATCCGCAAAGGCGACATCGTCATCCCCGCCGATGGCGTTCCTGTTCGCAGCGCCGCGCAACTTCGCAACAAGATCGGCTTGACCCGGGTCGGCAAGCGCGTGCAGCTTACGCTCGATCGCAACGGCGCCTTGCACACGGTCGTCGTCGAAATCTCCGCTGCAAGAGGCACGGGACACCAGCCTCGCCTCTATTGAGACAATACTGTTCTGGCTGATAAGCCCGTTTGAAGGCGATCCAACCTTGGCGGACACGGGGTCCTCGCATCCGGTCAAGCCGCACCGCGTCCCTGATCCGCTTCGGGTGCGTCTGCGGGATAGACGCCCTTCAAAACATCGTCGAAGTGGCGGTTGACCGAGGAGTTGCATTCGCAGGCAAGAAGCCGAAGGCCATTGCCGTTTCGGATGCCGATGCGGCCGCGTCGTGTTTCGATGACGCCACGTCCCCTGAGATCGTGGATCACGCGGCTCAGGTAACTGCGGCCGACACCCAGCATCGCCGCGAGCTGTTCCTGCGTGAGTGCGATGTCCTCGGCGCCGGTCCGCTCAGCGGCGGCGAGAAGCCATTTCGCGGTCCGTTGTTCGATCGAATGAGCGGCGTTGCAGGCGACCGATTGAAAGACCTGCGCCATGAGGCAATCGGCATAAAGAACGGAGACGATGTCGCCGCTGCCGGTGCGCAACTTTACCGGCTGATCGTCAATAACCCAGTCCGCGACATACTCGATCCCCGCCTTGGGCATCGCTCATGCTCGCCGCTGGACGAAAAGGCACGTGTCCACACCTTGCG
>JBIQLW010000012.1:0-91445 GCA_044463945.1 Bradyrhizobiaceae bacterium | reverse complement strand
GCCTTCGCGGACGATGACGTCTCGTTTCCGGTCAGTGTCTCAGGACGCCTTCGAGGGCGATGACGCGCGCAAACCTCGCCCTGCCCTACCGCCGCCTCGCGCGGGCGGCGCGAGGGGTCACGCCGCTCGCGGCATTTTCGGCAGGAACATCGCGAGCAGCCCGATCGCCGGCAGATAGGCGCACACCGCGTAGACGAAATCGATGCCCTTGGCGTCGGCCACGATGCCCAGCACCGCCGCGCCCAACCCGCCGGCGCCGAAGGCGAAGCCGAAGAACAGGCCGGAGATCATGCCGAAGCGATGCGGCATCAGTTCCTGCGCATAGACGATGATCGCCGGCATCGCGGAGGCGAGAATGAAGCCGATGACGAAGCTCAGCACCACCGTCCATTCGAGATTGACGTGCGGCAGGATCAGCGTGAACGGCAGCGTGCCGAGGATCGAGAACCAGATCACGTAGCGGCGGCCGAAGCGGTCGCCGAGCGGGCCGCCGAAGTAAACGCCGATCGCCACCGCGCCGAGGAACACGAACAGCAGAAGCTGGGCGCTCTGCGTCGTCACCGCGAACTTGTGCATCAGGTAGAACGTGTAATAGCTGGAGAGGCTCGACATGTAGATGTACTTCGAGAACACCAGCATGATGAGAATGCCGATCGCGACCGCGGTGCGCCGCGGCGACGGCGCGCCGGCGTGGCGCACCGGCGCGGCCTTGCCGCGCGGAACGATGCGCGGCTTGTACCAGCGCCCGATCCGCCACAGCACCACCATGGCGAGAAACGCGATCGAGGAAAACCACGCGATGCTGGACTGGCCGAACGGCACCACGATCAGCGCCGCCAGCACCGGCCCGATCGCCGAGCCGAAATTGCCGCCGACCTGAAACACCGACTGCGCGAAGCCGTAGCGGCCGCCGGACGCCAGCCGCGCGATGCGCGACGCCTCGGGGTGGAACACCGCCGAGCCGAGCCCGATCATCGCCGCCGACAGCACCAGCATCGCGAAGTTGTGCGCGCCGCTCAGCATCAGCAGGCCGAAGAAGGTGGAGCCCATGCCGATCGCCAGCGAGAACGGCTGCGGCTTGCGGTCGGTGACGCTGCCGACCACCGGCTGGAGCAGCGACGCGGTGATCTGGAACGCCAGCGTGATCAGGCCGATCTGGGCGAACGACAGCGCGTAGTTTTCCTTGAGGATCGGATAGACCGACGGAATCAGCGACTGCATCGTGTCGTTGAGGAAATGCGAGAAGCTGATGCCGCCCAGCACCAGATAGGCCGGGCCGGCCGCCTTCACCGCGGATGCGGGGGGCACGTCAACGGCGGACACCGCCACGGCGGGATTGGTAACAACGGCCGGCTTGTTCACAAAGCGTTCCAGTTCCGTACGGCAAAGGCCGCGGTCAATATGACAGCTTCAAGACGTCAGGCCGCTTCAATATGTCAGCGCCGGGCGTCAAACCACTGATAATTCATAATGGCAGCGATGCAGGCAGGTCCCCGCCGCCTCGCGCCGGCGCGACGGCCCGAAAGCCTCGCAATGCCTGAATGGAAGGCCCGGTATCAGGCGGCGGCGGCGGAATCCGAAAGCGCGGCGACGATCTCGTCCACCACTTCCTCGACCAGCAGCCGGTCGTCGCCCTCGCCCATGACGCGGATCACCGGCTCGGTCCCCGACGAGCGCACCAGCAGGCGGCCGTGGCCGTTCAGCCGCTGCTCCGCGGACGCGATCGCGCTCTTGACGCCGACCGCCTCCAGCGGCTTGCCGGTGCGGTAGCGGACGTTTTTCAGCACCTGCGGCAGCGGGTCGAAGCGATGGCAGACCTCGGACACCGGGCGCTGGTGCTTCTGGATCACCGCCAGCACCTGAAGCGCCGCGACGAAGCCGTCGCCGGTGGTGGCGTAATCCGACAGGATGATGTGGCCGGAGGGCTCGCCGCCGAGGTTGTAGCCGCCCGCCAGCATCTGCTCCAGAACATAGCGGTCGCCGACCGCGGTGCGGACCAGATCGATGCCGATGCCCTTGAGGAAACGTTCGAGGCCGAGATTCGACATCACGGTCGAGACCAGGCCCGGCCGCGCCAGCCGGCCGTCCTCCTGCCAGCTCTCGGCGATCACCGCGAGCAACTGATCGCCGTCGATGACATGGCCGCGCTCGTCGGCGACGATGACGCGGTCGGCGTCGCCGTCGAGCGCGATGCCGATATCGGCGCGCATCTCGCGCACCTTGCGGCTCAGCGCCTCCGGCGCGGTCGAGCCGCATTCCTTGTTGATGTTGAAGCCGTCCGGCTCGACGCCGATCGAGATCACGTCGGCGCCCAGTTCCCACAGCGCCTCCGGCACCACGCGATAGGCCGCGCCGTTGGCGCAATCGACCACCACCCGCAGGCCGTCGAGGCTGAGTTCGCGCGGCAGCGTGCGCTTGGCGAATTCGATATAGCGGTCGCGGACGCCGTCGATGCGCTTGGCGCGGCCGAGATCGACGCTGGCCGCGAGCCGGCGGCCGAGGTTGTCGTCCAGCAGTTGCTCGATGCTGGTCTCGACCTCGTCGGAGAGCTTGAACCCGGCCGGGCCGAACAGCTTGATGCCGTTGTCCTCGTAAGGATTATGGGAGGCGGAAATCATCACGCCGAGGTCGGCGCGCATCGACTTGGTCAGCATCGCCACCGCCGGCGTCGGCAGCGGGCCGACCAGCAGCACGTCCATGCCGACCGAGGTGAACCCCGCCACCAGCGCGTTCTCGATCATGTAGCCCGACAGCCGGGTATCCTTGCCGATCACCACGCGATGGCGATAATCGCCGCGCTGAAACGCCAGACCGGCCGCCTGCCCGACCTTCATCGCCAGTTCCGGGGTGATCACCCCGTTGGCGCGGCCGCGGATGCCATCGGTGCCAAAATACTTGCGGCTCATCGAAAAATCCCCCAGCGAAACGATACGGTGCCAGCGGCGCCCCCGGCGCGCGCCAACCCAAGGCGCCCCCGCGAAGCCCCCGATCATAGCTCGCCGGTCTGTATAGTGTGTTTAACGCCCGCCCGCGTTCAAAAAATATGATGAATCATTACCGGACGCGGACCCGCGACCGGCCGTAAACGGATTGATATCGCTGACGGATTCCCCGGCCCGGCCCGGCGAGCCGAGGGCGGGAAAAATGCGCGCGCCGTCAGCCCTTGCGCTTGATGCGCCGGTCCGGCCGGCTCGGCGCCGGCTGCGTCACGTTCACCGGATCGGAGGCCGGAAAGGATTCCTCAAGGCCCTCGTTCAGGGCGTCGTCGAGCCGCTCCTTCTCGCGCTTGCGCGCGGGATCGGTGTCGGTCTTGGTGTCCGTCTTGGGCTCGGTCGCAGGGTCGGTCTTGGCGTCGGCTTTGGGGTCGCGGGACTGCCGCGCATCCGCGTCCGCCATGTCGTTGTCCATGGTGCTCTCCGTCTCCGGCCCGCCGGGGCGTTGCGTTACCGGGACCAACGCCGGCCGGGAACGGCTGTTCCCTCCGCCTTCGCCTCCCGCGCAACAAAGACAATTTTGCCGCAGGCGCGGACGTGCTAGGGCTGAAAAACGCCATGGAGAGGCGGAAAAAAGGGCGAGGGCAGACAAAGATGTCGATCAAGCACGTCACCTGCATCGAGGATTTGCGCGAGATTCACAAGCGGCGGGTGCCGAAAGCGTTCTTCGACTACTGCGACCGCGGCTCCTATACCGAGGACACGCTGCGCGCCAACCGCGCCGACCTCGAAGCCATCAAGTTCCGCCAGCGCATTCTGGTCGACGTGTCCAAGCGCGACACCTCGACCACCATCCTCGGCGAGCCCGCGGCGCTGCCCTTGATCCTCGCCCCGGTCGGCCTCACCGGAATGCAGCACGGCGACGGCGAAATCCACGCCTGCCGCGCCGCGCAGGCCGCCGGCATCCCCTACACGCTGTCCACCATGTCGATCTGCTCGATCGAGGACGTCGCCGCCAATGTCGAGAAGCCGTTCTGGTTTCAGCTCTACGTCATGAAGGACCGCGGCTTCATCAAGGCGCTGATCGAGCGCGCCATCGCCGCCAAATGCAGCGCGCTGGTGTTGACCGTCGATCTCCAGGTGATCGGCCAGCGCCATGCCGACATCAGGAACGGCATGACGGTGCCGCCGGAATGGAGCCTGTCGAAGCTGTTCGACTTCGCCACCAAGCCGCAATGGGTCGCGGGCGTGCTGCGCGGCAAGCGGCGCACCTTCGGCAACCTCGCCGGCCACATCAAGGGCATGGAGAACGTCACCCAGTTGGGCCAGTGGACCGCGAGCCAGTTCGACACCACGCTGAACTGGAAGGACCTCGACTGGATCCGCTCGATCTGGCCGGGCAAGCTCATCATCAAGGGCATCCTCGACATCGAGGACGCCCGCGAGGCGGTGAAGACCGGCGCGCAGGCGCTGGTGGTGTCCAACCACGGCGGCCGCCAGCTCGACGGCGCGCGCTCCTCGATCGAGGTGCTGCCGGAAATCGTCGCCGCGGTCGGCGACCGGATCGAGATCATGTTCGACGGCGGCATCCGCTCGGGGCAGGACGTGATGCGCGCGCTGGCGCTCGGCGCCAAGTCCTGCATGATCGGCCGGGCCTATACCTACGGCCTCGGCGCCTATGGCGAGGCCGGGGTCGCCAAGGCCATCGACATCATCCGCAACGAGATGCTGGTGACCATGGGGCTGTGCGGCGTCAACACCGTGGCCGAGATCGACGAGCACATCCTGGCGGGCTGAGCGGCCCGGCCGGACGGCTTCCGCGCGCACGCAAATGTGTGTGACCGGGTGCGAACCAATGTCGCACCATCGGCGTCTTCTGTTTGGCAAAATGGCAATCAGAACAGGAGACGACGATGCGGCGTAGTTCGGTAGTTGCATTGTGCGCGGCCGCGGCGTTGGCGGTGGCCGTGCCGACCGGGGCCTCGGCCCAGCGCGGTTTCTATGGCGGTGGCTGGCATGGTGGCGGGTTCCACGGCGGATGGCATCATGGCGGATGGCATCGTGGCGGCGGTTGGGGCTGGGGCGCCGGCGCGCTGGGCGTCGGGTTGGGCCTCGGTCTCGCCGCGGCGGCGACCTACCCTTACGGCTATGGCTACGGCTATCCCTATGGCGGCTACGGCTACGCCAGCTACCCCTACGGCTACGGCTATGGCGGCTGCTACGTGACCCGGCAACAGGTCATGACGCCGTTCGGCTGGCGCATCCGCCGCGTGCAGGTCTGCGACTGACCGCGAGGGTCCGCTTCAACTGCGTTGAACCGGACCCGTCGCGATCATGCACTAACACGCTATTGAAAATTGCTCGGTGCCCCGGACGCGGCGCGGCATGAAATGCCGCCCCGCAGAGCCGGGGCCGTTCCGGCGACAGTGTTTGCGACGGTCCCGGTTCTGCGACGCACCGTTACACGCCGCATCGCGCCCGGGACACGGCGTTCGCGAGGGCTGAATCTGGCCGTTTCAAGCGGCCCGCTACCGCGCGCCGGCAAGGTCGGCCTCGACCAGTCGGCGAAGCTCGGCGGTCACCTCCGGGCGGCGGCCGAACCACAGCTCAAACCCGCGCACCGCCTGATGCAGCAACATGCCGAGCCCGTCGGCGGTGCGTAACTCCCGCGCCCGCGCCGCCGCGAGCAGCGGCGTTTCCAGCGGCACATAGACCAGATCGGCGACCGTCGCCCGTGCCGGCAGCGCGGCGATGTCGACGGCAAGCGGCGGCTGGCCGCTCATGCCGAGCGAAGTGGTGTTGACCAAAAGCCCCGCGCCCGGCAGCACGTCGCCCAGCGCATCCCATCCGCATGGCCGCACCCGCTCGCCGAACTGCCGGGCCAGCGCCTCGCCCCGCGCCAGCGTGCGATTGACGAGATGCACGCGCTCGACCCCGCGCTCCAGCAGCCCGAACACCACGGCGCGCGCCGAGCCGCCGGCGCCGAGCACCACGGCCTCGTCGATCCCGTCCCAGCCGGGTGCCGCGACATCGAGGTTGTCGATGAAGCCTTCGATGTCGGTGTTGGTGGAGCGCAGCGTGCCGCCGTCGTACCACAGCGTATTGGCCGCGCCCACGGCGCGCGCGCGCGCGTCGGGCTCGGTCAGCGCCAGGGCCCGCTCCTTGTGCGGAATGGTGACGTTGGCGCCGACGAAGCCGTGATGCGACAGGTGCAGCACGAACTCGGCGAACTCCTCGGGCGGCACCGCCTCGATGCTGTAGCCGCCTTCGATGCCGAACCGGCGCAGCCAGTAGTGATGGATCAGCGGCGAGCGCGAATGCGCGGCAGGCCAGCCGATCAGACAGGCGGCGGGAGCTTTTGGCGCGGACATCGCGGTGTCTCCGTGGGTGGCGGCGTCGGCCGTTCCCTGCACGCGGCGCGGGGCGCTTGTCAATGCGCGCCGCGCCCGGCGCACGCCAACGCTTCAGAGGTTACCCGGAAACGAGGCGTCATCGTCCGCGAAGGCGGACGATCCAGTACTCCGGGCAGGCGTATGGGAAATCTGATTCCACACGGAATACTGGATGCCCGCCTGCGCGGACATGACGGCCGCTGTATTGAGCATTCGCTCCAAAAAACTCCAGTCAGACCCTCAGGTCGCCAGCCGCTTCATCGGCACCACCACCGACGCCTCGCGCTGCCGCGCGATATCGGCCAGCGCGCGGGCGATGGTCTCGCGGTATTTCGCCAGCGGCGGCCGCACGCCGTGAGTCAGGAGCACGCGGCGGACGCTGCGCGACGCGCCGGTGATGAACAGCCTGACGCCCTGCCGCTTCGCCTTAACCGCAAGGCGGTGAATGGCGTTGGCGGCGGAGGAATCCATCAGCGGCACCGCGCTGACGTCGAGCACGAACGCCTTGTGGCGGCCGGCGATGTCGTCGAGCACCGCGCCCACCGTCGAGGCCGCGCCGAAGAAGAACGCGCCGGTGATGCGATACACCATCACGTCGGGATCGGTCGCGAGCGCCGGATCGTAAGGCACCCGCGCGCCGTTGGCATCGTCGGCGCGGTCGTCCGGGGCGAGCGGCGCGCCGGCCTCGATGCCGGTGGCTTCCGCCATGCGGTGGATGAACAGCACCGCGCCGAGCGCGAAGCCGACCAGAATGCCTTCGGTGAGATCGCGGAACACGGTGAGCAGGAAGGTCGCCAGCAGCACCGTGGCGTCGCCCCACGACGAGCGCAGCAGCATCCAGAACGCCTGCTTCTCGGCCATGCTCCAGGCGACGATCACCAGCACCGCCGCCAGCGCCGCCAGCGGGATGTAGCTCGCCAGCGGCGCGGCGATCAGCATGAACAGCAACAGGAACGCCGAATGCGCCATGCCGGCGACCGGGCTGCGCGCGCCGGCGCGGATGTTGGTGGCGGTGCGGGCGATCAGGCCGGTGACGCAGATGCCGCCGAACAGGGGCGAGGCGATATTGGCCGCGCCCTGCGCCACCAGTTCGCAGTTGGAGCGGTGCCGCCGTCCGGTCATGCCGTCGGCCACCACCGCCGACAACAGCGACTCGATCGCCGCCAAGAGCGCGAAGGCGATGGCGTCCGGCAGCACCGCCTGCATCTTCGCAAGCGAGAACGGCGGCAGGTGCGGCGACGGCAGGGTCTGCGGGATGCCGCCGAAGCGCGAGCCGATGGTTTCCACCGGCAGCGCCAAGGCCCACGCCACGACCGTCGCCACCGCGACGCCGATCAGGATGCCCGGCCAGGTCGGCCGCAGCTTGCGCAACCCCACCATCACCGCGAGGGCGAGCAGCGACAGCACCACGGCCCAGATGTTGACGGTGCCGGCCGCGCGCCACAGCGCCGCGAGCTTGGGCAGCAGTTCGCCCGGCTCGTGTCCCGGCAACGTTACGCCGAACAGGTCGCGCAACTGGCTGGCAAGGATGATGACGGCGATGCCGGCGGTGAAGCCGATCGTCACCGGATAGGGAATGAACTTGACGTAGGTGCCGATCCGCAGCAGCCCGGCGGCGATCAGCAGCACGCCCGCCATCATGGTGGCGAGCATCACGCCGTCGACGCCGTGGCGCTCCACCGTCAGCGCCACCAGCACGATGAACGCGCCGGCCGGGCCGCCGACCTGAAAGCGGCTGCCGCCGAGCAGCGACACGATGAAGCCGCCGACGATCGCGGTATAGAGGCCGCGATCCGGCGTTACGCCGGATGCGATGGCGATCGCCATCGACAGCGGCAGCGCGACGATGGCGACCGTCAGCCCGGCGGTGATGTCGGCGCGGAAATCGGTGAGGCGGTAGCCTTCGCGCAGCACCGTCAGGAGTTTCGGCGTGAACAGGTCCGCAAAGCTGGCGCCGCGCGGCGGCGCGCCGTTCCTCGTCCCGACCATGCGATGCTCCCGGCCTTGCCTCACGCTGCGCGCGCGACGTCCGGCCGGTCGATGTCGATGGTCAGACGCGCGGCGGCGGTCCGGGTTGCTTCAGGCGCACCCCGCGCCCGCCGTCATCGCTCCGCGCATGTTCACCGATGAGGTCCACGCCCGCGCGATTCAACGCATCGACCACCTTGGTCAGCGACTCGACGACGCCGCGCACGTTGCCGTCGCTGGCCTCCATGCGCTGGATCGTCGGCAGCGAAACTCCCGCGAGTTCCGCCAGCGTCTTCTGATCTATGCCGAGCAGCGCCCGCGCCGCCCGCATCTGGAATGAGGTGATCAATGCCAGAATTCCATGTTTGAATCTTATAATTGATGTACCATACAATGACAATGATGTATAATACATCAATAGGAGCAATTGTCGCTCCCCTGCCCGCCTTGAGGTGTACGGCATCCGTCGCCGGGCGAACAGGTGAGACGTCAAACAGGCTTGGCATCGAAGGCGGAGCATCCAGTCGACCGTTGAGTCAGATTTCCCATGCACGCGCACGGAGTACTGGATCGTCCGCCTTCGCGGACAATGACGCCTCGTTTCGGGCGAGGCTCCCCTGATGACGCCGTCGCGCAAACCTCAACGCAGCACAATCTACGCCGCGTCGCGGTGCGCCGCGACGATCTGGTCGGCGGCGCGGCCGGTGACTTCCGCCATGTGATCGAAGGTGCGGGTGAAGCTGCCGGCGCCGGCGGTGGCGGAGCGCAGTTCGACGATCAGGTCGCCGATCTCCGCTTCCGGCAGGCTGGCGCGCACGCAGTCCCAGCCGGCCCAGCCGTCGCGGGTATCGAAGCCGAGGATCTGGCCGCGCCGGCCGGACAGGATGGCGTTGACCTTCGCCGTCGCCTCGGCCGGACAGACGATCTCGACCTGATGGATCGGCTCCAGCAGCACCGGCGCGCATTGCGGCAGCGCCTCACTGACGCCGATGCGCGCGGCGGTGCGGAACGCCTGATCCGAGGAATCGACGCTGTGATAGGAGCCGTCGGTCAGCGTCACTTCGACGTCGATCACCGGAAAGCCGAGCGCGCCGCGCGTCAGCGCGTCCTTCACGCCCTCCTCCACCGCGCCGATATAGTTCTTCGGCACCGCGCCGCCGACCACGGTCTCACTGAAGCGGAAGCCTTCGCCGCGCGGCAGCGGCCTGATGTCGAGAACCACGTCGCCGTACTGGCCGTGCCCGCCGGACTGCTTCTTGTGGCGGCCGCGCTGGGTCGCGGATTTGCGGATCGTTTCGCGATAGCCGATGGCCGGCGGATGCGAGCGGGCATTGACGCCGTAGCGCGTCTGCAACCGCTCCATCGCCACGCGCAGGTGCATCTCGCCCTGCCCCCACAGCACCATCTCGTGACTGGCGGGATTGTGCTGCACCGAGAGCGAGGGATCTTCCTCGGTGAGGCGCTGCAACGCCTGCCCGAGCTTGACGTCGTCCTTGCGGTCGGCGGCGGCGAGCGCGATCGCCAGCACCGGCGCCGCGGGCTTGACCTCCGCGAGCGCGGCCGGCGCGGTCTTCGCCGTGGTCAGCGTGTCGCCGGTCTTCACCGCATCGAGCTTGCCGAGCGCCACCACCTCGCCGGCTTCCGCCGCGGCGCGCTTGGAGTCGCTCGCCCCGTTGGCGGCGAGAATGCCGGAGACGCGCCCGCTGCCGCCGCCGGACGACTGCACCGTCGCGCCGTCCTCGAACCGGCCGCGCAGCACCCGCGCCAGCGACAGCTTGCCGCCGTGCTGCAAATGCGTGGTCTTGACCACGTAAGCCAGCGCCGCGCCGTCGTCCGTCGCGCCGAGCCGCGCCCGCGTCCCGGCGACGCCGGGCGCTTCATGACGCAGCGCCTTCAGCAGCCGGCCGACGCCGTTCTGCCGCGCCGCCGAGCCGAGCAGCACCGGACAGATCTGGCCGTCGCGCAGTTCGCGGGAGAGATCGTCGAAGATGGCGTCGCGCGGCGGCGGGATGTCGTCGAGCAGTTGCTCCATCAGCGCGTCGTCGTGGTCGGCGAGATATTCCAGCATCGTGAAGCGCGCCTCGCGCTCGCGGTCGCGGTCGCCGCCGTCGAGCGCGATCACCTCGGAGGCCGCGTGCTCGCGATAGACGAAGGCGCGCTCCAGCGCGAGATCGACGAATCCGGCGATCAGGTCGCCGTTCCAGATCGGAATCTGCCGCAGCACCAGCGGCACGCGCGAGGCCGGCTGCAACGCCGCCAGCGCCTCGCGGATGCGCTTGGTGGCCTTGTCGATCTTGTTGAGAAACAGGAAGCGGGGAATGCGCAGGTCTTCGAGTTCGCGCAGGATCACCTGCAACTGCGGCAGCTTGCGCTCGTCGGCCTCGCACACCACCACCACCGCGTCGATCACCGGGAGCGCGGCGCGCATGTCGTGCGCGAACTCGACCGAGCCCGGACAATCGAGAAACGTATAGGTGTCGCCCATGAAGGTCGTGGTCGCGGCGTTGAGGCCGACGCCCATCTTGTGCAGCCGCGCTTCCGCGCCGGCGTCGCCGACCGAGGTGCCGGCCTCGACGCTGCCGGCGCGCGCGATCGCGCCGGTGCGGGCAAGGATGGCTTCGAGAAGGGTGGTTTTTCCGCTCTGAAAAGGGCCCACGAGCGCAATGCAGCGTGGACCCGATCCTCGATGTCCCGAGGGACGTTTGTCATCTTGTCCCATTGCCGCCTCCGAGATGAAGCTCGGCCCATGATCGGGTCGATGATATCATGCTCTGCCCGGCATTCGAATTTAGCAAGTCGGAAAATCGTGCGCGGCTGCGAAATGGAACTGATGCAATTTCATGCCGCCGAAGAAGAATATGTCAGGCCGCTGGTGGATCGATCATGATCCGCAACGCAGACGCGAAACCCGCCATGTCGATGCCGCCATCCCACGCCAGTTGAAGGGAGATGCCCTGAAGAATTGATATCATGACGCGCGCGGCGGCGCGCGGATCGAGATGCGCGGGCCAGCGCCCCTCGGCCTGCGCCTTGCCGACCAGCGGTGACAGCGCGTCGATGGCCTGCGAAACGCCGGCAAGCGCCTCACGCTTAAGCCGCGGATTGGACAGACTCTCGGCCCAGAGCTGAACCGCAAGGCGACGCCAGCGCTGCTCCGCCGGATCGCGCAATCCGAGAACGAAATCCTCGACGAGACGGCGCACGCCGGTATCGATGTCAGGCGCAGCCAGTGCGGCTTCCATGCGCCGGCGCTCCATCGTGTGGCGCTCCGACGCGATCGCCATCACCATCTCGGTCTTGCCCTTGAAGTAACCGTAGATGGCGCCCGGACTGAGACCGGATTCGGCGACGATGTCCTGCATCGTTGCGGCATGAAATCCTTCTCGCGCAAAACACGTCAACGCGGCGTCGAGAATCCGTTGGCGCTGGGCGCTCGCCCGTGCCGGCGTCAGCCTAGGCACGCGGCACTTCCGCAAGCACGACGTGATAGAAGCCATAACCGCGAATGCTGCGGCTTCCCTCGCCCATCACGCGCGCGCGATAGTCATCGGCGCCGAGCTCGCTCAAGAGGACAAGCCCTCGCGCGCGCAGATACGACGGCAATTGCTCCGGCGCCAGACCAGACTTCCATGGCTCGCCGGATGCATTGACGTTGGCGATGGCTTCGTCGGCGCCGGCGAATGCGCGCGATCCGTTCAGGACGCCTTCATGCACATAGGTGAAGATGAAGCGGCTTCCGGGCGCAAGCCGGCCGGCCCACGCGATCACATCCGACACCACGTCCGCCTTCAGGTACTGACTGACGCCTTCCCAGACCACGATCGCAGGACGGGACGGATCGAAGCCGGCGGCGCGCAGCGGCGCAACGAAGTCGTCCTTCTCGAAATCCACCGTGACGAAGGTCGCGCGCGCCAGATCGACCCCGGCCGCACGCAAGCGCTGCTGTTTCACCGCCGCGGTATCGGGATGATCGACTTCGAAAATCCGGGCCGATGCAAGCGCGTCGAGCCGCCACGCACGCGTGTCGAAGCCCGCACCGAGCAGCACCACCTGGTCCACGGTCGCCGACGCCTGTTCGATCCATTCGTCGATCAGCCGGGTTCGCGCCACGCCGGAGGTTCGCGCGCCGGGCGAGCGCCGGTCGATGTAGCGGTTCAGCAGCGCCGCGGTCGGCCGCAGGCTGAACAGTCTTGCCGCGAGCCGCAGACCCGGAGGCAGCAGCGCGCGCGCATAGGGATCGGCAAAGGCCCGCTCGCCAGGCGGACGCGCGTGTTCGGACGCGCGAAAGATCGCCATGAACCCGGCGGTTCGGCTTGGCTGGTGCGCGCGCATTGCAGCTCTCAGCAAAAAGAACGCTCATTCTTTTTATGAGCAGCAGCTATCGACGTCAAGATCGTCCGTTTGAAAGCCACCAATGGAGGCGGCTATCGGCCGGGGCGCAGTTCCAGCCCGGCGAGCCCGACCGCCACGCTGATGCCGGTCGAGCCCTGCACGCTCAGGGGTTGCAGCGCGATCGAATTGGCCGAGCCGCCGACCAGCACGTTGGCCCCGAGCCCGATTCCGACATTGGCGCTGCCCTGCGCGCCGACATAGTTGCCGGAGAGGTCGCCGACGCCGGCGCGCTCCACCGGCGCGAACACCGCCCAGGCCAGCGTCGACTGCTCGGTGATGCCGAGGTCGATGCCGACCTTGCGGATGGTCGCGACATAAGGCTGGTCCGGCTTGCCCTGCGCACGCAGCAGGCAGCCGAGATTGGTCACCGAGCCGACAATGAAGCCGACGCTGGCGCCGCCGCGGCATTCCAGCACGCCGATCTGAACACGCTGCGGCTCTTGGGCAAGCGCCGCGACGGACATCAGGGTCGCGGCGGCCACACCGAGAAGGGTCGCGCTACGGCGCATCGGGCATCTCCATTTTCATGCGAGGGAATCTTTTGGATCGCCCGACTATGCCATGGCGGGGATGCCACGCCAAATCGCGCCGCGCCGAGCGCACATCCAGAATAAAAAAGCCCGCGCAAACGCGCGGGCTTTTCGCTGCCGGCCAAAACCGCCGAGAGTACCGTTCCGGCGGAATCGGAACGGTACTCTCGATTCTAGTTTTGACGCGTTTTCCTCACGCGAACCGGCATCCACTTCGCTTGAAAACGCTTCAGCGGTGATGACGGCGGTGCTTGCGATGCTTGCGCGCCTTGCGGTGCGGCTGCACGGCGGCGGGACGCAGTTCGACATCGACGACGCCGGCGGTGGCGTTGAAGCCGGTCTGGCCTTGCAGGCTCAGGGGCTGCAACGAGAAGGCGTTGTTCGAGCCGCCGACCAGCAGGTTGCCGCCGACACCGACGCCGACCGACGCATTCGCCCCGACGCCGCCGAAGTGGCCGGCGAGATCGCCGCGGCCGATCCGGTTGGTGGGCGCGTACACCGCCCAGGCGAAGCCGGTCTGCTGGGTGAAGCCGAGATCGACGCCGAACCGCTTGACGGTGGCGATGTAGGGCTCCGGACGGCGGCCCTCGCTCTGGAAGGTGCATTGCAGCTCAGTGCTGGAGCCGACCACGTAACCGACGTTCTGACCGCCCTCGCATTCGAGCACGCCGACCTGGAGCCGGCCCTGCTGGGCATTTGCCGCCGCCACCGACGCCATCAGCATGAGCGCGCCGAAGCCGGCAAGTTTGATCGTTCGCATTGAATTTAATCTCCACTTTTTATTGGGAAGGCAGATTCAGACGAGGGCCACGCGCGACATAAGCGTGGCGCGCTCCGAAAGGTTCCCAAAAATCGATCAAAGTAAGGCAATCGCCGGCCGGAACGCCTTATTTGCGGTAATAATGCGCCCTCTCGCGAATGTGATCGCGCGACACGCAACACGAAAGCCGTCATGCTCCGCGAAGGCGGAGCATCCAGGACCCTATATCGGATCAAATTTTCCCGTGGGCTTGCACGGATTACTGGATCGTCCGCCTTCGCGGACGATGACGCATCGTTTCCAGTCGGAGACTCAGGACGACGACTTCCGATCCAACACCAATTCAGCGCAGATTGCCGCAGAAGCGCTGGATCCGCTTGCAGGCGTCCTCAAGGTCGGAGGTCCGGGTGGCGTAGGAGATGCGGAACGCCGGACCCAAGCCGAACGCCGAGCCCTGCACCACCGCGACGCCCTCGGCTTCCAGAAGCTCGGTGACGAAGTCCTGGTCGTTCTCGAGTTTCCGGCCCGACGGCGCGGTCTTGCCGATGGTGCCGGCGCAGGACGGATAGACGTAGAACGCGCCCTCCGGCCGCGGACAGTCGATGCCGGCCGCCTGGTTGAGCATCGCCACCACCAGGTCGCGCCGCTCCTTGAACACCTTGTTGTTGGCCGCGATGAAGTCCTGCGGCCCGTTCAGGGCTTCGACCGCCGCCCATTGCGACACCGACGACGGGTTCGAGGTCGATTGCGACTGGATGGTCGCCATCGCCTTGATGAGTTGCACCGGGCCGCCGGCATAGCCGATGCGCCAGCCGGTCATGCAATACGCCTTGGAGACGCCGTTCACCGTCAGCGTGCGGTCGAACAGCTTCGGCTCGACCTGCGCCGGGGTGGCGAATGCGAAGTCGTCATAGACGAGGTGCTCGTACATGTCGTCGGTCATCACCCAGACGTGGGGATGCCGCAGCAGCACGTCGGTCAGCGCCTTCAGCTCGGCGCGGGTATAGGCCGCGCCGGTCGGGTTCGACGGCGAGTTGAGGATGAGCCACTTGGTCTTCGGCGTGATGGCGCGTTCCAGCGCATCCGGTTGCAGCTTGAAGCCGAACTCGGCGGTGCAGACCACCGGCACCGTCTCGCCGCCCGCCAGCGCCACCATTTCCGGGTAGCTGACCCAGTACGGCGCCGGGATGATGACCTCGTCGCCCGGATTGATGGTGGCCATCAGCGCGTTGTAGAGCACCTGCTTGCCGCCGGTGCCGACCGAGATCTGGTTCGGCGTGTAGGTCAGGCCGTTCTCGCGCTGGAACTTGGCGATGATCGCCTCCTTCAACTCGGGAATGCCGTCCACCGCCGTGTACTTGGTCTTGCCCGCCTCGATGGCGTGGACCGCCGCCAGCTTGATGTTGGCGGGCGTGTCGAAATCCGGCTCGCCGGCGCCGAGTCCGATGACGTTGCGGCCGGCCGCTTTGAGCTGCCGTGCCTTGTCCGTGACCGCGATGGTCGCGGACGGCTTCACACGGTCGAGCGCGGCAGACAGGAACGGCATCGTCATCTCCTCGGAAAGGGCGCAAAATCGCGGCCAACGTATCTAAGGCTGCTGCACCGCAGCGGCAAGCGAAAAACCGCGGGAAACCCGCGTCCGGCCGGCATTAACGTCCCGCAAAGCCGCGGCTGCTATCAGGCGGTGGCGCGACCTTTTGCGAAACCCGACGGTGATCCCGCCATGCCCGCCGAACCTGCCGCCTTGCGTCATGCGGATCGCCTGATCTGGGCGGTGATCGCCGCGACCGCGCTGACGGTTGCCGCCGCCGCGCTGGCCGGGTCGTTCCGGATCGACTGGCGCTCCTACGCGCCGGTCGCGGCGGGGTGCGCGGCGATGATCGCGCTCGCCGGTTACTATATGCGGTTCCGGCCCGACCCGAAGCTGGCGTCGGCGCTGTCCGGCACCGCGCAGATCGCGGCCTTCGCGGCGGTCGGCGCGCCGCTGTCCTATGTCGCCGCGAGCGCCGGCCTGCCGCTGTGGGACGAGCAGCTCATGCTCTGGGATCGCCACCTCGGCCTCGACTGGATGGCGCTGTTGTCGGCCATGAACGCCTATCCCGACCTGCATCCGGCGTTCCGCTTCGCGTATCTCAGTTTCACGGTGCAGGCGACGACCACGGTGCTGGCGCTGGCTTTCACCAACCGCCTGATCCGTCTGCGCCGCTTCCTGCTCGGCTTCATGCTGGCGACCGTGGTGACCATCGCCATCTCGGCCTTGATGCCGGCGCAAGGGGTGTGGGGGCATCTGCATCTGGCGGCGAGCGATTATCCGAACATCGCCCCGGTGACGCAGAACACCCACCTCGCGGTGTTTCTCGGACTGCGCGACGGCAGCTTTCGCGAACTGATGGCGCAGGGGTCCGAAGGCATCATCACGTTTCCCAGCCTGCACGCCGCGCTCGGGCTCCTGTTCATCCTCGCGATGTGGCCGGTCCCGTATCTGCGCTGGGTCGCGTTCGCCCTCAACGCCCTGATGATCGCCGCCACCCCGGTCGACGGCGGGCACTATTTCTCGGACGTCGTCGCAGGACTTGCGATCGCGGCGGCGTGCTGGGCGGCGACCGCGCGCCTGTCGAGGACGATGCCCGCGGCGGCAGCGGATGCGGCGCCTGCGGCACCCGCCCCCTCGATCGTCCCGGCCGCCACCGCCGCCCGCCTCGGCGTCCCCACGCCGCCGCCGCCGGCGCGCCGCGCCGTGCAAGATCGCGTGATGTGATCGCGGCCGCCGTGGCATGATCTGCCGCGAAGCCGCGCCGGCGCAGCGGCTTCCGCCTCTTTTCGCGGGCGCGACTTGTTCACGGTCCGGAGATGCTCCACAGTGACGGGGCTTGCGACACATCGGCGCCAACCTCATCGTGTAAGCGCCTCAACCGTTCAAGCCACGCATCCGGCGGTTCGGCCACGCGCCCACAGGGTCCAACGACGCGAATGTACAAGCTCTATTCGATGCAGCGCTCCGGCAACAGCTACAAGGTGCGGCTGGCGCTGGCGTTCCTCGGGACGCCCTATCGCACCGTCGAAATCGACATCCTGCAAGGCGAAAGCCGGACGCCGGAGTTTCTCGCCAAGAACCCGAGCGGCCAGGTGCCGCTGCTCGAAGTCGAGGACGGCCGCTATATCGCCGAGTCCAACGCCATCCTGTGGTATCTCGCCATCGATTCGCCGCTGGCGCCGCCGACGCGCTTCGGCCGCGCCGAGGCGCTGCAATGGATGTTCTTCGAGCAGCACGCGCTCGAACCCAATATCGGCGCCGCCTATTTCTGGCTGGCGCTGGTGCGCGGCGGCCGCGACCTCCAGACCCACGCGCTGGAGGACTGGATGGAGCGCGGCTACGCCGCCTTGCAGGTGATGGAAAATCACCTCAGGTCGCACGATTACTTCGCCGCCGGCCAGCTGACCGTGGCCGACATCGCGCTCTACGGCTACACCCATGTCGCCGACCGCTGCGACTTCGACCTCGGCGCGTTCCCGGCGATCCGCGACTGGCTCAGGCGCGTCGAGCGCAGCGAAGGCTTCGTCACCATGGACTGGCGGCCCGATCCGGCCGAGCAGGCCGTCGGAGCGTGAGCGCGGGCGGGGCATGAGCGCAGGATTGCGGGCAAAACCCACGATCCCGCCGCGATTTCGCCAAGGTCGGCGCGAAAGCCGCCCAAATCCTGCCGTGCCGAATCGGCAGTTTCCGCTTCGCGGGTGATTCGCCCGCGAGACAAGGAAATGGCCATGTCACGGTCGCGCGGCATCGGACCCGGATTCGCGAAAGATCCCGCTCCGGTCGCATCGTCAGGACTGATCCACGCCGTCGCCGCTTCGCTGGCGATCGCGGTGTCGCTGTGCCTGATGATGACCTTCACGCTGCTGGCGGCCAACCCGCACCTGCCGCTGCCGGCCTGAGCCTTCGCCGGCCCGATATGGGTCCCATGCCGTGGGGTGCCTTGCCGCGATGACGGCCGGGCGGCACAATCGCCGCCGCTCCCGTCATTCCCGTCAGCAGGATCGTGCCCATGGACACTCGCAATCTCGGCGGCTCCGGCCTGCGCGTCTCGGCGGTCGGGCTCGGCTGCAACAATTTCGGCCAGCGCACCGATCCGGAAACCTCGCGCAAGGTGATCCACAAGGCGATCGACCTCGGCATCACGCTGTTCGACACCGCCGACATCTATGCCGGGCGCGGCGGTTCCGAGACGGTGCTCGGCGAAGTGCTCGGCCCGCGCCGCAAGGACATCGTGCTGGCGACCAAGTTCTCCAAGGCGATGAGCGACGACGGCGGCAGGCAGGGCGCGTCGCGGCGCTACATCATGGCGGCGGTCGAGGACAGCCTGCGGCGGCTGAAAACCGATTACATCGATCTCTATCAGCAGCACGACTTCGACCCGCTGACGCCGATCGAGGAAACGCTGCGCGCGCTCGACGACCTGGTGCGGCAGGGCAAGGTCCGCTACATCGGCAATTCCAACTTCCCGGCATGGCGCGTCGCCGAGGCCGAGCACACCGCGCGGGCGGCGGGCACCGTGCGCTTCGTCTCCTGTCAGGACGAATACAGCTTGCTGGTGCGCGGCATCGAGAAGGACCTGCTGCCGGCGGCGCAGCACTACAACCTCGGCCTGCTGCCGTTCTTCCCGCTGGCGAGCGGCCTTCTGACCGGCAAGTACCGGCGCGGCGCGGCGGCGCCCGCCGATACCCGCTTCGCCAGTATGCCGGCGCTGCGCGAGCGTTACGTGACGCCGCGCAACGAAGCCATCGTCGACAAGCTGAAGGCGTTCGCCGAGGCGCGCGGCCACACCATGCTCGAACTGGCGTTCTCGTGGCTGGCGGCGCGACCGCAGGTGGCCAGCGTGATCGCCGGCGCCACCCGCGTCGAGCAGGTCGAGGCCAACGTCAAGGCGATCGCATGGCGACTGACGGCGGAGGAGACGGCGGAGATCGACGCGCTGACGCAACCCGCCTGAACGCCGCCACGATCCCGACACACGCCGCGCGATCATCGCCCCATGACCGAGCTTCCGCCGCCCGCCACCGCAACGCCCCGACGCCTCGCCTGCGCGCGCTGCGGCGCGCCGTTCGTCTGCACGCTGTCGCGCGATTGCTGGTGCGGCGAGGAAACAGCAAAGCTGCCGCTGCCGACCGCCGGAACCGGCTTCGAGGATTGCCTGTGCCGCGACTGCCTGCGCGCGGTGGCGGCGCAGGCGGACGATCCGGTCATCAGATCGAGCGCGGGGGAAAATTGATCCGATACGGAATACTGGATACTCCGCTTTCGCGGAGTATGACGGCTTTCGTGTTGGACACGCACCCCAGAAAGCGATGCGCGGATGCGGATCAAGTCCGCACATGGCGGCGGACGACGCCATCAAAACTGAAAACTCTCTAGCCGGCGCGGACGATAAACCACCACGCCGTCACGACGGAAAATAGCGCAACGCCGATCCCGATCGCGACGACGCGCGCGAAGCGGCTCGGCGGTGCTGCTTCGGCCGTGAGCGGGCGCCACGGCGTCGGGCGCGGCAGGTCGCGGTCGCGCTCGAACACGCAATAGCTGCGCGACGTCTCATCTTCCGGATCGTCTTTGTGGCGACTGCGCATGGCGGGTTTCCTCCGGCATTTCGCCCTTTCATCGCCACCGGACTCATCCCATATTCCGCCGATGGCGAAGAATCCAGACAATCCGAAGCAGCCCGGCCGGCCGCCGAAATCCAAGGCGCACCGCCCCGACGTGAAGCCGATCGGCCCGGCGCTGGCGGACCTGCTCAATCCGGCGATCAATCGCGGCGAGAGCGGCATCGGGTCTTCCACCGGATTGCAGCCGCCGCCGGACAATTCGTGGGACCGCCGTTCCGGCGGCGAAGCCGCCGCGCACCGCGCCCGGAAATCGACACGCAGCAAGAGCGAGGCGACGGCGCAGCGGGATGCGCGTGCGGAACGGGATGCCGCCGCCTCCCCTCCCCCCTTTGGCGGGGAGGGGTCGGGGGTGGGGGGAGCCGCGCGCGCAACGTTCGAAAGCTACCCCCCTCCCCAACCCTCCCCCACAAGGGGGGAGGGAGAAGACGGGCAAGGGGGAGAGAGCGGCTTCGAGGAAGCGCCGCAGGCCAACTACGGCACCGCCGCCACCATTCCGACGCTCGACCCGGAACTGGCGAAGCAGCTCGGCTACGACATCGACGATGACGACGACGCGCTCCGCCCCGCGCGCAACAAGATGGAATCGCTCGGCGTCAAGGCGACGGCGGAGTCGCTGGAAGCGCTATTGCGCGACGGCCGCCCCGAGTTCCGCAAGGACGACGGCTCGCTGAAGGTGTGGACCCCGCACCGCCCGCCGCGCCCGGAGAAATCCGAGGGCGGCGTGCGCTTCGAGATCAAATCCGACTACGCGCCCAAGGGCGACCAGCCGCAGGCGATCCGCGAACTGGTCGAGGGCATCCAGCGCAACGACCGCACGCAAGTGCTGCTCGGCGTCACCGGATCGGGCAAGACCTACACCATGGCCAAGGTGATCGAGGCGACGCAGCGCCCGGCGCTGATCCTCGCGCCGAACAAGACGCTGGCGGCGCAGCTCTACGGCGAGTTCAAGAGCTTCTTCCCCGACAACGCGGTGGAGTATTTCGTCAGCTACTACGATTACTATCAGCCGGAAGCCTACGTCCCGCGCACCGACACCTATATCGAGAAAGACTCGTCGATCAACGAGCAGATCGACCGGATGCGCCACGCCGCGACGCGCGCGCTCTTGGAACGCGACGACGTCATCATCGTGGCGTCGGTGTCGTGCATCTACGGTATCGGCTCGGTCGAGACCTACACCGCGATGACCTTCGCGCTGAAGAAGGGCGAACGCATCGATCAGCGCCAGTTGATCGCCGATCTGGTCGCGCTGCAATACAAGCGGACCTCGGCCGACTTCACCCGCGGCACCTTTCGCGTGCGCGGCGACACCGTCGATATCTTCCCGGCGCACTACGAGGACCGCGCCTGGCGGGTGAAGATGTTCGGCGACGAGGTCGAGGCGATCGAGGAGTTCGACCCGCTCACCGGCCACAAGAGCGACGAGCTTGAGTTCATCAAGATCTACGCCAACTCGCACTACGTCACGCCGCGCCCGACGCTGATTCAGGCGATCAAGTCGATCAAGGCCGAACTGAAGCAGCGGCTCGACCAGTTGCACGCGCAGGGCCGGCTGCTGGAGGCGCAGCGGCTGGAGCAGCGCACCACCTTCGACATCGAGATGATGGAGGCGACCGGAAGCTGCGCCGGCATCGAGAACTATTCGCGTTATCTCACCGGCCGCAAGCCGGGCGAGCCGCCGCCGACGCTGTTCGAATACGTCCCCGACAACGCGCTGGTGTTCGCCGACGAGAGCCACGTCACCATCCCGCAGATCGGCGGCATGTTCCGCGGCGACTTCCGCCGCAAGGCGACGCTGGCCGAATACGGCTTCCGCCTGCCCTCCTGCATGGACAACCGGCCGCTGCGCTTCGAGGAATGGGACATGATGCGGCCGCAGACGGTCGCGGTGTCGGCGACGCCCGGCGGCTGGGAACTGAACGAGGCCGGCGGCGTGTTCGTCGAGCAGGTGATCCGCCCGACCGGGCTGATCGACCCGCCGGTGCATATCCGCCCGGCGCGCACGCAGGTCGACGACCTCGTCGGCGAGGTGCGCGCCACCGCGCAGGCCGGCTATCGTTCGCTGGTCACCGTGCTGACCAAGCGCATGGCCGAGGACCTCACCGAATATCTGCACGAGCAGGGCATCCGGGTGCGCTACATGCACTCCGACATCGACACCATCGAGCGCATCGAGATCATCCGCGACCTGCGGCTGGGCGCCTTCGACGTGCTGGTCGGCATCAACCTGCTGCGCGAGGGCCTCGACATTCCCGAATGCGCGCTGGTCGCCATCCTCGACGCCGACAAGGAAGGTTTTCTCCGCAGCGAGACGTCGCTGATCCAAACGATCGGAAGAGCCGCGCGAAATGTCGACGGCAAGGTGATCCTCTACGCCGACCAGATCACCGGCTCGATGCAGCGCGCCATCGCCGAGACCGACCGCCGCCGCGAGAAGCAGACCGCCTACAACGCCGAGCACGGCATCACCCCGGCCAGCGTCAAGAAGTCGATCGGCGACATCCTCAACAGCGTCTACGAGCGCGACCATGTGCTGGTGGAAATCGGCGACGGCGGCGGCACCGGCTTCACCGACGACGCCATCGCCATCGGCCACAATTTCGAGGCGGTGCTGGCCGACCTCGAAACGCGGATGCGGGAGGCCGCCGCCGATCTCAACTTCGAGGAAGCGGCGCGGCTGCGCGACGAGGTCAAGCGGCTGCGCGCAACAGAGTTGGCGGTGGTGGACGACCCGACCATCAAGCAGCGCGGGGTGGCGGCGAAGGCGGGTGCTTACGCCGGCGCGAAGAAATACGGCGACGCGGCGAATTTGCCGGCGCGTCTCGATAAGGCGGCGCAGGGCAAGCCGTCGGGCAAATCGCGCATCCACAAACCCTCGCTCGACGAGATGGGCATCGCCACCTGGCACGAGGTGAAGCCGGATCGCAAAGGCGTCGCGCGCCCGCGCAAGCCGATGCTCGACGAAATGGGTCCCGGCCCCGAGAGCCGCATCTACAAGCCGAAGTCGATGCGCGACGGCGGACAGGAGTTCGGCGGCATCATCAAGGACCGTCCCTCGCCCCGCTCCTCCGCCGGCGCCCCCGGCCGCCGCGGCGGATGGAAGAAGCGGTGAGTTGCTACTCCGCCGCCTCCACGCGCAACCCCGCCCGCGAATGATGCGCGTAGGTCTTCCATGTCGGCTTGTAATCGTCGTCGGCCTGATTGCCCCAGGTCGTCCAGTTCTTGCGCGTGCCGCGCGCGAACAGTTCGACGAACGGCCCCGGCGAGCACGCCTCGATGATCGCATATTGCTCGTCCGGCTTGCGCGAGTGCTCGCGCTTGCGCGTCGCCAGCAGGTTCACCTGCCGCCGCCCCGGCGCCAGGGTGCGCGCATTCTTGCCGCGCACGCCGAACAGGATCAGTTCGGTGACGTTGCGGAAGTAGAAGCCGACGCCGCGCCCGTCCGAGCCGCCGTCCTTGCGCACCTTGTGCCAGACGATGTTGGACTTGTAAGTGAAGCCCCACGCCTGCATCACCGCCAATCCATCGGGGAGCATGGCGTTCGGGCACCACAGATAAAGATGGGACGTCGGCCTGGACATCTCCGCGACCGGCAATGCCTTGATCTCATCGAGCTTCATGGTGCCGTAGCGCGACAGCCGCTTGTGTTCGGGCGCCACCTTGCCGGTCTTGTTGGTGAACTGCCACGGCGGATCCGCCAGAATGGTCGCGAAGCGGCGACCTTCGGCAAAGCGCAACAAATCCTCTCCTGCCGAAAGCATCGACGACTCCACCCCACATCAGGCATATCCACCGATATACGCGCCGCCTGTTTCACAGAATATCATGTTCATGATACGTTCTCAAGATGCGCAGTGGATAATTCCCGCAACCGGTCCCGCAAGGCTCAAGGACACAGAACATGGACGGCAGAACGGCGGCATGTTCGATCATCTGACACAGCGCGGCTTCGCGATCGAATTCTACTCGCACGCGCGGGCGATTCTGAGCGTCGATTTCCCCGAGGTGGCCGCGCAGCTTGAAGACGTGCTGCTGAGCTCCGCCATCCCCATCGAGGAAATCATTGGCTCCGGCGGCGGCGAGGCCAAGGGCACGCAGCGCCTGCGCAACGCGCTCGCCGCCCACGGCTGGCTCAAGCACAATTTCAAGGTTCAGCGCATCATCGACGGCATCGAGCGCGAAGCCCAGTCGCACGAGATCGACCACGTCAAAACCTTCGATGCCGGCACCATCGCCCTGGAAATCGAATGGAATAACAAGGATCCGTTTTTCGATCGGGATCTTGAAAACTTCAAGCGCCTCCATGCCGATGGTGGAATTTCGCTCGGCGTCATCATTACCCGCGGAGCCGATCTGCAAGACGGGATCCGCGATCTGATCCGGCGCTTCGCCGAAGATCAGAAAATCGACTCGCACGCCGACATGGTTCGGATCGGGCTCAATCCGACGCGACGCCAGATCAACGACGTTCTCAAGCGGGTGAACCGGGACAGGAATCCGATTCCCTTCCGCGACGCCTGGGCCGATCAGTTCGCGTCCGACAAGTTCGGCACCGCGACCACGCACTGGAGCAAGCTGCAGGACCGGGTCCGGCGCGGCGTCGGAAATCCCTGTCCGCTGGTTCTGATCGGTCTTCCCTCCTCGATCGTGACGTTCGGCGAGGCCGCGTCGGAAATCGAGACGCTTCTCGGTGACGAGGCGCCTGATATATCCTGACGGATATGTAGCCGCGCCGCGACGCAACCGGCGCATTCGACCGGCGCGCGGGGCGAACCGATGCGTTGCATTGCAACCGGGGCGTCAACGCGATGCCAACCGTTCGCGCCGCTCGCGCTTGTGCGCCCGCCCGTTCCGTTGACAATGCCATCAATCGCCAATCTCGGGAGGCGCGTATGGCCAACGACAACAAGCAATGCGTCCTCGATTTTCTCCAGGCATTCTATGCCGGCGACGCCGCGGGCGCGATGGCGCGTTGCGAGAGCGACATCGACACCCTCACCTATGCGCCGGTCGATCTGTTCCCGCATCTCGGCCACAAGCGCGGCCGGGCCTGGATCGCCGAAGCCATCGCCATCCAGCAGCAGCGCTACGCGCTGCGCCGGCACGAGGTGCTGTTCGTCGCCGCCGAGGACGGCCGGGTCGCGACCATGACGCGCTGCGCCCTGACCAAGCGCAACGACGACCGGGTGGTGCAGTTCGTCGTCGCGGAATTCTTCACCCTGCGCGACGGACTCATCGCCGAGCACCGCGCCTTCTTCGATTCGTTCGATCTGGTGCAGCAGATCCTGGGGCGCGATCTCGCCGACGACTTCGCCATCAGCATCCACGGCGCGATGGCGCGGTAGAGCATGGTCCCAAAAAAGCGGGAACCGGTTTTTGGAGCCCCGCAACCGCCGCCGCGTCCCCTGCCCGCCCCGCCCCGCCTGACGGTTGCCGGGCACCGCGCAGGCCGGACCGGGAGCCCCGCCGCCGGTGCGCCGGGGGCCAATCCGGGCGGTTTAACCCGGTCTTAACCGCGAATGAGCGATCCATGCCGCAGATCGGCCCCGATCCCGACAAGATCGGCTGTATTGATGGCCGCGTCATCGTGCGGGGACATCCGCGCTCGCGTCACGCGAAAGGGAACGGCAGATGAACGCTACGTCGCCTGAGAAGACCGAATCCATCGAAACCGACAGCAACCTGGCCGCCGTCTCCGAGGTCGAGGCCGGCATTCGCGATTTCGTCCGCAACGACGTCGCCTATCTGCGCCGTCCGGGCGCCAGCGCCGCGAACACCGAGCCGCCGCTCGACAGCAACGCGGAAGCCACCGTCAACAGCGTCAACTCGCTGATCCAGCGCGTCGCGGGAACCTCGCTCGCCGAGATCGAGCGCCTGATTACCGAGCTTGAGGGTCTGCGCGACCTGCTGCACGCCGAAGGTCAGCGCGTGCAGCGCGAAATCTCCGGCTATGCCCAGCTCAGCCAGGCCGCCATGAAATCGACGCGGATCATTTCCGAGAACGTCGCCCAGTGGAAGAAGGCCGCCGAGAACCTGCGGCACGAGTGAGCCGGCGGCCCACGCCGCGGCCGCCGATCCGGACCTGTTGAGCCCGCCTCGCGTTACCCCGCCTGGCGTTACGATGTCGCCGGCGGCTGAGAAGAGCCGCGTCGCGGCACGAATGCCGTCGCCAGAAACGAATACACCGTCTCGCCGCGCTGATTGACGCCGATGTTGCGGGCCTGAACGATCCCCCATTCCGGCCGCTTCTCCGACGCGCGCACCGCCTCGACGGTGCTGCTGAAGGTGATGGTGTCGCCGGCCAGCACCGGCTTCAGCCATCTCAACTCGCGGAAGCCGGGCGAAGGACCTCCCACCGCCGGCGTCTCTCCGGCAGCGATCATCGCCGCGGCTTCTTCCTTGCCCTTGGCCACCAGCAGTTTCATGCAGACCGAGGCGACGTGCCAGCCGGATGCGGCAAGGCCACCGAACAACGAGTTGCGGCCGGCCTCCTCGTCGAGGTGGAAGCGTTGCGGATCGAACTGGCGCGCGAACGCCTTGATGTTGTCGGCGGTGAAAGTGAACGAGCCCAGCTCGCGGCGCTGGCCGATGACGATATCTTCAAAGAAATGCATCCGCAGTCCCTAAGCCCCGGCCGTCGCGTCGCGGCGCTTGACGATGATCGGCGAGATCGCCTCCAGCAGCACCTGACCGGCGGCGTTGCGCACGCGAATCCCGAAGGTCACGATGCCGGTGGCCGGCCGGCTGCGCGAGACCCGCGCCTCCTTGACCTCGACATCGAGGGTGAGGTCGTCGCCCGGACGCAGCGGCGACAGCCAGCGCAGTTCGTCGACGCCCGGCGAGCCGAGCGACGCCGTCCGCTCCAGGAAGCCGTCGAACAGCATCCGCATCATCAGCGACGAGAGGTGCCATCCCGATCCCGAAAGGCCGCGCAGCATGGAGCGGTTCGCCGCCTCCTCGTCGAGGTGCATCGGCTGCGGATCGTACTCGGCGGCGAAGGCGATGATTTCGTCCCGCGTGACGTGGCGCGGCCCGAATGTCCCGAAATGGCCGGGCGGAAAGTCTTCGAATGTCAGGGTCATGCTGTTTGTTGCCGGATAGATGCCTGATTGTGGCCGCTATTTGCAGCAATCTCAAGCCCGTTTACGGCGCGAGTCCCAATCGCGCCGCACTCCCGCGTTCGAGGCTTCAGCCGACAGCATTTGCGCCGGAAAACGTCAAGCGGCGGCGCTTCGGCCAGGCTGGTTTCCATCGCCGCCGGAACGAGACGCCGCGCGCTGCGGCGGCGACGGCCCTTCGCACCAAAAGGCGCAATGCCGCCGCAAGACCGCGACGCGCACGATTTGACAGGAGAATGACGATGTTCGAGTTTCGGGATCTGTTTCAGTGGGATCGCTTCATCACGCCGGGCATCATCAAGACGTTCTACTGGCTGGTGATCGCGCTGATTATCCTGTTCGGCATTTCAGGCGTGTTCTCCGGACTGGCGGCGATGGCGGTGAGCCCGTTCGGCGGCGTCATCGTCGTGCTCTACAGCCTGGCCGGGATCATCGTCGGCATCGTGTTCTCGCGCATCGCGGCGGAGTTCGTGCTGATCATCTTCCGCATCAACGAGCACCTCGGCGCCATCCGCGAACAGGGCCTGCGGCGCTAGCGCTTGATGGGCTGAGGCTTGCGCGACGGCGGCGTCCTGAGTCGACCGAAAACGAGGCGTCACCGTCCGCGAAGGCGGACGATCCAGTCGTCCGGGCGGGCGCGAGCGAAATCCGATTCTATACGAAAATGCTGGATGCGCCGCCTTCGCGGAGCATGACGGCCGCGAGACTGTGCATCCGCGCCAGAGCGGTGATCCGCGACGCTCAGGTGTTGAAACGGAAGTGCATGACGTCGCCGTCGGCGACGACGTAGTCCTTGCCTTCAAGCCGCAGCTTGCCGGCGTCGCGCGCGCCGGCTTCGCCGCCGAGCGAAACGTAGTCGTCATAGGCGATGGTCTCGGCGCGGATGAAGCCCTTCTCGAAATCGGTATGGATGACGCCGGCGGCGGCGGGCGCCTTCGTCCCCTTGGTGATGGTCCAGGCGCGCGCCTCCTTCGGCCCCACCGTGAAGTAGGTGATGAGGTGCAGCAGTTCGTAGCCGGCGCGGATCAGCCGGTCGAGCCCGGCCTCGGTGAGCCCCAGCGTTTCGAGGAAATCGGCGCGCTCCTCGCGCGATAGCCTCGCGATCTCGGATTCGATCTTCGCCGAGATGACGACGGCGACCGCGCCCTCCTTCGCCGCGTGCGCGAACACCGCCCGCGAGAAATCGTTGCCGTCCGCCGCGGCACTCTCCTCGACGTTGCAGACGTAGAGCACCGGCTTCGACGACAGCAGGCCGAGCATCCGGAAGGCGCGCTCCTCCTCCGGCTTGCGCTCAAGAAAGCGCGCCGGCTTGCCGTCGCGCAGCAGCTTCAGCGCTCGCTCGACGAGGTCGAGCTGTTCCTTCGAATCCTTGTCGCCGCCCTTGGCCTTCTTGGCGAGGTTGTCGACGCGCTTCTCCAGGCTCTCCAGATCGGCCAGCATCAGTTCGGTTTCGATGGTTTCGATATCCGCCAGCGGCGCGATCTTGCCTTCGACATGGGTGATGTCGGAATCCTCGAAGCAGCGCACCACATGCGCGACCGCATCGACCTCGCGGATGTTGGCGAGGAACTGGTTGCCGAGCCCTTCGCCTTTCGAGGCGCCCTTCACCAGCCCGGCGATATCCACGAACGTCAGTTGCGTCGGGATGATCTGCTGCGACTTGGCGATCGCCGCGAGCTTCTCAAGCCGCGGGTCCGGCACCGCCACCGCGCCGACATTGGGCTCGATGGTGCAGAACGGATAGTTCGCCGCCTGCGCCGCCGCCGTTTCCGTCAGCGCGTTGAACAGGGTGGACTTGCCGACATTGGGCAGTCCGACGATGCCGCATTTGAAACCCATGTCGTCCTCAGCATATGACTGCGTCATGCCCGGCTTCACGCCGGGCATCCACGTCTCCTTGCAACGGATGAAGACGTGGATGGCCGGGACCAGCCCGGCCATGACGATTAAACTATCTTCGCATTCCGCTCATGCGGTTTTACCGGCGTCGTCCCCGAACCCCTTGGCCTGCATCGCCAGATGCACCCGGTTCTGGAACGTCGAATCTTTGCCGGCCGCAAGCAGCGCGGCGTTGTCGGCGACGATGTCGCACAGCGCCTCGAAGCGCGGCCGCTCCGCCTTGGCGAAATCGCTCAGCACGTAGCCGTGCACCAGCTCCTTCACGCCGGGATGGCCGATGCCGATCCGCACCCGCCGATAGTCGTTGCCGACATGCGCCGAGATCGAACGCAGGCCGTTGTGGCCGGCGATGCCGCCGCCGACCTTGACGCGGACCTTGCCGGGCGGCAGTTCGAGTTCGTCGTGGAACACGCTGAGGTCGGAGAGCGCCAGCTTGAAGAAGTGCATCGCCTCGCCGACCGCGCGGCCGGACTCGTTCATGTAGGTCGCGGGCTTGAGCAGCACGACGCGCTCGCCGTCGAGCGCGCCTTCCGACGCCTCGCCCTGAAAGCGGCGGCGCCACGGTGCGAAACCGTGACGCCGCGCCATCGCTTCGACCGCAACGAACCCGATGTTGTGCCGGTTGCCCTGATACTTCGCGCCAGGATTGCCGAGCCCGACAAAGAGCCGCATGACGCGGGCCCCCCGCGCCTTGCCTTACTTCTTCTTGTCGCCGGCGGCGGGCTTGGCGGCACCAGCGGCGGGAGCGGCCGCGCCGGCCGCAGCCGCACCGGCGGCGGGAGCGGCGCCCGCGGCGGGCGCGCTGGCTGCGGCCTTCTGCTCCTCGGCGAAGCCGGACGGCGGCACCACGGTCACCAGCGTCGCGTCGGCGCGGGTGATGAGCTTGGCGTTCTCCGGCAGCTTGATGTCGGCGAGGTGCAGCGAGCCGTTGATGTCGAGCGCGCCGACGTCCGCTTCGAGATACTGCGGGATGTTGTCGGCCGGCACTTCGAGATCGATCGTGTGGGTGACGATGTTGACGGTGCCGCCACGCTTCACGCCCGGCGCGGTTTCGGCGTTGAGGACGTGCAGCGGCACGCTGACGCGGATCGTCGCGCCCTGGCCGAGCCGCAGGAAATCGACATGCAGCGGGAAGTCACGCACCGGATCGAGGCTGAAGTCGCGCGGGATGACGCGGTGCTTCTTGCCGTCCAGCACGATGTCGTGAATCGTGGTAAGGAAACGGCCGGCCTGAAGGCGCTGACGCAGTTCCCGGTCGTCGAGCGAGATGGTCAGCGGGGGCTCGTTGTTGCCGTAGATCACGGCCGGAACCCGGCCGGCGCGACGTTCTGCCCGAGCGGCCCCCTTGCCGGCCTTCGGACGCGCGGTCGCCTTCAATTCCTTGACGGTCGCCATCGTATAAATCCTTGTTTTGTAAAAGTTAAAGGCCGCGAAGCGGCCCGTGCTCATGCCGGCGGCAAGCCTCCAGGGGTGCAGGGGCCGCGGGACATGCCGGGGCTTTTAGCGCCAACATCCGGAAAACACAAGGAAACGGCCGGATTTATTCCGGCTTGGCTCGCACTTCGGCGGCTGATCGGAAATACCGCGTCACCGTCCGCGACATCGGACGATCCAGTAATCCGGGGCAGGCGTATGGGAAATCTGATTCCACACGGAATACTGGATGCCCGCCTTCGCGGGCATGACGACCGCTCGCCTAGGCGCGGGCGACGCCTCAGCGGGAGCCGCCGCCGTCCGGCGCGGGGGGCGCGGCCCCGAGCTTCGCCTCCAGCGCAGCAATGCGGGCCTTGAGCGCCTCGTTCTCCTCGCGCGCCAGCCGCGCCATCTCCTTCACCGCCTCGAACTCCTCGCGCTTGACGATGTCGAGGTCGCGCAGGATCCGCTCGGCCTGGTTGCGCACCACCGCATCGACCTCGCGCTTGACGCCCTGCGCGGCGCCGGCGGCGTCGTTCATCAGGCGGCCGATCTCGTCGAAAAAACGATTGGTGGTCTGGGTCATGCAGATATCTCCCGCGATCGGCGATAAGCGTCGCTATTATCCTCAAGAATGGCGATCGCGCCCGCCGACTTCAAGCCCGCCGACGGGACCAGCGCAGGCGCAGGGCGAGCCGCCGCCTTGCCACGGCCGGCTTTCCTTGCGATCTTGCCGGGCCTAGCGTCCCGAATCCGAAGTTCGCTTGCAGCCTTGCCGGGAAAATGAAGCGAACTTCTGAACCGCCACATTAGCGCGCCGCCCCTTTCGAATCGCAGCCAACGTGCCGATACCCACCCTCGCCATCGCCTTTCCGGTGTTCGATCCGGTCGCCGTCTCGATCGGGCCGTTCGCGATCCGCTGGTACGCGCTGGCCTATATCGGCGGCATCGTGCTCGGCTGGATTTACGCGCGCGCGGTGATCCGCCGGCCGCAACTGTGGGGTGGCAAATCGCCGATCACGCTGGCGCAGATGGACGACTTCATCCTGTGGGTGACGCTCGGCATCATCCTCGGCGGCCGTACCGGCTACGTGCTGTTCTACAATCTCGATTTCTTCATCCAGCACCCGGTGAAAATTTTCGAACTGTGGGAAGGCGGCATGTCGTTCCATGGCGGCTTCCTCGGCTGCGTCGCCGCCGTGATGCTGTTCGGCTGGAAGCGCAACGTCCCGATCCTGTCGCTCGGCGACATCACCTGCGCGGTCGGGCCGATCGGCCTGTTCCTCGGCCGCATCGCCAACTTCATCAACAGCGAGCTGTGGGGCCGGCCGGCCGACCCGAGCCTGCCTTGGGCGATGGTGTTCCCGAACGGCGGGCCGCTGCCGCGCCATCCCAGCCAGCTTTACGAGGCCGGCCTCGAAGGCATCGTGCTGTTCGCCGTGCTCGCGCTGATGATCCGCGCCGGCGCGTTGAAGCGGCCGGGCCTGATCCTCGGCAGCTTCATTGCCCTGTATGGTCTGGCGCGCATCACCGGCGAGTTGTTCCGCGAGCCCGATCCGCAACTCGGCTTCCTGTGGGGCGGGCTGACGATGGGCATGTTGCTGTCGATCCCGATGGTGCTCGTCGGCATCGCCGTCATCGTCGCGGCGCTGCGGCGCAAGCCGCAACCGCACGCCGCCGCGCGGGGCGCGCCATGATCGACGCCTCGCCCCTCCATCACGAGATCGCGCGGCTGATCGCCACCGCCGGGCCGATGCCGGTGTGGCGCTACATGGAGCTGTGCCTGACCCATCCGCGCTACGGCTATTACGTCGCGCACGATCCGCTCGGCCGCGAGGGCGACTTCATCACCGCGCCCGAGGTCAGCCAGATGTTCGGCGAACTGATCGGGCTGTGGGCGGCCTCGGTGTGGCGCGCGATGGGATCGCCGCCGGACCTGCATCTGATCGAACTCGGCCCCGGCCGCGGCACCATGATGGCCGACGCGATGCGCGCGCTGCGGGTGCTGCCGCCGCTCTATGAGGCGCTCAGCGTCCACATGGTCGAGATCAATCCGGTGCTGCGCGACCGGCAGCGCGAAACGCTGGCCGGACTCGGCAACGTACATTGGCACCGGAGCCTCGACGCGGTGCCGCGTGGGCCTTCGATCATCCTCGCCAACGAATATTTCGACGTGCTGCCGATCCATCAGATGGTCCGGCGCGAGGACGGCTGGCACGAGCGCACCGTCGAGGTCGATGCCGCCGGCAAGCTGACGTTCGGCGTCGCCCCGGAGCCCGTGCCGCGCTTCGAGGTGCTGCTGCCGCCGATGGTGCGGGTGGCCCCGGTCGGCGCGATCTTCGAATGGCGGCCCGACGCCGAGATCATGAATCTGGCGACACGGCTGCGCGACACCGGCGGCGCGGCGCTGATCATCGATTACGGCCATGTGCGCAGCGACGCCGGCGACACCTTGCAGGCCATCGCCCGCCACAGCTACGCCGACCCGTTGCAGAACGCGGGCGAGGCGGACGTCACCGCCCACGTCGATTTTCAGGCGCTGGCGCGCGCCGCCGAGGATGTCGGCGCCTGCGTCCACGGCCCGGTGACGCAGGGCGAGTTTCTGCAACGGCTCGGCATCGAGGCCCGCGCCCAGTCGTTGATGGCCAAGGCCAGCGAGGACGTGGCGGAAGGCATCAGGACCGCGAAGGCGCGCCTGATCGGCGGCGGACGCGGCGGCATGGGCGCGATGTTCAAGGTGCTGGCGATCTCCGATCCGTCGCTGCCCATGCTGGTCGGCTTCGCCGACGAGGAGCAGCAGGAGCCCGCCACCGGAGCCGCGCCATGATGCTTGCCTCGCCGCTGCTCGCCGCCGTCCCCAACCTGCGCCACGCCTTCTTCACGCGCGAGGGCGGCGTCTCGGACGGCATCTATGCCAGCCTCAACGGCGGCATCGGCTCGCGCGACAAGCCCGCGCATGTCAGCGAGAACCGCGCCCGCATGGCCGCCGCCATCGGCGTCGCGCCGGCGCGCCTCCTCACCGCCTATCAGGTGCATTCGCCGGACGTCGCGGTCGCCGAGACGCCGTGGGAGGGCGACGCGCGGCCGCGCGCCGACGCCATCGTCACCCGCACCCCCGGCCTCGCCATCGGCATCACCACCGCCGACTGCGGCCCGGTGCTGTTCGCCGATCCCAAGGCCCGCGTGATCGGCGCGGCCCATGCCGGCTGGAAGGGCGCGCTCACCGGCGTGCTGGAATCGACCGTCGATGCGATGGAGACGCTCGGGGCCGAACGCAACGGCATCGTCGCCGCGATCGGCCCCCTGATCCGCCAGCCGAGCTACGAGGTCGGCGCCGAGTTCGTCGAACGCTTCACCGCCGACGACGCCGATCATGCCCGCTTCTTCGTGTCCGCCGCGCGCGACGGCCACGCGATGTTCGACCTCGCCGGCTTCATCCGCGACCGGCTGGAGCAGGCCGGCGTGCTGATGATCGACGACCTCGGCGACGACACCTATTCCGACGACCGCTTCTTCAGCTATCGCCGTTCGGTGCATCGCCATGAGCCGGACTACGGCCGCCACGTCCACGCCATCGCGCTGGCCGGCGGCTGACGGCCCGCGATCAATTTGAGGCAATTCCACGCGACGATGGTGGGGATCGGTTGACCTTCGGCCGTCTGGGGCGAGCCCCTGCCCTAGACGTTAACGGATTTTAACGATATCGGTTCTGGACCCGCCGGCCCACGACGAGTCCCAAGCCCGATGCACCCCCTTCGCGTCTTCCCTCTGCGGACCCGGCTCCGCGCCGCCATGGTGCTGGCGCTGGGAAGCGCGCTCGCGGGTTGCGTCAGCGACGGTCAGGGGCCGGTTGCGAGCACCGGCAGCGCGACCGGGCCGACGGTGGCGTTCGAATCGATCGACGGCCCGCCGCCGCAGGTGTTCGACCGCATGGTCGATATCCTCGACAGCGAAGCCCGGCTGCGCAACGTCGCCGTGGTGTCGCGCCGCAGCCCGGCGGCCTATCGCGTCCGCAGCTACCTCGCCGCGCAGACCCTTCGCGGGAAAACCTCGATCGACTGGGTCTGGGACGTCTACGACCGCGACCAGCGCCGCACCCTGCGGCTGCGGGGCGCCGAGCCGGTCGGCGCGGCCGGCGGCAACGCCTGGGCGGCGGCGGACGACACCACGCTGCGGCGGATCGCGCAGGCCGGCCTCAGCGGCATCAGTGCGATCACCGGCGGCGTTCCGGCCGAACCGCCCCCGCCGCCCGCCGCCGCGCCGCCCCAGGCCGACGGCCCGGCCGTGGCCGACAGCGGACACCCCGCGGGCGCGCTCAGCTTCGCCAGCATGGACGAGCCCGCCGGCGCGCGATCGCGCTGATTTAACCCCCGAAAAGCGCCCGCGACGGGTTGCCAGCGCCGGGGCGGCCTTGATATCACCACGCCCGTCATCCATGGGCCCGATGTCCGGGGCGCCAGTCCGAGCAGGTCGCCGATATGCTGAACGTTGTGTCCACCAAGACCGGGGGAAAAGCGACGATGTCGGCAAAGAACGGGGCGATCAAGCTGGTCGCCGGCAATTCCAACCCGGCGCTGGCGCAGCAGATTTCCGCCGCCCTCGACATTCCGCTGACCAAGGCCAGCGTCCGGCGTTTCGCCGACATGGAGATTTTCGTCGAGATTCTGGAGAACGTGCGCGGCTCCGACGTGTTCGTGATCCAGTCGACCTCCTACCCGGCCAACGACCACCTGATGGAGCTTTTGATCATCATCGACGCGCTGCGCCGCGCCTCGGCGCGCCGCATCACCGCGGTGGTGCCGTATTTCGGCTACGCCCGGCAGGACCGCAAGGTCGGCTCGCGCGCGCCGATCTCCGCCAAGCTGGTCGCCAACCTCATCACCCACGCCGGCGCCGACCGGGTGATGACGCTCGACCTGCACGCCGGCCAGATCCAGGGCTTTTTCGACATCCCGACCGACAACCTTTACGCCTCGCCGGTGATGGTGCGCGACATCCGCGAAAAATTCGACCTCGCCAACGTGATGGTGGTGTCGCCCGACGTCGGCGGCGTGGTGCGCGCGCGCGGCCTCGCCAAGCGCATCAGCGCGCCGCTCGCCATCATCGACAAGCGTCGCGAGCGCGCCGGCGAATCCGAAGTGATGAACGTGATCGGCGACGTCGCCGGCTTCACCTGCATCCTGATCGACGACATCGTCGATTCCGGCGGCACGCTGGTCAACGCCGCCGACGCGCTGCTCGCCAACGGCGCCAAGGACGTCTACGCCTATCTCACCCACGGCGTGCTGTCCGGCGGGGCGACGGCGCGGATCGCCAATTCCCGGATGAAGGAACTGGTCATCACCGACTCGATCCAGCCGACCGACGCGGTGCGCGCGGTGAAAAACATCCGCGTGCTGCCGATCGCGCCGCTGATCGCCGAAGCCATCAGCCGCACGGCGGCCGAGGAATCGGTGTCCAGCCTGTTCGACTGACGCGGGGGCACGATCCGCGGAGGCTGTCGCTTGCACCGTCGCCCTTCGAGGCACCGCGCGTCGCACCTCAGCATTTGACCGGAAAACGAGGCGTCACCGTCCGCGGATGCGGACGATCCGGTAATCCCGGCAAGCGCTTAACCCCCGCTCCCATTCCGATAGCCGCCGCGCCGGGACTCGCATTGCGCGAGTCCGCGCCACGGACTCGCCCGCCGCGAATCCGATTCCGTTTTGTTCTCGGACCCGCATCACGTCCGCGCGATGATCTGTGGACGAGCGCCGGTTTGCCTGTGGATGGAGTCGGCGCGCCGTTGCGCGGATTCGGCAAATCACATCACTTGATCCTCGCGAGCCTGATTGCGGCGCACGGCCTCAACTCACGGCTCGCGACATGCAGCGTTGCGTCGGGCTCGGGGCCTGTTGTCCCGCCGCGTCAGTATCACAACAGACAACAACAAGGTCGAGACGGCATGTCCCTCCTCGAAAGCACGTTCGATTCCCGAAACAGTCCGCTGGAAGTGGTCGAGGAGATCGCCGCCACCAACGACTGGTCGTTCGAGCGTTCGGGAGAGGACGAGATCACCATCGTCACCCAGGGCGCGTGGACCGACTATCAACTGTCGTTCACCTGGATGACCGAGATCGAGGCGCTGCATCTGGCCTGCGCGTTCGACCTGCGGATTCCGCAGGCGCGCCGCGGCGAGGTGCAGAAGCTGATCGCCACCATCAACGAGCAATTGTGGATCGGCCATTTCGACATCTGGGTGCAGACCGGCACGGTGATGTACCGCCAGGCGCTGCTATTGCCCGACGGCCTCGTCGCCTCAAGCGCGCAGTGCGAGGCGATGTTGTCGGGCGCGATCGAGGCGTGCGAGCGCTACTATCCGGCGTTGCAGTTCGTGGTGTGGGCCGGCAAGTCGGCGCCCGAGGCCATGAGCGCGGCGATGTTCGACACCGAGGGCGAGGCGTAGACGCCCGTCACGGCGTTCGACTGCGCGGCGCTTGTTGCCGGCCGTCGCTTAACCTACAAACACCCGTGGATATGGGTCCCTGCTTTCGCAGGGACGACGCCGGGAATCGTCGCCATGGTTTCATCTAACGCCACCAACGCACTTCACGCGATCGACGGCACCGTCGTCCTTGCCGGCGCGGGAAAAATGGGCGGCGCGCTGCTCGCCGGCTGGCTGGCGCGCGGGCTCGATCCCGCGCGCGTCGCGGTGATCGACCCGCACGTCTCCGACGATATCCGCGCGCTGGCCGCGAAGGGACTGCGCGTCAATCCCGCGCCATCGGACATCGGAGCCATCGGCGCGCTGGTGCTCGCCGTCAAGCCGCAGATGTTTCGCGAGGCGGCCGCCGCCTTGCGGCCGCTGGTCGCGCCTGCGACGCTGGTGGTGTCGATCATGGCCGGCACCACCATCCGCGCGATCGCCGACGCCTGCGGCGGCAGCGTGGTGCGCGCGATGCCCAATACACCGGCGGCGATCGGCCGCGGCATCACCGTCGCGGTGCCGGGCGAGGGCGTCGGCGGCGACCGGCGCGCCGTTGCCGATGCCCTGCTGGCGGCGACCGGCAAGGTGGAGTGGCTCGACGACGAGACGCTGATGGACGCGGTGACGGCGGTGTCCGGCTCGGGGCCGGCCTACGTGTTTCTGCTGGCGGAAGAACTGGCGTGCGCCGGCGTCGCGGCCGGCCTGCCCGCCGATCTCGCCGCGAAGCTCGCGCGCGAAACCGTCGCAGGCTCCGGCGAACTGCTGCACCGCTCCGATCTCGATGCCGCGACGCTGCGCCAGAACGTCACCTCGCCCGGCGGCACCACCGCCGCCGCGCTCGGCGTGCTGATGGGCGACGACGGTTTCAAGCCGCTATTGGAACGCGCCGTAGCGGCGGCGACGGCGCGCTCGAAGGAACTGGCGAGTTAAGATCGGGCAACGTCGCGTCGTTGAGATCGACGCGACGACGTGATCGTGAGAGCCTGACCGGAAACGAGGCGTCATCGTCCGCGAAGGCGGACGATCCAGTAATCACTGCGAGTACGCGGGAAGTTTGAACCGACACGGCGTACCGGATACTCCGCCTTCGCGGACGATGACGGTTTTCGTGTTGCACGTTCGTCCACAAAACAGACTTGCGGTCAGCCACTGAGGTGCGCGCCGCATCCGCGGCGAGTCCACCTCCCGCCTCACACCGGAATCCGCACGGTGGCGCGCAGGCCGCCCATCGGGCTGTCGCCGAGCGTGACGTCGCCGCCGTGGGAGCGGGCGATGTCGCGGGTGATGGCGAGGCCGAGGCCGGTGCCGCCCTCGTCCTGATTGCGCGCATCGTCGAGCCGCAGGAACGGCTTGAACACTTCCTCGCGCATCTCCTGAGGGATGCCCGGCCCGTCGTCGTCAACCGTCACCGTCAGCCAGCGATGATCGCGATGACCCGAGATCGCGATGGTCCGGGCATAGCGCGCGGCGTTCGACACCAGATTGCCGAGGCAGCGCTTGAACGCCGCCGGCTTCACCGTCACCATCGGCAGCCCCTGGAAGGCGACGGTGGCGAAATGGCCGTGGCGCTCGGCGTCGCCGCGCAGTTCCTCCAGCGCCGCCGCGATATCGGTCGGCTGCGCCTGCTCGCCGCTGTCGCCGCGCGCGAACGCCAGATAGGCTTCCAGCATCGCCGCCATCTCATCGACGTCCTTGCGCATTCCCTCGACGTCGGGGCTGTCGCCGATCAGTTCAAGCTCCAGCTTGAAGCGGGTGAGAATGGTGCGCAGGTCGTGGCTGACCCCGGCCAGCATCGCGGTGCGCTGCTCCATGGCGCGCTCGATGCGCGATTTCATCTCGATGAAGGCGTGCGACGCCCGCCGCACCTCCAGCGCGCCGCGCGGGCGGAAATTCGGAGCCTCGCGGCCCTTGCCGAAACTCTCCGCCGCGTCGGCGAGCCGCACGATGGGGCGGATCTGGTTGCGCAGGAACAACACGGCGACGATCAGCAGCACCGTCGAGGTCGAGAACATCCAGAGGAAGAAGACTTCCGAATTGGAGGCATAGGCGGCGCTGCGCTGGGCGAACACCCGCATCACCGAATCGTCGAGCTGGATGCGGATCTCCACCAGCGACGAGCGCCCGACGGTATCGATCCAGAACGGCCGCGCGATCTGCCGGCCGATCTGCGCCGACAGCGACTGGTCGAGCAGCGAGAAGAAGGGCTTCGGCCCCGGCGGCGGCATCGCGCCGGGGGGGAGGAAATCGACCACCAGCCCGAGCCGCTGCTGCGCGATCTTGCGCAACAGTTCGTGGTCCTTGTCCTGCGGATAGCCCTTGTAGACGTCGATCAGCGCGGCGATGTCCTGCACCACCGCCGCCGACAGCCGCCGCGTCACCGTGTTCCAGTGGCGCTCCATGAACACGAACGCGATCACCGATTGCAGCACCACCATCGGCACGATCATGATGAGCAGCGCGCGGGCATAGAGGCCCTTCGGCATCCAGCTCTTGAACGAGCGCCCGAGCCGGTCGTTGAGCGACGACACCTGCCGCGTCGCGGCGCGGATCAGCGTCAGGCCGGAATCGAGTGTGCTCATCGCGGATGTCTCACGGCGACGCCACCAGACGGTAGCCGACGCCGCGCACGGCTTGCAGGAACAGCGGGTTGGCGGGATCGCGCTCGATCTTGCGGCGCAGCCGGTTGATCTGCACATCGACCGCGCGCTCGTTGGCGCTGCCGCCCGCCCCGGTGAGTTCGCCGCGCGGCACCGTCTCGCCCGGCATCGCCGCGAGGATGCGCAGCATCTCGCGCTCGCGGTCGGTGAGGTGGATGACGGTGTCGCCCTCGCGCAGTTCGCCGCGCTCGAGGTGATAGACGAACGGCCCGAACCGGATCGATTCCAGCTTCGCCACCGGCGCCGGCGTCGCCCGCTTGAGGATATTGCCGATCCGCAGCAGCAGTTCGCGCGGCTCGAACGGCTTGGCGACGTAATCGTCGGCGCCGATCTGCAAACCCTCGATGCGGCTCTCGGCCTCGTGGCGCGCGGTCAGCATCACGATGGGCACCGTGGAGGTGGTGCGGATGAAGCGCGCGAGTTCGAACCCGGTTTCGCCCGGCATCATCACGTCGAGGATCAGGAGGTCGAAGTTCAGCCCCTGCAACTTGGCGCGGGCGTCGGCGGCGCTCATCGCGGTGGTGACGCGATAGCCCTCGCTGGTCAGGAAGCGCGACAGCAGATCGCGGATGCGGCGGTCGTCATCGACCAGCAGCAGATGGGGAGCATCGTCGGCGGGCTGGATCGGCGGTCGGGTCATGGTCGAACCCTCGTCATGGGCCGGCGCCGTCGGGACGGTCGGACGCCAGCAAACGTTCAAGCACCTTGTCGGACTCCTCGCGGTCGATCATGCCGCGCAGGAAGCGGCTGACGGCCGCGGCGCCGGCGGCGTCGAGATCGCCCATGGCGCGGGTGATGCGGTCGGTCTGGAGCCCTGCGAGCTGCCCGACCAGCGCCGCGCCCTTGTCGGTCACGAACAACAGCCGCTGGCGGCGGTCCTGATCGCCGGCGCGCTGCACGATATACCCTTCTTCAAGCAGTTGCTTGAGCACCCGCCCGAGCGACTGCTTGGTAATACGGAGTACCCCGAGCAGATCGGCGACCGTCAGCCCCGGATAGCGATGGACGAAATGCACGACCCGGTGATGGGCGCGGCCGAAGCCGAACGCCTCCAGCACATGATCGGCGTCGCCGACGAAGTCGCGATAGGCGAAGAACAACAGTTCGATGATGTCCCAGCGCAGCGGCGGCGGCGACGGCGCGTCCCCGCCCCCCGGCGCGGCGGCCTCGGCGCCGGCCGGGGCCGCGGCCGGATTTATCTTCGCAAAATTTATGTCAGCCATATTGACGTATCTTGGTCGTAATGTTACAAAAACGGCGATGAAGACGAAACATTAGATCGTTTTGGCGTCATTCCTGGTTCCAAGGTTGCGTCGATCGGGTCATCGCCGCGCCGCCGCCAGGGTCTGAATTTCCGTTCCTCGCGATTGTCGGACAGCGGCCGGGCGAACATACTGGCGGTTGGGTTCTAGCATTTGCATCCCGTTGCGGCAGACACTTTTGCAGATGGTGGAATCACAGGACCAGCAAACGATCGTTTGTAGTGGAGTTCGCCGGTTCCGCAAAAAGCCGAAAGCCATTTTGCGGATGGAATGGGCATAAAGTTGACTGAGCCGACCAGCGCGCGACCCCGCGTAACCAGTTCGATCCGGGAGAAGATCATGGGAGTTTCGTTCGACAAGGCTGATGGCGCGCTGTGGCTGACATTCGACGTCCGGCCCGCGGCCGAGCCCACCCCCGACGCGGCGCGCGCCGAGAAGCTGAAGGACCCCGGCTTCGGCCGGGTGTTCACCGATCACATGGCGATCGTCCGCTACAGTCAGGCGAAGGGCTGGCACGACGCGCATGTCGCCTCCCGCGAAAGCTTCGCGCTCGATCCGGCGACCGCGGTGCTGCACTACGCCCAGGAGATTTTCGAGGGGCTGAAGGCTTACAAACGCGACGACGGCGGCATCAACCTGTTCCGCCCGGACGCCAACGCGAAGCGCTTCCGCAGTTCGGCCGACCGCATGGCGATGGCGCCGCTGCCCGAGCCGGTGTTCATCGAAGCCGTCGAGCAGATCGTGAAGATCGACCGCGCCTGGATTCCGGGCGGCGAAGGCAGCCTGTACATCCGCCCCTTCATGATCGCCAACGAGGTGTTCCTCGGCGTCAAGCCGTCGGCGGACTACATCTTCGCGGTGATCGCCTCGCCGGTCGGCTCCTACTTCAAGGGCGGCCCCGCGCCGGTCTCGATCTGGGTGTCGGAGAACTACACGCGCGCCGCCATCGGCGGCACCGGCGCGGTGAAATGCGGCGGCAACTACGCGGCATCCCTGCGCGCGCAGGCGGAAGCGATCGATCGCGGCTGCGATCAGGTGGTGTTCCTCGACGCGGTCGAGCGCCGCTATATCGAGGAACTCGGCGGCATGAACATCTTCTTCGTGTTCGACGACGGCTCGCTGCTCACGCCGCCGCTCGGCACCATCCTGCCGGGCATCACCCGCGACTCGATCATCCGGCTTGCGCAGGAAGCCGGGACCCGCGTGCGCGAGGAGCCCTACACCATCGACCAGTGGCGCGCTGACGCCGCCAGCGGCAAGCTGAAGGAGGCGTTCGCCTGCGGCACCGCGGCGGTGATCTCGCCGATCGGCAAGGTGTGCTCCGCGCACGGCGACTTCACCATCAACGGCGGCGCCGCCGGGGAGGTGGCGATGGGGCTGCGCAAGAAGCTGGTGGACATCCAGTACGGCCGCGCCGCCGACCCGCACGGCTGGATCAGGAAGGTGCTGTAACGCAGCCTCCGGAATTGGTTCGGAAACGCCGCGGCCCATGAACTCGCGGCGTTTCAGTTCGCGGGCACCAGATGCAGCCGGTCGCGGCGGAGCCAGCGGTTCATCATCAGCACCGCCACCACGGCCAAGCCCGACGCCAGCCCGACCCAGATGCCGACACCGCCATAGCCCAGCTTGAACGCGAACAGCAGGCTGAGCGGCATCCCGCAGCCCCAGTAGCCGAACGCGGCATAGAGCATCGGCACGCGGGTATCCTGCAAGCCGCGCAACATTCCCGCGCCGACCACCTGCGCGCCGTCGGCGATCTGGAAGATCGCCGCCCACAGCAGGAACAGCACCGCCGTCTGCACCACCGCCGCGTTGGCGGGATCGTCGGTCGCGACGAAAATGCCGATCAGCGTGCGCGGCATGGTCAGCAGCACCACGCTCATCACCGCCATGAAAGCGATGGCCAGCACGAACGCCGCCCATCCGGCGCGGGTGATGCCGTCAGGGTCGCGCCCGCCGTGCGCGAGGCCGACGCGCACCGTCGCCGCCTGTCCGAGCCCGAGCGGCACCATGAACGACGCCGCCGCGATCTGGATCGCGATCGAGTGCGCGGCGATGGCGGCGACGCCGAACAGCCCCATCAGGAACACCGCCGCGTTGAACAGCGTGATTTCCAGCGCCATGGTCGCGCCGATCGGCACCCCGAGCCGCCACAGCGTGGCGAGCCGCGGCCAGTCCGGCCGCCACCAGCGCCCGAACAGATGGAAGCGCCGGAACCGGCGATCCACCAGCACCACCGCCGTCAGCCCGAGAAACATGAACGTGTTCGACAAGGTGGTGGCGAGGCCGGAGCCGCGCAGCCCCAGCGCCGGAAAACCGAGATGGCCGAACACCAGCACCCAGTTGGCGAGAATGTTGAACAGGATCGCCGCCACCGTCACGATCATGGCCGCGATCGGCCGCTCCAGCGCGGTGACGAACGAGCGCAGCGTGATGAAGCCGAGCGCCGGCAGGAAACCCCATTGCAGTTCGCGCATGAAAACTTGCGCGTCAGCGGCGAGTTGCGGTTCCTGCCCGAACGCCAGCAGCACCGCCTCGGCGTGCCACAACAGCAACCATGCCGGGATCGCCACCATCACCGCCGACCACAGGCCCTGCCGGAAGGTGCGCCGCACCTCGCGCACGACGTGGCGCTTGCGGCCGATCGCCTCCGCCATCATCGGCGAGGTGGCGGTGACGAGGCCGATGGCGAAGATCAAGAGGCCGAAATAGAGATTGACGCCGAGCGTGGCGGCGGCGAGCGCCGAGGGGCCGAGCCGGCCCAGCACGATGACGTCGGTCGTGGTCAGCGCGATCTGCGCCAGGTTGGTGAGCACCATCGGCCAGCCGAGCGCCAGCGTCGCCCGAAATTCTTCGAGCCAGGCGTCGCGCGTGAGCGCGTTGTGGCGGGCGGCAAGCAGCATGGCGATACGGTCATCAACGCGGACGGTCTGGAATTGCGACAATATGAAGACAACGAAACCTCCGGCGGCAGCGCCGGAGGTTCGCTTACGTCATTCACTTCGGATGCTTCTATCTAAGCGAGAGTTCGCGATTTGGCCAGAGCCCGCCGCGCAGAGCCGTCATGCCGGCGGGCGAAGTGGGGCCGTATCGGGACGATCTCATTTGCGAACGAAGCCAAAGTCGTCAGCCTGAGTATCTGGCCAGTGTGTTGTCACCACATTCTCAGCGTCGTCCCCGCGCAGGCGGGGACCCAGTACCTCATGTGGAATCGGTTTTCCCTTGCGGTCGCACCGATTACTGGATCGTCCGCCTTCGCGGACGATGACGCCTCGTTTCCGGTCAGACTCCGAGGTGGCCGCTTGCGGCCCTCAGCGCACCGCTCAGGTAAGCGTCGCGGCGTCGATCCAGAACACCTCGCCCTCGGAGTCCTCGGTGTCGAGCCACAACAGCGGCAGGTCGGGATACGCGGCGTCGAGCAGGTCGCGGCCGCGGCCGATCTCGCACAACAGCCCGCCGCCGGCGTTGAGGTGCGCCGGCGCGTCGCGCAGGATGCGGTGGACGATGGCGAGGCCGTCGTCGCCGCCGTCGAACGCCATCTTCGGCTCGTGACGGCACTCGCGCGGCAGGCCCGCCATGCCCTGCGCATCGACATAGGGCGGATTGCTGATGATGAGGTCGTAGCGCGCGTCGCCGAGCGGAGCGAACAGGTCGCCGCGATGCAGCGCGATGCGATCGTCGAGGCCGTAAGCGGCGACGTTCCTCGCCGCCACCGCCAGCGCGTCCTTCGACAGATCGACCGCATCGATCCGCGCGTTGGGAAAGGCGCGGGCGGCGAGGATCGCAAGACAGCCCGAGCCGGTGCAGAGATCGAGCACGCGCTCCACCGCCAGCGGATCCTCGATCAGCGCGGCGCCGTCCGCCTCGTCCGATCCGGAAAAATGCGACTCCAGCAGTTCGCCGATGAACGAGCGCGGCACGATCACGCGCTTGTCGACGTAAAACGGCAGCCCGCGCATATAGACCTTGTTGACCAGATAGGCGGTGGGCTCGCGGCTCGTCACCCGCCGCTCGATCAGGTCGACGAGCCGCTTGGCTTCGGTGGCGGTGACGCGCGCGGTCGCGAAGGTCTCGAACTGATCGGGATGCAGATGCAGCGCCTCGCACACCAGAAACGCCGCGTCCGCCACGGGATCGGTGGTGCCGTGGGCGAACACCACCTCGGCCTCGGTGAAGCGGCTCACCGCGTAGCGCACGAAATCCAGCAGCGTCAAAAGCTCGCCGCGCGCGGGCCGTCGCGGCGGCGCGGGTTTTGCCGCGCGGCGCGGCGGCGTCTTCTTCGCCTTCGCCCGTGTGGTTTTCGCCATCAGGATTTGGTCCAGCGCGCCGCGGCGGCATCGTCATGGTCCGCAGCCTCGACCCATTGCCCGCCGGCCGCGCTTTCCTCGCGCTTCCAGAACGGCGCACGGGTCTTCAGATAGTCCATCAGAAATTCCGCCGCCGCGAACGCCGCCTGGCGGTGCGACGACGCCGTCACCACCAGCACGATATTGTCGCCCGGCGTGATGCGGCCGTAGCGGTGGATCACGGTGACGCCGAGCAGCGGCCAGCGCGCCAGCGCCTCCTCGACATGGCGGCCGATCTCGGCCTCGGCCATGCCGGGATAGTGTTCCAACGTCAACGCATCGATGGCATCGCCTTCCGCGCCGCCCCGACAGACGCCGCTGAACGACACCACCGCGCCGACATCGGTACGGCCGGCGCTCATCGCCGCGATCTCGCGCGCGGTGTCGAAGTCGGCCTGTTGCAGGCGGATGGTGACGGGCACGGTCATGAGACAATACTAGGATATTCGTGTCCCGGGCGCGATGCGGCATTCTTCATGCCGCTTCGCAGAACCGGGACCGTTGCGGATACTGCCGTTGAAACGGTCCCGGTTCTGCGGGGCGACGTTACACGCCGCGCCGCGCCCGGGACACATAAACCAGGATCCGGTTTCAATTCATCGCACCTAGCCGCCGGTCATCGGCGGGAACAACGCGATCTCGCGCGCGCCGGCGATCGCCGTGTCCTGCGGGACATGCGCGTGATCGATCGCGGCGCGGATCACGCGCGGCGTCTCGAAGGCGTGGGCATAAGTCTCGCCGCGCTGCGCCAGCCACGCGATCAGATCGCCGACGGTGCGCACGGCGGCGGGCGGCTCGACCACCTCCTCGGTCTTGCCGACGCGCTCGCGCACCCAGGCGAAATACACCACCTTCATGGCTCGGCCTCGATCAGGTGATGGATGCCGGCGCGGAAATAATCCCATCCGGTATAGATCGTGAAGATCGCCGACAGCCACAGCAGCGTCAGCCCGATCTGGGTGACGAACGGAAACACCTGATCGCCCGCCTCGCCCGCGAGCAGGAAGCCGATCGCCACCAGTTGCGCCGTGGTCTTCCACTTGGCGAGCCTGGTGACCGGCACGCTGACCCGCAGCGCCGCGAGATATTCGCGCAGGCCCGACACCAGGATTTCGCGGCACAGGATGACAATGGCGGCCCACAGCGTCCAGCCGTGGATGATGCCGTCCGCCGCCAGCATCAACAGGCACGACGCCACCAGGAGCTTGTCGGCGATCGGGTCGAGCATCCGCCCCAGCGCCGACTGCTGGTCCCAGATCCGCGCATAGTAGCCGTCGAGGAAATCGGTGATGGCGGCCGCGACGAACACCGCCAGCGCCACCCAGCGCAGCCACAGCGGCCCCAGCAGAATGGACTGGGCATAGACGCAGCCGACCACCACCGGGATGGCGGCGATGCGCGCGAACGTCAGCAGGTTCGGCAGCGACAGTCCGTGCCGCTCGGCGCTTCTGGTGGTGACAGTGTTCATCTTCTCAACCAATACCGCCGCTCCGCCAAGGTCAACTGGTCCGGCGCGGATTCCCGCCGCAGCCATAGCACGGCCGCCGCCGCCGCGCGCCCCGGCCGGGCCGTCAGGTCGGCCCGGCATGGAAAAACTCGAAAATGCGCCGCGCGCTCTCGGCGCTGATCCCCGGCACCTTGCCGAGGTCGGCGACCGAGGCGCGCTCGATTTCCTTCAGGGTCCCGAAGTGGTGCAGCAGCGCCCGCTTGCGCGACGGGCCGATGCCGGCGATCTCCTGCAACCCCGCCTCCCGGATGTCTTTCTTGCGCAGTTTCCGGTGCGAGCCGATCACGAAGCGGTGCGCCTCGTCGCGCAGCCGCTGGATGAAATACAGAACCGGGTCGCGCGGCTCCAGTTTCAACGGCTCCCGCCCGGTCATGAACAGGGTTTCCCGCCCGGCGTCGCGGTCCGGCCCCTTGGCCACCGCCATCAGCGCCACCCCGGTCAATCCCAGCCGGTCGAAAATCTCCCGCGCGGCGTTGAGCTGCCCGCGCCCGCCGTCGATGATGACCAGATCGGGCCATTGTTGCGGCGCGTCGGGCGCGCTCCCGGCCGGCTGGTCCCCGGCGGAACCCGGGGTCAGGAGCCGCTTGAAGCGGCGTTCCAGCACCTCGCGCATCATCGCGTAGTCGTCGCCGGGGGTAAGGCCCTCGGCACGGATGTTGAACTTGCGGTACTGGTTCTTCATGAACCCGTCGGGACCGGCGACGATCATCGCGCCGACCGCGTTGGTGCCCTGAATGTGGCTGTTGTCGTAGACCTCGACCCGGTTCGGGGGCGCCGGCAGGCCGAGCACCGTCGCCAGCCCCTGCAACAGCCGCGCCTGGGTCGCGGTGTCGGCCAGCTTGCGGCCCAGCGCCTCGCGGGCGTTGGTCAGCGCGTGGGCCACCAGTTCCTTCTTCTCGCCGCGCTGCGGAGTCGCGACCTCGACCCGGAAGCCGGCCTTGACGCCGAGCGCGTCCGCCAGCAGGTCGCGCTCCTCGATGGCGTGCGAGAGCAGCACCAGCTTCGGAGGCGGCTTGTCGTCGTAGAACTGCGCCAGGAACGCGCCCAGCACCTCCTCGCAGGTGAACGACTTCTCCGCGCGCGGAAAATAGGCGCGGTTGCCCCAGTTCTGCCCGGTGCGGAAGAAGAACACCTCGATGCAGAAGTAGCCGCCCTCCTGATGCACCGCGAACACGTCGGCTTCCTCGACGGTGCGCGGATTGATGCCCTGCGTCGACTGGATCGCCGACAGCGCCGCGAGGCGGTCGCGATAGACCGCCGCGCGCTCGAAGGCGAGTTCGGCCGACGCCTGTTCCATCGCGCGGGCAAGGTCCTGCTTCACCGCGCGCGAGCGCCCGGAGAGGAAGTCGATCGCCTCGCGGACCAGCGCGGTGTAGCCGGGGAAGTCGATCTCGCCGGTGCAGGGCGCGGAGCAGCGGCGGATCTGGTAGAGCAGGCACGGCCGCGTCCGGCTTTCAAAAAAGGAATCGGTGCAGGAGCGGATCAGAAACGCGCGCTGCAACGCGGTGATGGTGCGGTTGACCGCACCGACCGAGGCGAACGGGCCGAAATAGCGGCCCGGCCGGGTCTGCGCCCCGCGATGTTTCAGAATTTGCGGCGCCCAGTGATCGCCGGTGATGAGGATGTAGGGGAACGACTTGTCGTCGCGCAGCGAGACGTTGAAGCGCGGCCGCAACTGCTTGATGAGGTTGGCCTCCAGCAGCAGCGCCTCGGTTTCGGTCGCGGTCGAGACGATCTCGACCACCACCGTCGCCGCGATCATGCGGGCGATGCGGGCGACGTGGCCGGTCGGCCGGGCATAGGACGCAAGCCGTTTGCGGACGTTCTTGGCCTTGCCGACATAGAGCACGTCGTTGGCGGCGTTGAGCATCCGGTAGACGCCGGGCGAGGTGGGCGCGAGCCGCACCGCGCGCTCGATCGCCGCCCGGCCCGCCGCGAACGGCCCCTCCGCCACCGCCCCGGCCTCGTCGTCGAGCGGCTCCGGCAGCCGTTCCTCGTCCTCCTCCTCGCCGTTGCCGGCGGTCGCGGGATCGACATCCTGCGTCGCCGGGTCGAGGTCCGGCGCGCCCGCCGGCCGGTCGGACGCCGCCGTCGCGGACGGGGACGGTCGTTTGCGGCCCTTTTCGGTCTCCAGGGAATCGTTCGCCATGGCCGTCAAATTAAGCGCTGCGGCCAGCCCCCGCCAGCGGCGCGGCCGGAGTCCGATTCAACCAGATTGAATCGGACGCCGGCTATTTCTTTTATTGGAGCATAATCTTATCCGACCCGAAGGGCCGCGCAGCGCAAACCGGTTCCCACTTTTCGGGATCATGCCCTTAACCTTCCCTTAACGATGACGCGGCGCGCGAAGGCCGCGTTAAGACCCGCTTAACGCTCGGGATTCGATAAATTTTAGCGATTTCATTGCGAGTTCCGTAACCGTCGGGCGCGGCGGGAACGGCGAAGGGGACCGGGGAGTAATTCGATGACCAGGACAACGTGGGCCACCGCCGCCGCCATGGCCGCCGCGGCGTTCGCCGTTGCCATGCCCGCGCAGGCCGCGGACTGGTCCTACGGCGCGCGCGGCCCCTACACCGTCAGCCAGCCGCTCAACGGCTATAGCTGGGCCGGCCCCTATCTGGGCGGCAACCTCGGCTACAACTGGGGCACGGTGTCCAACAACCCGACGCGCCCATCCGGATTCAGCGGCGGCGTCCAGATCGGCTACAACGTGCAGTCCGGCCCGCTGGTGATCGGCCTTGAGGGCGACCTGCAACTCAACGGCGCGGAGAACCGCTTCGCCGGATGGAAGTTCAACAACCCGTGGTTCGGCACGGCGCGCGGCCGCGTCGGCTACGCCATGGACAATATCCTGATCTACGGCACCGGCGGCCTCGCCTTCGGCACGCTCAACGGCGAGACGGCGCTCCAGCGCGAGAGCCACCTGTCGGCGGGCTGGACGGTCGGCGTCGGCGCGGAGTTCGGCCTGACGCAGAACATCAGCGCCAAGGTCGAATATCTCTACGTCGATCTGTCGAGCAGCCGCTTCCGCATCACCGGAACCGATAACGGCTACTCGTTCGGCATGGTCCGCGCCGGCGTCAACTACCGCTTCTAGATTCTTTATTTGACGCGTTTTCTTCACGCGAACCGGTATCCACTTCGCTTGAAAACGCTCTAATCAAAGCAAAAAGACTTTGGCTTCATCGACTCCCGGCCGCTTGCGGCCGGGATTTTTTTGCGCAGGACCCCGCTCACGATCTCGCGGTTTCCAGCCGGAAGCGCGCCGCGCCGCCGCGGCCGAGCGGCTTCTGCAACTGCGGCAGGATCGTCTTCAATTCGGTCGCGAGCGTCCACGGCGGATTGACGATCAGAAGGCCCGCCGACGTCAGGCCGCCGCCCTCGATCATCGGCGCGACGCTGAACTCCAGCCGCAGGCATTTGTCGGAGGCCGCCGCGACCTCATGCGCCAGCGCATCGGTGGCGCGGCGGTTCTTCACCGGATACCACAGCACATAGATGCCGGTCGGCCACTTCGCGAAAGTCTCCTTGAACACCCGCGCCAGCCGCTCGAACTCGTCGGGCTGCTCGAACGGCGGATCGATCAGCACCAGCCCGCGCCGCTCCTTCGGCGGCACGAAGGCCGGCAGCGCCACCCAGCCGTCGAGATCGACCACGCGCGCCTGCGCGTCGCGGCGCAGCGCGTCGATCAACTGCCTGCGCGGCGCGTCCGCGACCTCGCACGCCACCAGGCGATCCTGCGGCCGCAGCAAGGCACGGGCGATCAGCGGCGAGCCGGGATAGACGTCCAGTTTGCCCGGCGGATTGAAGGCGCGGACGATGTCGAGATAGGGCGCGATCAGCGTCCCCGCCTCCGCCGGAAAGCGCGCCTGCATCAGCCGCGCGATTCCCGTCAGCCACTCGCCGCCGCGCGTCGCCTCGCTGCCGGTGAGATCGTAGCGGCCGGCCCCGGCGTGGCTGTCGATCACCCGGAACGCGGCCGGCTTGTCGTGCAGATAGGTGAGGATGCGCACCAGCACGAGATGCTTGACGACATCGGCGAAATTGCCGGCATGAAAGGCGTGGCGATAATTCATGCCGCTCTTGTGGCGGCATCCCGGCCCGAAAGCAACCTGACGGCGCGGGACACCCGCCTTACAAGTCCGTCATAATCGGTTACAACACAACATCATGCGCTTCACCTTCATTCACGCCGCCGACCTGCATATCGACAGCCCGCTGGCCGGGCTCGGCCTCAAGGACAGGGCGGTGGCCGAACGCTTCGCGCGGGCCGGCCGCCGCGCCGTCGAGGCGCTGGTGGCGGAAACCATCGCCAGCGAGGCCGCCTTTCTCATCATCGCCGGCGACGTGTTCGACGGCGACTGGAAGGACGTCACCACCGGGCTGTTCTTCGTGCGCGCCATCAGCGACCTGCACCGCGCCGGCATCCCGGTCTACATCGTCAAGGGCAACCACGACGCCGAAAGCGTGATGTCGCGCGACCTGCCCTATCCCGACACGGTGCATGTGTTTCCCTCCGGCAAGGCCGCCTCGCTGCACCTCGAACCGCATCGCGTGACGCTGCACGGCCGCAGCTTCCCGCACCGGCTGACCAGCGATTTCGTCCAGACCTATCCGGCGCGGCGCGACGGCTGGCTCAACATCGGCGTGCTGCACACCTCGCTCGACGGCTCGCGCGGCCACGCCGGCTACGCGCCCTGCGCGATCGATGACCTGAAACGCTTCGGCTACGACTACTGGGCGCTCGGCCATGTCCACGCCGCCGAGATCGTCAGCCGCGATCCGTGGATCGTGTTTCCCGGCAACCTGCAAGGCCGCAGCATCCGCGAGACCGGCCCCAAGGGCGCGATGCGCGTCACCGTGGAGGACGGCCGCATCACTGAGGTGTCGCCGCTGGTGCTCGACGGTGCGCGCTGGGCGCGCCTTACCCTCGACATCGCCGGCGTCGCCGACGAAGCCGAGGTCACGGCGAAGGTCGACGCCGCGCTGGCCGGGCTGCATCGCAACAGTGACAGCCGTCCGCTGGCGGTCCGCGTCACCCTTCAAGGCACGACGCCGCTGCACAACCGCCTCGTCGCCCGCCGCGACGACATGCAGGACGAGCTTCGCGCCGCCGGCTTCCGCGTCGCCGGCGACTGCTGGATCGAACAGCTCAGGATCCGGACGCGGCCGCCGCGACACACGGCGGCGCCGGCGCCGTCATCCGACAGCCTCGATATCGACGATCTGCTGCGCGAGGCCGCGGGCGATCCGGAATTCGCCGCCGCGCTTGAGCGGCTGGTCAAGGACATCGAGGACCGGCTGCCGAAGGATTTGCGCGCGAGGCTCCGTGACACGGAAGCGCTGGCCGCGCTGGGCGACGACGCCCGCGCGCTGCTCGCCGGAGCGCGGCCGTGAGACTGGACAGCCTCACCCTTGAACGCTACGGCGCGTTCACCGACCGGGTGCTGAGCTTCGCTCCCGACGCAGCGCTTCACATCGTCCATGGCGCCAACGAATCCGGCAAGACCTCGGCGCTGTCGGCGATCGGCGATCTGCTGTTCGGCTTCGGCGCGCGCACGGCCTACAATTTCAAGCACGACAACAGCGCGCTGCGGATCGGCGGCGTGCTGCGCCATTCCGACGGCCGGCAACTCGCCATCCGCCGCCGCAAGGGCAACAGGAACACGCTGCTCGACGCCGCCGACCAGCCGCTGGGCGACGACACGCTGACGCCGTGGCTCGGCGGCATCGCGCGCGACACCTTCGATCGCGAGTTCGGCCTCACCGCCGAGTCGCTGCGGCGCGGCGGCGACGATTTGCTGCGCGCCGGCGGGCGGCTTGCGGAAACGCTGGCGGCGAGTTCGGCCGGGATGAGCGCGCTGACGCAACTGAAGGAGCGTTTGCAACGCGAGGCCGACGACCTGTTCACGCCGCGCCGCTCAAGCAGCAAGGCGTTCTACATCGCCGCCGACCGGCGCGAGGCGGCCGAACGCACCCTGCGCGACAGCATCGTCACCCGCGAGGCGCTGCGCCAGGCCGACGACGCCGTCCGCGACGCCGAGGCGCAACTTGCTTCGCTCAACGCCGCGCACAGCGACAGCGGCAAGGCTTTGGCGCGCTGGCAGCGCACGCTGCGGGTGCGCTCCAAGCTGGCGCGGCTCGACGAGATCGCGCGCGAGCGCGCCGCGCTGGCCGATCTGCCCGTCGTCGCGCCCGCCACGCTCACCGAATGGCGCGAGGCGGTCGCGGCCGACATCGAGATCGCGCGCGAGAGCGCGGCGCTCGCCGCCACTGACGCGGCCGACGCGGCGGAGATCGCGGCCCTTGCCGTCAACGAGGCGCTGCTGTCGGAGCAGGCGGCGGTCGAGGCGCTGCGCGATCGCATGGGTGCGATCCGCAAGGATTTCGAGGACCTGCCGCGCCGTCGCCAGGCCCGCGACGCGGCGCAGGCCGCGCTCGACGACGGCGCGCGGCGGCTCGGCATGGCGTCCTGCGCCGCGCTGCTGCAACGGCTGCCGTCCGACCCCGCGCTGGCGCAGGCGCGCGACCTGATCGCGCGCCGCCGGCAGGCCGAGACCGCGATCGCCGAGGCCGAGAGCCGCATGGCGCGCGCACAACGCGAGCGCGACGACTTCGCCGCCGAGCACGCCGACACCCCGGCGATCACCGATCCCGCCGCGCTGAAGCAGCGCTTCGAGGCGCTCGGCGACATCCCCACCCAGGCCGACCGGCTGCGCCGCGAGCGCGCGGCGCTGACGCTTGAGCGCGACGCACTCACCGCCTCGCTGAGCCGGCTCGATCCCTCGCCCGGCCCGCTCGACGGCCTGCGCGCCCTGCCGCTGCCGGACATGGCGCAAATCGAGCGCTTCGCGCGCGATGTCGCCGGCAACGACGACGCAGTCGGCCGGCTCGCCACCGCCCTCGCCGCGCTCGACGACGCCATTGCCGCCGCGGAAGCCGACCTGCGCCAACTGTCCGACGCCGGGCCGATGCCGGGCCGCGCCGATCTCACCGAGGCCCGGCGACGGCGCGACGCCCATCTCGGCGCGCTGCGCGACGCGCTCGACGGCGACCGCGCGCAGCGCGACGCGCGCTTCGGCGAGGTCGTCCGCGCCTCGCAGGCGATCGACGGCATCACCGACCTGCTGCTGAGCGACACCGAGCGCGCGACCCGCCGCGAGGACGCCGGCCTGCGGCTCGCGACCCATCGCGCCGAGCGCGAGCGCATCGCGGCGCAACGCGCCGAGGCGGAGCAGGAGCGCGACGCGCTCGATCAGGCGTGGCGCGGGCTGTGGGCGGCGGCGCAACTCACGCCGCGCGCGCCCGCCGAGATGCAGCGCTGGCGCGAGCGCGTCGACGACATCCTGCAACGACTCGCCAGGCTCGACGCGCTTTCCGCCGGCCTCGACGCGCTCGCGGCCAGCCTCGACGCCGGCAAGAGCGCCACCATCGCGTTCCTCGAACGTCTCGGCCGGACGCCGGACCGCGCGCTCGCCGCCGACATTCTTCATCGCGAGGCCGCGCTGCGCCTCGACGAGTTGCGCACCGCCTGGGCCGACGCCAGGGCCCGCGCCGTCAACAAGCAGCGCATCGCCCGTGACCTGCGCGAGGCCGAGGCGGCGCGGGACACGGCGCAGCGCGCGCTCGCGCAAGTGCAGCAAGCGTGGCCGGGCGCAATGGCCGGCATCGCGGTTGCAAGCGAGGCGACGGCGGCCGAGGCCGAGGCGGCGCTCGCGGTGTGGCAGAGCGTCGCCGTGCCCAAAGCGAGCTTCGAGCGCGAGAGCCGCAGCGTGCTGACGATGGAAGCGGATATCGCCGCCTTCGAGGCCGACGTGCGGGCGCTTGCCGAGCGCATCGCACCGCAGGCGCAGGGCGCATCCGCATTGGAGATCCTGCCCCGCCTGTGCACCCTGCTCGACGCCACGCGGCGGGCGGCCGACGCGCGCCGGCGGATGCAGGACGCCGCCGCGCAACGCGCCCTCGCCCGTCAGGATCTGGCGGCGCGCCACGCCGCCACCGCCGCGCTGATCGAACGCGCCCGCGCGGTGCTGAATTGCCCCGACATCGACGCCCTGCGCAACGCGCTGGATCGCATCCAGACCAGCCACGCGCTGGAGGCCGAGCAGGCGAACCTGCGGCGCGACCTCGCCGAGACGGGCGACGGACGCGACGAGGCGGCGCTGCGGCAGGAGCGCGAGGGCGTCGATCTCGATCTCCTGCCCGGCGACATCGCGCGCGAGCAGGTGCGCCAGACGCAACTCCTGCACGATATCGCCACCGCATCGGCCACGCTGCAACAGCGCCGGACCGAGCGTGACGCCCTGCTGAAAGGCCGCGACGCCGCGGCCGCCGCGACCGAGCGCGCCGAGGCCGATACTGAGTTGCTCGCCATCGCGCAGCGCTGGCTGTTGCGCGCGGCCGCCGCCCGCCTCGCCGCCCGCGCCATCGAGCGCCATCGCGCGCGGGTGCAGGACCCCTTGATCGCGCGCGCCGGCGTGCTGTTCGCCGCCGCCTCCGGTGCCGCTTTCGACGGCCTCGCGATCGACTACGGCGACGACGACCAGCCGGAACTGAAGGCGCGGCGCGCGAGCGGCGAGCGGGTCGGCATCGCGGGCTTGAGCGAAGGCAGCCGCGACCAGCTTTTTCTGGCGCTGCGGCTGGCGCTACTGGAACGTCACGGCGCCGAGCCGATGCCGTTCATCGGCGACGACCTGCTCACCAGTTTCGACGAGGCCCGCACGCTGGCGACGCTGCGCCTGCTCGCCGCCGGCGGCAGCGCGCGGCAGATCATCCTGTTCACGCACCACCGCCATGTGGTCGATCTCGCTTGCACGGTGAGCAGTCACCGCATCGATTGCGTGGCGCTGTAGGGGGCTTCCCGGACACAGGCAACACGAAAACCGTCATGCTCCGCGAAGGCGGAGCATCCAGTATTCCGTGTCGAATCAAATTTCCCCGCACACTCGCCCGACGTACTGAATCGTCCGCCGCAACCCGTCATCGGGCCGCGCTTGCGCGGACCCGTTGGCGGACGATGACGCCTCGTGTCCGGATCATGCGCTAAATCAGCCGCAGCCCTTTCAGGCTGGCGTGGCCGTGCTTGCCGACGATGATGTGGTCATGCACCGAGATGCCGAGCGGGTTGGCGATGGCGATGATCGACTTGGTCATCTGAATATCGGCGGTCGAGGGCGTCGGATCGCCGGAGGGATGGTTGTGGACCATGATGATGGCGGTGGCGGACAGTTCGAGCGCCCGCTTGACCACCTCGCGCGGATAGACCGGCGTGTGGTCGATGGTGCCGACCTGCTGCAACTCGTCGGCGATCACCTGATTGCGCTTGTCGAGGAACAGGATACGAAACTGCTCCTTGTCGGCGAACGCCATGGCGGAGCGGCAATAGTCGAGGACCGCCGCCCATGACGACAGCACGGTGCGCTGCTTGAGCTGCCCCTTGGCGACCCGGCTCGCCGCGGCGGCGATCAGCTTGACCTCGGTGATCGCCGCCTCGCCCAGCCCGTCCACCTCGCGCAGCCGCGCGATCGGCGCGTGGACCACCTCGGCGAACGAGCCGAACTTGGCGATCATACATTTGGCCAGCGGCTTGACATCGCGTCGCGGCAGCGCGCGGAACAGCACCAGTTCCAGCAGTTCGTAGTCGCTCAGCGCGTCGGCGCCGGCATTGCGGAAGCGGTCGCGGAGGCGCTCGCGATGGCCGTGATAATGCGGCTGGGCTTCGGCAAGACCGGGGGGCGTGTGAAACTCTTTATCCTGACCAGACATTGATGCCGACGAATCCGCGATGTGGACCACCGCAACCATGCCGGGCCGGACGGCATTTGCAACCTCAATCGGACATCGGCCCGGCACCCCCGACGCGGGCGGCGCGGAACCCGATCAGGCCGCGGCCGGCGGGCGTTCGCCGTTGCGCGCCGAGAGCGTGAAAATCTCGAAGCCGGTCTTGGTCACGCCGACCGAGTGCTCGAACTGGGCCGACAGCGAGCGGTCGCGGGTAACGGCGGTCCAGCCGTCGGAGAGGATTTTGACGTGCGGCTTGCCGAGGTTGATCATCGGCTCGATGGTGAAGAACATGCCGGGGCGCAGCACCACGCCCTCGCCGGGGCGGCCGACATGGATGATGTTGGGCTCGTCGTGGAAGATGCGGCCGAGGCCGTGGCCGCAGAAATCGCGCACCACGCTCATGTGCTGCGGCTCGACGAAGCTCTGGATGGCGTGGCCGATATCGCCGGTGGTGGCGCCCGGCTTCACCGCGGCGATGCCCCGCATCATCGATTCGTAGGTCACCTCGATCAGCCGCTCGGCCTTCCGCGCGATGTTGCCGACCGCGTACATGCGGCTGGAATCGCCGTACCAGCCATCGACGATGAAGGTGACATCGACATTGACGATGTCGCCGTCCTTGAGCGGCCGCTCGCCGGGCATCCCGTGACAGACCACATGGTTGAGCGAGGTGCAGGTCGAATAGCGATAGCCGCGATACATCAGCGTCGCCGGGAAGGCGTTATGGCGGAAGGCGAAGTCGCGGACGAAATCGTCGATCTGCGAGGTCGGCACGCCCACCTTGATGATGTCGGTGAGGTCGTCGAGGCAGCGCGACACCAGCGCTCCCGCCTTGCGCATTCCCGCGAAGGCCGCGGGGCCATGCAGCTTGATCTGTCCGGTCTTGCGGAGGGAGGTCTCGGTGGCCTCGACGTAGCTCATGGCGGGTCTGATCTGACAGGTGTGGCGGGCGTGACGGCGTTCGGAATCGTGCCCTAATCTAGTGAATATCGCTGCCCACGCAAGGAGATGGCGACTATTGGCGATTCAGCCCGCAATCGGAACGGGTTGCGTCAGTTCGATGCCGTCGAGCGTCAGCCGGCAGCCATAGGCCAGCGCCTCGACCCCGGCCGCCGTCGCCCGGTCGAAGGCGCGGCCGTAGGCCGGATCGATGTCGCGCGCGAGGCCGAAGGCGCGGGCCGAGCCGATCTGCACCACATAGAGCATCACGGCGCGGGCGCCGGCCGCGGCCATCGCCGCCAGTTCGTCGAGGTGCCGCGCGCCGCGCGCGGTGACCGAATCGGGAAATTCGGCGAGGCCGTCCCGCCGCAGCAGATGCACGTTCTTGACTTCGAGATAGCACGGCGGGCGCTCCGCGTCCTCAAGCAGGAAGTCGATCCGCGAGGCGGTGCCGAACGCGCCCTCGCCATACCTGACCTCGCGGCGGATCCGGCGATAGCCGCTCAACGCGGGAATCGCGCCCGCCGCCAGCGCCTCGGCGACCAGCGTGTTGGGATGCGCGGTGTTGACGCCCACCAGTTCATAGCCCGCGCCGAAATCGGCTTCGATCAATTCCCACGAATGCGGCAGCTTGCGCTTCACGTCGGCCGATCGCGACAGCCACACCCGGCTGCCGGCCTGTTGCAGTCCGATCATCCCGCCCGGATTGGCGACGTGCGCGGTGACGAGGCGGCCGTCGTCGAGTTCGACATCGGCGAGGAAACGCTTGTAGCGGCGCACCAGCGTCGCCGGGATCAGTTCGGAGCAGAATCGCATCGGAAGATCGTTCGCGGGTTTCAGGCGAGCGCCTCTTACCACAGCGCATCGCTCCGCAGAAATCGGTTGGCGTCGGCGGACGACGACGATATTGATGCAACTGCAAGCATTTTTGGACACGCACCGCCAATGACGTCGCTGGACTCCGTCAGCCTGGCCATCCTCCTTGGCGCGGTCCTGGTCATGGCTGGCATCCTGTCCAGCCTGCTGGCGCTGCGGTTCGGCGCGCCGTTGCTGCTGGTGTTCCTGCTGATCGGCGTGCTGGCCGGCGACTCAGGCCCCGGCGGCCTCAACTTCAGCGACGTCCACATCACCTATCTGGTCGGCTCGGTGGCGCTGGCGCTGATCCTGTTCGACGGCGGGCTGAAGACACGCTTTCAAAGCATCCGCACGGTGCTGGCGCCGTCGGTGGCGCTGGCGACGGTTGGTGTGCTGTTCACCGCGCTGCTCACCGCGCCGGTCGCCCGCTTCGCGCTCGACCTCAACTGGAGCGAGGCGCTGCTGGCGAGCGCGGTGGTGGCCTCCACCGACGCCGCCGCCGTGTTCCTGCTGATCCATTCGCAAGGCTTGCGGCTGCGCCCGCGCATCGGCGCGATGCTGGAAGTCGAATCCGGCACCAACGACCCGTTCGCGGTGTTCCTCACCCTGATGCTGGTCGAACTGATCTCGCTCGGCGACAGTTCGGTGACCCATGTGCTGGCGGAGTTCTTTCAGGAGGCCGTGCTCGGGTCGATCGTCGGCGTGGTCGGCGGCTGGCTGGTGGCGATCGCGCTCAACCGGGTGGAACTGCCGCAAGGGCTGCACGCGCCGTTCGTCACTACCGCCGCCCTGATGATCTTCGGGGTGGCGCAGGTCACCCATGCCTCGGGATTCCTGGCGGTCTATCTTGCCGGCATCCTGATCGGCAACCGCCCAACCCGCGCCCAGAACGCGGTGGCGACCTTCCTCGACGCCGCCACCTGGCTGGCGCAGATCGTGATGTTCGTGCTGCTCGGCCTCCTGGTGTCGCCGCACCGGCTGCTCGACAGCATCTTCCCGGCGATCGCGGTGGCGCTGGTGCTAATGCTGATCGCCCGCCCCGCCGCGGTGTTTCTGTGCCTCGCTCCGTTCAAGTTCACCTGGCGGGAGAAGGCGTTCGTGTCGTGGGTGGGCCTGCGCGGCGCGGTCGCGATCTTCCTGGCGTCGATCCCGCTGCTGGTGGGGCAGACCAAGGCCTACATCTATTTCGATGTCGCCTTCGTCGTCGTCATCATTTCGCTGCTGATGCAGGGCTGGACGCTCGGCGTCGCCGCGCGCAAGCTCAACGTCGCGCTGCCTCGCGCCGACCGCGCGCCGCGCCGCGTCGAACTCGACCTGCCGGGCCAACTCGAACAGCAACTGGTCGGCTACGCGGTGCGGCCCGCCAGCCTGTACCTCAAGCGCGGGCTGCTGCCGTCATGGTCGAAGCCGACGCTGGTGATCCGCGACGAGAAGATCCTCACGCCGGCCGAGGCCGCGCCGGTGCGCGCCGGCGACTACATCTATCTGCTGGCGCCGCCGGAGAAGGCCGACGCGCTCGACCGCTTCTTCGTCGATCTGCCGCCCGCTGTCGCCCCCGACCCGAGCGCGCTGGGCGATTTCGCGGTGGCCGGCGACACGCCGCTGAGCACGCTGGCCGAACTCTACGATGTCAAGATCGACGACCGGCAGGCCAGGCTGACGCTGGCCGACTACTTCGACATCCACCTCGACCGCGCGCCCAAGGTCGGCGCGACGCTGCCGCTGGACATGCTGACGCTGGTCGCCCGCAGCATCAGCGGCGGCCGGGTCAGCATCGTCGGCCTGCGGCTGCCGGACGACGAGGCGGCACAGCCCGCGCCCCTCACCCGGCTCGGCTGGCTGCGGCGGAGGCTATCCAGCGCCTGGACCTCGGTCGCCGGCTTCTGAAAGGTCGGGACCGGCCGACGCTGCGGTCGCAGCCTTGGCCAGCACGCCGCTGTCGCCGAACGCCGCGACGCGGCCGCGCCTGAGCACCACCACCTGCGCCGCGAGCCGGCGCAACTCGTTGGGGTCGTGGGTGACGTAGACCATGGGCACGCCGGCCTCGTCGCGCAGCCGGATCAGATAGGGCAGGATCTCGGCCTTGCGCGCGCCGTCCAGCGAGCCCAGCGGCTCGTCGAGCAGCAGCAGGCGCGGCTGCATCAACAGCGCCCGCCCCAGCGCCACGCGCTGGCGCTCGCCGCCGGACAACTGCCCGGTGCGGCGCGCGAGCAGCTTGCCGATGTCGAGCAGGCCGACGACGCGGTCCTCGCTGGCGCGGTCGTAAGCCACGCGGTTCATCCGCCGGCCGTAATGCAGGTTCTGCGAGACGCTGAGATGCGGAAACAGCCGCGCGTCCTGAAACACGTAGCCGATGCGGCGGCGGTGCGGCGCGACATGGATGCCGGCCACGGTGTCGTCGAGCACGTCGTCGCCGATCCTGATGAAGCCGCGATCCGGCTTCATCAACCCGGCGATCATGTTGACGAGCGAGGTCTTGCCCGCGCCCGACGAGCCGAACAGGCCGGTGACCCGGCCCTCGCTCGCGAACTTCACCTCGACGGTGAAGTCGCCCAGTGTCTTGCAGACATCGACCCGCAGCACGGTCAGGTCCCGTGCAGGCGGCGCGTGGCGCGGCGGGCGAACCATTCCGACGCCACCAGCGCGATCATCGAGATCACGATCGAGACGGCCACCAGCCGCAGCGCCGCGAGGTCGCCGTCGGGCACCTGGGTCAGCGTATAGATCGCGGCCGAGATGGTCTGGGTCTCACCGGGAATGTTGGAGACGAAGGTGATGGTCGCGCCGAACTCGCCGATCGCCTTGGCGAAGCCGAGCACCATCCCCGCCAGCACGCCCGGCAAGGCCAGCGGCAGCGTCACGGTGAAGAACACCCGCCAGGGCGCCGCGCCGAGCGTGCTCGCGGCCTGCTCCAGCCGGCGGTCCACCGCCTCGATCGACAGCCGGATCGGCCGCACCAGAAGCGGAAACGACATCACGCCGCACGCCAGCGCCGCGCCGGTCCAGCGGAACGAGAAGACGATGCCGAGATAATCGGCGAGCCAGCCGCCGACCAGGCCGCGCCGCCCGAACGTCAAAAGCAGCAGATAGCCGGTGACCACCGGCGGCAGCACCAGCGGCAGATAGATCAGCGCGTCGAGCGCCGACTTGCCCCAGAAGTCATAACGCGCCAGCAGCCAGGCGATGGCGATGCCGAACGGGGTGGCGACCAGCGTCGCCACCATCCCGACCTTGAGCGACAGCAGCACGGCCGTCCATTCGGCGGACGAGATATCGAGCACGGCGTCACGACGTCGGCTTGATCAGGTAGGAGAAGCCGTACTTCTCGAACACCGCCTTGGCCTGCGAGGTGCGCAGGAAGGCGAGATAGCCGGCGGCATCCGCCTTGGCGCTGGCGGTCGCCGCGACCGGATAGATGATCGGCGGGTGCGAGTCGGCCGGGAAGGTGCCGACGATCTTGACGCCGGGCTCGACCCTGGCGTCGGTCGCGTACACGATGCCGAGCACCGCCTCGCCGCGCGCCACCAGCGCCAGCGCGGCGCGGACGTTCTCCGCCATCGCGAACTTGGATTCGGCGGCCTGCCACGCGCCGAGTTTCTCCAGCGCCGCCTTGGCGTATTTGCCGACCGGCACCGCCTTGACGTCGCCGGTGGTGATACGGCCGTCGCCGGCGAGCCTGGCGAGATCGAAACCCGGCCCGATGGTGACGTTGTCGATCTTGGAGTCCTTGGGCGCGATCAGCACGATGCTGTTGCCGAGCAGATCGACGCGGGTCGCGGCATCGACCGACTTGTTCTTGATCGAATAGTCCATCCACGCGGTATCGGCTGAGACGAAGATGTCGGCGGGCGCGCCGTGCTCGATCTGCTTGGCCAGCGCCGAGCTTGCGGCGTAGCTGGCCTTGATGGCGACCTTCGACGCCGCGGTGTAGAGCGCATCGACCTCGTCGAGCGCGTTCTTCATCGAGGCCGCGGCGAACACCGTCAGGCTTTTGTCCTGAGCCTGCGCCGGGGTCTGGAATGATCCGCACAGGATCGTGAATGCGAGGAACAGGCCGGCGAGATAACGCATGATGGCGCTCCGAATCCGATGCCCCGGCGCAATGCGCGCGGCGGCGAATCAAATGTCATGAAAGATGATGAGCGACGGGCGGAAGCGCCGTTCCGGCAGTCCGAAGGGCTTACGGCCCCTCGGGATGTCGCAGGCAAAACAATAACAGGCTGACGATGCGCGTAAAGTCCCCGCCCCGTCATTCCGCCGGCCAAAGGCGGCGGCGGCCGTTATATTTTAGTCGCTATGGCGCGTTCAGCACCTGCCGGCACGCCGCCGGCAGTTCCGACAACGTGATCTGGTGCGGCGGTTTCGGCGGCTTCGGCCGCGGCTTGGGATGCAGCACCGCGTCGCTGAACCAGTAGGCGAGATCGCTCGCGGCGCATCCCTCGCCATCGGCCGGCGGGGCTTGCGGGGTGCAGTCGCCGTTGCCCGCCGGGCAGGTGATGCGGATATGGAAATGATAGTTGTGGCCGTACATCGGCCGCACCTTGGCGAGCCAGCTCCGGTTGCCCCTGGCCTCGCGACACAGCGCCTTCTTGATCGCGGCATTGACGAAGATGCGCTCGACGCGCGGCTCCAGCGCGGCGGCGCGGATGACTTCGAGATGATGCGGCGTCCAGACGCGCGGGTCGATATCGAGCCGGTCGGTGCGCACCATGTCCACCGCCGACATCTCCTCGCGCTCGTTGCGCGACAGCATCCGGTTCGGCATCGGCGTCAGCCAGATATCGGCGTCGAGCCCGATCTGGTGGCTGGCATGGCCGGTGATCATCGGCCCGCCGCGCGGCTGCGCCATGTCGCCGATCAGAAGGCCGGGCCAGCCGGCAACGCGATGAACCCGCGCGGACAGCCGCTCGATCAGCGCCACCAGGTCGGGATGCGCCCAGTTGCGGTTGCGCGACAGCCGCATCACCTGCCAGGTCGGCCCGGTGACCGGCAGCGCCTCGCCGCCGGCAAGACATCCCTTGGCGTAGAACCCGATCGCCTCCGGCCGATGCGCGCTCGGCTTGAGCTTGCGGCCAAACAACTGCTTGGCCGGCAGGTCCGGGTCGTCCGGATTGGCCAGCACCGGCAGCGGCTTCGGATGCAGCGTGCCCTTCTCCTGCGCCGGCGCGACGCGCGGCGCGAGCATGGCACCGCCGGCGACGATGCCCGACACCATCAGGCCGGCGAGAATCAGACGGCTATTCCTCATCGCGGCGATTATAGCCGAGATTCGCCGAAGCGCCGTACGTGCCGCGACGGGCGGAGGTTCAGGAGCGCCGTCGTATTGCACCGCAAGACCGTCATGCACAGTGGATGCCGTGCCGCGGGCTGCGGTCGATTGACGCGCCGGTCCGCCCCCGCTCTAATACCGCCCAAGAAAAGATAACCAGCGGGAGGACGGCTAATGAGGAAACTGGTCACGGTTCTGGCGGGAGCGGCGACGGTTGTCGCTTTCACCATGGCGGCGCAGGCGCAGACAGTGCTGAAGGCGTCGCATCAGTTCCCCGGCGGCAAGGGCGATCCGCGCGACGAGATGGTGCAGATCATCGCCCGCGACGTCAAAGCCGCCAATGTCGGCCTTGAAATCCAGGTCTATCCCGGCGCCTCGCTGTTCAAGCCCAACGAGCAATGGAACGCGATGACGCGCGGCCAGCTCGACATCTCCTCGTTTCCGCTCGACTACGCCAGCGGCAAGGTCCGCGCCTTCGGCGCGACGCTGATGCCGGGGCTGGTGCGCAATCACGAGCGCGCCGCCCGCCTCAACGACTCAGCCTTCATGAAGGACGTCAAGGCGCATATCGAGAAGGCCGGGGTGCTGGTGCTGGCGGACGCCTGGCTTGCCGGCGCGGTGGCCTCGAAGGACAAGTGCATCCGCAAGCCGGATGACATCAAGGGGCTGAAGATCCGCTCGGCCGGCCCGACCTTCGCCGCGATGTGGCAGGAGGCCGGGGCCTCGATCGTCTCGATCCCCAGCAACGAAGTCTACAACGCCTTGCAGACCGGCGTCGCCGACGCCACCGACACCAGCGCCGGCAGCTTCGTGTCGTTCCGCCTCTACGAGCAGGTCAAGTGCATCACCGCGCCCGGCGACAACGCACTGTGGTTCATGTACGAGCCGGTGCTGATCTCGAAAAAGACCTTCGACAGGCTGACCAAGCCGCAGCAGGACGCGCTGCTCGCCGCCGGCAAGAAAGCGCAGGAGTATTTCTCCAAGGAGAGCAAGGGCCTCGACGACAAGCTGGTGAAGACCTTCAAGGATCACAACGTCGAGGTCATCACGCTGACGCCCGAGGAATACGACGCCTGGATCGCGGTGGCGCAGAAAAGCTCCTACGCCACCTTCGCCAAGGACGTGCCTGACGGCAAGAAGCTGATCGACGAAGCGCTCGCGGTCAAATAGCCGCAAGGCGGGGCGCGCGCCACGACACGCCCCGCCCGCCCGACGCCGCGTGAGGCGGCCGCAAGCCAGCCGCCGCCTCGCCCCTCGCCGTCCTGTCTTATGCCGGAATCCCCCATGGACCACTTCGTCCGCGCCATCACGCTGATCTCGAAGCTGTGCGGCGTCATCGCGGCGCTCTTGATCGCCGCCGCCGTGATCGTCGTCTGCCACATGGTGTTCGTGCGCAGCGTGCTCAATCACAATACCATCTGGCAGACCGATTTCACCACCTACAGCCTGATCGCGGCGACCTTCATCGGCGCGCCGTTCCTGCTGCTGAACCGCGGCCACGTCAACGTCGACGTGCTGCCGCTCTATCTCGGCCAGACCGCGCGCTACTGGCTGGCGCTGGCCGCCGGGCTGATGTCGCTGGCGTTCTGCGCCACCATGGCCGTGCTCGGCTTCGAGTTCTGGTACGAGGCGTGGAGCAACAACTGGGCCTCCGACACCATGTGGCGGGTGCGGCTGTGGATCCCCTACGCGGCGATGCCGATCGGCCTCGGCATCCTGTCGCTGCAATATGTCGCCAACCTCTACAATCTCGTCACCGGCCGCGAACCGCCGTTCGGCCTCGCGCCGAAGGAGGCGGCATGAGCCCGGCGATCCAGGGCGCCGTCGTTCTGGTGGTCACGCTGGTCGTGCTGCTGTCCGGCGCGCCGGTGGCGTTCGCGCTGGGCGCGCTCGCCATCGTGTTCCTCATCATCTTTCAGGGCTTCGACGCCATTCAGGTCGCCGCCGAAACCTTCTACGGCAGCCTGCACGACTTCACCCTGGTCTCGATCCCGATGTTCGTGATGATGGGCGCGGCGATCGGCTCCTCGCCCGCCGGCAAGGACCTTTACGAGGCGCTCGACCGCTGGCTCTACCGGGTGCCGGGCGGCCTCGTGATCTCCAACATCGGCGCCTGCTCGATCTTCGCCGCGCTGACCGGCTCGTCGCCGGCGTGCTGCGCCGCCATCGGCAAGATGGGCATCCCCGAGATGCGCCGGCGCGGCTATCCCGACGACGTCGCCACCGGCGCGATCTGCGCCGGCGGCACGCTCGGCATCCTGATCCCGCCGTCGATCACCTTCATCCTCTACGGCATCGCCACCGAAAGCTCGATCGGCCGGCTGTTCCTCGCCGGCGTGTTTCCCGGCATCCTGCTGACCGCCCTGTTCATCCTGTGGACGATGTTCCTGTTGTGGAAGCGCGGCTTCCGCTCGCACGCGCCCGACTTCCGCTATGCGTGGCGGGAGAAATTCCAGTCGATCCCGAAAATCCTGCCGTTCGTGCTGGTGATCCTCGGCGTGATGTACACGCTCTACGGCGGCGTCGCGACGCCATCGGAAGCGGCCGGCGTCGGCGCGGCGCTGTGCGTCGCGCTCGCGGTGGTGATCTACCGGATGTGGTCGCCGGACAAATGGTGGCTGATCCTCTACGACACCACGCGGGAATCGGTGATGATCCTGATGATCATCGCCGCGGCGGTGCTGTTCGGCTACATGCTGACGTCGCTCTATCTGACCCAGACGCTGGCGCAGGCGATCGCCGACATGCACGTCAACCGCTGGGTGCTGATGTTCCTCATCAACATCTTCCTGCTGGTGTGCGGCTTCTTCATCCCGCCGGCGGCGATCATCCTGATGACCGCGCCGATCCTGCTGCCGATCATCACCGCCGCCGGCTTCGATCCGATCTGGTTCGGCGTCATCATCACCATCAACATGGAGATCGGCCTGATCCATCCGCCGGTCGGGCTGAACCTCTACATCGTCAATTCGATCGCGCCCGACGTGCCGCTGATGAAGATCATCTACGGCACCATCCCCTATGTGATCTGCATGATGCTGGCGATCGTGATCCTGTGCATCTTCCCGGAGATCGCGACCTGGCTGCCTGACAAGCTGATGGGGCCGGTCGCCGGGCGGGCGGGCTGAGGCGGCGCGGCCCCTGCATCCGCTGTTGACGATCCGCGATCCGCTCTGGAAACGGGCAGTCGTGGCCGCTATAGCAGTTCAGGTTTTGACGGAAGACTTTCGGGTGTCATTGCCGGGGGGTGACCCGGCAATCCATCCCTTCTCAAAAAGATGGATGCGCGGATCAAGTCCGCGCATGACGTTTGTTGATTTCGTCAAGACAGATAGACGTCAGGCCCGTTTTCCATCCCATTTGAAAGTCCCTGCCGTGTCCAACACCTCCGCCGCGCGCGCCCGCCTTGCCGACATCATCTTCACCCGTTCGTTCGGGCGAGGCGAAATCACGCTGGCGTCGGGGCGAAAGAGCGACTTCTACTTCAACCTCAAGCCGACCATGCTCGATCCCGAGGGCGCGGCGCTGCTCGCCGAACTGACCTTCGAGACGCTGAAGGATGACCGGCTCGACTATATCGGCGGGCTTGAGATGGGCGCGGTGCCGCTGGCCGGCGCCATCGCGCAACTGTCGTGGCTGCGGCAGGCGCCGATCGCCGCGTTCTTCGTCCGCAAGAAGCCGAAGGAGCACGGCGCACGGCTGGCGATCGAGGGACTTGCCAAGGGCGAGAGCCTGCGCGGCAAGCGGGTGGTGATCGTCGAGGACGTCACCACCACCGGCGGCTCGGCGATCAAGGCGGTGGAGGCCGTCCGCGACGCCGGCGCGGAGGTGGTGCTGGTGCTGACCATGGTCGATCGCGACGAGGGCGCGGCGGCGACCTTCGCGGGAGCCGGACTAGCCTTTCGTTCACTGTTCAAGGCGTCCGAATTTCTCAATAGATGAAGGCGACCTATCGTCTCATTGCCTCGACGGCCCGCTCCGGATAACGCCTAGCCATGCTCGCATTTCATCGCCCGCTTTCCGCTTTGGCGTTGTCGGCATTCCTGGCTGGCCTTGCATGGCCGGACGCGGCTTACGCGGCCGAGGGACTGAACGGGGCGACGCTGAGCTGGCCGTGGGCGCTGCCGTTCGTCGGCATCCTGCTCAGCATCGCCACCGGCCCGGTGTTCTATCCGCACGTCTGGGAGCATCATCTCGGCAAGTTCACCGCCTTCTGGTCGGCGCTCGTCGTCATTCCGCTGTTCATCACCACCGATCCGCAGACGGTCACGACCGCGCTGGTCCACACCGCGCTGCTCGAATACATGCCGTTCATCCTGTTGCTGCTGGCGCTGTTCACGGTCGCCGGCGGCATCTATCTCGAAGGCAATCTCCACGACAGCCCCCTCACCAACACCGCGCTGCTGGCGATCGGCACGCTGATGGCCAGCGTGGTCGGCACCACCGGCGCGGCGATGATCCTGATCCGGCCGCTGATCCGCGCCAACGACGACCGCAGGTTCAACACCCACGTGGTGGTGTTCTTCATCTTCCTGGTCTGCAACATCGGCGGCTCGCTGACGCCGCTGGGCGATCCGCCGCTGTTCATCGGCTTCCTCAAGGGCGTCGAGTTCTTCTGGACCACCCAGCACCTGTGGCCGGAAACGCTCGCGGTCAGCGCGGTGGTGCTGGCGGTCTTCGCGGCGCTCGACATCTATCTCCATCGCCGCGAGGGGAGGATGCCGCGTCGCGCCGACCCGACGCCGGACACGCCGCTCAAGCTGCACGGCGGCATCAATTTCGTGCTGATCGCTGTCATTATCGGCGCCATCCTGATGAGCGCGCAATGGAAGCCCGGCGTGACGTTCACCGTCGCCGGCGTCGCGCTTGAGCTTCAGGATCTCGTGCGCGACGCCATCTTCGTGGCGGTCGCCGTCGCCTCGCTCGCGCTGACGCGCAAGGAAGACCGCGCCGCCAACGGCTTTACCTGGGGGCCGATCAAAGAGGTCGCGATCCTGTTCGCCGGCATCTTCATCTGCATCGTGCCGGTGATGGCGATGTTGCAGGCCGGATCGCAGGGCGCGTTCAGTTCGGTGCTGAGCCTGGTGACGCGCGCCGACGGCAGCGCCAACCCGGCCGCCTATTTCTGGCTGACCGGCAGCCTGTCGTCGTTCCTCGACAACGCGCCGACCTATCTGGTGTTCTTCCAGCTCGCCGGCGGCGACCCGGCGCACCTGATGACCGATCTCGCCCCGGTGCTGGCGGCGATCTCGCTCGGCGCGGTGTTCATGGGCGCGATGACCTATATCGGCAACGCGCCCAATTTCATGGTCTACGCCATCGCCACCGAGCGCGGGGTCAAGATGCCGAGCTTCTTCGGCTACATGCTGTGGTCGGTCGTGGTGCTGCTGCCGGTCTTCGTGGTGCTGTCGCTGGTCGGCATCTGATCCGCGGGCCGCGGCCCTGCTCACACCTCGTTTACCATCCCGCGATAAAGTCCATTGCATCGAGGCGGCGCGAGAGGTGCCGCGCTGACCGAACGGGCTGGAGTTCGCGTTGCGTATCAATTTGCGTTCAATGACCCGGCGCGGCCGTGCCGTTCTCGCCGCGACGGCGCTGGCGACGGCGACATCCGCCTTTGCGCCGCCCGCCGCCGCCCAGGGCCTGTTCGATTTCCTGTTCGGCGGCGCGGCGCAGCCACAGCCGCAGCGCTCCGCGCCCCCCTCCGCCGCCAATTTCTTCGCCGATCCCTTCGGGCTCAACCAGCAGGCCGCGCCGCCGCCGCGACCGGCCGCGAGCGCCAGTGCCGGGCGCGGCGCGACGTTCTGCGTGCGCACCTGCGACGGCAAGTATTTTCCGCTGTCGGTGCGCGGCGGCACGACCTCGGCGCGGATGTGTCAGGCGATGTGCCCGGCGGCGGCGACCAAAATCTATTCCGGCGGCAGCATCGACAGCGCCGTCACCGGCAACGGCCAACGCTACGCCGACAGTCCCAACGCCTTCGCCTACCGCAAGGCGCTGAAGGCCGACTGCACCTGCAACGGCCGCGACCCCACCGGCCTTGCCACCGTCGACCTTTCGCAGGATCCCTCGTTGCGTTCGGGCGACGTGGTGGCGACCGCCGACGGGCTGTTCGCCTATACCGGGGTGCGGCTCGGCGCCGGCCAGGCGCCGGACTTCGCGCCGGTCGCAGGCTTCCCGGGCCTCACCGCGGAGGTCCGCGCCAAGCTCGGCGAGATGAAGGTCGCTCCGACCAGCGCCGACATGCTGACGGATGCGGGCCCGCCGGCGCTTCCGGCCGGCGCGACGCAGGATGACGCGGCCCAGGTGGCGACCTCGCCCAAGGCGCGGCGCACCGCCGTCAACTGAGCCTTCGCATCAACGGCCGACGATGACGCCGATGACGTTGGGCGCCGCGCGATAGCTCTCCTCGATCGCGGCGCGCGCGGCGGCGCGGTTCTCCGGCGTCAGCAGGCCGCGCGCTTCCGCCAGAATCATCCAGCAGTAGCCCCACCAGTCCGCCAGCATTCCGTTGTCATCGACCAGGTCGTAGCCGTGCTCGGCGGCGAAGATGCGCGCGTGGGCCTCGTCGAGCGAATCGAGCCAGGCGTGATCCTCGGCCGAGAACAGATCGTCGCTGATGTCATCGATGGTGTAGCCCCAGACCGACAGGCACACCGCGTTGAAGGCGCGGTCGATCTGGTCGTCGTCCACCGGCCGGCGGCGCGACATCAAATGCAGCCGCGACAGCGACCGGGCGAAATCGGCGATGCGGGTGAGCGCGAACGGATGCGTGGCAGGCGTGGACATATGGCCCTCGACGTTTAAGACAGACCCTACATATGGTGTATCGAAGCGAACGAATCAGAATGATATATCAATAGCTTACTAAAGTGTTCTTAATTTGTTCCATGACCGTCGGCGGAACCCGCGACGGCATTCGGGTTCCGAAATCCGAATTTCACCTTATCGTGGTCATAGTTTCGAGCGCCGAGTCAGGAGAATCGCGTATGTCCTTGGCGCGTTTTCGGGCGAAGGGGAGACCGGTTCGCGTGGAGACAGCGCGCAAGATAAAAACCTGGAGTTCCGCTGAAGGGAGGCCGACCATGGCAACCACGCCCTCACCCCAGCGCGCAAACGAGATCAAGCGCTCGACTGGTTCACGCTGCGACGGGCGCGTCGATATCGACGCCGTGCTCGAAGAAAATCAGCGGCTCCGGGGGCTCGTCGTGCAGCTCTCGCGGATGGTGATCCGCAACGTCGCCGATCACCACTGACGCCGTCATCACCGACGCCGTCATCACGCGACGATCGCCGGCATTCGAGTCAATTCTAGGCATTTCCACCAAGTTTCCCGCTGTGCGCGATCGCGTTAGGCTTTCACCATTCGTTTCGGGATTGCGTATTTGACCCATTCATATTTTCCAGAGCGTTCATTGCGATTGCACGGCCCGGTCGATGACCTGGCGCTGGCCGACATCAAGAGCGCGATTCTCGCCAAGCTGACGCTGGCGATCGGCAAGGACGCCGGGATCGCCACCACGCACGACTGGTACAAGGCGGCGGCGCTCGCCTTGCGCGACCGCATCGTGCATCGCTGGCTGTTGACCGAGAAGGACAACTACGACGCCGGCCGCAAGCGGGTCTATTATCTCTCGCTGGAATTCCTGATCGGACGCCTGTTCACCGACGCGCTCAACAACATGGGCCTGCTGCCGGTGTTCGCCGCGGCGCTCGGCGATCTCGGCGTCGATCTCAACGACCTGCGCAAATGCGAGCCCGACGCCGCGCTCGGCAACGGCGGGCTCGGCCGGCTCGCCGCCTGTTTCATGGAAAGCATGGCGACGCTCGGCATTCCCGCGCTCGGCTACGGCATCCGCTACGACTTCGGCCTGTTCCGCCAGATCATCGCCGACGGCCGCCAGCAGGAGTATCCCGACGAGTGGCTGTCGTTCGGCAACCCGTGGGAGTTTCAGCGCCGCGAGGTGGTCTACGACGTCCGCTTCGGCGGCCATATCGAACACGGCGCCGACGCCCACGGACGCGAGCGTTGCGTCTGGCACGCCGCCGAGACGGTGCAGGCGGTGGCGTTCGACACCCCGATCGTCGGCTGGCGCGGCGCGCACGTCAACGCGCTGCGGCTGTGGTCGGCGCGCGCGCCCGACCCGCTGCGGCTCGACGTGTTCAACACCGGCGACCATCTCGGCGCGATGTCGGCGCAGGCCCGCGCCGAGGCGATCTGCAAGTTCCTCTACCCCAATGACGAGACCGCCGCCGGGCGCGAGCTGCGGCTGCGCCAGGAATATTTCTTCGTGTCCGCCTCGCTTCAGGATCTGGTCAGCCGCCACGTGCAGGCCGACGGCGCGCTGGACACGCTGCCGGCCAAGGCGGCGGTGCAGCTCAACGACACCCATCCGAGCCTCGCGGTCGCCGAACTGATGCGCATCCTCGTCGATGGTCACGCCATCGACTGGGACGCCGCCTGGGACATCACCACCCGCACGCTGTCCTACACCAACCATACGCTGCTGCCCGAGGCGCTCGAAGTCTGGCCGGTGGAGTTGTTCGAGCGGATGCTGCCGCGCCACCTCGACATCATCTACCGCATCAACACCCTGCACCTCGACCGCGCGCAGGCGCTGCGGCCGCACGACGTGAATTTCCGCGCCGCCGTCTCGATCATCGACGAGCGAACCCATCGCAGCGTCCGCATGGGCTATCTGGCCTTCATCGGGTCGCATTGCACCAACGGCGTCTCCGCGATCCATTCCGAACTGATGAAGGAAACCGTCTTCCGCGATCTGAACCAGCTCTATCCGGGCCGCATCACCAACATGACCAACGGCATCACCTTCCGCCGCTGGCTGATGCTGGCCAATCCCGGCCTCACCGACCTGCTGCGCGAGGCGTGCGGCGACGCCGTGCTCGACGATCCCTCGCGCCTGGCGCAACTCGAACGCCACGCCGGCGACGCCGCCTTCCAGCAGCGGTTTCTCGCCATCAAGCGCCGCAACAAGGCGGCGCTGGCGCGGCTGATCGGAGCAAAGCTCGGCATCGACGCCGACGAGAGCGCGCTGTTCGACGTCCAGATCAAGCGCATCCACGAATACAAGCGCCAGCTTCTCAACATCCTCGAAGCCATCGCGCTGTATCAGGAGATCCGCGACGAGCCGTTGCGCGAGCGGGTGCCGCGCGTGCGGATTTTCGCCGGAAAGGCGGCGGCGAGCTACCGCTACGCCAAGCTCATCATCAAGCTGATCAACGATGTCGCGAGTATCGTCAACCGCGATCCCGTGGTCGGCAACCGCCTCAGGATCGTGTTCCTGCCCGACTACAACGTCAGCCTCGCCGAAGCGATCATTCCCGCCGCCGATCTCTCCGAGCAGATTTCCACCGCCGGCATGGAAGCCTCCGGCACCGGCAACATGAAGCTGGCGCTCAACGGCGCGCTGACCATCGGCACGCTCGACGGCGCCAACGTCGAAATCCGCGATCACGTCGGCGCCGACAACATCGCGATCTTCGGCATGACGGCCGAGGAAGTCATGGCGCGCCGCGCCCTCGGCCTTGACGCCAACGACGTCATCGCGCGCTCGCCGCGCCTCGCGCGCGCCATCCACGCCATCGAATCCGGCATGTTCTCTCCCGACGAGCCGGACCGCTTCCACGCCATCGGCCATGCGCTGCGCCATCTCGACCACTACATGGTCAGCGCCGACTTCGACGCCTATACCGAGGCGCAACGCGCGATCGACCGGCGCTGGCTCGCCGGCCCGGCCTGGACCCGCGCCAGCATCCTCAACGTCGCGCGCATGGCGTGGTTCTCGTCGGACCGCACGATCCGCGAATATGCCGCCGAGATCTGGGACGTCCCGGCGATCGCGCCCGCCTCGCAACCGGGCCTCAGCCGGCAGCATCAGCGCTGACGCGGGGCAAATCCGTTTTCCGAAAGCGAGTGCTGGATGCTCCGCCGGAGCCTGTCATCGGGCCGCGCTTTGCGCGGACCCGTTGGCGGAGCATGACGGCTTTCGTGTTGCACCTTCCTCAGCCTCCGGCTTAGACTCCTCCCGCGTGCCGCTGGCCGCCCGGAGCCCGACATGCCGATTCCCTCCCCTTCGCCCGACATGCCCGAACACATCTTCGACACCGCGACCCGCGTCAGCGCCGGCGACAGCCAGTGGCGCGGCCACGCCAGCGAGGACTACTGGGCCTTCATCGGCCCGTTCGGCGGCTTCACCGCCGCGACCATGCTGCGCGCGATCGTCGAGCATCCGCAGCGCGAGGGCGACCCGCTGTCGCTCACGGTGAACTACTGCGCGCCGATCGCGGCCGGGCCGTTCGATCTCGACGTCCGTCTCATCAAGGCCAACCGCTCGACCCAGCACTGGTCGGTCGAACTCACCCAGCAGGGCAGCGAGACGGCGGCGTTCGCGACCGCGGTGTTCGCCGTGCGGCGGCCGTCATGGTCGCACCAAGCGGCGACGCGCCCCGATGCGCCGCCGTTCGACCGGGCCCGGCGCTTTCCCAAGAGCAGCTTCAATCTGGCCTGGATCCGCCAGTACGATTTCCGCTTCATCGAGGGGCGCCCGTCCTTCGATGGCCTGCCGCCCGGCGAATGGGCGAGCCCGTTCTCCAAGCTGTGGATCGGCGACAGCGTGCCGCGCCGGCTCGACGCGCTGTCGCTGGCGTCGATGTCGGATGCGTTCTTCGCCCGCATCTTTCACGTGCGCGGCGAACTGGTGCCGTTCGGCACGGTGTCGCTCACCACTTACTTCCACGTCGATGCCGAGGATCTGATCGCCGAGGACGCCTGTCAGGTGCTTGCGGTGGCGGACGGCAATATCTTTCACAAGAGCTATGCCGACCAGACCGCCGCGCTGTGGTCGCCCAAAGGCACGCTGCTGGCGACGACGCAACAGATCGCCTATTTCAAGGTGTAGACTGGCACCTTAGCCGGTCTGGCGGGGATGCAATCGAGCGAAGTCGGCAGGCACGGCGCGCTCCCTCTCCCGCTTGCGGGGGAGAGGAGGCAACCGCAACGCTTGAGCGCAGTTGAAGTCATCAAACCCCGTGAGGGATATCCGCTTTTGACGGAGTCATCCGTCGTCATGCGCGGACTTGATCCGCGCATCCATCTTTTGCGAAAAATGATGGATTGCCGGCATAGGCGAGCGAAGCGACGCCGTTCTACGAACGGCTATGCCCGGCAATGACGGTTTCCGCAAACCATTAAGGCGCGCCTCGCCTCGCGCGGCGGACTGCCCTACTCGGCCGCGAGCTTGACGTCCGGCGCAGCCGCCAGCACCTCGGCATCGACGTGGCTCTCGAACCCGGCGAAATTCTTCTGGAACATCGCCACCAGATTGCGCGCGGTCTTGTCGAACTCGGCCTTGTCCTTCCAGGTGTTGACCGGATCGAGGATCTCGCTGGGCACGCCCGGCAGCGCGGTCGGCACGGCGAAGCCGAAATACTTGTCGGTGCGGAACTGGACGTTGCGCAGCGAGCCGTCGAGCGCGGCGGTGAGCAGCGCGCGCGTCACCTTGATCGGCATCCGGCTGCCGACGCCGTACTTGCCGCCGGTCCAGCCGGTGTTCACCAGCCAGCAATCGACGTTGTGCCTGGCGATCAGGTCGCGCAGCAGGTTGCCGTATTCCGCCGGATGGCGCGGCAGGAACGGCGAGCCGAAGCAGGCCGAGAACTCCGGCTTCGGCTCGGAGCCGAGCCCGCGCTCGGTGCCGGCGACCTTGGCGGTGTAGCCGGAGAGGAAGTGATACATCGCCTGCGCCGGCGTCAGCTTGGCGATCGGCGGCAGCACGCCGAAGGCGTCGGCGGCCAGCATCACCAGATTCTTCGGCTGCGGGGCGCGGCCGGTGGCGGAAGCGTTGGGAATGAATTCGAGCGGATAGGCGGAGCGGGTGTTCTCGGTCTTGGAGCCGTCGTCGAAATCGGGGGCCCGCGTCACCGGATCGAGAACCACGTTCTCCAGAATGGTGCCGAAGCGGGTGCTGGCGGCGTAAATCTCGGGCTCGGCCTCGGCGGAGAGCTTGATGCACTTGGCGTAGCAGCCGCCCTCGAAGTTGAACACGCCGTCCTTGCCCCAGCCGTGCTCGTCGTCGCCGATCAGGGTGCGCTTGGGATCGGCCGACAGCGTCGTCTTGCCGGTGCCGGACAGGCCGAAGAAGATCGCGGTGTCGCCGTTGGCGCCGACATTGGCCGAGCAGTGCATCGGCATCACGCCCTTCTCGGGCAGATAGTAGTTGAGCGTGGTGAACACCGACTTCTTCATCTCGCCGGCATAATAAGACCCGCCGATCAGGACGATCTTGCGGGCGAAATCGATAGCCACGACGTTCTCCGAGCGCACGCCGTGCCGTTTGGGATCGGCGCGGAAGCTCGGCAGGTCGATCATCGTCAGTTCGGGGACGAACGAGGCGAGCTCGCTGGCCTCCGGCCGCCGCAGCAGGGTGCGGATGAACAGCGAATGCCAGGCCAGTTCGGTGTAGACGCGGGTCTTGATCTGGAGCGCGGGATCGGCGCCGCCGTAGAGGTCCTGGGCGAACAGCGTCATGCCTTCGGCGTGCTTGAGGAAGTCTTCGTAAAGCGCCTGGAACTGGTCCGAGGTGATCGACTGGTTGCCCTCCCACCACATGGTCTTGTCGGTGGTGGCGTCGCGAACGGTGAACTTGTCCTTGGGGCTACGGCCGGTGAAAACCCCGGTCTCGGCGCACAGCGCGCCATCGGCAGTCAGTTCCGCTTCTCCGGCTTGCAGCGAATATTCGTAAAGCTGCGGCGCTCCGAGATTCCACCGCACCTCCTTGAGGTTTTTTAAGCCGAATTTATCGGCGCCGTAGGCGCCGTTGCGTACACCCGTTTCCTGCACGAAATTTCCTCCTCGAATCCGTTGCCGAGCGCACGCGATCGTCGAAACGCGCCATCGGCGCGGAGACCGTCCGGTCAAAGCCAAGCATCCCGGTGCGCGATCTAATACTCACGAACGCCCACCTTGCCAAGCCGATCCTCGGCCGCAGGGGAATCTTGCCGCCTGCGGCCGCCGCGCGGCGGCTGCGGCGTCACGGCACGGGAATACCGCTCGACGGGAACCCGCCCGATCCGCCGCCTGGACCCGGCTCCCACACCTTAAGTCTGGCTGCCCCGCGCCTTGGCCGCGAGGTCGCGCAGGACGGTCCGCAGCGCGCCGGGCGTGGTGACGCGGGCCGGAAAGACGATCCGCAGCGTTTCCGTGCCCTCGGCGAGGTCGATCCCCTCCGGGTCGCAGCCGGTGCAGCGCCATGTGCCCTCGGGCGCGCCAGCGAGCTTGGTTGCATAAAGATTCATCGCATCCAGATGGTCGGCATTCATATGGGCGATGATGTCCGGCTCGGCCTCCAGCAGGGCGGAACAGCCCTCAAGCCCGGTCAGGACCCGCGCCGGGGCGAGATCGACGATGCGGCCGAACCCGGCGACGAGGTGGACGCCGCCGATCCGGACCCGGAAGAAGCCGAAATCGGGAAAGTCGACAAAGCCTTCGGCATCGGGATGGGCGTTGAGATAGCGCCGGCGCAGCACCGGAAGCTGGTCCGCCGCCGCCTCATGCGCCTCCCCCGCCACCATGATCCGCGCCCCTTCCAGCGGATCGCCGGCGGCGCGCTCGTCGAGCATCAGCGAGACGCGGGGATCGGCCAGGATGTTCCGGGTATGGACCGCGAGGCGCGAGATCAGCAGGATCGGCGAGCCGTCGAAATCGGAGGCGACGTTGACCAGCGAGCAATAGGGCGCGCCGTCCTCGGCCATCAGGGTGGCGAGCGCTCCCACCCGCCGCCGCCGCAGCAGGCTCCGGGTCAGGACTTCGGGGTCGAAACGGGCATCGGGCCGCATGGTCAAATCTCTTGGATTTTCAGCCGGCAGGGTCTTTTTTCCACGCCCCGGACGGTTATATAGCTTTTCAGCGTGGCTGCCGGAACACGGTGTTGTTTCGCACGTTTGATGGAATCCGGCCACACTTCAGCCCAGCTTGCATTGCTCGTTGGCCGGGTTTTGAGGCATGGTCCGGACGATGCGGCAACCGGTTGCCGAACCGATCGTGCTCAAACGACGAGACAGGACCGTCCGATACGGCAGGATATCGAACAGGTCGCCATTCAAGCCACTCCGTTTCGGAAAGCAGGCTCATGCCCACAATTGCCCTGGTCGATGACGACCGCAATATCCTCACCTCGGTTTCGATTGCGCTGGAGGCCGAAGGCTACCGCATCATGACCTACACCGACGGCGCCTCGGCGCTGGACGGCTTCCGCACCAGCCCGCCGGACCTTGCGGTTCTCGATATCAAGATGCCGCGCATGGACGGCATGGAGACGCTGCGCCGCCTGCGCCAGAAGTCCGACCTGCCGGTGATCTTCCTCACCTCGAAGGACGAGGAGATCGACGAGCTGTTCGGGCTCAAGATGGGCGCCGACGATTTCATCCGCAAACCGTTCTCGCAGCGGCTCCTGGTGGAGCGGGTCAAGGCGGTGCTGCGCCGCTCCGCGCCCAAGGACCCCGCCGCCGCGCCGAAGGAGAGCGACGCCAAGGCGCTGGATCGCGGCCAGCTCCGCATGGACCCGGAGCGCCACACCTGCACCTGGAAGGGCGAGCCGGTGACGCTGACGGTGACCGAGTTTCTCATCCTGCAGGCGCTGGCGACGCGGCCCGGCGTGGTCAAGAGCCGCAATGCGCTGATGGATGCCGCCTACGATGACCAGGTCTATGTCGATGACCGCACCATCGACAGCCACATCAAGCGGCTGCGCAAGAAGTTCAAGGTGGTCGACGACGACTTCGAGATGATCGAAACCCTCTACGGCGTCGGCTACCGTTTCAAGGAGACATGACGCAGGCGTCCTGACCGCGGCCCGCGCAAGCCAGTCAAGCTCGCGCGGGCCGCCGCGCCTTGCGGACTGACGAACCCGCCGGCGTGGTCTATGATGACAGGGCTGCCCGCGGGCGCAGGACCTCAAACAACCGGGCGGATTTAGCCATTGCTGGATCGCACACAGCCTGATCGAGAGACGATCGACAGCGTCTCGGCGGCCGGCGCTTCCGCTATCGCCGGGCCCGACACCGCCTCCGCCGCTCTCTGGCGGCGGCCGCTGCGGCTGTTGCAACGCGCCGGACAGTTCTTCTTCACCGTCAGCTTTTCCAGCCTGACCCGGCGCATCGTCTCGCTCAATCTCGCCGGGCTGATCGCGCTGGTCGCCAGCATCCTCTATCTGTCGCAATTCCGCGCCGGCCTGATCGACGCCCGCGCCCAGAGCCTCCTGGTGCAGGGCGAGATCATCGCCAGCGCCATCGCCGCCTCCGCCACCGTCGAAACCAACACCATCACCATCGATCCCGACCGGCTGCTCGACCTCAAGCCCGGCGAGAGCTACGGCGCGCCGGACGAATTTTCGAATCTGGATTTTCCGATCAACCCCGAGCGCGTCGCGCCGGTGCTGCGGCGGCTGATCTCGCCGACCAACACCCGCGCGCGCATCTACGACCGCGACGGCGTGCTGCTGCTCGACAGCCGCAGCCTGTTTCGCCGCGGCGACGTGATCCGCTTCGAGCTGCCGCCGCCCGCCGACGTCAAGCCCGGCCCGATGGAGCGCGCCATGATCGCGGTGCGCACCTGGCTCAATCGCGGCGACCTGCCGCTCTATCGCGAACTCGGTCCCGAGAACGGCAACGGCTATCAGGAGGTCGCGCAGTCGCTCAAGGGCGAGAAGTCCAGCATGGTGCGCATCAACGACCGCGGCGAGGTCATCGTCTCGGTCGCGGTGCCGGTCGAGCGCCCGCGCGCCACCATCTTCGGCGCGCTGATGCTGTCCACCCAGGGCGACGACATCGACCAGATGGTGACGGCGGAACGGCTCGCCATCCTGAAGGTGTTCGGCGTGGCGGCGGTGGTGATGATCGTGCTGTCGCTGCTCCTGGCGAGCACCATCGCCGGCCCGGTGCGGCGGCTCGCCGCCGGGGCCGAGCGGGTGCGTCACCGCATCAAGACCCGCGTCGAGATTCCGGACTTCACCGGCCGCCGCGACGAGATCGGCCACCTGTCGGGCGCGCTGCGCGACATGACGGAAGCGCTCTACAACCGCATCGAGGCGATCGAGATGTTCGCCGCCGACGTCGCCCACGAACTGAAGAATCCGCTGACCTCGCTGCGCTCGGCGGTGGAAACGCTGCCGCTCGCCAAGACCGACACCAGCCGCGCCCGGCTGCTCGACGTCATCGAGCACGACGTGCGTCGGCTCGACCGGCTGATCTCGGACATTTCCGATGCCAGCCGGCTCGACGCCGAATTGCAGCGCGGCGACGTCGCGCCCGTCGAACTGCGGCGGCTGCTCACCACCCTGACCTCGGTCGCCAACGAGACGCGGCTCGGCCACGACGTCGCCGTCGAAACCCGTTTCGAGGGCGGCCCCGCCGACACCTTCTCGGTGCCGGGGCACGATTCCCGGCTGGGACAGGTCATCTCCAACCTGGTGGTGAACGCGCAATCGTTCTCCAAGCCCGGCGGCAAGGTCCGCGTCACCTGCCGCCGCATCAAGACCGCGATCGAGATCGTGGTCGATGACGACGGCCCCGGCATCCGCGACGACGCGCTGGAGCGCATCTTCGAGCGCTTCTACACCGACCGACCGCATCAGGGCTTCGGCCAGAACTCCGGCCTCGGGCTGTCGATCTCCAAGCAGATCATCGAGGCCCACCGCGGCCGCATCTGGGCCGAGAACCGCAAGGGGCCGCCCGACGCCGACGGCGAGTCGACCGTCGCCGGCGCGCGCTTCGTCGTGCGGCTGCCGACGACATGAGCGCGCCCGACGCCTCCACCCCCGACACCGACGACCCGGACCCGCGCGGCGCCCCGAGCACGCACGCCAGCGCGGTCGCGGTCGGCGCCTGCGCGGTGCTGATCCGCGGGCCCTCCGGCTCCGGCAAGTCCCGGCTCGCTTTCGAGCTGATTCTCGCCGGCCGCGCCGGCCAGATTCCGCCGGCCGTGCTGGTGGGGGACGACCGGGTTCATCTCGAAGCCCGCGACGGCGAGGTCCGGGTGCGGCCGGCGCCGCAGCTTGCCGGGCTGATCGAGATCCGCGGGCTCGGCATCCGCCGCTGCGACCATGTGTCCGATGCCCGCGTCGGGCTCATCGTCGATCTCGACGCCGCCGACGGAGCGCGCCTGCCCGCGCCGGACAGCCAGACAACCACGCTTTTGAGCGTCCAATTGCCGCGAATCCCGGTGCAACGGGGCTTTTCGGCGCTGCCGCTGGTGGTCGCGGCGCTGACGACGGCCCCCGGCCTCGCCGGACCGACACCGCCGCCGCAACGATTGCTGGAAGGGAATTGGTAACCATATAAATCGCACTGTTGCCACGAAACTGGCCGTCCCCGGTTCCCGCCTTGTGGCGAAATTCAGGGAAAATCGTGATGATCCCCCCTTGCGCGGGGGCGCTGGATGGTCAAAGTGGCCCGTTCGTGCGGTGCATCAAAGCACCCACGAGGAGTAGTCGATGATTGGTCTGGTTCTTGTGACCCACGGGCGCCTTGCCGACGAGTTCAGGGCAGCGCTCGAACACGTCATGGGTCCGCAAAAGCAAATCGAGGCGATCACGATCGGCGCTGAGGACGACGCCGATCTGTGCCGAAGCGATATCATTGAAGCCGTCAATCGCGTCGATAGCGGCCAGGGCGTCGCGATCCTCACCGATATGTTCGGCGGCACGCCGTCGAACCTCGCGATCTCCTGTATGAGCCGGCCCAAGGTCGAGGTTCTGGCCGGCATCAACCTGCCGATGCTGGTGAAGCTCGCCAAGGTCCGCAACGATCTGCCGCTGCCCGAGGCCATCGCCGCCGCCCAGGAAGCCGGCCGCAAATACGTCACCATCGCCAGCCGGGTGCTGGCCGGAAAATGACCCCGCCTCCCGACGATCCCGCCCCCCGCGCCGACAGCGCCGCGCGCAGCGCCGCCGCAGCACCGCCGGGGAAGGTGGTTCGCGACATCCTCATCACCAACAAGCGCGGCCTTCATGCCCGCGCCTCGGCCAAGTTCGTGCAACTGGTCGAGCGCTTCGACGCCGATGTCACCGTCACCCGCAACGGCGAGACGGTGGGCGGCACCTCGATCATGGGGCTGATGATGCTGTCGGCGGGGCCCGGCACCACCATCACCGTGACCGCGACCGGCAAGGAAGCGGCCGAGGCAGTGACCGCGATCGCCGATCTGGTCCACGGCAAGTTCGGCGAAGGCGACTAGAGGTCATGCTCCGCGAAGGCGGAGCACCCGGTACGCCCCGTTGGTCAGATTTCCCATGCACTCATACGGATGACGGAATCGTCCGCCGGAGCCTGTCATCGGGCCGGCGAAGCCGGGCCCGTTGGCGGACGATGACGCCTCGGTTTCCGGTCGGACTCTGAGGTGCGAGCGGGAAAGCCGCGCGCCGCGAAGGATGGAGGCCGTCGCCCTTCGAGGTCATGGCTCACGCAATGCACCTCAGGGTGGCGACTCCCGCCTCAGCCTCGGCAAATCATGCTATCGCGAAGGCGATCAGCGGCCGCGTTCGTCGTGCCGATCCGCTATCGCTGCCGGGGCAGGTGCCGGGGCAAGCCCTGACGATGCGTCGCAGCCGCCGGTTTGCGCGCGAGCAGACGATCCAGCATCCGCCGGAGCCTGCCGCGCGGCTTCGCCTCGACCACCGGAGCGGGCTCACGCGCCCGCGGCGGAGACAGTTTTTCAAACGTAAAGGCAGGCAACGGCATCCCCCATCGCTCGAACCCGGGTTGAACGCGCTCCTGGCATATCCTCGAATGATGTGGCGTGGCGGTCGTGGCGCCGACCCGTCTGGCGCGGGCGGCTCAATCTATTCTAAATTGGGTGGCGTTTACAACATTCCGCCCGAAAGTTTCGGTGAATCACGCGCAACCTGCGCGCGCCGCACCGGATCCGCCTATCATTGAGGACGTATGTTCGAGGCTCATTTCCAGACGTTTGAGGACCCGGAGAGCGGCGTCGCGCTCGCCGCGCGGCTCTCGGCCTTCCGCGCCGAACTGGCGCAGCAGGGACTGACCGGCTTCGTGGTGCCGCGCGCCGACGCGCAGCAGAACGAATATGTCGCGCCGTCCGAGGAGCGGCTGGCGTGGCTGACCGGCTTCACCGGATCGGCCGGCACCGCGATCGTGCTGCAAAAGATCGCCGCGCTGTTCGTCGACGGCCGCTACACGCTGCAAGCCGCGGCGCAGGTGGACGAGAGGGCGTGGACGGTGGAGCCGCTGATCGAGCCGCCGCCGGAAGACTGGCTGGCGCGGCATCTCACGGGCGGCGACCGCCTCGGCTTCGATCCGTGGCTGCACACCACGGCGGCGGCGGAGCGGCTGGCGGCGGCCTGCGCGAAAGCCGGCGCTGAACTGGTGGCGGTGGAGCGCAACCCGGTGGATGCGGTGTGGCGCGACCGCCCCGCGCCGCCGCTCGGCCCGGTCACGATTCACGACGCGGCATTCGCGGGCGTCGCGGCCGCCGACAAGCTGGGACAGATCCGCGAGGAGATCGCCCGCCTCGGCACCGACGCGCTGGTGCTGTCGGATTCGCACGCGGTGGCGTGGACCTTCAACATCCGCGGCGCGGACGTCTCGCACACGCCGCTGCCCTTGTCCTACGCGCTGGTGCCGAAAAGCGGCCGGCCGACGATCTTCATCGATCCGCGCAAACTCTCCAACAGCGTGCGCGACACGCTCGAACAAGAGGCCGACGTCGCGGCCCCCGATCAGTTGACGCTGCGGCTTGCGCAACTCGCGCAAGGCGGCGCGTCGATCGGCCTCGACAGCGCCACCGCCGCCGACGCGCTGAGCCGCCTCATCGGTGCCAGCGGCGGCAAGGCGGTGCGCGGCAGCGATCCGGTCAGCCTGCTCAAGGCGGTGAAGAACCCGGTCGAGATCGCCGGCACCCGCAGCGCGCATCAGCGCGACGCGGTGGCGCTGGCGCGTTTTCTGGCGTGGGTGGATCGCGAGGCCTTGAGCGGCAAGCTGACCGAGATCGACGCGGTCGAGGCGCTGGAAACCTTTCGCCGCGACACCGGCGCGCTGAAGGACGTGTCGTTTCCGACGATTTCCGGCACCGGGCCGAACGGCGCGATCGTGCATTACCGCGTCACCCGCAAGAGCAACCGCCGCATCGCGCCGGGCGACCTCCTGCTGATCGATTCCGGCGCGCAATACGAGGACGGCACCACCGACGTCACCCGCACCATCGCCATCGGCGAGCCGACGGCGGAGATGCGCGACCGTTTCACCCGCGTTCTGCGCGGCCATATCGCCATCGCCCGCGCGGTGTTTCCCGACGGCACCACCGGCGCGCAGCTCGACACGCTGGCGCGTCAGTTTCTGTGGCAGGCCGGCCTCGATTTCGAGCACGGCACCGGCCACGGCGTCGGCAGCTACCTGTCGGTGCACGAAGGCCCGGCGCGCATCTCGAAGCTCGGCACCACGTCGCTGAAGCGCGGCATGATCCTGTCCAACGAGCCCGGCTACTACAAGACCGGCGCGTTCGGCATCCGCATCGAAAACCTCGAACTGGTGGTGGCCACGGAGATCGACGGCGCGGAGAAGCCAATGAACGCCTTCGAGACGCTGACGCTGGCGCCGATCGACCGCCGCCTGATCGACCGCCGCATCAGCAAGAAGGAAGTGGCGTGGCTCAACGACTATCACGCGCGGGTACGGCGCGAGGTGCGGCCGCATCTCGACGCGGCGACGCAAGCGTGGCTCGACGCCGCCACCGCGCCGATTCCCTATCGCGAGGATGCTTCGAAGTAAGACGACGCGCCGGCGGCAGCGTGTCCCGGATGCGATGCGGCGCAAGCGCAAGCGCCGTGCCGCTTCGCTGATCCGGGACCGCCACAAGCGACGCCTTCGATACGGTCCCGGCTCTGCGGCGCACCGTTACGCGCTGCGCCGCGTCCGGGACACGGACGGCGCAAGCAGGCCCTACCCCTCGATCAGCCCGAGCCAGTCGTCCTCGCTGAGCACCGCGACGCCGAGGTCGCGGGCCTTGGTCAGCTTGGAGCCGGCGTCCTCGCCGGCCACCACGTAATCGGTCTTCTTCGACACCGAGCCCGCGACCTTGGCGCCCAGCCGCTCCGCCACCGCCTTGGCCTCCTCGCGCGTGAACTTCGTCAGCGCGCCGGTGAACACCACCGTCTTGCCCGACACCGGCGAACTGCGGCGCGGCTTCTCGGCCGGCAGCACCTCGATCTCGCGCAACAGCGCATCGAGCGCGGTGACGTTGCGCGGCTCGGCGAAAAACTCGACCACCGCGTCGGCGACGATATCGCCGATACCGCCGATGGCGTTGAGATCCTGATAGGCTTCCGACGCATCGCGCGCCGCGCCCGGCGCGGCCGCGGCCGCCGTCAGCATCGCCTCGCGGAACGCTTCGACGGTGCCGTAGTGGCGCGCCAGCAGCTTGGCGTTGCCCTCGCCGACATGGCGGATGCCGAGCGCGAAGATCAGCCGGTGCAGTTCGATCCTGCGCCGCGCGTCGATCGCCGCGAACAGATTGCGCGTCGAGGTTTCGCCATAGCCCTCGCGGGTGGCGAGCTTGCGTTCGGCCTGCGCGTCGCGCCGCTGCAAGGTGAAGATATCGACCGGCGTCTTGATGAGCCCTTCCTGATAGAACTGCTGCACCTGCTTGTCGCCCAGCCCCTCGATGTCGAAAGCAAGGCGCGAGACGAAATGCCTGAGCCGCTCCACCGCCTGCGCCGGACAGATCAGCGCGCCGGTGCAGCGGCGCACCGCTTCCCCCTCCTCGCGCACGGCGTGGCTGCCGCAGGCCGGGCAGGTGGCCGGAAACCGATAGGGTTTCGCGCCCTTCGGCCGCTTGTCCAGCAGCACGCCGACGATCTGCGGGATGACGTCGCCGGCGCGCTGCACCGTCACGGTGTCGCCCTCGCGGATGTCGATGCCGTCGCGGATCGGCTGCCCGTCGTTGCCGACGCCCTTGATGTAGTCCTCGTTGTGCAGCGTGGCGTTCTGCACCACCACGCCGCCGACGGTGACCGGCATCAGCCGCGCCACCGGCGTCAGCGCCCCGGTGCGGCCGACCTGGATGTCGATCTTCTCCAGCACCGTGGTCGCCTGCTCGGCGGCGAACTTGTGCGCGATCGCCCAGCGCGGCGAGCGCGACACGAAGCCGAGCCGCTCCTGCCAGTCGAGCCGGTCGACCTTGTAGACCACGCCGTCGATATCGTAGCCGAGCGACGCGCGTTGCTCGCCGACGCGGCGATAGAAGGCCAGCACCTGCTCCATGCTGCGGCACAGCTCGATCAGCGGATTGACCACGAAGCCGGCCTCGCCGAGCCATTCCAGCATCCTGTGCTGGGTATCGGCCGGCGGCCCCTCCATCTCGCCCCAGGCATAGGCGAAGAATTTCAGCGGCCGCGACGCGGTGATGCCTACGTCCTTCTGCCGCAGCGATCCCGCCGCCGAATTGCGCGGATTGGCGAACACGGTTTCGCCGGCCTCAAGCTGCGCCTTGTTGAGCGCGAGGAAATCCTGCTTCAGCATGTAGACCTCGCCGCGCAACTCGCAGGCCGGCGGAATTTTGCGGGCCTTGAGCCGGTTCGGCACGTCCTTGATGGTACGGACATTGGCGGTGACGTCCTCGCCGGTGAAGCCGTCGCCGCGCGTCGCCGCCCGCACCAGTTCGCCGCCCTCGTAGCGCAGCGACAGCGACAGCCCGTCGATCTTCGGCTCGGCGACGATGTCCGGAAAGCCGTCGTTGAGCCTGAGGAAGCGGCGCACCCGCTCGACGAACTCCCGCACCTCGTCGTCGCTGAAGGCGTTGCCGAGCGACAGCATCGGCACCGCGTGCCGCACCTTGCCGAAGCCGCGCGCCGGCGCCGCGCCGATCTTCTGCGTCGGCGACTCCGGCGTCGCCAGATCGGGAAACCGGGCCTCGATGGCTTCGACGCGGCGGCGCAACTCGTCGTAGGCGGCGTCCGAAATGGTCGGCGCATCCTTCTGGTAGTAGCGCGCGTTGTGCGCCTCGATCTCCAGCGCCAGCCGGGTCCATTCCGTCTTCGCCTGCGCCCTGGTGAGGGTGTCGACGGCCGGAAGCGCTTTGGTCGGTTTCAATCTGGGCATTCGTTGTATCCGTCATGGCGGGAGGCGATGCGGCCGGCCGCCATCCATCGCGGCGATGGCGATGTGGTCGCCTCGCGATTCGCGATAACGCCTTCGCGGGCGATGCTATCCCATCACGGCCAAGGTGTTCGAGCGGAAATACGTCCGGGAGGTCCACGCCGCGCCGCCCCTTGCCGGACCAACCCATTGAAGGCAGGCCGGTTTTCATGGCGAGCGGGGCGCCCGCGCCGCGTCACTTGGTGGGGCAGTTCGCGGTCCCGTACAACACGCAGGGGTAGGACGTCGTGATGCGCGGACGGGTATAGGTCATCTCGCCGAGCGGCACGCTCGCCACCCCCGGCAGGATCGCGGGCGCGTAGCGATAGCCGACCTCGCTGAGGATGAAATACTGATTCGGCAGGATGGCGTTGCTGGCATTGCGGCCGATCAGGTCATCCGGCATCGCCACCTGACTCCCGACCGGCAGCGTGTCGTCGTCCGGGCCGCTCTTGGTCCCCCTGACCTCGCTCCACTGCACGCGCACCTGGCCGCTGTCCGGGTGAACGTAGAGTTCGCTGACCCGCACCCACAGCGGCCCGCCGGAAACCGGGTTTTCCGCAGGGCTATAGGGATAAAGGATCGCTTTTCCGATTTCGAAGAAGTTGTCGATCTGAGCGGACGACACGCGCTCGTTCTGCGAGACGAGGTCCGACATGGTGCGCGCGATCAGCGTCACCTTGCGGTCGATCGAAAACGCCGTGGTGGTGCCGATCACGCCGAACAGCGTCACCAGCATCAGCGGCAGGATGATCGCGAACTCGACCGCCGCCAGCCCGCGCGCATCGCGCGCCAGCGCCGCGAGGCGGCGGTTGAGACGATGCAGCAAGGCGATGGCGCGGCGGGTCATGGGGCGATCGCTAGTTGGGCTCGACGCGGAAGGCGGCGGTGGACGTCAGCAGATGCCCGCCATCGAAATTGGCGAGGCTGAAGCCCAGTCCGGTCATCACCACCGGCCACGGATAGAAGGCGCTGACCACCACCGTGCTGCCGGGCTCCGGGTTCTTGTAAGTGAACTTGTCCACCAGCTTGCCGGCATCGATCGGATCGAAGAAGGAAATCGTTTCGTCGGCGTTGGTGACGCTGACGTTGACGCGCAGCTTGGCGCAATCCATCAGCACGTCCACCCGGCCGCAGAGATCCTGCGCGAAGGCTTCCGGCGTCAGGCTGCTGTCGTAAGCCTGATGCGTGAACATCTGCCGCGCGGTCTGCTGCAAGCCGTTTTCCAGCACCGATCCGGCGAGAAACTGCAAGCCGATCTCAAGGATCGCGAACAAGAGCCCGAAGAACAGCGGCGCGACGATGGCGAATTCGATTGCCGCGGAGCCGCGCCGGTCGCGCCGCAGGCGGCGCAGGGCGCGGCGCGGATCGATCCTTGTCGGCTCGGATGGCGGCATCGGCATATCTCCCAGACATGCAGGAGTTATCTACCGCCAAGCTGTAACCGAAACTCATTGTTGAAGTGTTTCGCCGGTTCCAGACAAAGCCGCCCGCCGCGTTAGCGGGTTGTTAACGCTTCACGCTGGCGGCGTTCCGGGTTTGCCGGACAGGGCTTCCGATCAGACACGAGGCGTCATCATCCGCCAACGGGTCCGGCTTCGCCGGCCCGATGACAGGCTCCAGCGGATGATCCAGTCATCCGGGGCCGGTGCATGGGAAACTTAGCCCAATATGGGGAGTACTGGATGCTCCGCCTTCGCGGAGCATGACGGCTTTCGTGTTGCACTTGTGTGCAACAACGAATTTCCGGTCGGACGCTCGGGCAACGGCTGAAGGATGAAGGAATGAAGGATGAAGGATGAAGACGCGCGCGCCCTCAGTTGGCCTTGCCGGTGGTGCCGGCGGCCGAGCTTGCGAGCGAGCCGGCCTGATCCATCGTCGATTTGAAATAGCCCTCGCCGTCGCCCAGCGTGATGCGGCGCTGGCAGGTCGGCATGCAACTCCAGGATTCGCGCTCGGTGCCGCGATAGACCGTGACCACCTGGTCCACCGGGCCATGAACCAGAACGGTGCGGTCCACCAGGATTTCGCCGGCGCGATCCATGGCGATGACGTTGGTGGCGCCATAGCCCTTCCCGGTCACCACGATCATGCCGCCGGCCTGCAACGAGACGTCGGCGATCAGCGGGTTGCCGACCACCAGCGTCGCGACCCGGCCCGGCAGCTTGACCAGCTTGGCCTGATCGACGTTCACGGAAATGGAGTCGTCATCGGCGAGAGCCGGCAGCGACCCCGACAGCAGCACCGCCGCGACCGCGACGCCCGTCAGCCCAAGCCAGCGTCTGGCGAAATCCCGATAGCGGAAACCCATGCGACATACCCCGAACACGATCGCTTGCCGGACCGCGGCGGCGGTCCCGGCTCCGAACATGGCAAATATGCCGTTAATTGATGAATGAACTGCAAACGCCGCACTCGCGCCTCGGTGTCTGAGCCTCTGACCCGAAACGAGGCGTCATCATCCGCGAAGGCGGATGATCCAGTATTCCGGGGCTGGCGCATGGGAAACGTGACCCAATAGGGAGTACCGGGTCCCCGCCTTCGCGGGGACGACGCTGAAAGTGCGGGAGCGATGTTGAGGAGTTGAGAATACGAGAACGGCGCTGGGAATGAAGGGTCGAAGCGATTTGCCGGAGTTTCTGCGATACCTTTAAGTCGAAGTTTACCGTCCGCAAGAAACGCCTGATACATGCGGGTTTCTCCGATTGAATTAACTGGCGCGAAATTTTCCTCGCATAGGGTTCCTCCCATGGGCACGGTGCTGAGAACGCCGTTTCCACAAACGTTTGGTTCGACAGCCACGTGTACACACATGGAGTTTCCTATGAAGAATCTGCTTAAGCGTTTCGCCCAGGACGAGTCGGGCGCCACCGCCATCGAATACGGCCTGATCGCCGCCGGCATCGCGCTCGCCATCATCACCGTCGTCCAGACCCTCGGCACCACCCTGTTTGGCAAGTTCCAGGCTCTCGACAGCAACATGAGCAGCGTGCGCACCACGCCTCTGAGCTAAGCAGTGACGGCGACTGGTTCGCAGTCCTGACTTTCGGAAAGGCCCCGGCACGCCGGGGCCTTTCCTCTATCGGCACGGCGCTCGCGGCACCGCCGCCCGCAAAGCGGCCGCGCATTGCCGGATTGTTCACCCTTGTTGTTCACTCTTGGCCGGCCAACCTCCCGCCACACGACGATACGCGATAAGGCGACACCATGATCCTCGATCTCGGCCGGCTTTTCCTGTTTCCCATGCTGATGGCGTTCGCCGCCTCGAGCGACCTCCTGACCATGACCATCTCCAACCGCGTGTCGCTGCTGCTGATCGCGGGCTTCGTGGTGCTGGCGCTCGCGGGCGGCATGGAATGGACCGCGATCCTCCTGCATTTCGCCGCCGGCGCGACCGTGCTGGCGGTCGCCTTCGGCTGCTTCGCTATGGGCTGGATCGGCGGCGGCGACGCCAAGGTGGCGTCGGCGGCGGCGCTGTGGCTCGGCTTCGATCACCTCCTGCCCTATCTGGTCTATGCCTCGTTGTTCGGCGGCGCGCTGACGCTATTGATGCTGGAATTCCGCCGCTGGCCGATCCCCTCGGTGCTGACCGGCCAGCAATGGCTGCTGCGGCTGCACCACAAGGACAGCGGCATCCCTTACGGCATCGCGCTGGCGATCGGCGCGCTGATGGTCTATCCGGAAACCAACTGGATCAAAGCCGTCGATCTCGGCCGCTTCATCGCCGGGTGAGGAGCAAGTCGATCGCGATGCGGCACTGACGGCTCTCTCCCCCTTGTGGGGGAGAGGTGGAGAGGGGGTCCAATCAGCGAAGCGCTTGCGGCTTCCCCTCCTGACCCTCCCCCACAAGGGGGAGGGAATAAAGCCGAAACGCCGGGCAAGTTCGGCGCAGCCGATGCGTGCGAAGGCCGTGTCCCGGGCGCGGCGCGGCGTGCAACGCCGCACCGCAGAACCGGGACCGTATCTTAAGGCACCATCCGCGACGGTCCCGGATCAGCGAAGCGGCACAGCGCTGGCGCTTGCGCCGCGTCGCATCCGGGACATGGGTGCTTCTGCGCGTTGAAAACGTCCCGTTAAGCTCATTTCGATACCGCTCATTAACCATGCTTTGACGAATAACTGCTCAACTGACGCGACGGCGACGATTGCGTCGCGGCGTGAATTGGGAAGTTGAGCGTCATGAATACCGCGCGCGTTGTCGTACTGGCCATTGCCGTCGGTGCCGGTGGCCTGGCCGCCTGGCTGGCATCCAGCTCCGACCGCAAGCCCGCCCCTGCGCAGACGGCGCAGATCAACACCGTCGACGTGCTGGTCGCCAAGGCCGACATCCCGCTCGGAAAATCGGTAACGGCAGCGGACCTGCAATGGCAGACCTGGCCGGCCGCCGCCGCCAGCGCCAATTTCGTGCGCCGCGACAGCCGCCCCGACGCCGCCACCAAGATCGCCGGCGCCATCGCCCGCTCGCCCTTCGTCGCCGGCGAGCCGATCCGCGAGAGCAAGCTGGTGATGGCCGGCACATCCGGCTTCATGGCGGCGGTGCTGCCCGCCGGGATGCGCGCCATCTCTACCGAGATTTCCCCTGAAACCGGCGCCGGCGGTTTCATCCTGCCGAACGACCGCGTCGATGTCATCCTGTCGCGCCGCGACCGCAACGGCGATCAGCCCGCAACCGACGGCGCCACCTCGGAAACCATCCTGACCAACGTGCGCGTGCTGGCGATCGACCAGACGCCGCGCGAGAAGGAAGGCCAGAACGCCGTCGTCGGCAAGACCGTGACCCTCGAACTCAAGCCCGAGCAGGCGGAAGTCCTGGCGCGGGCGCGCCAGACCGGCACCCTGTCGCTGGCGCTGCGCAGCATCGCCGACGCCAACGCGCCGGTGGCCAGCAACGATCAGATCGGCAAGCGCGACACCATCAACGTCGTGCGCTACGGCGTCTCCACCAAGGCAACGACCCGGCAGTAAGCGAAAAGGAATCCCTCGATGACGTGTCGGGACAATCGCGGAACGCTCTACGCGGCGATGAAACGGGCGCTGGCGGCCGCAGCCGTCGGCGCGCTGGTGCTTGAGCCGGTGCTGACGCCGGCGCTCGCCGCCGGCCTTCCGGTGCGCGCGGCGGCAGGCGCGAACGG
>JBIQLW010000011.1:0-94756 GCA_044463945.1 Bradyrhizobiaceae bacterium | reverse complement strand
TGCCGGCGCATTTGAGATCGTAGACCAGCACCGGCTTGCCGTAGGACGGCGCTTCTGAAATCCGCACGTTGCGCGGGATCATGGTCTCGTAGACCTTCTTGCCCATGAACTGCCGCACGTCGGCCACCACCTGGTTCGACAGGTTGTTGCGCGAGTCGTACATCGTCAGCACGATGCCGTGGATCGACAGCTCCGGGTTGAGCGTCGCGCGCACCTGCTCCACCGTCTTCAACAGTTGCGACAGACCTTCGAGCGCGAAGAACTCGCACTGCAACGGCACCAGGATGGCGTCCGACGCCGCCATGGCGTTGACGGTCAACAGGTTGAGCGACGGCGGGCAATCGATCAGCACATAGGTGAAGTCGCTGTCCGGCGAGACGTTGGTGTTGAGCGCGCCGATGGCGTTGCGCAGCCGGAAGGCGCGGTCGCGCGCGTGGCCGAGTTCGAGTTCGAGCCCGGAGAGGTCCATGGTCGAGGGCGCGATCGAAAGCCGCGGCACCGCGGTCGGCACCACCGCCTCGCGCAGCGAGACCTCGCCGGTGAGCACGTCGTAGGTCGAGGCGTTGCGGTCGCGGCGATCGATGCCGAGCCCGGTGGAGGCGTTGCCCTGCGGATCGAGATCGACGATCAGCACCCGCTCGCCGATCGCCGCCAGCGCGGTGCCGAGGTTGATGGCGGTGGTGGTCTTGCCGACGCCGCCCTTCTGGTTGGCCAGCGAAATAATCCGCGGTTCTCCGGAGGGCATCGCCGCATCACCCCTAAAGCCTTGATAAGTCTCGTCCATGACTGTCATTGGTACGCCATATTGCACTGCAACATCGCCACGGCATCAGCGCGCCTGCGCCGGTGAGATGCGGTCGATTTCGACGATCCAGCCTCCGCCGCCGCTGCGGCTTGGATGAAGGATCGGCTCAATTTTCCAATATTTAGTAGCTTCCGTCAATTCAGACTCTACATCTTGACCCTTGAGCAGCAGGGCTTTGGCGCCCTGCCGCACCAGCGGCTCAACATGCTTTAGCAACTGGTGTAGCGGAGCCAGCGCCCGCGCGGTGACGCAATCCGGCGCGGCCGCAACGCTATCCACATAATCCCCGATATCGGTGGAAAAAACCGCGCCGCGCGCGCCGGTGACGCGCAGCGCTTCGCGCAGGAACGCGGCTTTCTTGGCGTTGCGCTCGACCAGATCGACCCGCCCGCCGCGCTCCGTCAGCGCGCAGGCCAGCACCACGCCGGGAAACCCGCCGCCGGAGCCGAGGTCGAGCCAGGTTTTCGCGTTAGGCGCGAGGTCGAGAAGCTGAAGCGAGTCCGCGACGTGGCGCGTCCACAGATGCGGCAGCGTCGACGGCGCGACGAGATTGGTCTTGGCCTGCCACTCCAGCAGCAGCGCGATGTAACGGTCGAGCCGCGCCTCCGTTTCACGTGAAACAGGAGTGAGGCGGAGCGCGGCGGCCTTGTCGGCCGCGAGTTGGGAGATGAGGTCTTCGGTCAAGGTAATGATCGTCGTTTTTGGTCAGCTGCATGAGTGGAGGGAACGCACGCCTTCAGCGACCATTCCCCCTTATAGCCCAGCCATTGCGCCACGGCGGTTTGCATGGGTCTCTTTCAAAGGAGATGGATTGCCGGGTCAAGCCCGGCAATGACGCTCAAAGAGCTTGGCTGGCGTTTTTGAATATTCAGACTCGTTGCTATGGAGCCGGACGTCGTCCCGGCCATCCCATCTTATGGACGATCCCATCTTATAGAATCGTCTTCACAGCACAGCAGCCCGGTTCCCCTCCCCCTCTGCGGGGAGGGGGCAGGGGTGGGGGAGGCCGCGAAACGCAAACGCCGCTTGACGGCCCCCTCCCCAACCCTCCCCCGCAAGCGGGAGAGGGAGCGCGCCGTGCTCGCAGCGGATGCGATCGAGACCGATGGGGACGTTTCACCCATCATGGCCGACAGTCCCTATCCATGTCTTTGTCCCGGCACCACCAATCCCGTTTCACGTGAAACAGGGCGAGGCGGCGGCCTTGCCGGATTAGGAACTCATCGCCGCCTTTCGAACGCGTATCGCCGATATGGAAGGTCTTTTCCGAGCAGCGGATAATGCAGCATGTCGCTGCCGGTCGGCTTGAAGCCTACGTGGAGAAGGACGCGACCCGATGCGACATTCTCGGCCGCATGCCCGGCGACAAGGCGATGAAGGTCAATTTCCCGGATGGCGAAGTCCTTGACGAGAGCGGCAGCCTCCGTGGCGAATCCGCGGCCCCAGCTTGCTTGCTCGAACCAGTAGCCCAGATCCCCGACTCCGTCATGAATGTTGGCGATCTCGGTACAGCCTATAAGGCGGCCCTCACAGCAAACCGCGAAGCGATAGCCCACCCCGGATATCCATTCCCTCTCATGCAGCGCGATCCACGCCGCTGTGTCGCTGGGCCGCGGGGGAAATTTTGCCAGGCGCAGCCATCGCACGACGTCCCAGTCCGCCCAGATGGCATGGACCGCCGGAATATCCGATGAGGTAAAGCGGCGCAGAGTGAGCCGCCTGCCGACAAGCTGACGATCCAGCGTTACCGCCATGGTCCAGATCCGCCGATCGTCCCGGCGATGTTATCGGAGCGTTTCACGTGAAACAGATCACGCCGCACCGGCCGCGCCCTTCTTCCGCGCCTCGCGGCGCAGATAGGCGGCGAGAATGCCGAGCGCGGCCGGGGTGAGGCCGTCGAGCCGGCCCGCCTGCCCTACCGTGCGCGGCTGGGCCTTTTCCAGCCGGTTGCGCGCCTCGTTGGACAGCCCCGGCACCGCGCGATAGTCGATTCCCGTCAGCACCAGCCCCTCGTCGCGGCGGAACGCCTCGACGTCCGCCACCTGGCGCTTGAGATAGACGTCGTAGCGGGCATCGATCTCGACATGGGCGGCGATGAATGGGTCAATGGCCGACAGTTCCGGCCAGATCCGGCACACATCGCCCCAGCCGATGTCGGGATAAGACAGCAGGTCGAAGGCCGAGCGGCGATGGCCGTCGCGGTTGAGGTTGAGGCCGTGCTTGGCAGCCGCGGTCGGCGTCAGCGACAGCGATTGCGCCAGCCGTTTGGCGGCATCCAGCGCCGCCATCTTGGCGCGGTGGTGCGCGGCGCGCTTCGCCCCGACGCAGCCCAGCGCGATACCCTTGTCGGTGAGCCGCTGGTCGGCGTTGTCGGCGCGCAGCGTCAGGCGATATTCGGCGCGCGAGGTGAACATCCGGTAGGGCTCGGTGACGCCGCGCGTCACCAGATCGTCGATCATCACCCCGAGATAGCCATCGGCGCGGTCGAACACCGCCGGCGTGCCGCCGCCCGCCGCCAGCGCCGCGTTGAGGCCGGCGACGAGGCCCTGCGCCGCCGCCTCCTCGTAGCCGGTGGTGCCGTTGATCTGTCCGGCCAGGAACAGCCCCGGCACCCGGCGGGTCTGCAATGTCGGCTCCAGCTCGCGCGGATCGACGTGATCGTATTCGATGGCGTAGCCGGGGCGGATGATCCGGGCGGTCTCCAGCCCCGGAATCGAGGCGACAACGGCGCGCTGCACGTCCTCGGGCAGCGAGGTCGAGATGCCGTTGGGATAGACGGTCGGATCGTCGAGCCCTTCCGGCTCCAGAAAGATCTGGTGACCGTCGCGGTCGCCGAACCGCATGATCTTGTCCTCGACCGAGGGACAATAGCGCGGCCCGGTGCTGGTGATCTGGCCGGAATACATCGGCGAGCGATGCACGTTGGCGCGGATCACGGCGTGGGTCGCCGGGAGGGTGCGGGTGATGCCGCACTGGATCTGCGGCACCGTGATGCGCGCGGTCAGTGTCGAAAACGGCTCCGGCGGATCGTCGCCGGGCTGCATCTCCACCGCGCTCCAGTCGATGGTGCGGCCGTCGAGGCGCGGCGGCGTGCCGGTCTTGAGCCGGCCGAGCGTGAAGCCGGCGGCCTCGAACGATTTCGAAAGGCCGAGCGACGGCGCCTCCCCCACCCGGCCCGCCGGCCAGCTTTGCTCGCCAAGATGGATCAACCCGCGCAAAAACGTCCCGGTGGTGACGACCACGGCGGCGGTCCTGAGTTGGCGCCCGTCCGCCAGCCGGATGCCGGTGACGCGGCCGTCGCCGCCGGCGCGCAGCAGGTCCTCGGCCTCGCCTTCGATCACCGTGAGATTGGCGGCATCGCGGATCGCCGCCTGCATCGCCGCCGCATAGAGCTTGCGGTCCGCCTGGGCGCGCGGCCCGCGCACCGCCGGACCCTTGCGGCGGTTGAGCACGCGAAACTGGATGCCGGCCTGGTCGATCACGCGGCCCATCAGGCCGTCGAGCGCATCGACCTCGCGGACCAGATGGCCCTTGCCGAGGCCGCCGATCGCCGGATTGCACGACATCGCGCCGACGGTGTCGAAACGATGCGTGACCAACGCGGTGCGCGCGCCGAGGCGCGCCGACGCCGCCGCGGCTTCGCAGCCGGCGTGCCCGCCACCGATCACGATCACATCGAATGCGTCCGCCACAGTCATACCGGTTCGAGGATGGATTGAGCCGGCGTTTTATCGCGAGATCGGCGCTGCGGAAAGCGGAAAACGGATCGGGTGTTTCACGTGAAACAGGAGACCGGGTCGGGAATCGAAGGCGTCACGAATCGCACCGCTGTTTCACGTGAAACGATCGCGGTTCGCATTCAGCGGAGATTGTGTCCAACGTACTGGCCACCTTATGGCAGCAGCGCTCCGATCATGACGATTTTCAACGATCCCCATGCAAAGGGGCAGCCAAGCCCGCGCGGCATCATTTTCGAGCGGTTGACAGGACTTAGTCTGGTTTCACGCGCATAGCCCCATACCACCGTCGTGGGGGTGGTTACGGATTCCGGGCTCGCGCGTAGGAACTCGCGCCCCGGAATGACGGCATCGGTCGATTAGACCCAATGCGAAAACGCTCTAAAATCAATGGTTTTTGTAAGGACCCGTCATGCCGCGCCCCCCAGCCCTGATGAACGGCATCGTTCCGCGCATGACCCGGCGCCTCCAAGGGAAACCCTAGAGTCTGACCGAAAAAATGAGGCGTCACCGTTCGCCAACGAGCCGGCAGATTGCCGGCCATAGCCTCGCAGAGCGATGTCGCCTCGCTCGTTTGCAGCAACCCGTACCTGTAAATGCCACGCATTATATCCGGGTTTAATTATATTAATATCCGGGTTTAATTTAAGGAGCAACCTACAGCCGTGAGCATCAAAATGCCCGCATATTCATGCTCCGGAAGGGAACCAAGCAGTATATAAATGAATATATAATATGATTCATAATTTTTAGTTCTACATAATATTTCTACGATTTAACATGGAATGACTGCGCCATTCACTTCCCGATACAAAAATCTCGAAAAATCACGTCCAGCACGTCCTCGACATCGACCCGCCCCAGCAGCCGGCCGAGCGAAAAAGCCGCTGCCCGCAATTCTTCCGCGACCAGCTCCTCGCCGCGATCCGCCGCATCCATGCTGCGCTGCAACATATCGACCGTCGTCCGCAGCAATTCGCGGTGCCGGGCCCGGCCGATCAGCCCGCTCTCCCCCGCCGCGAAATAATCCTGCGCGAAGGCCCGGATCGCCGCGATCAGTTCCGCCATCCCGTCGCCCCGCGCCGCCGAGATCGCGAACGTCGGTCCCGGCTCCGCCCCGCTCCCTTCGCGCCCGCCCTCAAACCGCCCCCGGTTTGCCGCAGGAATCCCGGCCCCCTTTTCGGTCCCCGCTCCCGCCTCCAGATCGACCTTGGTTCGCACCAGCCAGCGCGGTGCGTCGCCCGGCAGCTCGGCCGCTGACCGATCGGCCAATGACCCACCCTCCAGCCACAGCACGAGGTCGGCGTCCCCTGCCCGCGCCCTGGCGCGGCGCACGCCCTCCCGCTCCACCGGATCGTTGGTTTCGCGAATGCCGGCGGTGTCGATCAGCGTCACCGGATAGCCGTCGAGATCGAGCTGCACCTCGATGGCGTCGCGCGTGGTGCCGGCGTGCGGCGAGACGATCGCCACCTCGCGCCGCGCCAGCGCATTCAGCAGCGTCGATTTGCCGACGTTGGGCGCGCCGGCAATCGCCACCACCAGCCCGTCACGCAGCCGCTCGCTGCGCGCGGACGCCGCGAGCGCAGCGGCGATTTCGTCGCGCAGCGCCGCGATCTTCGCAAGCGCCGGCTCAAGCAGATCATCCGGCACGTCGCCTTCGTCGGCGAAATCGATTCCCGCTTCCACCAGCGCGCAAGCGGCGATGATCCGCTGCCGCCACTCGCGCGCCCTGTCGCCGAGCAGCCCCTGCAATTGCCGCAGCGCCTGTTTGCGTTGCCGGTCGGTGTCGGCGTGAATCAGATCGTCGAGCCCTTCGGCTTCGGTGAGATCGATCTTGCCGTTCTCGAAGGCGCGGCGGCTGAACTCGCCCGGCTCCGCCGGCCGTACGTGCTCGATATCGGAAAGCGCGGCGAACAGCGCCGTCAGCACCGCGCGGCCGCCATGGACGTGAAACTCGGCGACGTCCTCGCCGGTTGCGCTGGCGGGCGCCGGAAACCACAGCACGATGGCGTCGTCGATGCCCTCGCCGTGACTGTTCCTGAGCGTCGCGCGCGTCGCCACCCGCGGCGGCGGCAATCGTCCGGCGAGCGCGCGCAACCCATCGGCGGCCCGCGCGCCGGAAACGCGCACGATGGCGATCGCCGTCGGCGGGCGACCCGACGACAGTGCGAAGATGGTTTGTTCTCGCGGGTGCATGACCTATCTATTCAACAATCGCGAGGCCCGTCGCAACCGCGCGTCGCGCCGTAACCGCTCGGGAAGGCTGCATCATGACCGGGACGACGTCTCACACCAACCGGCTTTCGCGCGAAACCAGTCCGTATCTGTTGCAGCATCAGCATAACCCGGTGGACTGGTGGCCTTGGGGACCGGACGCGCTCGCGGAAGCCAGGCGCACCGGCAAGCCGATCCTGCTGTCGGTCGGCTACGCCGCCTGCCACTGGTGTCACGTCATGGCGCATGAGAGCTTCGAGGACGCGGCGACCGCGGCGGTGATGAACGAACTGTTCGTCAACATCAAGGTCGACCGCGAGGAACGGCCGGACATCGACCAGATCTACATGAACGCGCTGCATCTGTTGGGCGAGCAGGGCGGCTGGCCGCTGACGATGTTTCTCACCTCCGACGGCGAGCCGTTCTGGGGCGGCACCTATTTTCCGAAACACGCGCAATACGGCCGGCCCGGCTTCACCGATCTGCTGCGCACCGTGGCGCGGCTCTATCGTGAGGAGCCGGACAAGATCATCCATAACCGCGATGCGCTGCTCGCGAAGCTCGCGGAGCGCGCGCGCGGCGATGCCGCCGCGCGCATCGGCACCGGTGAACTCGACAACGCCGCGGTCTCGATCGCGCGCGCTGCCGATCCGGTCAACGGCGGCTTGCGCGGCGCGCCGAAATTCCCGCAGTGCGCGATGCTTGAATTTCTCTGGCGGGCAGGGGCGCGAAGCCGCGACGACCGCTTCTTCATCACCGCCAATCTGGCGCTGACGCACATCAGCCAGGGCGGCATCTACGATCATCTCGGCGGTGGCTATGCGCGCTATTCGGTCGATGACAAATGGCTGGTACCGCATTTCGAGAAGATGCTTTACGACAACGCGCAACTGCTCGACCTTTTAGCGCTTGAACATGCGCGCGCGCCGAACGCGCTCTATGCGCAGCGCGCCGTTGAGACCGTCGGCTGGCTGATGCGCGAAATGACCACAAAGGAAGGCGCGTTCGCCTCGTCGCTCGACGCCGATTCCGAAGGCGAGGAGGGCAAGTTCTACGTCTGGTCGCTGGCGGAAGTCATGGACGTCCTTGGTTCACAACACGCCGCCGATTTCGCCGCGCGCTACGACATCACCGAGGCGGGCAATTTCGAAGGCCACAACATTCCCAATCGCCTCAAGTCCATCGATCTCGGCAACGACGACGATGACCACATGCGCACTTTACGCGAAAAACTGCTGGCGCGCCGCGCCGCGCGCGTGCGTCCCGGCCTCGACGACAAGGTGCTGGCGGACTGGAACGGGCTGATGATCGCGGCGCTCGTTCATGCCGCCATCGCCTTCGCGCAGCCGGAATGGCTCGCCCGCGCGCGCCGCGCTTTCGATTTCATCGCGACGACGATGACCCGCGACGGCCGTCTCGGCCATTCGTGGCGCGCCGGGCTGTTGCTGGTGCCGGGGCTTGCGTCGGATTACGCCGCGATGATCCGCGCCGCGCTGGCGCTGCATGAAGCAACCGGCGAGGCGTCGTTCCTGCAACAGGCGCTCGCGTGGCAGGAGCTGCTTGACCGGCACTACGCCGACGCCGGGCACGGCGGCTATTATCTCACCGCCGACGATGCCGAGGGCCTGATCGTGCGGCCGCATTCGAGTGTCGATGACGCGATCCCCAACCACAACGGCATCATCGCGCAAAATCTCGTGCGGCTCGCCGTGCTCGACGGCAATGAGCGCTGGCGCGCCCGCGCCGACGCCCTGTTCGCGGCGCTGTTGCCGCGCGCCGCCGAGAACATGTTCGGCCACCTGTCGCTGTTGAACGCACTCGATCTGCATCTCACCGGCGCGGAGATCGTCGTCGTGGGCGAGGGCAGGGACGCCGATGCGCTCTTGAGCGCCGCGCGAAACCTGCCGCACGCGACGACGATCGTTCTTCACGCGCCGCGCGCCGACGATCTTCCTCAAAATCATCCCGCGCGCGCCAAGGCCGACGCGGTCAGCGGCGCAGCCGCCTTCGTCTGCCGCCGGCAAAGCTGTTCGCTGCCGGTGACGAGGGCGCGGGATCTTGTGCGGCTGGTGACGAAGTCAACATAGCTTCAGTCGTATCCCGGGCGCGGTGCAGCGTGTAACGCTGCGCCGCAGAACCGGGATCGCCGCAAATACTGTCGCTGAAACGGCTCCAGCTCTGCGAAGCGGCATTTCATGCCGCATCGCGTCCGGAGCATGGCGCGATCTTCAACAATCCAGCACAGCACAAAGGCCCGCGATCGCTCGCGGGCCTTTGTGTTGAACGATCCGCCTGCACGGCGGATGCGTCAGGTATTCATCGAATCGAAGAACTCGGCGTTGTTCTTGGTGTTGCGCAGCTTGTCGAGCAGGAACTCGATGGCGTCCATGGTGCCCATCGGGTTGAGGATGCGCCGCAGCACATACATCTTCTTGAGCAGTTGCGGATCGGTGATGAGTTCTTCCTTGCGGGTGCCGGAGCGGGCGATGTCGATCGCCGGGAAGGTGCGCTTGTCGGCGACCTTGCGGTCGAGGATCAGTTCCGAGTTGCCGGTGCCCTTGAACTCCTCGAAGATCACTTCGTCCATGCGGCTGCCGGTATCGACCAGCGCGGTGGCGATGATGGTCAGCGAGCCGCCTTCCTCGATGTTGCGCGCCGCGCCGAAGAACCGCTTCGGCCGCTGCAAGGCGTTGGCGTCGACGCCGCCGGTCAGCACCTTGCCGGATGACGGCACCACGGTGTTGTAGGCGCGCCCCAGACGCGTGATCGAGTCGAGCAGGATGACGACGTCGCGGCCGTGCTCGACCAGGCGCTTGGCCTTCTCGATCACCATTTCCGCGACCTGCACATGGCGCACCGCCGGCTCGTCGAAGGTGGACGACACCACCTCGCCCTTCACCGAGCGCTGCATGTCGGTGACTTCCTCGGGCCGCTCGTCGATCAGCAGCACGATCAGGTAGCATTCCGGGTGATTGGCGGTGATCGAATGGGCGATGTTCTGCATCAGCACCGTCTTGCCGGTGCGCGGCGGCGCGACGATCAACGCGCGCTGACCCTTGCCGATCGGCGCGACGATATCGATGACACGCGGCGACAGGTCCTTGCGGGTCGGGTCGTTCAGTTCGAGCTTGAAGCGCTCGTCGGGGAACAGCGGCGTCAGGTTATCGAAGTTGACCTTGTGCTTGGACTTCTCCGGGTCCTCGAAGTTCAGCGTGTTGACCTTGAGCAGCGCGAAATAGCGCTCGCCTTCCTTCGGGCTGCGGATGTGGCCCTCGATGGTGTCGCCGGTGCGCAGCCCGAAGCGGCGGATCTGCGACGGCGAGACGTAGATGTCGTCGGGACCCGGCAGATAGTTGGCGTCCGGCGAGCGCAGGAAGCCGAAGCCGTCCGGCAGCACCTCGACGACGCCTTCGCCGATGATGTCGATCTCCTGAATCGCCAGTTGCTTGAGGATGGCGAACATCAGCTCCTGCTTGCGCATGGTGCTGGCGTTCTCGACCCCCAGTTCCTCCGCCAGCGACACCAGTTCGCCGGGAGTCTGAGCCTTGAGGTCCTGTAGTTTCATTTCCCGCATGGGGGTGGTCCTGTAGACAGATAAGAAAGGGAATCCGAAGGTGGCTTTCGAAAAATGCGGAAAGCCTGAAGCGTTTCCGCAGATCTGAAGCAAGGAAGGTGCCGGAAGGGCTTCAAACCCGACGTGGCGGCCGATACCATGTTGGGTACCGGGCGACAGCCACATCCGCCTGCGTGGGGTGGGATAGAACGAATATAGAAAATCATCGCCGCCCGCGCAAGATGCCGCCGGGCCGGACGCCGCGCGAAAAAGGCCCGCGCCCGCGACGGACCTGCGTCAGAACGGCTTGACGATCACCATGATGACGATCCCGATCATCAGGACCGTCGGCACCTCATTGATTATCCTGTAGAATTTCTGGCTCCGCGTGTTCCGGTCCTGACCGAACTCGCGCACCCAGCGGGAGAACAGGCCGTGGACCCCCGACAGCACCAGCACCAGGAACAGCTTGACGTGAAACCAGCCGCTGGTGAACCAGTGCCCGCTCCAGGCGAGATAGAGGCCCAGCACCCAGGTGACGATCATCGCCGGGTTGATGATGGCTTTCAGAAGCCGCCGCTCCATCACCTTGAAGGTTTCGGACTGTCTGGAGCCGACTTCGGCGGCGCAATGGTAGACGAACAATCGCGGCAGGTAGAGCATTCCGGCCATCCATGAAATCACCGCGATGACATGAAGGGCCTTGATCCATTCGTACATCTGCAATCCCGAGGGCTGACAGGGGCGTGCCTGCTCGGAACGATCCGGCGTGAGGCGGGTTGAACCGATGGGGCGCGATCTCACCCTTATCCGCACCAAGCCCTTTTCCAAATCAATATTTAAAGAATCTTAAGTTTGAGTCTGAGTGAGCGTGAATTGCGCCGGTCCAAGGCACTCCCGTTTTATCCAAGCCGGCGCGGATTTGTCACCGCTTTCCCGCCGGTTTCGGGGAAGCCGGATATCGGCCGGATTTTCAATCGGTTGAACGACGGCGGCGGTGGAGTTATCAAGCGACAGGACGATCTATTCCCGCTAGACTTTGGGGAGGCGCGGAATCTTGTCCACGCCGCCACCCCTGTGCAGAACCAGCGCGGTTATCCCGGAGCCGCCGGCCGATGGTAAAGATTCCGTAAATCCTCCACACCGATCCACAGAACACACAAGTCGAGAAAACGGATCCCTCGCGTGCCGACCACGGGCAATTACTTCCATCTCCATATGGTGTCGGACTCCACCGGCGAAACCCTGATCACGGTGGGGCGCGCGGTCGCCGCGCAATACGCCAACGTGACCCCGGTCGAACACGTCTACCCGCTGGTGCGCAGCCAGAAGCAACTCGACCGCGTGCTGGCCGAGATCGAGGAAGCGCCGGGCATCGTGCTGTTCACGCTGCTGGAGAAGGACCTGGTCGAGCGGCTCGAAGCCAAGTGCAAGGAAATCAACATTCCGAGCCTGTCGATCATCGGCCCGGTGATGCAGTTGTTCCAGGCTTATCTCGGTGCCGCCACCACCGGGCGGGTCGGCGCGCAGCACACCCTCAACGCCGACTACTTCAAGCGCATCGACGCGTTGAACTACACCATGATGCACGACGACGGCCAGCACGTCGAAGGGTTGGAGGAGGCCGATATCGTGCTGGTGGGGGTGTCGCGCACCTCCAAGACGCCGACCTCGATCTATCTCGCCAATCGCGGCATCCGCACCGCCAATGTGCCGTTGGTGCCGGGCGTTCCGATCCCGCCGCAACTGGAAAACCTGAAGAAGCCGCTGGTCGTCAGCCTTCACGCCACGCCGGAACGGCTGATCCAGATCCGGCAGAACCGTCTGCTCTCTATCGGCGCGCATTCCGCCAACGACATCTACACCGACAAGCAGTCGGTGACCGATGAGGTGGCGGCGGCGCGGCGGCTCAGCGCGCGGCACGGCTGGGCGCTGCTCGACGTGACGCGGCGCTCGATCGAGGAAACCGCCGCCGCCGTCATCAAGCTCTATGCCGACCGGCAGCGGCAGCGAGCGCCGGAATGACGGTGCGCAGCGTTCTGGCGCCGGGCCGCGCGCCGTTGATCCTGGCCTCGCAGAGCCGCGCCCGGCAGCAGGTTCTCGCCGCCGCCGGCATCGCGTTCAAGGCGGTGCCGGCGGTGCTCGACGAGCGCGCGGTCGAGGCGGAGTCGGGGCTGAGCGCGCCGGGCGAGGTGGCGGATTGTCTGGCGCGCGCCAAGGCGGCGGCCGTCTCTGGCCTTCACCCGGACCGCTACGTGATCGGCGCCGACCAGACGCTGGCGCTGGGAGCGCGCCGCTTCTCCAAGCCGGCGGACCGCGCCCGCGCCACCGAGCAATTGCAGGCGCTGGCGGGGCGAACCCATCAGCTTCATTCCGCCGTCGCGGTGGTGCGCGAGGGCAGGGTGCTGTTTTCCGAGGTTGCGGTGGCGTCGCTGACGCTGCGCCCGCTCACGCCGCAGGCGATCGATGCCTATCTTGATGTGACGGGCCCCGCCGCGATGACCAGCGTCGGCGCCTATCAGCTTGAGGGCTATGGCATTCACCTGTTCGAGCGGATCGAGGGCGATCACTTCACGATCCTGGGCTTGCCGCTATTGGGGCTTCTCGCTTTCATGCGGCGCGAGGGTCTTCTTGCATTCTGAGACGATGGGGACTTGCTGATGCGGGTGCTTGGACTGACCGGATCGATCGGAATGGGCAAATCGACCACGGCCAAGCTGTTCGCCGAAGCCGGCGTGCCGGTCTACGACGCCGACGCCACGGTTCATCGCCTTTACGAAGGCGAGGCGGTGGCGGCGATCGAGGCCGCCTTTCCGGGCACCACCGTCAACGGCAAGGTCGATCGCGCGTTGCTGTCGCCGCGCGTGGTCCACGACAAAGAGGCGATGAAGCGGCTGGAAAGCATCGTGCATCCGATGCTGCGCGCCCATCATCAGAAATTCCTCGACGACGCGGAAAAATCCGGCGCGCCGGTCGCGGTGGTGGATATTCCGCTGCTTTACGAGACCGGCGGCGAAAGCCGGGTCGATGCCGTGGTGGTGGTGACCACCGGCGAGGAGGTGCAGCGCGAGCGCATTCTCGCCCGCGAGGGCATGACCGCGGAGAAGCTGGACGCCATCCTCGCCAAGCAGTTGCCGGACGCCGAGAAGCGCCGCCGCGCGGATTTCGTGGTGGATACCTCGCACGGCATCGAGCCGGTGCGCGTGCGCGTGCGCGAAATCCTGGAGCAGGCTGCTAAACTGCCGCGGCGGCGCGCCTGATTCGCCGCGGATCACGGACTTAACGGCCATGCGTGAAATCGTTCTCGACACCGAAACCACCGGGCTCGATCCGCTGCGCGGCGACCGGCTGGTGGAAATCGGCTGTATCGAGATCTTCAACCGGATGCCGACCGGGCAGGTCTACCACTGCTACATCAATCCCGAGCGCGACATGCCGGAGGAAGCCTTCGCGGTGCATGGCCTGTCGACCGAATTTCTCGCCGGGCACCCGAAGTTCGCCGAGGTGGTCGATGCGTTCCTGGCTTTCATCGGCGATGCGCCGCTGGTGATTCACAACGCCTCGTTCGACATCGGTTTCATCAACGCCGAACTGACCCGTCTGTCGCGTCCCGCCATCCCCCGCGACCGGCTGGTCGATACGCTGTTGCTGGCGCGGCGCAAGCATCCCGGCGTGTCCAACCGGCTCGACGACCTGTGCTCGCGCTACGCCATCGACAATTCGCGCCGCACCAAGCACGGCGCGCTGCTCGACGCCGAGCTGCTGGCGGAAGTCTATATCGACCTGATCGGCGCGCGGCAGTCGCAGCTTATTCTCACTGGCGCGTCCGCCATCCGCCAGAGCGGCGTCAGCGATGCGCCGCGACGGCAGCGGCCGGTGCCGCTCGCGCCGCGCCTGAGCGCCGACGATCGCGCCGCGCACCGCGCGTTCGTCGCAACGCTTGGCGACAAGCCGATCTGGCACGAATACGCCGCCGGCGCGCCGGCGGCGGAATAAACCGGGCATCGCTGTTCGAAGGAATACGCAACACGAAAGCCGTCATACTCCGCGCAGGCGGAGTATCCAGTATTCCGGACTGAAGACGGATTTCCCTCGCATCTGCCCCGATTACTGGATCGTCCGCCGGAGCCTGTCATCGGGCCGGCGAAGCCGGACCCGTTGGCGGCCGATGACGCCTCATTTCCGGGGGACGATTGCGCGTTTCAACCTTGGACGATCGCGCCCTTAGCTCGGCTTCATCTGCTCGGCCTGCCGTTCCATGTTCTGCCGGTACAGGCCGACGAAATCGACCGGGTCGAGCATCAGCGGCGGGAAACCGCCGTCGCGCACCGCGGTGGCGATGATCTCGCGCGCGAACGGGAACAGCAGCCGCGGGCATTCGATCATCACCAGCGGGTGAAGGTTTTCCTGCGGAACGTGGAGCACCCGGAACACGCCGGCATAGGCCAGTTCGAGATTGAACATCACCGTGCCCTGGCTTTCGGCCTTGCCCTCGATCGACAGCACCACCTCGTATTCGTTCTCGGCGATGTTGTTGGCGGCGACGTTGATCTGGATGTTGATCGAGGGCTGCTGTTGCTGCGGCCCCAGCGACTTCGGCGCGTTGGGGTTCTCGAACGACAGGTCCTTGGTGTACTGCGCCAGCACGTTGAGCTGCGGGGGAGGGGCCGCCTCGGGAGGGGTGCCGTTGCCGTTTGCCATACAAATTCTCCTGAAGCGTCTGGCCAGATGGGAACCGATTGGCAGCCTGTTCGCGCCCGAGTTGACAAGGGGCAAATTGCCGCGCCGGCGTGTGGCTATCATAGGCCGGCCATACTCGACAAGCAGAAGGGCTCGCAACGGCCGCGCCGGGCGCTTCCCGCGCGGCGCGAATTCAGGCCGGATATCGATTTCCTCTCCGGCCTGAAAAGCGCTACAATTTTGCAAGGCGGATCAGTATCAAAGGGACCGCCGGGCGGGAATTCGGCCAGGTGCCGGCAAATGCCCGATCTTCTGTGCCAAAAAGTGCCATTGGCTCGGCGTGATCCGGTCCCTACATGAAGAAGGTGGCCTGTCCCCTAGCGGGCCCCTGACCGCCCCGGAGGCGTCCGTCCATGCGGAGGGCGCGAGTGGATCGATTGGAAAGCGGATAAGACGTGGATATTTACACCATCATCTTCCTGGCGTTGGCGGTATTTATCTTCCTGCGTCTGCGCAACGTCCTCGGACAGCGGACCGGAAGTGAGCGGCCGCCGTTCGACCGCGCCGCGCGCGACGTGTTCAACGGCGCGCAGGACGGCAAGGTCGTGTCGATGCCCGGAACCGTGATCGATCAGCCGCCGGCGGCCCCCGCCGGCGAGGAGGTCCCCTCCACCAACCGCTGGAAGGACTTCGCCGAGCCCGGCACCGCGCTGGCTTCGGGGCTCGACGCCATCGTCGCGCAGGATTCGTCGTTCGACCCCAAGCATTTCATCAGCGGCGCGCGCAGCGCCTATGAAATGATCGTGCTGGCCTTCGCCAACGGCGACCGCCGCGCGTTGAAGGACCTGTTGTCCTCCGATGTCTATGACAGCTTCGACAGCGTGATCCGCGCCCGCGAGAAGGCCGAGCACAAGACCGACACCCGCTTCGTCTCGATCGACAAGGCCGAACTGGTCAACGCCGAGGTTCGCGACCGCACCAGCCAGATCACGGTTCGCTTCGTGTCGCAGATGATCTCGGTCACCCGCGACAAGACCGGCGCGATCGTGGACGGCAATCCGGAAAAGGTCGCCGATATCACCGATGTCTGGACATTCGCGCGCGACATCAATTCGCGCGATCCGAACTGGAAGCTGGTTGGAACCGGAAGCGCGCAATAGCGCGGGCCGGACTTGGCCGTGCGCAGTGCCCTTGTGGCTCGCGGCGGCCGCGCTGGCGGCGATGGCGCTTCCTGCCGCGGCGAAACCGCCGCACCGGGTTTCGCCGCTTGAAATCCCCGGCGGTCAGTACGTGCCGGCGGCCTGGGACGACATCCCCGGCTGGGGCGACGACGACCAGGGGGCGGCGCTCGACGCCTTTCGCAAGAGTTGCAGACCCATCGTCGCCGCCCGCCGGCCGCCGGCCGCGAGCAAGGCGCTCGGCGATTCGCTGCGCGCGCCGTGCCGGGCGGCGATGGCGGCACGGATCACCAGCGAAGCGGCGGCGCGGCGCTTCTTCGAGCAGCACTTTCGTCCGCTGTGGATCTCGCGGCTCGGCGAGGACGCCGGCTTCGTCACCGGCTATTACGAGCCGGTCATCGACGGCTCGCGCACCCGCACCGACGTCTACACCGTGCCGGTCTACCGCCGTCCCTCCAACCTGTTCGTGCGCGGGTTCAAGCAGAGCGACACCGGCCTGCCCAACGGCGGCGAGGTGTTCCGCAAGATCGGCCGCCGCAAGCTGGTGCCGTATTACGATCGCGCCGCGATCGAGGACGGCGCCATCGCCAGGCGCGGCCTGGAAATCTGCTGGCTCAAGAGCGAGACCGACCTGCTGTTCACGCAGATTCAGGGCTCGGCGCGGGTCCGCCTTGAGGACGGCTCGACCGTGCGGATCAATTACGACGCCCACAACGGCTATCGCTATACCCCGGTCGGCCGCATCCTGATCGAGCGTAACATCATCCCGCGCGAGCAGATGTCGATGCAGCGCATCCGCGACTGGATGAACGCCAATCCGGACGGCGCGAAGGAATTGCGGCGGCAGAACCGCTCCTACGTGTTTTTCCGCGAGGTCGCGCTGTCCGACGCCGACGAAGCGGTCGGCGCGCAGGGCGTGCCGCTGACGCCGGGCCGCTCCATCGCGGTCGACAAGGCGTTGCACGTCTACGGCACGCCGTTCTTCATCGCCGGCGACCTGCCGATCGATTCGCCCCAGGCAAAGACGCCGTTCCACCGCCTGATGATCGCGCAGGACACCGGCTCCGCCATCGTCGGGCCGGCGCGCGCCGATCTTTATTTCGGGGCCGGCGCGGACGCGGCGAAGGTCGCCGGCCGCCTGCGCGACAACGCCCGTTTCGCCGTTCTGGTGCCGAAGGCGCTCGATCCGGTCGCCGCCGGCCGCACCATGCCGCTGCCGCAGGCCCGGCGCGTGGCGGCTGCGGCGAAGCAACCGCCGCATCATCGCCGGGGCGGGCGGAGCCGTCGATGAAACGCCGGTCGCCGCCGGAGGAATTTCTCATCGATATGCCGCCGTCGCCGCGTCGCCGTCGCGTGCTGAGCGCGGAGGAGCGCGCGCTGTGGGACAGCGTGGCGAGGCAGGCGACGCCGCTGCGCAAAAAGCCGCGCGCCGCGAAGCCCGATGCCGTCGCCGCCGCGCCACCGGCGGCCGCCGCCAAACGGACCCGAAGCGAACCCGTCGCGCCGCCGCGTCAGCCCGCGCAAGTCAGTCGCCCGCCATCCACGCCGCCGCTGGCTCCGCTCAGCCGGCGCGATCGCTCGCATCTCGCGCGCGGGCGCATCGAGATCGACGCGCGGCTCGACCTGCACGGCATGACGCAGGCGCGCGCCCATCGCGCGCTGCTGCAGTTCCTGCACCGCGCCAATCACGAGGGCCTGCGCTTCGTGCTGGTGGTCACCGGCAAGGGCCGCAGCGCGGGGCCGGAAGCCGAGCGCGGCGTGCTGCGCCGGCAGGTGCCGGAATGGCTCGGCCAGCCCGAATTCCGCGCCCTCGTGGTCGGCTTCGAGGAAGCGCATATCGGCCACGGCGGCGCCGGCGCGCTTTATGTGCGGGTGCGGCGGAGCAGGTGAGAGTCATCCCGTGTCCCGGATGCGCTGCGGCGCTCTTGTGCTGCGGCGCCGATCCGGAATCGCTCGAAACGCTGAACCCTGCGACGGGACACGGTTTCGCACCGTGCGTTACAAAATAAACCGGCTCAAATCCGCGTTCTTCGCCAAGTCGCCGACGTGCTTCTGCACATAGGCGGCGTCGAGGCGGATGGTCTCGCCGTTGCGGTCGGGCGCGACGAACGAAATCTCGTCGAGCACCCGCTCCATCACCGTCTGCAAGCGCCGCGCGCCGATGTTCTCCACCGAGCCGTTGACCGCGACCGCGATGTCGGCCAGCGCGTCGATGGCGTCGTCGGAGAACTCCAGCGTCACGCCCTCGGTCTGCATCAGCGCGACATACTGCTTGATCAGCGAGGCTTCCGGCTCGGTGAGGATGCGGCGCATGTCGTCGCGCGTCAGCGCGTTCAGTTCGACGCGGATCGGCAGGCGGCCCTGCAATTCCGGCAGCAGGTCCGAGGGCTTGGCGATGTGGAACGCGCCGGACGCGATGAACAGGATGTGGTCGGTCTTCACCGCGCCGTGCTTGGTGGAGACGGTGGTCCCCTCGATCAGCGGCAAGAGGTCGCGCTGCACGCCCTCGCGCGACACGTCGCCGACACGCGCGCCGTCGCGCACGCAGATCTTGTCGATCTCGTCGAGAAACACGATGCCGTTGTTCTCGACCGCGCCGATCGCTTCCTGCACGAGCTGGTCGTTGTCGAGCAGCTTGTCGGATTCCTCGTTGATGAGGACTTCGTGGGACTCGGCGACGGTGGTGCGTCGCGTCTTGGTGCGGCCGCCGCCGAGCTTGCCGAAGATATCGCCGATCGAGATTGCGCCCATCTGCGCGCCGGGCATCCCCGGAATCTCGAACATCGGCATTCCGCCCGAGGACTGCACCTCGATCTCGATTTCCTTGTCGTTGAGTTCGCCCGCCCGCAGCTTGCGGCGGAACGAATCGCGCGTCGCCGCGCTGGCGTTGCCGCCGACCAGCGCGTCGAGCACCCGTTCCTCGGCGGCGATCTGGGCGCGCGCCTGCACGTCCTTGCGCTTGCGTTCGCGGGTCTGCGCGATGCCGACCTCGACAAGGTCGCGGACGATCTGCTCGACGTCGCGGCCGACATAGCCGACCTCGGTGAACTTGGTGGCCTCGACTTTCAGGAACGGCGCGCCCGCGAGCCTGGCGAGGCGGCGCGCGATTTCGGTCTTGCCGACGCCGGTCGGGCCGATCATCAGGATGTTCTTCGGCAACACCTCGTCGCGCAGGCTGCCGGTCAACTGGATGCGTCGCCAGCGGTTGCGCAGGGCGATGGCGACGGCGCGCTTGGCGTCGGTCTGGCCGACGATGAAGCGGTCGAGTTCGGAGACGATTTCGCGGGGGGAGAAGTCGGTCATGCGCTCTGGCTGTCAAGGGTTTCGAGGGTGACGCTGCGGTTGGTGTAGACGCAGATATCGGCGGCGATGTCGAGCGCGCGGCGCACGATGGTCTCGGCGTCGTGATCGCTGTCGATCAGCGCCCGCGCGGCCGCCAGCGCGTAGTTGCCGCCGGAGCCGATCGCCATCACCCCGGCTTCGGGCTCCAGCACGTCGCCGGTGCCGGTCAGCACCAGCGACACCTCCCTGTCGGCGACGATCATCATCGCCTCCAGCCGCCGCAGGTAACGGTCGGTGCGCCAGTCCTTGGCCAGTTCGACCGCGGCGCGGGTGAGCTGGCCGGGATATTGCTCCAGCTTGGCTTCCAGCCGCTCGAACAGCGTGAAGGCGTCGGCGGTGGCGCCGGCGAAGCCGCCGATGACGTCGCCTTTGCCGAGCTTGCGGACCTTTTTGGCGTTGGACTTGATGACGGTCTGGCCGATCGAAACCTGTCCGTCGCCGCCGACCACCACCTTGCCCCCCTTGCGGACGGTGAGAATGGTGGTGCCGTGCCAGACCTGCGGCGCGCCGTCGCCGGCCATCGGATGCGATGCGTTCATGGAAATCCTTTCTCGTGCGCCATGATTTAGGCGCAGCTAGGCAGGGTTGCAATTGCGGCGGATCGGCCGATTTCGCTCACCATACCGTCAATCCGCCGCGAAACCCGGCTTGCCACGGTAGCGAAGGCGGCAGCGGCCTGTTAAAAGGGCGCGTTTCCGAAGCGTTTTCGAGCGAAGTGGGATGCGGTTCGCGTGAAGAAAACGCGTCAAAACCTAGAGGATGCGGAGAGCCCTTCCATGCGGACGGCCACGATCAAGCGCAAGACCAAGGAAACCGACATCGAGGTCGCCATCAACCTCGATGGCGCGGGCGCGTCCGATATCGCGACCGGAATCGGCTTCTTCGACCATATGCTCGATCTTCTGGCCCGCCATTCCCGCATCGATCTGACCGTGAAGGCGGCGGGCGACCTCCACATCGATTTTCACCACACCACCGAGGACGTCGGCATCGCGCTCGGGCAGGCGGTCCGGCAGGCGCTCGGCGACATGGCGGGGATCACCCGCTACGCCTCGGTCCACATGCCGATGGACGAGACGCTGACGCGGGTGGTGATCGACATTTCCGGCCGCCCGGTACTGGTGTTCAAGGCGGACTTCCCGCGCGACAAGATCGGCGAGTTCGACACCGAACTGGTGCGCGAGTGGTTCAACGCCTTCGCCATGAACGCCGGCGTGACGCTGCATGTCGAGACGCTGTACGGCGACAACAGCCACCATATCGCCGAATCCTGCTTCAAGGGTCTGGCGCGGGCGCTGCGCGCGGCCTGCGCGATCGATCCGCGCAACGCCGGCGAGGTGCCTTCGACCAAGGGCCGGCTCGGCGGCTGACGAAACGACGGCCGGAGAACTGCGATGCGTATCTATACGGTGCATGGGCCACGACTTGCGGGCGCCGACGCGCGGGCCATCGGCGACCGCGTGGTGCTGGTGCGCGACGGCTTCAACGTCTGGGCCTTCGTGTTCGGCGGCTTCTGGCTGCTGTACCATCGGCTGTGGTGGGCGCTGCTCGGCTATGTCGTGCTGATGGCCGGCGTCAGCGTTTTCCTCGGCGTGTCGCGCGTCGACGGCGGCACCAGCCTGTGCGTGCTGTTGCTGATCTCCTTGCTGATGGGGCTGGAAGCCACGAGCCTGCGGCGCTGGACCCTGTCGCGCGGCAAATGGCGGCAACTCGATGTCGTCGCCGCGCGGGACGTGGATGAGGCCGAGCGGCGGTTCTTCGAGCGCTGGTCCGCGCGGCGAAACGATCCGTTCGACGAGCGCGGCCCGGTCGATCGCGGCGCGCCGCCGCCGACCCGCGACGCTCCGGCGCAATCGTTGTCGCGGCCGCCGCCACCACCGCCGCCATCGGGCATCGTCGGGCTGTTTCCGCATCCGGGGAGCTCGACGTGAGCGTCGCCATTATCGACTACGGCTCCGGCAACCTGCATTCCGCCGCCAAGGCGTTCGAGCGCGCCGCCCGCAGCCTTGAGAGTCCCGAAGCCGTCGTGGTGACGCGCGATCCCGACGCGGTGTTTCGCGCCGACCGCATCGTGCTGCCCGGCGTCGGCGCCTTCGCCGACTGCCGCAAGGGGCTGGATGCACTCGACGGCATGATCGAGGCGATGACCGAGGCGGTGCGGGTCAAGGCGCGGCCGTTCTTCGGCATCTGCGTCGGGATGCAGTTGATGGCGACGCGCGGCAAGGAGAACGTCACCACCGACGGCCTTGACTGGATCGGCGGCGACGTCGAGAAAATCGCGCCGCGCGACGAGGGCCTGAAGATTCCGCACATGGGCTGGAACACGCTCGACGTGGTGCGCGATCATCCGGTGCTTGAAAAGTTGCCGCTCGGACCGAAAGGCCGCCACGCCTATTTCGTCCATTCCTATCATCTCAACGCGGCGGACGAGGCCGACGTGCTGGCGCGCGCCGACTACGGCGGCCCGGTGACCGCGATGGTCGGCAAGGACACCGCCATCGGCACCCAGTTCCATCCCGAAAAGAGCCAGCGCTTCGGGCTGGCGCTGATCGCCAATTTCCTGAAGTGGAAGCCGTGATCCTCTTTCCCGCCATCGATCTCAAGAACGGCCAGTGCGTGCGCTTAGAGCAGGGCGACATGGCGCGCGCCACCGTGTTCAATCTCGATCCCGCGGCGCAGGCGCGCAGTTTCGAAGCGCAGGGGTTCGAGTATCTGCACGTCGTCGATCTCGACGGTGCCTTCGCCGGCAAGCCGATGAATGCGCAGGCGGTCGAGGCGATGCTGAAGGCGATCAAGATGCCGGTGCAGCTCGGCGGCGGCATCCGCGATCTGGCGACGGTGGAAGCATGGCTGGCCAAGGGCATCGCCCGCGTCATCATCGGCACCGCGGCGGTGCGCGATCCTACGTTCGTCAGGGAAGCGGCAGCCAAATTCCCCGGCCGGGTCGCGGTCGGCCTCGACGCGCGCGACGGCAAGGTGGCGGTGGAGGGCTGGGCGGAAACCTCGACGGTCACCGCGCTGGAGATCGCGCGCCGCTTCGAGGACGCCGGCGTCGCCGCGATCATCTTCACCGATATCGCCCGCGACGGACTGCTCAAGGGCCTCAACCTCGACGCCACCATCGCGCTGGCGGACAGCATCTCGATTCCGGTGATCGCCTCCGGCGGCCTCGCCTCGATCGCGGAGATCGAGGCGATGCTGTCGCCGCGTGCGAAAAAGCTCGCGGGCGCGATCGCCGGCCGTGCGCTCTATGACGGGCGGGTCGATCCCGCCGCCGCACTGGCGCTGATCCGCGCCGCGTGCGCGGCTTGAGGAGCATCGCATGTTCAAGGTGCGCGTCATTCCCTGCCTGGATGTTAAAGATGGTCGCGTCGTCAAGGGCGTGAACTTCGTCAACCTGCGCGATGCCGGCGATCCGGTGGAAGCGGCCATCGCCTACGACGCCGCCGGCGCCGACGAGTTGTGCTTCCTCGACATCACCGCGACCCACGAGAATCGCGGCACCATGCTGGACGTGGTCCGCCGCACCGCCGAGGCCTGCTTCATGCCGGTGACGGTCGGCGGCGGCGTGCGCACCGTCGACGACATCCGCGTGCTGCTGAAATCCGGCGCGGACAAGGTGTCGATCAACAGCGCGGCGGTGGCGCGGCGCGAGTTCGTCAAAGAGGCGGCGGAGAAGTTCGGCGACCAGTGCATCGTCGTCGCCATCGACGCCAAGCGCGTCAAGCGCGCCGGCGGCTCGGACCGCTGGGAGATTTTCACCCACGGCGGGCGCAAGTCCACCGGCATCGACGCCATCGAATATGCGCAGGAAGTGGTGGCGCTCGGCGCCGGCGAAATCCTGCTGACTTCGATGGACCGCGACGGCACCCGCTCCGGCTTCGATATCGACCTGACCCGCACCATCGCGGACGGTATCCCCGTCCCGGTGATCGCGTCCGGCGGGGTCGGCAATCTCGATCACCTGGTCGCCGGCATCCGTGACGGCCACGCCACGGCGGTGCTGGCGGCGTCGATCTTCCATTTCGGCGAGTTCACCATTCGCGAGGCCAAGGAGCACATGGCCCGCGCCGGGCTGCCGATGCGGCTCGATCCGTAAACCAAGGCCGGAGTTTGGGCTCCCGCGCCCCGGTCCGAAATGCTAGAAACCGCCATGGCCCGTTTCACCCTTCACGATCTCGCAGCGATCATCGACGCCCGCGCGGCGTCCGGCGGCGAGAAGTCCTATACCCGCAAGCTGCTCGACAAGGGGCCGGAGCATTGCGCCAAGAAGCTCGGCGAGGAAGCCATCGAGACGGTGATCGCGACGGTGGAGAACGACCGCGACCATCTCGTTGCCGAAAGCGCCGATCTTCTGTTTCATCTGCTGGTGGTGCTGAAGTCGCGCGGCGTGACGCTCGACGACGTCGAAGCGGCGCTGGCGCAACGCACGTCGATGTCCGGGCTGGAAGAAAAAGCCGCGCGCCCGCGCGACTGAACCCTTTGGAGGCGCGCCATGGATGCGCGGCTGGAGCAGCAATACAATCCCTACCGGCTCTTTTCGCGGCAGCAGTGGGCGAAGCTGCGCGACGACATGCCGATGACGCTGGCCGCCGACGAGATCGCGGCGCTGCGCTCGATGTACGATCGCCTCGACCTGCACGAGGTCGAGGAAATCTATCTGCCGCTGTCGCGCCTGTTGGCGATCTACGTCGATGCCACCCAGCGGCTGTTTATGGCGCAGCGCCAGTTCCTCGGCATCGAGGACCGCAAGGTCCCCTACATCATCGGCGTCGCCGGCTCGGTCGCGGTCGGCAAATCCACCACCGCGCGCGTGCTGCAGGCGCTCTTGGCGCGCTGGTCGCCGCGGCCGAAGGTCGATCTGGTGACCACCGACGGCTTCCTGTTTCCCAACGCCGTTCTTGAGCGGCAGGGTCTCATGCAGAAGAAGGGCTTTCCCGAAAGCTACGATCTGCAAAAACTGCTCGCCTTCCTCAGCGACATCAAGTCGGGGCGGCGTCAGGTCCGCGCGCCGGTCTATTCGCATCTGACCTACGACATCATCCCGAACCAGTGGATCGAGGTCGATCGTCCCGACATCCTGATCGTCGAGGGCGTCAACGTCCTGCAAACCGGCAAGCTGCCGCGCGACGGCAAGGCCGTTCCGGTGGTGTCGGACTTCTTCGATTTCTCGGTCTATATCGATGCCGACGAGCCGGTGCTGCGCAAGTGGTACGTCAAGCGCTTCCTGGCGCTGCGCGACACCGCGTTCCACGATCCGCGGTCCTACTTCCATCGCTACGCGCCGCTGTCGGACGAGGAAGCCACCGCGACCGCGCTGGCGATCTGGGAGCGCACCAACCTCGCCAACCTCGAAGACAACATCCTGCCGACGCGCCCGCGCGCGACGCTGATCCTCAAGAAGGGCGCCGACCACGTCGTCGAGACGGTGGCGCTGCGCCGGCTGTAAACGCCGTTGCGCGCCGGCGTCAGGCGGCGAGGTGCCGCGACAGAACGAGCGTCGATATCGCCTCGACGAGTTTTTCGCGGTCGAGCGGCTTGACCAGAAAGCTGTCCATGCCGGCCTCGAAACAGGCGTCGCGGTCGTCCTCGCCGGCATTGGCGGTGAGGGCGACGATGGGGGTGCGCGGCCCGCTTTGTCCGGCCTCGCTCGCCCGGATGCGCCGGGTCGCCTCGATGCCGCTGACCTCCGGCATCTGGATATCCATCAGCACCAGATCGTAAGGCTGGCCGGCCGCGCGCGCCGCCAGCCACGAGTCCACCGCCGCGCCGCCGTTGGTGGTGACGACCACCCGATGTCCGAGGCGGGCGAGCAGCGCGCGCATCAACAGCGCATTGATCTCGTTGTCCTCGGCGACCAGGACCGACAGCCCGCGCCGCGCCGCCGGTTCTCCCGCCGCGCCCGCTGCGCCGTCCTCGGCCTCAAGCTCGCTGAGCGCGCCGCCCGGCGATTGCGGCGGCGCGCTCAGGCGGCTGGCCAGCGAGGCCGCGCGCAGCGGCTTCACCAGGTAGCCGGTGAAGTGCCCCTTGGCCGGCTGGCGATACATCTGCCGCATCGCCGGCGTGAACATGACGATGCGGTGCGCGGCATGGGACTCTGCGGCCAGCGCCAGCGCGCCGGCCTCGGCCGGCTCGATGGCGGCGTCGATCAGGATCGCGTGCCACGCGCGCTCCGGCAGCAGCGCGCGGGCGGCGGCGGGATCGGACAGCGTGCAGGTCTGCGCGCCCCAGCGCTGAAGACGCTTTGCAACGAGCGAGGCTTCGATGCTCTGCGGCGCCACCAGCATCACCGATCGTCCGGCGAGATCGGGGATGTCGTCGGCCCGCGTCTTGCCGCCGCCGTCATCGCCGTCGCCGGCGCCGGGCAGGAGAATCGCGAACGAGAACGTCGAACCCTTGCCGGCGACGCTGTCGAGCGCGATGTGCCCGCCCATGCGGCGGACGATGCGCTCGCTGATGCTTAAGCCCAGGCCGGTGCCGCCGTAGTTCTGCGCGATGCGCTCGTCGGCCTGCTCGAAGTCGCGGAAGATGCGCGTCTGCGCCTCCGCCGCGATGCCGATGCCGGTGTCGCGCACCATGAACAGCACCTCGCCCGGCGCGCCGCCGGGCTCGACCATCAGCGCGACGCCGCCCCTCTCGGTGAACTTGATGGCGTTGCCGGCGAGATTGAGCAGCACCTGCCGCAGCCGCGCGGCGTCGCCGATGACCCGCGCCGGCAGCCGCTCATCGACATAGGCGGCGATTTCGAGATCGCGCAGTTGCGCGCGCGGCGCCAGCAGCTCGGTGACCCCTTCGATCAGGTCGGCAAGCACGAACGGCCGCTGTTCGAGATCGAACTTGCCGGCCTCGATCCTGGAGAAGTCGAGCAGTTCCTCGATCAGCGCCAACAGCGATTCGCCGGAGGTGCGGACCGCCTCGGCGTAGGTGGTCTGCTCCGGCGTCAGCGCGGTGTCGAGCAATAGCCCGTTCATGCCGATGATGCCGTTCAAGGGCGTGCGGATTTCGTGCGACACCATCGCCAGGAAGCGCGACTTGGCGCGGCTGGCGGCGTCGGCGTGGTCACGCGCCTCGCTCAGCGCGCGCTCGGTCTCGGCGCGGTCGGTGACGTCGCGCCCGACGTATTGCAGGGCGGCCGGCTGGCCGGCGTCCGGCCGCACGATGCCTTCGCGCCAGCTGATCCAGCGCGCGCCGGTCGCGGTCGCGATCTTCTGGTCGTGGATGCGGGTGCCGGCGGAATCGGTGACGATGCTGCCCTGTTCCAGCACCGGAAGCGTGAATTGGGTGCCGAGCAGCGTCTCGCGCGGCTGCCCTGCCAGCGCGCAATAGGCGTCGTTGACGAAATCGATGGTGCCGTCGATCTGCCGCAGCACCACGAGGTCGCCCTGCGATTCGAACAGGATGCGGGCGCGCTCCTCCGCCTCCTTCAGCTCCCAGTTGCGATCGACCAGCGCCTCGTTGCGCAGCATGACGGCGCGCAGCTTCCGGCGCACCCAGCGCAGCCGCATACTGGTCAGCGCGAGGCCGACGCAGGCCAGCGCGAACAGGAAGCTGGCGCCGATCGCGAAGGCATGGGGATTGTAGCCGGAATTCGCCGACCGGCTGCCGGCGATGAATCCATAGGCGCCGCCGAAGGCCGCCGAGAACAGGACGAACGCGCGCAACGCGAAATGCAGGCGCGGATGCCGTCGCGCGAAGCGGCGCAAGCGTGACTTGATCCCGAACATCCGCCCCATCGATGAATTCCCCGCGTCGCCGTCGAGCCGGCCGTGAGCCGGTCCCGAGAATGCGCGCGCGACGTTGCGAAGTGCTTGCGGCGCGGCGCGGCCGGCCGGCCGCCTTGGCGGCAGGGTTGACGAAACGTTAAAGCGAGGCCGCGGCGAGCGGCGCGCGGGTGTCGCCGGCCCCGACCACCAGCGCGGCGGCGGCCTGTTCGGAGAACGTCTTCGATTGCACGAAGATGCGGAAATCGCCGGGCTCGCGGGAGAGGTAGATGACCGGCTGCAAGGCGGACGCGGCCTTGGCGATGCCGATATAGCGGGTCGCGGCGTCGCTGGCGCAACCGTCGGGCTCCGCCTCGCCGCTGTCGTCGACCACGGTGAAGTCGGCGCTTTCCGGGCGGTCGACGATCTGCACCCGCACCGTGGCGTCGGCCGGGTTGTCGGTGAAACTGACGCGGGACTGCGGCTGCCATGGCGCACTGGCGATGCGCAGCGCAGTGTCGCCGACCATGATGCAGGGCTGCGGCGGCGGCGCGAGACTTTCGCGCGCGAAGATGCCCGCCAGAATCAGCGGGACGATCGAGGCAAGGAGCTTGAACGGGAACATGATACGCTGCCTGCTCTTCCTCGCCCGGAACCGGTTCGGGCGCATGGTTGGCAGAGCGTAAAGAAAAGTCGTTATTGTTTGGTTGATGTCGCGCGGCGGGACAACCGGGAGCGGCTGCGCTGTCAGGCGGCGCGCTGAAGATCCTCCGCCAGCGCGCGGTAGGACAGCGCCTCGGCGAGATGCAGCCGGCCGACCTGCGCCGCGCCTTCGAGATCGGCCAGGGTACGGGCGACCCGCAGCACGCGATGATAGCCGCGTGCCGACAGCCGCATGGCCTCGGCCGCGTCGCGCAACAGCTTGAGCCCTGCCGCGTCGGGCCGCGCCACGGTTTCGAGCAGCGAAGCCGGAGCCTCGGCATTGGTGCGGACCTGCGGCAGGCCGGCGCCAGCATAGCGGGCGCGCTGGATGTCGCGCGCCGCCGCGACGCGGGCTGCGACCTCGGCCGAGCCTTCCGACGGCGCCGGCAGAATCAGGTCGGCGGCGGTCACCGCCGGCACCTCGATCCGCAGGTCGATGCGATCCATCAGCGGCCCCGAGATGCGGGACTGATAGTCCGCCGTGCATTTGTCGAGCCGGCCGCGCTTGCAGGCATAGCCGGGCTCGTAGGCGTGGCCGCAGCGGCACGGGTTCATCGCCGCCACCAGCATGAAGCGGGCCGGGTAGGTGACGCGGTGGTTGGCGCGGGACACCGAAACCTCGCCGTTCTCCAGCGGCTGGCGCAGCGAATCCAGCACGCGCGGGTCGAATTCCGGCAGTTCGTCGAGGAACAGCACGCCGTGATGCGCCAGCGAAATCTCGCCGGGCCGTGCCCGCATTCCGCCGCCGGTCAGTGCGGCGATGCTGGCGGAATGGTGCGGGGCGCGGAACGGCCGCCGGTTGGTGAGCGCGCCGCCCTCGATCTCGCCGGCCACCGAGGCGATCATCGAGACTTCGAGCAGTTCGGCCGGCGACAGCGGCGGCAGGATCGACGGCAGCCGCGCCGCCAGCATCGATTTGCCGGCGCCGGGCGATCCTGACATCAGCAGATGGTGTCCGCCGGCGGCGGCGATTTCGAGCGCGCGCTTGGCGCTTTCCTGTCCCTTGATGTCGCGCAGGTCGAGTTGCGAGCCCTCGTGCGCGTGGACGCGGGGCTGCGGCCGCGACAGCACCTGGCTGCCCTTGAAATGGTTGGCGATCTGGATCAGCGACTGCGCGGCGATGATCTGGATGTCGGGGCTGGCCCAGGCCGCCTCGGCGCCGCAGGCAGCCGGACAGATCAGCCCCTCGTCGCGGGAATTGGCGCCGATCGCCGCCGGCAGCACGCCGGCGACCGGGGCGATCGAGCCGTCGAGGCCGAGTTCGCCCAGCACCGTGAAGCCGGCGAGCGCGTCCGGCGGAATCGCGCCGATGGCGGCCATCAGCCCGAGCGCGATCGGCAGGTCGTAGTGACTGCCCTCCTTGGGCAGGTCGGCGGGCGCGAGGTTGACGGTGATGCGCCGCGCCGGCAGCGCCAGCCCGGAGGCGATCAGCGCCGAGCGCACCCGCTCCCGCGCCTCGGAGACCGCCTTGTCCGGCAGGCCGACGATGGCGAAGGCCGGCAGGCCGGGCGCGACCTGGACCTGGACATCGACTGCGCGTGCGTCGATGCCCTCGAAGGCAACCGTGGAAACCCGCTGGACCATGACGTTCCTCGCCCCGCACGCCACGGTAGCGCAAGGCGAAGGGTTAGACAAGAACAATAAGGGAACGTCAGAGATTTTGCGCCGATAGGGTGGTCAGCCCCGCCTGGCCTCGATCTTGTCCCAGATCAGCGCCGCGATGTCGGCGCCGCCGAGATTGGCGATGGCGCGGATGCCGGTCGGCGAGGTCACGTTGATCTCGGTCAGGTGATTGTCGATGACGTCGATGCCGACGAACAGCAGGCCGCGCGCGCGCAGCGCCGGGCCGATGGTTTCGCAGATCTCGCGTTCGCGCGGGGTCAGATCGGTGGCGCGCGCGGCGCCGCCGCGCACCATGTTGGAGCGCAGGTCGTCGGCCGCCGGCACCCGGTTGACCGCGCCGGCGAACTCGCCGTCCACCAGGATGATGCGCTTGTCGCCCTGCTTGACCTCGGGCAGGAAGCGCTGGATCACCCACGGCTCGCGGAAGGTCACCGCGAACATGTCGTAGAGCGAGCCGAAGTTCATGTCCTGCGGCAGGATGCGGAACACCGCCGCGCCGCCGTGGCCGTGGAGCGGCTTCATCACCACCGCGCCGTGCTCGGCGCGGAAGGCGTTGATCTCGTCGAGGTTGCGCGAGATCAGCGTCGGCGGCATCAGTTCGGGGAAGTCGAGCACGAACAGTTTTTCCGGCGCGTTGCGCACGCTGACCGGATCGTTGACCACCAGCGTCTGCGGATGAATCCGCTCCAGGAGATGGGTGCTGGTGATGTAGGCGAGGTCGAACGGCGGGTCCTGCCGCAGCAGCACCACGTCGTAGGCCGCGAGGTTTTCGCGCTTCGGCTCCGCAAGCGTGAAATGGTTGCCGACCTCGTCGCGGACGCTGAGCGATTGCACCGGCGCGACGACGTCGCGGCCGTTCAGCGAAAGCTGGTCGGGGGTGTAGTAGGAGAGGGCGTGGCCGCGCCGCTGCGCTTCCAGCAGCAGCGCAAAAGTGGAATCGCCACGCACGTTGATGCGCGCGATGGGATCCATCTGGACGGCGACTTTCAGCTTCATTGTTCGATGTCCGGCATTTTCAGTATGAGCGGGCGTGCCGTGGAATCACGGCGGAAGCGGATCAGGTGCTGGCGTCGAAAGCTCCGGGCAGATGGCGCGGCATATGACGGGGCGCGACCAGGACGGCATCGAACCGCATCTCGAAACTGGCATGTTCGGGGTGCGCCATCAACCACGCATTGGCGGCGTCGATGATGCGTTTCTGCTGACGCGGCGTCACCGCGTAGGCGGCGTCGTCCAGCGTCGCGCGCGCCTTGACCTCGACGAAGGCGACGAGATTGCGCCGCCGCGCGACGATATCGATTTCGCCGTAGGGCGTGCGGAAGCGCCGCTTCAGAATGCGATATCCCTTGGCGATCAGGAAGGCGGCGGCGCGGCTCTCGGCGGACAGCCCGATCTGGAAGGTGCGCGCGCGTAACAGCGGTTTCGGGTCAGGCGTCATCGCTGTCGCCATCGCGTGCCTGCGCCATCAGTTCGAGCGCGCGGGCATAGACCTCGCGGCGGGGCCGGCCGGAGAGTTCGACCGCGTGCGCCACCGCGTCCCGGACGCTGCCCTGCCTGAGCGCTTCGGCCAGCGCGGCGTCGAAGGCGTCGGCGGTCATCGTTTGGGTGTCGGCGGGCGGCGGCCCCACCACGAGCACGAACTCGCCGCGGGTTTCCAGTTCGCCGCCGGCCTGCGCCAGCGCTTGCAGCGGGGCGCGCCGCACCTCCTCGTGCAGCTTGGTCAGTTCGCGGCAGATCGCGGCCTCGCGGCCGGCCATTGCTGCTGCAAGATCGGCCAGCGTCTCGCGCACGCGATTGCCGGATTCGAACATCACCAGCGTCGCCGGGATGCGGGCCAGCTCGGCGATGCGGTGCCGCCGCGCACCCTGCTTAGCGGGAAGAAATCCCTCGAAGAAGAAGCGGTCGGTCGGCAGCGCCGACAGCGTCAGCGCGGTCAGCACCGACGACGGGCCGGGCAGCGCCGTCACCGCATGGCCGGCGGCGCACGCCTCGCGCACCAGCTTGAAGCCGGGGTCGGAGATCAGAGGCGTGCCGGCGTCGGACACCAGCGCCACCGCCGCGCCGTCCGCCAGCATCCGCAGCAGCTTCGGGCGCGCACCCGCCGCGTTGTGCTCGTGATAGGGCGTCAGCCGCGCACTGATGCCGTAGCGCTCGGTCAGCCGCCGCGTCACCCGGCTGTCCTCGCAGGCGATGACGTCGGCTCCCGCCAGCGTTTGCAGGGCGCGCAGCGTGATATCGCCGAGGTTGCCGATCGGGGTCGAGACCAGATGGAGGCCCGGCGCGGCGCGCGGCGCCGGCAGCAGGCACCCGGATACGGTGAAGGTGCGCGTTGCCGGGTCCATTGGCGGCGACGGAGCATCCGATGAGGCGGCTTTGCGGGACATCCTCGGCACTGTAGAGCATGATCTTCGAAAAGTGGGAACGGACAATAAACCTGTTGTCTCGGTTAACCATTCGCCGGCAATATGCCTTAAATTCCCGGCAGATCGTGAGCGATGGCGGGACGGCGGGTCGCGCCCGACGGGGCGGTCATACGGAAGACAGACGCATGGTGGGTGGTGCGCGCATGGTGGGTGCGATCAATCCTGATGTCCGGCGGCACGGCGCGACACGGCGCGCCGCCCTGGGCCTCATTCTCGGGACGCCCTTGCTCGGGGCCTGCGCCGGCGTGCAGTCGGCGCTGACCGGCGGCTCGCAGGAGGCGGCCGGCCCGCAACAGCAGCCGCTTTCGGTCGGCACCGGCCAGATCAAGGTCGGCCTGATCCTGCCGCTGTCGGCAGCGGGCAATGCCGGCATCGCCGCCCAGTCGATGCGCAACGCCGCCGAGATGGCGCTGGCGGAATTCCAGAACCCGAACCTTCAGCTTCTCATCAAGGACGACGCCGGCAACGCGCAGGGCGCGCAGCAGGGCGCCCAGCAGGCGCTCGACGAGGGGGCCGAGATCATCCTCGGGCCGCTGTTCGCGGCCGCGGTGCCGGCCGCCGCCCAACTGACGCGGACGCGCGGCGTGCCGATGATCGCGTTCTCGACCGATTCGAGCGTCGCCGGGCGCGGCGTCTATCTGCTCAGCTTCCTGCCGGAATCCGACGTGACGCGGATCATCGACTACGCCTCCGGCACCGGCAAGCGCTCGTTCGCGGCGATGCTGCCGGAAAACGCCTATGGCAACGTGGTGGAAGCGGCGTTCAAGCAGGAAGTCGCCCGCAAGGGCGGCCGCATCGTGGCGTTCGAGCGCTACGGCGCGGATCGCTCGACCGCCGTGCGCAACGTCGCGCAGGCGCTGGGCAGCGCCGACGCGCTGTTCATCGCCGACGACGGCGACGCCGTGGTCGGCGTGGCCGACGCGCTGACGGCGGCGGGCGCCAATCTGCGGCGGGTGCAACTGCTCGGCACCGGGCTGTGGGACAGCCCGCGGGTGTTCGCCAGCGCCGTGATGCAGGGCGGCCTTTACGCAGCGCCGGACCCGGCCGGGTTCCGCGCGTTCTCCGGACGCTACAGCGCCAAATACGGCCAGCAGCCGGTCCGCACCGCGACGCTGGCCTACGACGCGGTGGCGCTGACGGCGGCGCTGGCCCGCACCCAGGGCGCACAGAAGTTTTCCGCCGAGGTGCTGACCAATGCGTCGGGCTTCGCCGGCATCGACGGCCTGTTCCGCTTCCGCTCCGACGGCACCAACCAGCGCGGCCTCGCGGTGATGCGGGTCGCCTCCGGCGGCGGCCAGGCGGTCGCCGGCTCGCCCAAGAGTTTCGGCGCGTAGTGCGGGTTCGGTTTAGACGAAATCGTCATGCGCGGGCTTGACCCGCGCATCCATCAAAAAAGAGTCGCTTCAAGCGGATAGATTGCCGGGTCAAGCCCGGCAATAACGCCTTGGTTCAGGCGGCCAGATCGGCGACCACCGCATCGAGCAGGGGAAAACCGCTCTGGGTGACGCGCAGCCGTCCGCCGGGATCGACGGTGATCGCGCCTTCCTCGCGCAACAGGGTGATCCGCCTTGGATCGAGTTCGCGGCCCGCCAGCGCGGCGTAGCGTCCGGGGTCGATGCCTTCCGCGAGCCGCAGTCCCATCAGCAGAAACTCGTCGGCGCGCTCCTCGCGGTTGAGGCAGTCGTCGGTGACGATGCCGTGCCCGTTGGCCTCGACCCGCATCAGCCAGGATTCCGGCCGCTTCTCGGTGGCGACGGCGTGGCGGATGCCGTCGCTGTCGAGCCGTCCGTGCGCGCCGGGACCGACGCCGGCATACTCATGGCCGCGCCAGTAGACCAGGTTGTGCCGGCACTCGGCGCCGGGGCGGGCGTGGTTGGAAATCTCGTAGGCCGGCAGGCCGTGGCTGGCGCAGACCTCCTGCGTCACGTCGTAGAGAATGCGCGCCGCCGCCTCGTCCGGCGTCTTCAGCTTGCCGGCGGCGTGCAGGCCGAAGAACGGCGTGCCTTCCTCGATGGTGAGCTGATAGAGCGACAGGTGCTCGGCTGCTTGCGAAATCGCGAATGTCAGTTCGCGGGTCCAGTCCTGCGGCGTCTGCTCCGGCCGCGCATAGATCAGGTCGAACGAATAGCGCTGGAACGCGGCGCGGGCGATGGCGACGGCGTCGAGCGCCTCGCGCGCTGTGTGCAACCGGCCCAGCATCTTCAGCGACGCATCGTCGAGCGCCTGCACGCCGAGCGAGACGCGGTTGACGCCGGCCGCGCGATAGCCGTGAAACCGCGTCGCGTCGACGCTGGTCGGGTTGGCTTCCAGCGTCACCTCGACGTCGCGGGCGATCACCCAGTTGCGGCCGATGGCGTCGAGGATCGCGCCGATGGTCTGCGGCTGCATCAAGGACGGCGTGCCGCCGCCGAAGAAGATCGACGTGACCTCGCGGCCGGGTGCGCGCGCGGCCATCGCCGCGATCTCGCGCGCGAACGCCCGCACGTAGCGCGGCTCGTCGATCGGCGCGTGGCGGACGTGGCTGTTGAAGTCGCAATAGGGGCACTTCGACAGGCAGAACGGCCAGTGCACGTAGACGCCGAAGGCGTCGCTGGCGTCAGCGCGGCTCAAGGCAGATCTCCGCGAGCTTGACGAAGGCGCGGGCGCGGTGCGACAGCCCCAGCCCGAGCGGCGGCAGCCCGTGCTTCTCGACGCTGGTCATTTCGCCGAAGGTGCGGCTATGGCCGTCGGGCAGGAACGCGGGGTCGTAGCCGAAGCCGGCGGTGCCGCGCGGCGGCCACACCAGCGTGCCGTCGACGCGCGCCTCCACGTCTTCCAGATGGCCGTCCGGCCACGCCACGCACAGCGCCGAGACGAATTGCGCGGTGCGGCGCTCGGGCGTGGTCGCGCCGCGCTCCTGCAACAGCCGCTCGATCTGCGTCATCGCCGCCATGAAGTCCTTGGACGGCCCGGCCCAGCGCGCCGAATAGATGCCGGGCGCGCCGTCGAGCGCATCGACCGTGAGCCCGGAATCGTCGGCGAAGGCCGGCAGCCCCGCGGCGTTGGCTGCTGCTGCGGCCTTGATGCGGGCGTTGGCCTGAAAGCTGTCGCCGGTTTCCTCGGGCTCATCGAGACCGAGTTCGCCGGCGGACACCGCCTCGATGCCGTAAGGCGCCAGCAGTTCGCGCATCTCGACGAGCTTGCCGGGATTGTGGGTCGCGATCACGAGTTGGCCGGTGATTCGCCGGTGCATGAGCTATCCTACGTCAACGCCGCCGGCGGTAAAGCCGCGGCGGCGGGCTTATGCTTTTCGTTTGACGCGTTTTCTTCACGCGAACCGGTATCCACTTCGCTTGAAAACGCTATGCCACCGCCATCTTCTGCAAGTCCACCAGCCTCGCCACGCCCTTGCGCGCCAAGGCCATCAGCGCCAGGAACTCGTCCTGCGTGAACGGCGTGCGCTCGGCCGTGCCCTGCACCTCGATGATGCGGCCGTCGCCGGTCATCACGAAGTTGGCGTCGGTCTCGGCTTCCGAATCCTCGGCGTAATCGAGATCGAGCACCGGGGTGCCGTTATGGATGCCGCAGGAGATCGCGGCGACGTTGTCGCGCAGCACGTTGCCGCCGCCGTTCTTGAACATGCCGCGCGCCTTCATCCAGCCGATGCAGTCGGCGAGCGCCACCCAGGCCCCGGTGATCGCGGCGGTGCGGGTGCCGCCGTCGGCTTGCAGCACGTCGCAATCGACGGTGATCTGGCGTTCGCCGAGCGCTTCGAGGTCGATGGTGGCGCGCAGCGAGCGGCCGATCAGCCGCTGGATTTCGACGGTGCGGCCGTTCTGCTTGCCGGCGGAGGCCTCGCGGCGGGTCCGCTCCAGCGTGGCGCGCGGCAACATGCCGTATTCGGCGGTGACCCAGCCCCGGCCCTGGCCCTTGAGCCACGGCGGCAGCCGGTCCTCCAGCGTCGCGGTGACCAGAACGTGGGTGTCGCCGAACTTCACCAGGCATGACCCCTCGGCGTATTTGACCACGCCGCGTTCCAGCGAAACGGGTCGCAACTCGTCCGGCGCGCGACGGCTGGGCCGCATGTCAGTTCTCCTGCAAATCGATGGAGGGCAGTGTCTCGGCGCTGCTTTTAGGAGGCCCGGGCGGCAGCGGCAAGGCTTTTGCAGGGGCCCGGCCCAGTGAGCATGGTGTCGATACCGACTTGTCTCCGGCGCGCAGGATGGCCAAATTAGGAGTTGACGACCAAGGAGTTGACCGTGGCCCATCATGAACCGATCGGCCTGATTTCCCCGCCGGCGGGGCTGGCCCAGCTCAACGAGCGATCGCGGGAGATTTTCCGGCAGATCGTCGAGAGCTATCTCGCCACCGGCGAGCCCGCGGGATCGCGCAACATCTCGCGCCTGATCACCATCCCGCTGTCGCCGGCCTCGGTGCGCAACGTGATGTCCGATCTCGAACAGCTCGGGCTGATCTACGCGCCGCACACCTCGGCCGGACGGCTGCCGACGGAACTGGGCCTGCGCTTCTTCGTCGATGCCCTGATGCAGGTCGGCGAACTGTCCGAGGCCGAGCGGCAGGCGATCCAGACCCAGCTCGCCTCGGTCGGCAAGGCGCAGACCGTGGAGGCCGCGCTGAGCGAGGCGCTGACCCAGTTGTCCGGCCTGTCGCGGGCGGCGGCGGTGGTCTTGACCGCGAAGTCCAATGTCCGGCTCAAGCATATCGAATTCGTCCGGCTGGAGCCGGCGCGGGCGCTGGTGGTGCTGGTGGCCGAGGACGGCCAGGTCGAGAACCGCATTCTCGATCTGCCGCCCGGCGTGCCGTCGTCGGCGCTCACCGAGGCGTCGAACTTCCTCAACGCCCGCATTCGCGGCCGCACGCTGGCGGAGGCGCGGCTGGAGCTGGAAAGCGCGCTGGCGCAGAGCCGCGCCGAACTCGATCAGTTGACCCAGAAGATCATCGCCGCCGGCCTCGCGAGCTGGTCGGGCGGCGACGGCGAGGACCGCCAGTTGATCGTGCGCGGCCACGCCAACCTGCTGGAGGACCTGCACGCGCTGGAGGATCTGGAGCGGGTGCGGCACCTGTTCGACGATCTGGAGAGCAAGCGCGGCGTGATCGACCTGCTGGGCCGCGCCGAGCGCGCCGAGGGCGTGCGGATTTTCATCGGGTCCGAGAACAAGCTTTTCTCGCTGTCCGGCTCGTCGACGATCATCGCGCCCTATCGCGACGGCGCCGGCCATATCGTCGGCGTGCTCGGCGTCATCGGCCCGACCCGGCTGAACTACGCGCGGGTGATTCCGATGGTCGATTATGCCGCGCGCATTGTCAGCCGGATGCTCGGCGGCTAGCTTCGCTGGCGGCGCCGCGCCGGCTTGAGCCTTGATTTTCCGGCCGAAAGCCCCGATATCCCGGCCAGCATCTTCCATTCCATTCAGCACGAATTTCAAGAAGGCAGCGGCATGACTGATCCGAACGGGCAGAGCGGGCACAACGACAACCCGGAACCTTCCGCGAAGGACAAGGAGACGGTGGTTTCAAAGCCGTACGTGATGCCGGACGATCCCGAGCCGGGCTCCGCCGAGGCGCTGGCCAAGGAAGCCACTGAAGCGCGCGACAAGATGTTGCGGACGCTGGCGGAGATGGAGAACCTGCGCAAGCGCACCACGCGCGAGGTGGCCGACGCCCGCATCTACGGCATCACCGGATTCGCGCGCGACGTGCTCGACATCGCCGACAACCTGCAACGCGCGCTCGATGCCGTGCCGGCGGAAGCGCGCGCCGCCGCCGACCCCGGCCTCAAGTCGCTGGTCGAGGGCGTCGAACTGACCGAGCGCTCGCTGCTCAACGCGCTGGAGAAACACGGCGTCAAGCGGTTCGATCCGACCGGCGAGAAGTTCGATCCGAATTTCCAGCAGGCGATGTTCGAGGTGCCGGACCCCTCGGTGCCGGCGGGAACCGTGGTGCAGGTGGTGCAGGTCGGCTACACCATCGGCGAGCGGGTGCTGCGTCCGGCGCTGGTCGGCGTCTCGAAGGGTGGCGCCAAGGCCGCCGCCGCGACCGAGCAGGGATAGCCGGCACGGCTCTGAGAGCCTGATCGCTTGTCTCCATCAGCGGCCGCCCTCGAGGGCGGCCGCATTTTTTCCGCAAGCCTCTCACGTTCACGGTCTGGACTCTGTTCGGGCGAGTCCGGTTGAGGGATATTGAGAGCGATTCGCGCGCGGCGGGGCTGGGCCGCGCCGTGGCTCAGAGTCTGTTTCAACTTCATTGAAGCAGACTCCTCGCTGATCTTTTTGATTGAGCATGATCTTATCCGAAAACCGGTTCCCGCTTTTCGGGATCATGCTCCAAGCGGTTTGGGGCGGACGATGTCAGGCGTTATCGCAACGATACGTCGGACGCTGCTGTCATGCACATCGCTGGTGCGCGACGGCACGGCCGGCCTTGCCGTGACGCTGGCGGCCGCGCCGCCCGCTTTGGCGGATACCGGCACCGTGGTCCAGACCCTCGCCGCCCTGACCGACCTCGACCAGCGGGGCATGGCGGCGATGACGCTGGCTGCGGGCGTGCTGGGCTTCTCGGTGCTCGCCACCATTCTCTTGATGCGCACCCGCATCCGTGCCGTCACCACCGAGCGCCGGCTCAGGGCCGACCTCCACACCGCGCAGGCGGACGCCGACCGTTACCGCGCGCTGTTGTTCACCGAACCCCAGGTGCTGATCTCGTGGCCGGCGGGCAGCGACCGCCCGGAGATCAGCGGCGACGTCGCCTTGCTTTTGCCGCAGGATTCCCCGCTCGTTACCCCGCAACGCGTGCTGGCGTTCGGCACCTGGCTGCCGCCGGAACCCGCCTTGCAGATGGACCATGCCGTCGATGCGCTGCGCGAGGCCGGCGAAGCGTTCCAGCTCAATCTCACCGCCAGCAGCGGCCGCGCGGTCGAGGCGATGGGCCGCGCCATCGGCGGCCAGGCCATCGTGCGCATCCGCGAGTTGAGCGGCCTGCGCCGCGACCTTGCCGAGATGAGCCTGCGCTATCGCGATCTTCTCGCCGAAACCGAAATGCTGCGCGCGCTTGCCGCCGCCGCGCCGTGGCCGCTGTGGGCGCGCACCGCCGGCGGCCACCTCGCTTATGCCAACGCCGCTTACGCCCGCGCCACCGACGCGGCGTCACCGGCCGAGGCCATTGCCGGCAATCTCGAATTGCTCGACAGCGACGACCGCGCCGCCATGGCGCGCGCGCTTGCCGACAACGCCGTGTTCGAGGCGCGCGTCCCCATCGTGACCGGCGGCGAGCGGCGCATCTACGACATTCACGCCCGCAATGTGCCGGGCGGTAGCGCCGGTCTCGCCGTCGATGCCACCGAGGCCGCGACGCTGCGCGCCGCGCTGCAACGCATGGCCGACGCCCATCGCCGCACGCTCGACCAGTTGTCCTGCGGCGTCGCGGTGTTCGACGGCGAGCGGCGCCTTGCCTTCTACAACGATTCCTATCGCCGGCTGTGGGACCTCGACCGCGCCTTCCTCGACGGCAATCCCGACGACTCCAGCATCCTCGACCGCCTGCGCGCAGCGCGCAAAATTCCCGAGCAGCCCGACTTCCGCGCCTGGAAGGCGCGCCTGCACGAAGCCTATCGCGCCGTCGAACCGGCCAAGGACGTATGGTATCTGCCCGACGGCCGCGCGGTGAGCCTCGCCACCATGCCGAACCCCGAGGGCGGCGTCACCTATCTGTTCGATGACGTTACTGAAAGCCTCGATCTGGCGCGCCGCTTCGACGGCCTGATCCGGGTGCAGCGCGAGACGCTGGACAACCTCGCCGAAGCGGTCGCGGTGTTCGGCAGCAACGGCCGCGCGCAACTGTTCAATCCGGCCTTCGCGAGGATGTGGCGGCTGTCGGCGGAAGCCATGAGCGACCAGCCGCACATCGACACCGTGGTGGAGTGGTGCCGGCCGCTCTACAATGACGACGCGGCGTGGCGCACCATCGGCGACGCCATCACCGCGATCGAGAACCGCCGTCCGCAGCCGCTCAAGATGGAACGTGCCGACGGCAGCGTGCTCGACTGCATGACGCTGCCGCTGCCCGACGGCGCCACCATGCTGACCTTCCAGGACATCACCGATACCGAGAACGTCGAGCGGGCGCTGCGCGAGCGCAACGAGGCGCTGGAAGCCGCCGACCAGATGAAGGTCGATTTCGTCCACCACGTCTCCTACGAGCTGCGCTCGCCGCTGACCACCATCATCGGCTTCGCGCATTTCCTCAGCGATCCCGCGACCGGCCCGCTGACCGCCAAGCAGGACGAATATCTCGGCTACATCACCGCCTCGACCAACGCGCTGCTTGCGATCATCAACAACATCCTCGACCTCGCCACCATCGACGCGGGAGCGATGACGCTCAATCTCGGCCCGGTCGATATCCGCAAGGCGATCGACGCCGCCGCCGAAGGTATTCAGGACCGGCTGGCGCGCGATCACATCGCGCTGCGCATCGATGCCGGCGCGGATATCGGACAGTTCACCGGCGACGAGCGCCGCGTGGTGCAGGTGCTCTACAATCTGCTCGCCAACGCCGTGGGCTTCTCGCCGCAGGACTCCGCGATCACGCTCAGCGCCAGACGCACCGACCACAGCGTGGTGTTCGCCGTCAGCGATCGCGGCCCCGGCATTCCGGCCGAGGTGCAGGACAAGGTGTTCGACTGGTTCGAGAGTCACTCCAACGGCTCGCGGCATCGCGGCGCGGGACTCGGCCTGTCGCTGGTGCGCTCCTTCGTCGAACTGCACGGCGGCAAGGTGCGCGTCGACTCGGCGGCCGGCAAGGGCACCACGGTGACCTGCGAGTTTCCCGCCGAGCAGGCGATGCAGCGCAACGCCGCTGAATGACCGCGCCCGCGACATTCGCCGTGGCGCTCGCTAACGAGACGGCGACCGCGAATCTGATGGCGGACCTCGCGCTGCTCATCAACGCCGGCGACGTCATTGCGCTGTCGGGCGATCTCGGTGCCGGCAAGACCGCGGCGGCGCGCGCGATGATTCGTTACATCGCCGACGACGATACGCTGGAAGTGCCGAGCCCGACCTTCACGCTGGCGCAAACCTATGAGCTTGCGCCGTTCACGGTACTGCACGCCGACCTCTACCGTATCGAGGACCCGGATGAACTGACGGAGATCGGCCTCGATCCGCTGCCGGAGGGTGTGGTCGCGCTGATCGAATGGCCGGAGCGCGCCGCGCACGCGCTGCCGGCCGACCGCATCGAGATCGCGCTCAGTCATCGGCCGGCGCTCGGCCGCTCGGCCCGCGCCGCCGAGATCACCGGCCACGGCAAGGCGGCGGCGCAGGTGGCGCGGCTCGCGGCGCTGCGCCGCTTCCTCGAACGCGCCGACTACGATTCGGCGCGCCGTCGCCGCATGGCCGGCGACGCCTCGACCCGCTCCTATGCCCGGCTGTACCGCGACGACGGCGTCGTGATCCTGATGAACGCGCCGAAGCGCTCCGACGGTCCCGCGCTCTATCGCGGGAAATCCTACAGCGCGGCGGTGCATCTGGCCGAGGACGTCCGCCCCTTCGTGGCGATCGCCAACGGCCTGCGCGCGCAAGGGTTGTCGGCACCCGCGATCCACCACATGGACCTCGACAGTGGCTTCCTCATTCTGGAAGACCTCGGCAGCGAAGGTGTCACTACCGGCACGCCGCCGCAGCCCATTCCGGAGCGCTATCAGACCGCAACCGATCTGCTCGCTACGCTGCACCACGCGCCGCTGCCGGCGACGCTGCCGCTGACGGGACAGGCGACCTACGACATCCCCGTCTTCGATATCGAGGCGATGCTGATCGAGATCGGGCTGATGCTGGAATGGTATCTGCCGGATCGCGGCGCCGATCCCGCGTCGGCCGACCGCGACGAATTTCTCGCGCTGTGGCACGCCGTGCTGGCGCGGCAGAGCGGTGCGCAAACCTGGATGCTGCGCGACTTCCATTCGCCCAACATGATCTGGCTCGAGGATCGCCCCGGCATCGGCAAGGTCGGCATCATCGATTTTCAGGACACGGTGATGGGGCCGCCGAGCTACGACCTGGTGTCGCTGTTGCAGGACGCCCGCATCGACGTGCCGGAGCCGCTCGAACTGGCGATGTTCGCCCACTACGTCGCCGCGCGCCGCGCCGCCGATCCCGGCTTCGACGCCGCCGCCTTCGCCGAGAGTTACGCGGTGATGTCGGCGCAGCGCAACACGCGCCTGCTCGGCACCTTCGCCCGGCTCAACCGGCGCGACGGCAAGCCGCAATATCTGCGTCATCAGCCGCGCATCTGGGCCTATCTCAACCGCTCGCTGGCGCACCCGGCGCTGGCGCTGCTGCGCGACTGGTATGCCGCTCACGTCCCGCCGCCGCGTCAATCCTGACCCCCGGTTTTACCCTCTGTTAGCCGTCCCGGTTTATGACCGAAGGAACCTCAATCTCGGGTCGCGCCGCGCCCACGCGGCCGGCGAAACTGACCGTGGGGAATGGACATGACGGCGGAGCAGCGGCAGAGCGGTGAGCGCGTCACCTTCGAGCGCGGCTTCGGCGCGCATCTGATGGGGATCGACGGCACCTGGCGGCGATCCTGCACCATGGAGGACGTCTCCGAGAACGGCGCCAAGCTGACCGTGCAGGGTTCGATGGAAGGGCTGCACCTCAAGGAGTTCTTCCTCATCCTGTCCTCGACCGGCCTCGCCTATCGCCGTTGCGAACTGGCCTGGGTCAACGGCGACCAGATCGGCGTCAATTTCCTCAAGCCCGGCGACAGGAGGAAAAAGCCGCGCAGCGCCGCGACCCACGTCGTCGAGATCTGACGCTGCGCGTGCCGTCCAGACCGCCGCGCCGTCACATCGCTGTCATCACCGTGTCTCATCATGCGACGCACGGCGGCCGTGATAAGATCGTCGCGACCGATTCTCCCGCGCCGCCGGCCGGCAACGGCCGGCAAGGAACTTCAAGGATGCCCACTCGCCCCACCACCGCCATGGTGCTCGCCGCCGGGCTCGGCACACGGATGCGGCCGCTCACCGAGCGGATGCCGAAGCCGCTGGTGCCGGTCGCCGGCCGGCCGCTGCTCGACCATGTTCTCGACAAGCTCGCCGACTTCGGCGTCGCCAGCGCCGTGGTCAATGTCCATTACCTGCCGGACCAGATCATCGAGCATGTCGCCACGCGGGCTAGGCCGCGCATCGCCATCTCCGACGAGCGCGACGCCGTACTCGGCACCGGCGGCGGCGTGGTGAAGGCGCTGCCGCTGCTCGGCGCTGCGCCGTTCTTCCATCTCAACGCCGATACGCTGTGGATCGACGGCGCCGAGCCGAACCTGTCGCGGCTCGCCGCCGCATTCGATCCGGCGCGGATGGATATCCTGCTCTTGATGGCGCCGACCGCCGGCAGCGTCGGCTACAGCGGCAGCGGCGACTACGCCATGCTGCCGGACGGCACGCTGCGCCGGCGCAAGGAACGCGAGGTGGTGCCGTTCGTCTATGCCGGCGTCGCCATTCTGTCGTCGGCGATTTTCGCAGGCAGCCCGCGTGGCGAGTTCGCGCTGACGAAACTGTTCGACCGCGCCGGCGAACAGGGGCGGCTGTTCGGCCTGCGGCTCGACGGCCTGTGGATGCACGTCGGCACCCCCGACGCGGTGCAGGCGGCCGAGCGGGCGTTTCTCGCCAGTGCGGCCTGAATTTCAGCCGATCACTGTCATTGCCGGGCATAGCCGTTCGAAGAACGGCGTCGCTTCGCTCGCCTATGACCCGGCAAACCATGTTATCGAGAATTGATGGTTGCCCGGGCAAGTCCGGGCATGACGCGCGTAAAATCAGCGACACTATGCCTTCATCATGATGTACCCTGATCCTCAAATCGGGTTGCTCATGCACGTCTTCAATATTCCCGCCTCCGCGCCGTTCCTGCACACGCTGATCGCGGCGCTGGTGGACGGCGACCTGATCGAAGGGTTTTCCGCCCGCGCGCAGCCTGCGCGGCTGGCGCAGGCGACGCTGTATCTGCCGACGCGGCGCGCCGGACGGCTGGCGCGCGAGGCGTTCCTCGATGTGCTCGCCGTTGACGCCGCCGTGCTGCCGCGCATCGTCACCCTCGGCGACATCGACGAGGACGACTTTGCCTTTGCCGACACCGACATCCGCGATGCGTTCGACTTGGCGCCCGCGCTCGGCGGGCTGGAGCGCCGGCTGACGCTGGCGCGGCTGGTGGGAGCGTGGGCGAAACAGTTGCGGCCGCAAAGTCCGCTCGACGCGCCGCTGGTGGCGGGCGGCCCGGCGACGACGCTGGCGCTCGCCACCGATCTGGCGCGGCTGATGGACGACATGGCGACGCGCGGCGTCGATTGGGCCGCGCTCGACGGGCTCGTCCCCGATGCGCTCGACCAATACTGGAAACTGTCGCTGGATTTTTTGAAGATCGCGCGCGAGGCGTGGCCGGCGCATCTGAAGGAAACCGGCCGCATCGAGCCGGCGATACGGCGCGACCTGCTGATTGCCGCCGAGGCGGAGCGGCTGAAGGCGCATCCCGACGGGCCGGTGATCGCCGCCGGCTCCACCGGCTCGATGCCGGCGACGGCGAAGCTGTTGCACGCCATCGCGCGACTGCCGCACGGCGCGGTGGTGCTGCCGGGCCTCGATACCGACCTCGACGAGGCTGCCTGGCACGGCATCGGCGGCCATCGCGACGCCAGCGGCCGCTTCACCATGCCACCGTCGTCGAACCATCCGCAGTTCGCCCTGCACGCGCTGCTTTCGCGGTTCGGCATCGAGCGCCGCGACGTGATCCAACTCGGCGGGCCGGCATCACACGGCCGCGAAGTGCTGGCGTCGGAAGCGATGCGGCCCGCGACCGCCACCGGCGAATGGCACCGGCGGCTCGCGGCCCCCGAAGTCGCGCCGCGAATCGCAAACGCTATGCAGGGCCTGTCGGTGATCGAAGCGCCCAACCCGGAGATGGAGGCGCTGGCGATCGCGGTGGCGATGCGTGAGGCGCGCGAACTCAACCTTTCGGCGGCGTTGGTGACGCCGGATCGCGCGCTGGCGCGGCGGGTGATGGCGGCGCTCGGCCGCTGGAATCTGGCTTACGACGATTCCGGTGGCGATCCGTTGCTCGACACGCCGGTCGGCATCTTCGCCCGCCTCATTGCGTGCGCCGCCTGCGAGGGGCTGGAGCCGGCGACGCTGCTGGCACTGTTGAAGCATCCGCTGTTTCGTCTGGGACGAGCGGAGAACGGCTGGCGCGCCGCCATCGAGACGCTGGAGCTGGCGCTGTTGCGCGGCACCCGCCCCGCCGCCGGCAGCGTCGGGCTTGCCCGCGATTTCGCGACGTTTCGCGGCGAGTTGACCAAACGGAACCGAGGCGAAGACTCCACAATCCACGCTTCTGAACTGCGCGCCAAGCTGCCAGAGCCGGAGCTTGACGACAGTGCCGACCTCATTGCTGCGCTGACGGCGGCGCTGGCGCCACTGGAAAGCCTTGCCGGGCCCGCCGCGCCGGACCTTGCCGTGCTGGCGCAGCGCCACCGCGAGGTGCTGACGCGGCTTGCGACTGACGACGCCGGCGCGACGCCGGCCTTCGACGACGCCGACGGCCGCGCGCTGCTCGCGGCGTTCGACGATCTGTTGGGCGACAGCGGCGACGATGCGCCCGCGCCGAGCGGATTGCCGGTGCCGCCGCGCGACTACTGCGAGGTGTTCGAAACCGCGCTTAGTGACCGCGTGGCGCGACAGCCGCTCGACGCCGACGCGCCGCTGCGCATCTACGGCCTGCTCGAAGCGCGTCTGACCGAGCACGACCGCGTCATCCTCGGCGGGCTGATCGAAGGCACCTGGCCGCCGATGCCGCGCGTCGATCCGTGGTTGAGCCGACCGATGCGCCATCAGCTCGGCCTCGACCTGCCGGAGCGGCGCATCGGCCTGTCGGCGCACGACTTCACTCAACTGCTGGGCAGCCGCGAGGTGATCCTCAGCCATCCGGCGAAGGCCGGCGGCGCGCCGGCGGTGGCCTCGCGCTTCCTGCACCGGCTGGAAGCAACCGCCGGGGCGGCCGCCTTCGCCGCCGCGAAGGAGGCCGGCGCGCGCTATCTGCGCTACGCCGAGGCGCTCGACCGTCCCGATACCGTGAAGCCGGTGGGGCAACCCGCGCCAAAACCGCCGCGCGACCTGCGGCCCATGACGATGTCGGTGACCGAGATCGAGGACTGGCTGCGCGATCCCTACACCATCTTTGCCAAGCGCATTCTCGGCCTCGCCCCGCTCGATCCTGTGGACATGCCGCTGACGGCGGCGGATCGCGGCTCGGCGATCCACGCTGCGCTTGGCGATTTTTCGCGGCAGTTCGCGGACGCGCTGCCCGACGACGCCGAAGCCGTGCTGCGCACCATCGGCGCGCAACGCTTCGCCGCGCTGATGGAGCGGCCCGAAGCGCGCGCGCTGTGGTGGCCGCGCTTCCTGCGCATCGCCGGATGGTTCGCCCGCTGGGAGCGCGAACGGCGCGGCGAGGTCGCGCGCATCGACGCCGAGGTGCGCGGCGAAACTCACATCGCGCTCGATGGCGAGCGCGCCTTCACCCTGACGGCGCGCGCCGACCGCATCGAGCACCGCACTGATCGCACCTTCGCGCTGGTTGACTACAAGACCGGCTATCCGCCGACCGGCAAGCAGGTGCGCATGGGGCTGTCGCCGCAACTGACGCTGGAGGCCGCGATCCTGCGGCAGGGCGGCTTCGACGGCATTCCCGCCGGCGCGTCGGTCAGCGAACTGCTTTATGTCCGGCTCAGCGGCAACTCGCCGCCGGGCGAGGAGAAGCCGGTGGAATTGAAGGTCAACCGCACCGATCCGCCGCAATGGCCGGACGACGGCGCCGACGAGGCGCTGCGCAAACTCGAAGCGCTGATCCGCCGCTTCGACGACGAGGTGCAAGGCTACACCTCGCTCAATCTGTCGATGTGGAGCAACCGCTACGGCGTTTATGACGATCTCGCGCGCATCAAGGAATGGTCGGCGGGCGGCGGCAGCGACAGCGGAGGCGCGGAATGAGCGGCCCGCGTCTCAACATTCCGCTCGCGGTGCGTGAAGCGCAGGCCATGGCCTCCGACCCCGCGACCTCGGCGTTCGTCGCCGCCAACGCCGGCGCCGGCAAGACCCACGTGCTGGTGCATCGGGTGATCCGGCTGCTGCTCGACGGTGTGCCGCCGGAACGGATTCTCTGCATCACCTTCACCAAGGCCGCCGCCGCCAACATGGCGCAGCGCGTGTTCGAGACGCTGGGCCGCTGGGTGACGCTCGACGACGCGGCGCTTGACGCCGCCATCGTCGCCACCGGCGCGCCGATGCCGGACGAGAACAGGCGGCGGCGGGCGCGCGAACTGTTCGCCTGCGCCCTGGAGACGCCGGGCGGACTGAAGGTGCAGACCATCCACGCGCTCTGCACGCGGCTGTTGCAGCAGTTTCCGTTCGAGGCCAACGCGCCGGCGCGCTTCACCGTGCTCGACGACCGCGACCAGACCGCGATGATGGAGCGCGCCAATCTCGCGGTGTTGCTGGAGGCGGCGCACGCGCCGGACAGCGCGCTCGGCCGCGCCCTCGACGTGGCGATGGCTTACGCCGCCGACGTCACTTTCAAGGAGGTGGTGCGCGAGGCGTGCCTCAGCCGCGAGCACTTTCTGGCGTGGGCGAACCAGGAAGGCGGCATCGAGGTGGCGCGCACGCAGCTTGCCCGCGCGCTCGGTGTCACGCCGGGCGACACGCTCGCCGCCGTCGAGCAAGAGATCGTGGAAGGCCCGCATCTGCCGCGCGCGCGGTGGAAGGAAGCCGCCGCGATCTTCATGACCGGCAGCAAGACCGATCACGATCAGGCCAACCGCCTGCTGACCGCCTTCAATCTCGGCGGCGATGCGCAACTGGAAACCTATTTCAGCGTCTTCCTCACGCAAAGTCAGGAACCACGCAAATCGCTTCTCACCAGGAAACTTGGCGATGCCCAGCCCGATCTTGCGCAAACGTTGTCCGACGAAGCCGCGCGTCTCGCGCATCTTCTGGAAAAGCGCCGCGCGGTCATCCAGCGCGACCGCACCGAGGCGCTGCTCGCCATCGCTGGCGCGGTGGCGGCCAACTACCGCGCCGAGAAGCAGCAGCGCGGCCTGCTCGACTACGACGACCTGATCGACAAGACATTGGCGATGCTTGCCAGCGTGTCGTCGAGCTGGGTGCATTACAAGCTCGACCGTGGCGTCGACCACGTGTTGATCGACGAGGCGCAGGACACCAGCCCGCGGCAATGGGATATCATCGACCGCATCATCGCCGAATTCACCACGGGGGAAGGGGCGCGCGACGGCGTCAGGCGCACTATCTTCGCAGTGGGTGACGAGAAGCAGTCGATCTTCTCGTTTCAGGGCGCGGCGCCGCGTGAATTCGATCACCGCCGCCGCGACCTGAGGATTCGGTTCGAGCAGGCCGGACTGCGTTTCACGCCGGTATCGTTCACCTATTCGTTCCGCTCCGGCGACAGCGTGCTGCGCGCGGTGACCAGCGCGTTCCGCCTGCCGGAGATTTACAGGAGCATCACCACCGACACCGATGGAATGCCGCCGCATCTGGCGCTCGGCGACGCCGCGCCGAGCCTGATCGACCTGTGGGAGCTGGAGACGCCGGACGCGCGGCCCGACCTCGAAGGCTGGCAGGCGCCGTTCGACGCGGTGTCGGAAACCAGCCCGCAGGTGAAGCTCGCCCGCCGCGTGCAGGCGGAAATCTCGGCGCTGATCGGCGATGGCACGATGACCGGCCCGGCCAACGCCCGGCGGCCGCTACGCTACGGCGATATCCTGGTGCTGGTGCGGCGGCGCGAGACGACTTTCAACGCGGTGATCCAGGCGCTGAAATATGCCGGCATCCCGGTTGCCGGCGCCGACCGCCTCAAGCTCACCGAGCATATCGCGGTGATCGATCTGATGAGTCTCGCCGACGCGCTGCTGTTGCCGCGCGACGATCTGGCGCTGGCGGTGGCGCTGAAAAGCCCGCTGTTCGGCCTCGACGACGACGACCTGCTGCGGATTGCGCCGAAGCGGCGCGGATCGTTGCGCGAAGCACTGGCGCAGCAAGCTGCCTCCGATGCAAAACTCAAAACCGCACACGACCGCCTCGCTGCGTGCGAGCGCCGCGCGCTGACTGAAACGCCGTTCGCCTTCTATGCGTGGCTGCTCGGCGGTGACGGTGGCCGCGCGCGCATCCTCAAGCGGCTCGGGCCGGAAGCTAACGACGCGCTCGACGAGTTTCTTGAACTGGCCCTGACCTATGAGCGCAAGGCGCCGGCCTTGCTGCAAGGCTTCATGGCGTGGCTGCGCGCCGCCGACACCGACATCAAGCGCGACATGGAGATCGGCCGCGACGAGGTGCGGGTGATGACGGTGCATGGCGCGAAGGGGCTGGAAGCCGCCGTGGTGTTTATGGTCGATACCACCACTTCGCCCGCCGATACGCAGCGGCTGCGCCTGATCCGCGTGCCGCAGGGCAATGCCGCGCCTTATGCGCCGTGCGTCAACGTCTGGGCCGGCAGCAAGGCCGATGATCCGGCGGCCGTGGCGGCGGCTCGCGCGACAATGCTGAGCGAGACCGAGGACGAATATCGCCGCCTGCTCTACGTGGCGATGACCCGCGCCGCCGACCGGCTGATCGTCGGCGGCTGCCAGCCCGGCAACCGCAACACGGTGCGCGAAAACTCCTGGTACGACCTGATCGCCAAGGGCCTCGCCGCATCCGACCTGCAATGCACGGAGATCGCAACCGCGTTCGGTCCGGTGAAACGCTACAGCCGCGCGGGAGACACGCTATCGCTGCAACCGCCGCAGGCCGAGCAGGCGGCGATTACTCACTTCGCGCTGCCGCCATGGCTCAACGCGCCCGCGCCGCCTCACCCACGCGGTGATATCGTGGTGCGGCCATCGGACGCTGGCGACGACAACGCCCACCGCTTTCGCAGTGGCGAGTCAGCGCAGGCGCGTGGGCGCGCCCTGCAGCGCGGTAGGCTGGCGCACCGGCTGCTGCAATTCCTGCCTGAGCTTGCGCCGGAGCGGCGAGGGGAGGCGGCGCGGCGCTATCTCGCCCGCGCGGCCGCGAATTGGCGCGACGACGAGCGCGAGGCGCTTGTCGTGCAGGTCGAAGCGCTGCTTGCCGATCCACGCTTCGCCATGGTGTTTGCGCCGGGCAGCCGCGCCGAAGTGCCGATCGTCGGCCGGCTTGCACGCGCCGCCGGCACGCGGGTTCTGGTGTCGGGCCAGATCGACCGCCTCGTGGTCAACAAGGACACCGTGCTGATCGTCGATTACAAGACCGACCATGCGCCGCCGTCGCGTGCTGCCGACGCGTCCGCCTATGTGCGGCAGCTCGCGCTCTATCGTGCCGTGCTCGCCGCTCTCTACCCCGCCCACACCATCCGCGCCGCGTTGCTGTGGACTGAAACGCTTGAGATAATGGAACTTTCGCCGTCTGCGCTGGACGCTGAACTGGCATGACGGCACGCCCAAGTTCTGGCCCAAGCCTTGACCGGGGCCAGCCGCCTTCTTACCTTCACCGCCGGATATGAGGCGCGATTCCCGCGCCGCCGCCTTCAAAGATCAAAACGAGGTATGTGATGGCCGCCGTAGGCAAGGTTTCCGACGCCGATTTCGAGGCGCAAGTGCTCAAGGCCGAGGGGCCTGTCGTCGTCGATTTCTGGGCGGAATGGTGCGGCCCGTGCCGCATGATCGCGCCGGCGCTGGACGAGATCGCGGGCGCCATGGGCGACAAGGTCAAGATCGTCAAGCTCAACGTCGACGAGAGCCCGCAGACGGCGTCGAAGTACGGCGTGATGTCGATCCCGACCCTGATGATCTTCAAGGGTGGCGAGATGGCCTCGCGTCAGGTCGGCGCCGCGCCGAAGCAGAAGCTGCAACAGTGGATCTCGACGTCGGTGTGAGTCCGGCGCAGCCATCGTGATGCAAAAGGCCGGCGATCGTCGCCGGTCTTTTTTGTTGGCCGCCTTGATTTCGCGCGCCGTCACGTCACCGCCGTGCCGTTCTCCTTGAGCACGTGGCCCGCGAGATAGAGCGAGCCAGTGATGAGAATGCGCGGCGGCACGTCATAAGCGAGCCGCGTCAGCGACGACAATGCCTCGGCAACGCTTGGTGCGGTCTCATTGCGCATCCCGATCCGGCGCACGGCTTCCGCAAGCTGCGTGGCCGGCATCGCGCCGTCGCGGCCGGGAATCGGCACCGCGATGATGTGGCGCGTCAGCCCGGCGAAGTTGGCGAGAAACGCATCGGCGTCCTTGTTGCCCATCATGCCGACGATCAGCACCAGCGGTCGCGACACCCGTTCCTCAAGGTCGCCGATCGCGGCGGCGACGACGCGGCCGCCGTCGGCGTTGTGGCCGCCGTCGAGCCAGACCTCGGCCTCGTCCGGGGCCTGCGCCACCAGCGGCCCGGCGGTGAGGCGCTGCATCCGCCCCGGCCATTGCGCCGCCGCGACGCCGCGCTCGAATGCGGCGTGACCGATGCGAAACGCTTTGCACGCGCGTAGCGTGGCGATGGCAAGCCCGGCATTGTCCACCTGATGCCGTCCGAACAGGCGGGGCGCGGCGAGATCGAGCAGGCCGCGCTCGTCCTGATAGACCAGGCGACCGCTCTCGATGCCGACGTGCCAGCTTTCGCCGGCGACGTGCAGCGGCGCGCGCTGGCGCCGCGCCTGCGACTCGATCGCCGCCATCGCCTCCGCCGCCTGCGCGGCGGAAATCACCGGTACGCCGCGCCTGATGATGCCGGCCTTCTCGATCGCGATCGCCTCAAGCGTCGGCCCGAGGAACTCCATGTGATCCATGCCGATCGGCGTCAGCACGCAAGCGGCGGGCGTCTCAACGACATTGGTGGCATCGAGCCGGCCGCCGAGGCCGGTTTCCAGCAGCACCGCGTCGGCCGGATGCCGCGCGAACAGCATCAGCGCCGCGACCGTCTCGATCTCGAAGCGGGTGATCGGCGCGCCGGCATTGACGCGCTCGCATTCGAGCAGCGCATCACACAGTTGGTCGTCGGTGACGGGCACGCCGCCGAGCCGCACGCTTTCGTTGATCCGCACCAGCCACGGCGACGTATAGACGTGAACGCGCAACCCCGCCGCTTCCAGGATCGCGCGCAGGAACGCTATCGTCGAGCCCTTGCCGTTGGTGCCGGCGACGTGAATCACCGGCGCGAGGTTGCGCTCAGGATGATCAAGCGCCGCCAAGAACCGCTGCACCCGCTCCAGCGTCAGGTCGATTCGACGAGGGTGCAGCCGCGTCAGCCGCGCCAGCAGATCATCGAGCGACGGCCGCGACACGATGCGGCGCGCTCACGCCTGCGGCGGCGCGGCGGCCGGGGTGGCCGCGCCTTCGTCGGCGACATCGGCCGGCGTATCGACTGCAATCGGCGCGGCTTTCGGTGCGGCGATGACTTCGACAGCGGGCGCGCGCATCAACAGCCGGCACAGCCGCGCCAGCGTCGGCCGCAACTCGTGGCGATGCACCACCATGTCCACCATGCCGTGGTCTTTCAGATACTCGGCGCGCTGGAAACCTTCCGGCAGCTTCTCGCGGATTGTCTGCTCGATCACGCGCGCGCCGGCAAAGCCGATCAGCGCGCCGGGCTCGGCGATATGAATATCGCCCAGCATCGCATAGGACGCGGTGACGCCGCCGGTGGTCGGGTTGGTCAGCACCACGATGTAGGGCAGCCCCGCCTCGCGCAGCATCTCGACCGCGACCGTGGTGCGCGGCAGTTGCATCAGCGACAGGATGCCCTCCTGCATCCGTGCGCCGCCCGAGGCCGCGAACACGATGCACGGCGACTTCTTCTCGATCGCCAGTTCGAAACCGCGAATGATCGCCTCGCCCGCCGCCATGCCGAGCGAGCCGCCCATGAAATCGAAGTCCTGCACGATGACGACGACGCCCTGGCCTTCCAGCTTGCCGAAGCCGACCTTCACCGAGTCGTGCAGGCCGGTCTTGGCGCGGGCGTCCTTGATGCGATCGACGTAGCGGCGCTCGTCGCGGAATTTCAGCGGATCGGCGGCGACCTCCGGCAGCGCGACGTCGTACCACGTCTCGTTGTCGAAGATCGATTTCATCCGCGCCACCGCGCCCATGCGCATGTGGTAGTTGGAGCCGGGAATGACGAACTGGTTGGCCTCGACGTCCTTGTAGAACACCAGTTGCCCGGAATCCGGGCACTTGATCCACAGATTCTCCGGCGTATCGCGCTTCAGGAAACTGCGGATCTTCGGCCGGACGACGTTGGTCAACCAGTTCATGCTCTGCTCCGTCTCGTTCGCCTCAATATGGCTGTCGGGCCGGCCGCCGACAACCCGCGCGAAAACCTCATTCCCCGCGATGCCCTTGATTTGATGGCCGGCCTATCCGGCGGCTTCCATCGCGCCGCGCACGCCTTGGGCAAGGCTAGCAGCGAGGTCCGCCACCGCCCCGACCGTGCCGGGGGTGGCGCGCCCCTCGGCGCCGAGGCTGTTTGCCAGCGCCTCCACCAGCGCGGTGCCGACGACCGCGCCGTCCGCCGCGCGGGCGATGTCGCGCGCGGCCTGCGGCGTGCGGATGCCGAAGCCGACGCAAACCGGCAAAGCGGTGTGCCGCTTGATCCGCGCCACCGCTGCGGTGACCCGCGTGGCGTCGGCGGCGGCCGCGCCGGTGATGCCGGTGATCGAGACGTAATAAACGAAGCCGGAGGTGTTCGCGAGCACGGCGGGCAGCCGCCGGTCGTCGGTGGTCGGCGTCGCCAGGCGGATGAAATTGAGGCCGGCCTGCATCGCCGGCAGGCACAGTTCCTCGTCTTCTTCCGGTGGCAGATCGACGATGATGAGGCCATCGACGCCGGCCGCTTTGGCATCAGCGAGAAAGCGATCGACGCCGTGGATGTAGATCGGGTTGTAGTAACCCATCAGCACGATCGGCGTAGCGTTATCGTCTTTGCGGAAGGCGCGCACCAGATCGAGCGTTTTCTTCAGCGTCATGCCGGCCTTCAGCGCGCGCTGGCCCGCAGCCTGAATCGCCGGTCCGTCGGCCATCGGATCGGTGAACGGCATTCCGATCTCGATGATGTCGGCGCCCGACTGCGGCAACGCCTTGATGATCGCGAGCGAGGTGTCCGGATCGGGATCGCCAGCCATCAGGAAGGTGACGAAAGCGGCGCGGCCCTGCTTGCGCAACTCAGCGAAGCGTGTGTCGATGCGGGTGGTCACGTCGTCTTCCTGCCCTTCAGAATGTCACCGACTTGCGGCACGTCCTTGTCGCCGCGGCCGGAGAGGTTGACCACCATCAGGTGATCCTTTGGCCGTTGCGGCGCGAGTTCGATCACGCGGGCGATGGCGTGCGCCGATTCCAGCGCCGGGATGATGCCTTCCAGCCGCGACAAGAGTTGGAACGCCGCCAGCGCCTCCTCGTCGGTCGCGGAGAGATACGTCACGCGGCCGATTTCGTGCAGCCACGAATGTTCCGGCCCGATGCCGGGATAGTCGAGGCCCGCCGAGATCGAATGCGCGTCCTGAATCTGGCCGTCCTCGTTCATCAGAAGATAAGTGCGGTTGCCATGCAGCACGCCGGGCCGCCCGCCGGTCAGCGATGCCGCGTGCAATTTGTCGAGCCCGTGGCCCGCCGCCTCGACGCCGAAGATCTCGACGGAGGGCTCGTCGAGGAACGGATGGAACAGGCCCATGGCGTTGGAGCCGCCGCCGATGCAGGCGATCAGCGAATCCGGCAGTCGGCCTTCGGCTTCCATCATCTGCGCGCGCGTCTCATGGCCGATGACCGACTGGAAGTCGCGCACCATCATCGGATAGGGATGCGGTCCCGCCACCGTGCCGATGCAGTAGAACGTGTCGTGGACGTTGGTGACCCAGTCGCGCAGCGCCTCGTTCATGGCGTCCTTGAGCGTGCGGGTGCCGGACCGCACCGGCACCACCTTCGCGCCCAGCATTTCCATGCGGATGACGTTGGGCTCCTGCCGCGCCACGTCCACCGCGCCCATGTAGACCACGCAGTCGAGCCCGAAGCGCGCGCACAGCGTTGCCGTCGCCACGCCGTGCTGGCCTGCGCCGGTCTCGGCGATGATGCGCTTCTTGCCCATGCGGCGCGCCACCATGATCTGGCCGAGCACGTTGTTGACCTTGTGGGAGCCGGTGTGGTTCAGCTCCTCGCGCTTCAGATAAATCTTCGCGCCGCCCAGATGCTCGGTCAGGCGCTCGGCGAAATACAGCGGCGACGGCCGGCCGACATAGTCTTTCAGATAGCCGTTCATCTCGCGCTGGAAGGCGGGATCGGCCTTGGCCTCGGCATAGGCTTTTTCGAGATCGAGGATCAGCGGCATCAGCGTCTCGGCGACGAAGCGTCCGCCGAAGGTGCCGAAATGTCCGCGCTGGTCGGGGCCGGAGCGGAAGGAATTGGGAAGAGATACGTTCGTCATGTCACCGAGTCTCGCGGTCACGCGCTACGCGCTGGCGACCTCTGCCCGTGAGCGGGGAGAGGTGAAGGGGATGCGGTCGCGCGCGCGGCGCGGATGAAATCGCGGATCATGTCGGGGTCCTTGACGCCGCTCTCGCGCTCGACGCCCGACGACACATCGACACCACTGGGGCGGGTGATGCGTACGGCTTCCGCGACATTGCCGGCATCGAGTCCGCCGGACACCATGAACGGGATCGGCAGTTCGAGGCCTTGCAGCAACCGCCAGTCGAACGCCGCGCCAAGGCCGCCCGGCCGCGTCGCGTCCTTCGGCGCGCGGGCGTCGAACAGAATGCGGTCGGCCACCGCCGCATAATCCGGCACTCCCGCGAGATCGGCGGCGCTGCCGACCGGCAGTGCCTTCATCACCGGCAGCCCGAACCTGCGCTTGATGTCGCGCAGGCGCGCCGGGCTCTCGCGGCCGTGCAGTTGCAGGATGTCCGGCCGCAGCGCCGCGACCACGCCGGCGAGCAGCGCGTCGTCGGCATCGACCGACAGCGCCACCCTCAGCGCCCGGCCCCCGACCTGCCGGCCGAGCCGCTCCGCCGAGCCGGGATCAACATGGCGCGGCGAGGCCGGGAAGAACACGAATCCCACCATATCGGCGCCACCATCCAGCGCCGCCGCGAGCGTCTCGGGCGTGGACAGGCCACAGATTTTGACGGTCAGGGACATCTGGCGGATCGGCTCGCAGTTCAAGGCTTCCATGGATGGCGGCCGCGGTGACGCGGGTGCTTGCGTCGCCTCCCGCCGTGCCGCCGGCCGCGTGGGTTCTACAACGTCGCGCCGTGCTTGTCGCGTGCGCCGATCACGGTTCCGGTGAAATCGGGCAGCAGCGCCGGGCTGTTCGCGGGTTGCCGCGGCGGCGCGGCGGCTGCCTGCAACTGCGCGAGCTGCGCCTGCGCCTCGCGCGCCTCGGCCTCGTGCTGGCGCGCGGCGCGACGCCAGTGCCGCTGCCGCATCCAGGTGGCGAAGCTGCCGGCCAGAACCCCGAGAATCGCCACCACGATGATGACCATGAACAGCGGCAGCGTGACCCCGACCGACGGATCGGCGGCGTTGAACGGATCGAACGACACCGTGACCATCCGCCGGTTGGCGACGGCGAAGATCAGGAAGATGGCGCCAAGCGGAATCAGCACCAGCGCGGTGAAAAACTTGCGCATCGCTTCTCTCGCAATACCGAGACGGCTGTTAAACCCGCCACGCTACCAACCATGAAACTCTGGTGTGGTTCAGGTTCAAAACACTTGCTCGGGGGGCTCGCCGGGAAAATGAAGCGAACTTCTGAACCACCGCACTATAGCGTTTTCGAGCGAAGTGGTTCGCATGAAGAAAACGCGTCAAAAAAGACTCTAGACGCCAGACTGGGCGGCCTCGGCGGCTGGCATGTCGCGGTTGAGCCGCTCGCGCATTTCCTTGCCGGTCTTGAAGAACGGCACGCTTTTCTGCTCCACCGGCACATGCGCGCCGGTGCGCGGATTGCGCCCGGCGCGGGCGGGACGATGCTTGACGGAAAACGCGCCGAATCCGCGCAACTCGACACGATCGCCGCGCGCCAGCGCCGCCACGATCTCGTCGAGGATGGCGTTGACGATCTTCTCGACATCGCGCTGATACAGGTGCGGATTGTGCTCGGCGATGCGCTGAACGAGTTCGGATTTGATCATCGAAATGGGGACCCGTGGCGTGCAGGCGACATTTCCTTGAAAAAGTCGCGGACTGTCAAGCGGCTAATTGGTTACCCGACCTTCGCAAATCGGCCCTCGGCAAGCAAGTCCGGCTGGTGCGGCCTGCCAGCGCACGCCGCGTTCCCGCTGAAATGCGATTCATATCATTCAGCACTGAGGCCGCCGCGGCCTTACTCCGAGGCCGCGGGTTGCCACAGCGCGATCATGCCGTCCAGCGTCAGCCGGTCCACCGCCTGCGCCACGCCGCTCTGCTCGATGCGGCGCGCCAGGCCCTCAAGGCCGAGGGCGTGCAACGTCATCGAGGCCGCCGCGCGCAGGAATGTGAGGTCGCCGAAGCGCGGCGACAGCTTGTAGTCGCGCACCGGCAGATCGGGCTTGACCTTCTTTTCGGCGACCAGCCAGGCGACCGCGGTCTTCTCGTCGCCGAGTTGATCGATCAGCTTGAGGCCGACCGCCTGCCGTCCGGTGAAGACGCGGCCGTCGGCCACCTTCTCAAGCTGGGCGTCATTCATGGCGCGGCGGTTCCGCACCAGATCGCGAAACCAGGCGTAGGAATCCTTCACCAGCGCGTCGAGGGCTGCGCGCGCCTCGGGGCTGGTGGGCTCGTAGCCGCTCGGCGCGGCTTTCAGCGGCGAGGACTTCACCGATTCCACCTGCACGCCGACGGTCTTCAAGAGTTCGGTGACGTTCGGATACTGAAACAGCACGCCGATCGAGCCGACCAGCGAGCTTTGCTGCGCCACGATGTGGTCGGAGGCGAGTGCGGCGATATAGCCGCCCGACGCCGCCAGCCCCTCGACCACTACCACCAGCGGCTTTTTGGCTTTCAGCCGAGTCAGCGAATCGTAGAGTTGCTCGGAGCCGGCGGTGGTGCCGCCGGGCGAGTTGATATGCACGACGACGGCGGCGACCGACGACTTCTCCAGCCGCTCCAGCGCCTCGACGCGCGCCTGGTCGCTGCGGATCAGACCATCGATATTGACCCGTGCGATCGAGCCCGAGCGCGACAGCGCCGAACGCCCCGCCGGCGAGGCCAGAAGCCCCGCCCCGACAACGGCCAGGATCGCCACTGCGATGGCCGTGACGCGCCAGAACGTCAGCTTGCGGCGCAGGCGCCGGCGATCGACGATCACATCGGATTCGAACGACATGGAATGCTCCTTGGTCTTGCGCCCGCAGACGGCCTATCGCGGCAGCCTTAACCGCTCGCAACCGCAATATATCAATTGCGCAGCAATTTGAAGGAAGAGGGCAGGCCCTCCCGAAACGGCCGGTTCAGGTCTTGCCGCGCAACGCGCGGCTTCTGCCGGCATTCGCGGCTTCATCGAGAGGCACGAGCGCGCGAACGGCGCATGCGATCAGGGCGGGAAGGTGCGCATCCGGCTTCTCCCGGCTCCGGCCGGACAGCCATGCGCGGCAGAACATCTGCGCCGGTCCGATGATCTGGCTGACGAGGATCTCGGGCGCATCGGCGAGAAATGCGCCGCGTTCGATATGCGGTTCGTACCAGCCGGAGAGCTGTTTGCGAAAGCGCGCATTGGCGGACGCCTGCTCGTCGCGAATCGCCGCAGCGTTGGCGGTCGAGCCGTGCAGGAACATGAAGCGCGCGCGCGAACGATGCGCCATCACCCAATGCACATGCGCCGCCACCAGCGCCGCGACGCCCTCGCCGGCCGGGGTGCCGCGCGTCACGGCCGCGGCCAGCGCCTCGTGATAGGCGTCGAGCGCGGCCAGAAAGACCGCCCCGGCCGCCGCTTCCTTCGACGGAAAGGCGTGAAAGAAGCTGCCGTTCGAAACGCCGGCGCGCCGGCAGATGATGGCGACCGTCGTCGCCTCATATCCGTTCTCGTCGAACTCGGCCAGCGCCGCCTCGAGAATGCGCTCCCGGCTCGCTTTTGCTGTCATCGCTCCTCGTCCCCCTTGCCGTGGCCTGCGCGGCGAAATTGACAACGGGCAGCGTTCGGGACAAGAGTTTTCCTCTAGAGTATTACTCTAATTAGGAAAAGAACATCATGACCAGGATTATCGATGCGTGGATGCAGCACCCGACGCCGCGTCATTCCGCCGATCCGATCTTCGCCTCGCTGTGGCGATGGACGGCCAAGACGCCGCGCCCGGACGTCATCACGCCCGAAATGACAATCGCGGCAATGGATCAGGGCAACGTGGCGGTCAGCCTGGCATCGGCATGGTGCGGGCCGCAGGGCTGGATGATCTCGAACGACGAGGTCGCGGCGGTGGCGGCGGCCTATCCCGGCCGCATCGTCGGTGTCGCGGGCGCGAATCTTTTTCAACCGATGGAAGCGGTACGCGAACTGCGGCGCGCGATCCGGCAACTCGGCTTCAAGGCGCTGCGTATCGTGCCATGGCTCTGGAATTTGCCGCCCACCGACAGGCGTTGTTATCCGCTGTTCGCCGAGTGCATCGAACTCGGCGTGCCGTTCTGCACGCAGGTCGGCCATACCGGCCCGCTGCGGCCATCGGAAACCGGACGGCCGATTCCCTATATCGACGAAGTGGCGCTCGAATTTCCGGAACTGGTGATCGTGGCCGGGCACATCGGCTATCCGTGGACGCAGGAGATGATCGCCGTCGCGACCAAGCATGAGAACGTCTACATCGATACCTCGGCCTACACGGTGAAGCGCTATCCGCCCGAACTGGTACAATACATGAAAGCCCATGGACGCAGGAAAGTGCTGTTCGGAACGAATTACCCGATGATAACGCCCGCCAAGACGCTCGAAGGTCTCGACGATCTCGCTCTCGACGACGACACGCGCGACCTGTTCCTCGGGCCGCAACGCCGAACGGGTCTTCAAAGTTTGAATTTTCGACAACGGGGGGAAAGGTTTTCCGAAAAGCCCTCTCCGCTTGCCGTCTCGCGCCCGATCCGGTCGCAAACGAAAAGGGCTCCGGTTCTAGACCGGAGCCCTCCGTATCGTTGCAGCGAAGCGGAAATCCGCCGCGCGGCGTTGCCGCTTACTTGCCGTCGCGCTGCTGCTTGAGCGCGGTGCCGAGAATGTCGCCCAGCGTCGCGCCGGAATCGGACGAGCCGTATTGCGCAATGGCTTCCTTCTCCTCGGCGACTTCCAGCGCCTTGATCGACACCTGCACCTTGCGGGCCTTCTTGTCGAACTGGATGACGCGGGCATCGACCTTCTCGCCGACGGCGAAGCGTTCGGAGCGCTGGTCGTTGCGGTCGCGCGCCAGCTCCGAGCGCTTGATGAAGGTCTGGAAGTCGGTGCCGACGATCTGCACGTCGATGCCGCCGTCCTTGACGTCCAGCACCTCGCAGGTGACGACCGCACCCTTCTTGACGTCGCCCGGCTCGGCGAAGGGGTCGCCTTCAAGCTGCTTGATGCCGAGCGAGATGCGCTCCTTCTCGACATCGACATCGAGGACGACGGCCTTGACCATGTCGCCCTTCTTGAAGTTGTCGATGACCTGCTCGCCCGGTAGCTTCCAGTCGAGGTCGGACAGATGCACCATGCCGTCCACGTCGCCTTCGAGGCCGAGGAACAGGCCGAACTCGGTCTTGTTCTTGACTTCGCCCTCGACGGTGGAGCCGACCGGGAACTTCTCGACGAACACTTCCCACGGATTGCGCATGGTTTGCTTGAGGCCCAGCGAAATCCGGCGCTTGACGGCATCGACCTCCAGCACCTGCACCTCGACTTCCTGCGACGTCGAGACGATCTTGCCGGGGTGCATGTTCTTCTTGGTCCACGACATCTCCGAGACGTGGATCAGGCCCTCGATGCCCGGCTCCAACTCGACGAACGCGCCGTAGTCGGTGATGTTGGTGACACGGCCGGTGAAGCGGGCGCCGAGCGGATACTTCGCTTCGATGCCCTGCCACGGATCGTCCAGCAACTGCTTCATGCCGAGCGAGATGCGGTGCGTCTCGTGGTTGATCTTGATGATCTTGACCTTGACGGTCTGGCCGATGGTCAGAACCTCGGTCGGATGGTTGACGCGGCGCCACGCGATGTCGGTGACATGCAGCAGGCCGTCGATGCCGCCGAGATCGACGAACGCGCCGTAATCGGTGATGTTCTTGACGACGCCGTCGATCACCTGACCTTCTTCGAGGTTCTGCACCAGTTCCTGACGCTGCTCGGCGCGGGTCTCTTCGAGCACAGTGCGACGCGACACCACGATGTTGCCGCGGCGGCGATCCATCTTGAGGATCTGGAACGGCTGCGAATTGTTCATCAGCGGCGCGACGTCGCGGATCGGGCGGATATCGACCTGCGAGCGCGGCAGGAAGGCGACCGCGCCGTCGAGATCGACCGTGAAGCCGCCCTTGACCTGATTGAAGATGACGCCGGTGACCTTTTCGTTATTCTGGAACGCCTTCTCCAGCTTGCCCCAGCTTTCCTCGCGGCGCGCCTTGTCTCGCGACAGCACGGCTTCGCCCAGCGCGTTCTCGATGCGGTCGAGGAACACCTCGACCTCGTCGCCGACCTTCAGGGTGGACTCGCGGCCGGGCCCGGCAAATTCGCGCAGCGCCACGCGGCCTTCGGTCTTGAGGCCGACGTCGATGACGGCCATGTCCTTCTCGATCGCGACAACCTTGCCCTTGACGACGGAGCTTTCCTGCAAATTGCCGCCGGCGAAGGACTCGTCGAGCATCGCGGCGAAATCTTCGCGGGATGGGGTGTAAGTATCAGTCGAAGCCATTTGTTCTCCAGTGCGGGATGTGCCGGCCGTTCGGGTTGAAGGGCGTATCGCGCGTGAAGGGCCAAGGGTCCGCAACCCTTGACGACCGCGACGCCCTCCCGCTCACGGGACATGACGATCACGGGCCGGCCTGTGCCTGCACGATCGATACGGTATCGATGCAATTCTGAGGGCGTCTTGAGTCCCGCGAAAAAAGAGCAGGAAAGCAGACGCGTCGCTTATGCCCGGAACCTGAGCGGATCAAACAAGGACGCTTGCGCGCTCCTCAAGTCAATTCCTCAGGCCATCGGTTGCAAGGCCGAGCGGGGCGATCCTCCAAAACGGCAGGGGCTCAAACCCTTTGCCGGCCCGCTCGGACAGCCTCGACAATCGCGATGGCAGCCCGGACGCCGCCTTCTATATCCAAATGCGAATTATCGAGCAAGTGCGCATCCGGTGCGGGTTTCAGCGGCGCGACGGGGCGGTTCTTGTCCCGTTCGTCGCGCCTGAGGATGTCTGCCAGCACCAGCGCCTCGTCGGCGGCCTCGCCGCGCGCCCGCGCCTCCAGGGTGCGGCGGCGGGCCCGCACCTCGGGCGCGGCGACGACGAAGATCTTCACGTCGGCGTCCGGGCAGATCACGGTGCCGATGTCGCGGCCGTCGAGGACCGCGCCGGGCGGTTCCGCCGCGAACTGGCGCTGGAAGGTGACCAGCGCCTCGCGCACCCGCGGATAGGCGGAGATCACGGAGGCGGCGTCGCCCACGGCTTGCGTCTTCAGCACCGGGTCGCCGAACTTCTCGGGGTCGAGTTCCATGGCGGCGGCGACCGCGGCCGCCTCGTCGGCGAGATCGGCCCCGGCATCCAGCAGCGCCTTGGCGACGGCGCGGTAGATCACCCCGGTGTCGAGATGGCGGAAATGGTAGTGGGCGGCAAGCCGCTTGCCGAGCGTGCCTTTTCCGGAAGCCGCCGGGCCGTCGATGGCGATGATCATGCGAAGTCTGCTCCCAGCCTTTGCATCATCGGGATGAAGTCCGGGAAGCTGGTGGCGATAAAGGCGGTATCGTCCACCGCCACCGGCTTGTCGGCCGCGCAGCCCATCACCAGCGCCGACATGGCGATGCGGTGATCCATGTGGGTGGCGACCACGCCGCCGCCCGGCACATGGCCCTTGCCCTCGACAATCATGTCGTCGCCCTCGATCGTAACCGCGACGCCATTGACCCGCAGCATGGCGGCGGTGGCCTCCAGCCGGTCGGATTCCTTGACCCGCAATTCGTGCAGGCCGCGCATGACGGTCGGGCCCTCGGCGAAGGCCGCGGCGACCGCCAGCACCAGATATTCGTCGATCATCGACGGTGCGCGCGAAGCCGGCACCTCGACGCCGCGCAGCTTCGAGGCCCGCACCCGCAGTTGCGCCATCGGCTCGCCGGCGTCGGCGCGCGCGCCGCTCTCCTCGATCGACGCGCCCATTTCACGCAAAGTCGTGAACAGGCCGGTGCGCAGCGGATTGGTCATCACATCGTCGAGCGTGACATCGGATCCCGGCACGATCAGCGCCGCGACCAGCGGGAACGCCGCCGAGGACGGATCGGCCGGCACCGCCACCGCAGCGCCGTGCAGTTCCGGCTGCCCGGTCAGCGAAATCTTGCGACCCTCAGCGCCGTCCGGCACCGATACGACGTTCGCCCCGAAATGCTTGAGCATCAGTTCGGTGTGGTCGCGGCTCCAGGCTGGCTCGATCACCGTGGTGACGCCGGGCGCGGCAAGGCCGGCCAAAAGCACCGCCGACTTGATCTGGGCGGAGGCGACCGGCGAGCGGTATTCGATCGGCAGCGGGTCGCGCGCGCCTTGCAGCGTCAGCGGCAGCCGGCCGCCCTCGCTCTGGGCCGTCACCTTGGCTCCCATCAGCGCCAGCGGATCGACGATGCGCCGCATCGGCCGCGAGCGTAGCGAGGCGTCGCCGTCGAAGGTGGCGCTGATCGGACAGCCGGCGACGGCGCCCATCACCAGCCGGCAGCCGGTGCCGGAATTGCCGAAATCCAGCGCAAAGGCCGGCTCCGCGAAACCGGCGACGCCTGTGCCCTGCACCGACCAGGTGCCGTCGCCATGGCGCTCGACCCGCGCGCCGAGCGCGCGCATCGCCTTGGCGGTGTTGAGCACGTCCTCGCTCTCCAACAGGCCGGTGATCCGGGTCTCGCCCACCGCCAGCGCCCCGAGGATCAGCGCGCGGTGCGAGGTCGATTTGTCGCCGCCGACCCGAACCCGCCCGGTCAACGGCGAGCTTGCGGCGGCCCGGAGCGGCGAGAGCTGGCTGGAATGAGTCACGATCGCAATCCTTTATCCGGCCGGGCTGGTAACACACCGTTTCGGCCGCGTCACGCCGCCGCCGCGCGCCCCGCCTGATCGCGCGCAAGGCTATTGACAGCGCCCCGACAACTAGCCAAGTGATGCACCGCTTTCAGAAGTCCCCAGGATTGACAAGTGGCCAAATCCGACCTTGGAACCAAACGTATCTGCCCGACCACGGGCAAGAAGTTCTACGATCTGAACAAGAATCCTGTGATTTCGCCCTATACCGGCGAGGTCGTGCCGATCGCCCCGGTCGCTCCGCCACGCGCCCGCCCGGACGCCGCGTCGCGCTCCACCGCCGATGACATGCCCGAGACGGCCGATGCCGAGGACATGATCTCGCTGGAGGAGGCCGACGCCGAGGAAAGCACCGGCAAGGTCAAGGCGGTCACCCCCGAATCGGAGGACGATATCGAGGTCGACGATACGCTCGACGACGATGACGACGACGATTCGACCTTCATCGCGGATGAGGAGGAAGGCGACGAGGACGTCACCGACATCATCGGCGACGTCTCCGACGACGAGGAAAGCTGACCCGATAAAAGGGACTTGAGATCGGCCCTGATCTGTGGTCAGGGTTGCGCGCCGCGCGTCGGATGGAATTACCCAGGACGCGCGATCGGTGAAGGGGCCATAGCTCAGCTGGGAGAGCGCTTGCATGGCATGCAAGAGGTCGGCGGTTCGATCCCGCCTGGCTCCACCACGCTTCGCCTTCGGCTACGCGTGGCGCAGCCACGTAGCCGAAGGCGAAGCGTGTCCGGCGTAGCCCGAAGGGCGAAGACGGACTGAAGCTTCCCGATGTGGCATTCTCACCGCTGGTGCGAAATATCCCCGGTCTTGCGGCTACGCGCGGCGCAGCCACGGTGCCGAAGGGAAGCGTGTAATGTGGTACGTCTATATCATCCGCAGCAGGGGCGCACCTGGCCAAGAATACACCGGTGCAACTTCTGACTTGAAACAGCGCTTGGCTGACCACAACGCCGGGAAATCTTCGCACACCGCAAAGTTCAAACCATGGGAACTAGCTTGGTACTGTGCTTTTCCGGATAAGCACCAAGCTCTCGATCTCGAAAAATACCTGAAGTCGCATTCCGGTCGGGCATTCGCAAAAAAGCGTCTCTTATGCTTTAGTTCTCCCGCATTGTTCCAAAGCCATACAAGAAACGCCCCATGATCACTGAACCGACCCCGATCCCCGGACAGGAGGCCATCGCCGGCCTGCGCGTGATCGATCTATCGCGCGTGCTCGGCGGCCCCTACTGCACGCAGATCCTCGCCGATCACGGCGCCGACATCGTCAAGGTGGAGCCGCCGGCCGGCGACGAGACGCGTGACTGGGGCCCTCCGTTCCACGAGGATGACGCGGCCTATTTCATCGGCACCAACCGCAACAAGCGCGCGATCGGTCTCGACCTCGCCTCCGAGGGCGGCCGCGCCGTGCTGATGAAAATGCTGGAAACCGCCGACGTGCTGATCGAGAACTTCAAGCCCGGCACGCTCGACAAATGGGGGATCGGCAAGGATGTGCTGCGCGAGAAATTCCCGCGCCTGATCCATTGCCGGATTTCCGGCTTCGGCGCCGACGGCCCCCACGGCGGCCATCCCGGCTACGACGCCATCATCCAGAGCATGACCGGCATGATGGCCGCCACCGGCTCGCCCTCGAGCGGCCCGACCCGCATCGGCGTCGCGCTGGTGGACATCACCACCGGCCTCTACGCCACCGTCGGCATCCTGATGGCGCTCAACGAGCGGGCGAAGTCGGGCAAGGGCCAGTTTCTCGAAACCACGCTGTTCGAGACCGGCCTCGCCATCATGCACCCGCACACCGCCAATTATTTCTTCACCGGCAAGCCGCCGGCGCTGACCGGCAACGAGCATCCCAACCTCGTGCCCTATTCGGTGTTTCCGGCGCGCGACGGCAACATCTTCATGGGGGTGGGCAACGACGGCACCTTCCGCAAGCTGTGCCGCGAACTCGGCCGGCCGGAGCTTGGCACCGATCCGCGCTTCGCCCGCAACCGCGACCGCGTCGCCAACCGCGAGGCGCTGCGCGCCGAACTGGTGGACATCCTCAAGGACCACGACAGCGAGCCGTTGTGCCGCCGCCTGCTCGCGGCGGGCTTGCCCGCCGGCCCGGTGCAGGGAATCGACAAGGCGCTCGCCAGCGAGCACGTCAAGCATCGCGGCGATATCATCGGGAGGGACTGGTATAAGGGCGTGGCCTCGCCGATCCGCTTCGAGCGCACCAAGGCGACGCTGCGCCACCTGCCGCCGAAGTTCAGCGAGCACACCGAGGAGGTGCTGGCGGAATACGGCTATTCCACCCAGCAGGTCGCCGACCTGGTGGCGCAGGGCGCGGTGTGCGGCAAGGAGCGGCGACGCTGACGCATTCGCGAGGCGCTTGCGCCGTCCGAGGTGTCATCCTGAATCTCTGACCGGAAAGCCGCTTTTTGCACGAAAGGGCAACACGGAAAAATCGTCATGCTCCGCGAAGGCGGAGCATCCAGTATCCCATGTCGGATCGAATTTTTCCCGCCGTCGCATGGCGTACTGGATCGTCCGCCTTCGCGGACGATGACGTCTCGTTTCCAGTCAGGCGCCGAGGCGGTAACGCGACAGCATAGTTCTCGGGAGCGACGCTTCTACTTCGTCAAGGGGCGCCCAAACAACAGCGGCGGCGCTCGATGCGCCGCCGCTGTTCAAAACCCGTTCCCTGCGGTGGGCCGTTCAGCATCCGCGCGCGCAGTCCAGACTGGAGATTCCCCGCGTCAGTGAACGCTGACTGCCTGCAGTTCGTTGCTCCAGGCGCTGGCGATCGCCGCCTCGCGGCTATCGGTCAGCATCATCGGCGTGCCGTCGGCGGCATGGAGCGCGAACAGCTTGGTGCCCGGCGCAAGCTCCGGCGCCTGCGGGAACAGTCCGCGCACATCCTCGGACCGGATTTCCTTGACGTAGGCGATATGTCCGCCACCCAGGCTGGCGAGCGCCTCGGGCGTCACGGTGTGCGGGGTGAAAACGTTGTTCGGTTCGGTCATGGTCTCGACTCCTCTACAGTTACAAGCGGTCGAGTCCGCTCCTATTCACTATTATTCGTGCTCATTGATAGCGATTGTCTTAACGACCCGTTCAGGTTCCGGCCTGGCAAGATCGATCGACAACAGCCCGTTTTTCAAATCCGCACCCAACACCAGCATCCCCTCCGCCAGCACGAAGGTGCGCTGGAAGTGGCGCGCGGCGATGCCGCGATGGATGTATTGCCGGGTCTTGTCGTCCTGCTGGCGGCCGCGGATGACGAGCTGATTTTCCTCCATGGTCACATCGAGTTGGTCGCGGGTGAAACCCGCCACCGCCAGCGTGATGCGCAGGCGCTCGGGCTGACCGTTGGCGCGGTCGCACCGCTCGATGTTGTAGGGAGGGTAGCCGTCGGCACCTTTCACGACGCGGTCAAGCGCACGCTCGATCTCATCGAATCCCAAAAGGAACGGACTGGACAACGAAGGAACACGAGACATTCCAAAGCCCTCTCGAAGCGACTTTGTGGTTGGGCCCTTGCGGCGCCCGGTTCAACCGATCGGCCCCAAGGCCCTCCGGTCACTGCACAATATGGGCATCTTCGGGGACCGTTCAAGCGTCCCGTTGCCGCTGCCTATCCCTTTGAAAGAAATTACAGATCGATCCGGCTGCGGCCGTCTGTGCTGAACAGGTGGAGCTTGTCGCGGGGGGCGACCGCACTGACCCGCTCGCCGATCGCCGGCGCGGCCTGACCCGGCAGACGGACGATGATCTCGCCCGGCGGCCGCTCTCCCGGATCGCTGGCGACGGTGACGCCGGCCCGGTCGCGGGTGCCGTAGACGAAGGTTTCGGCGCCGACCCGCTCGATCGCCTCGACGGTGAGGTCGTAGCGTACCCCGCCATCCGGCGTGCCGGTCGTGGACAGCGTCAGGTCCTCGGGGCGGACGCCGAGAATGCCGCCGGCGGTTCCGGGCGGAACCGCGATGCCGGCCTCGCCCGGCCGGAGCTGCGTCAGGTTCATCGGCGGCGCGCCGATGAAGGAGGCGACGAAGGTGGTGGCGGGCTTTCGGTAGATGTCGAGCGGATTGCCAATCTGTTCCACCTCGCCAGCGTTCATCACCACCAGAATGTCGGCCAGCGTCATTGCCTCCAACTGGTCGTGGGTGACGTAGATCGAGGTGGTGTTGAGGCGGCGCTGCAATTTGCGGATTTCGACGCGCATGGCGATGCGCAGCTTGGCGTCGAGGTTGGACAGCGGCTCGTCGAACAGGAACACTTTCGGCTGCCGCACGATGGCGCGGCCCATGGCGACGCGCTGGCGCTGGCCACCGGAGAGCTGCTTCGGCTTGCGGTCGAGCATCGCGCCGATTTCGAGAATCCGCGCCGCCTCGCGCACCCGCCGGTCGATCTCGGGCTTGGCCATGCCGCGGTTGCGCAGGCCGTAGGCCATGTTGTTGTAGACGCTCATGTGCGGATAGAGCGCGTAGTTCTGGAACACCATGGCGATGTCGCGGTCCGCCGGCTCGATGGCGTTGACGATGCGGCCGCCGATCTCGATCTCGCCCGAGGTGATGGTTTCCAGCCCCGCCACCATGCGCAGCAGCGTGGACTTGCCGCAGCCGGAAGGGCCGACCAGCACGCAGAGCCGGCCGTCGCCGACCTCGAAGTCGATGCCCTTGATGGCCTCGACGCCGCCGGGATAGGTCTTGCGGACGTTGCGGAGAATGACGCTAGCCATGAGCTTCCGTTTTCCTTCGTGACAGCGAATAGCGAATAGCGAGTAGAGAAAAGAAATACGGTAGATCGATCTTGCTTAATTTCCATTCGCTATTCGCTACTTGCTACTCACTCCCTTCACTTCTCCGTCTCCACCAGCCCGCGCACGAACAGCTTCTGCATCACGATGACGACCGCGACCGGCGGCAGCATCGCCAGGATCGAGGTCGCCATCACCACCGGCCATTCGGTCAGCGCGTCGGAGGTGACGATCATCTTGCGGATGCCGACCTGAATCGTCTGCATGTCGTCGCGGGTGGTGATGAGTAGCGGCCACAGATACTGGTTCCAGCCGTAGATGAACAGGATCACGAACAGCGCCGCCATGTTGGTGCGTGACAGCGGCAGCAGCGTATCCTTGAAGAAGCGGAACGGTCCCGCGCCGTCGATCCGCGAGGCTTCCATTAGTTCGTCCGGCACCGTCATGAAGAACTGCCGAAACAGCAGCGTCGCGGTGGCGGAGGCGATCAGCGGCAGCGCCAGCCCGGAATAGCTGTCGAGCAGGTTGAGGTCGGCGGCGATCTTGTAAGTCGGATAGATGCGCACCTCCACCGGCAGCATCAGCGTGATGAAGATGATCCAGAACATCGTCATGCGGAACGGGAAGCGGAAGAACACGATGGCATAGGCGGACAGGATCGAGATCGCGATCTTGCCGAGCGCGATCGACAGCGCCATCACCATCGAGTTGAACAGCATTGTGCCGACCGGCTCGCGCGTGGTGCCCGATGAGCCGACGAACAGCGTCCTGTAGTAGGTTTCAAGAAAGTGGCTGCCGGGCAGCAGCGACATCTGGCCGTTGGCGATCGCCGCGTTGTCCTGGGTCGAGGCGACGAAAGCGAGGTAGACCGGAAACGCCACGATGGCGATGCCGATCCACAGGATGACGTGGGCCACGTAACGCCGGATGCCCTCGTTCTCGACCATCAATACGTCACCTTGCGTTCGACGAAGCGGAACTGGATCGCGGTGAGGGCGATGACGATGCCCATCAGGATCACCGACTGCGCCGCCGAGGAGCCGAGATTGCCGCCGAGCAGACCGTCGCTATAGACCTTGTACACCAGCGTTTCGGTGGCCTTGGCCGGACCGCCGCGGGTCATGGTGTCGATGACGCCGAAGGTGTCGAAGAAGGCATAGACCACGTTGATGACGATCAGGAAGAAGATGGTCGGCGACAGCAGCGGGAAGGTGATGGTCCAGAACCGCCGCACCGGCCGCGCGCCGTCGATGGCGGCAGCCTCATGCACGCTTCTCGGGATCGCCTGAAGCCCGGCGAGGAAGAACAGGAAATTGTAGGAAATCTGCTTCCATGCCGAGGCGAGGATGATGAGCAGCGCCGCCTGATCGCCGTCGAGCAGCGGGTTCCAGTCGATGCCCAGCGCCCGCAGCCCGTGCGCCAGCACGCCGAGCGAAGGGTTGAGCATGAAGATCCACAACACGCCGGCGACCGGCGGCGCGACCGCGTAGGGCCAGATCAGCAGCGTGCGGTAGAGCCCGGCGGCGCGCAGCGGCTTGTCGGCCATCACCGCCAGCAACAGCGCCGACGACAGCGAAAGGGCGGCGATCGCCGCTGCGAACACGAAGGTCCGCACCACCGAGGCGAAGTAATCCGGCTCGCTCAGGAGTTCCCGGTAGTTGTCGAACCAGACGAAGACCGTGGACAACCCGAACGCGTCCTGCAACAGGAACGATTGCAGCACCGCCTGCGCCGCCGGCCAGTAGAAAAACACCAGCACCACCGCCATCTGCGGCGCGATCAGCACCCATGGCAGCCAGCGGGAATGAAAGACCGATTGCTTTTGCATGAGCTTTCTGGGCGTCATGCCCGGCTTGCCCCAGGCATCCATCATCTTCGCAAGATGGATTGCCGGATCAAGTCCGGCAATGACATGTTGGAGATACGTTCAGGGCCGTCAGCTACTTCGCCACCGTCCGCTCGAATTGGCGCAGCATGGTGTTGCCGCGCGCCACCGCGGCGTCGAGCGCCTGCTTGGCGGTCTTCTTGCCGGCCAGCGCCTGCTCGATTTCCTCGGCCCAGACATCGCGCAACTGCACCATGTTGCCGAGCCGGAGCCCGCGCGAATTTTCCGTCGGCTCCTTGTTAGTCAGTTCTTTCAGCGGCGTTTCGAGATAGGGATGGTCCTCGTAATAGCCCTCCGCCTTGGCCTTGGCGTAGGCCGCCTTGGTGATCGGCAGGTAGCCCGACGCCTTGTGAATCTCGACCTGACGATCGGTGTCGGAGAGGAAGGCGAAGAATTTGGCGACGCCCTTGTATTCCTCCGGGCTCTTGCCGCCCATCACCCACAGCGAGGCGCCGCCGATGATGGAGTTCTGCGGCGCGCCCTTGACGTCCGGATAGTAAGGCATCGGCGCGTTGGTCCAGTTGAACTTGGCCTGCGACTTGACGTTGCCGAAGAAGCCCGACGAAGTCAGGAAGATCGGGCACTCGCCGGAGGTGAAGCGGCCCTCGCCGGTGTTGGTGCGGCCGGAATAGTCGTAGGTCTTGTCCTTCTGCAACTCGATCAGCTTCTCCAGATGCTTGACCTGGAGCGGGCCGTTGAACTCCAGCACGGTGTCGAAGCCGTCGAGGCCGTTGGCTTTTGTCGAGAGCGGTACGTTATGCCAGGCCGAAAGCTGCTCGATGTTGACCCAGGTGACCCAGGCGTTGGAGAAGCCGCAGGTCGAATAGCCGGCGGCTTTCAGCTTCTTCGCATCCTCGAACACCTCCGGCCAGGTTTTCGGGATTTCAGCAATGTTGGCTTTCTTCAGCGCATCGAGGTTGATCCACATCACCGTCGACGACGAGTTGAAGGGGAACGACAGCATCTCGCTCTTCGAGGTCGAATAGTAGCCGGTGATCGCCGGCAGGTAGGCGTTGGGGTCAAACTTCTCGCCGGTTTCCTTCATGAGCTGGTAGACCGGCTTCACCGCGCCCTTGGCGGCCATCATGGTGGCGGTGCCGACTTCGAACACCTGCATGATGTGCGGCGCGTTGCCGGCGCGGAAGGCGGCGATGCCGGCGTTCATGGTGTCGGCGTAGCCGCCCTTGTAGGTCGGCACCACCTTGTAGTCCTTCTGCGAGGCGTTGAAGTCGTTGGCGAGCTTGACGACGACGTCGTTGTTACCGCCGGTCATGGCGTGCCACCACTGAATTTCGGTGACGGCAAGGGCGGGCGTGACCAGCGCCGGGGTCAGGGCCAGCGCCAGCGTGGCGGCGGCTGCGGCGGCAAGCTGTCGGATCGGCATCGCGTTCCTCCGGGATATGGGGGTCACCTTCTTTTTGCGCGATAACAGCGCCGGATGACGTGGAAGTGACCAACCGAACGTTCGAACGACTGAATGGTAAGGGCGAAGTCGGCCTCAAGGAAAGGAGAAAAATCACATTCCCCGCAGACCTTGACGCGGCGGCTCAGCCAGGCGGATCAGCCGGCAGGACGGCCAACGACTCGCTGTCCGGTCAGGGTCTCAGGACGCCACCCCGGCCATCGCCGCGCATGGCTTCCATTCGCCGGCTGATTTTCGCTGCCCCGGCGTTTGACCCGCCGCGCGCCGGGAGTATGTTCCCTCACCGCCCGGCCGCGATGGCCGGCCCGCCACCCGTTGTTTTTTGAGGACCAGCCATGCCCGCCTACCGCTCCCGCACCTCCACCCACGGCCGCAACATGGCCGGCGCGCGCGGGCTGTGGCGCGCCACCGGCATGAAGAACGAGGATTTTGGCAAGCCGATCATCGCGGTGGTGAACTCTTTCACCCAGTTCGTGCCGGGCCACGTCCATCTCAAGGATCTCGGTCAACTGGTGGCGCGCGAGATCGAGCAGGCCGGCGGCGTCGCCAAGGAGTTCAATACCATCGCGGTGGACGACGGCATCGCCATGGGCCATGACGGGATGCTCTACAGCCTGCCCTCGCGCGAGATTATCGCCGACAGCGTCGAATACATGGTCAACGCCCATTGCGCCGACGCCATGGTGTGCATCTCCAACTGCGATAAGATCACACCCGGCATGTTGATGGCGGCGCTGCGTCTCAACATCCCCACCGTGTTCGTCTCCGGCGGGCCGATGGAGTCCGGCAAGGTTGTGCTCGACGGCAAGGTCAAGTCGGTGGACCTGATCGACGCCATGGTCGCGGCCGCCGACGACGCCGTGAGCGACGCCGACGTCGAGGTGATCGAGCGCTCGGCCTGCCCGACCTGCGGCTCGTGCTCGGGCATGTTCACCGCCAATTCGATGAACTGCCTTACCGAGGCGCTCGGGCTGGCGCTGCCGGGCAACGGCTCGGTGCTCGCTACCCACGCCGACCGCAAGGGTCTGTTCGTCGAGGCCGGCCACCTGATCGTCGATCTGGCGCGCCGCTACTACGAGCAGAACGACGAGAACGCGCTGCCGCGCAATATCGCGAGCTTCAAGGCGTTCGAGAACGCGATGACGCTCGACATCTCGATGGGCGGTTCCACCAACACCGTGCTGCATCTGCTGGCCGCCGCCTACGAGGGCGAGGTGCCGTTCACCATGAAGGACATCGACCGGCTGTCGCGCCGCGTGCCGGTGCTGTGCAAGGTCGCGCCCTCGGTGCCTGACGTGCATCTCGAAGACGTGCATCGCGCCGGCGGCATCATGGGCATTTTAGGCGAACTCGACCGCGCCGGGCTGATCGACACCAGCCTCCCCACGGTGCACAGCGCCTCGCTGAAGGACGCGCTGGAGCGCTGGGACATCAAGCGCACCAGGAGCGACAGCGTGCGCACCTTCTATCGCGCCGCGCCCGGCGGCGTGCGCACCGAAGTCGCGTTCAGCCAGGACCGGCGCTTCGACGACCTCGACACCGACCGCGCCAAGGGCTGCATCCGCGATGCCGAACATGCCTTCTCGAAAGATGGCGGGCTCGCGGTGCTGTTCGGCAACATCGCGCGCGACGGCTGCATCGTGAAGACCGCCGGCGTCGACGACAGCATTCTTAAATTCTCCGGCCCCGCGCGAATCTTCGCGAGCCAGGACGCGGCGGTGGACGCCATCCTCACCAACAAGATCAAGGCGGGCGACGTCGTCGTGATCCGCTACGAGGGGCCCCGCGGCGGGCCGGGAATGCAGGAGATGCTGTATCCGACCAGCTACCTGAAATCGAAGGGGCTGGGCAAAGCCTGCGCGCTGATTACCGACGGCCGCTTCTCCGGCGGCACCTCGGGCCTGTCGATCGGCCACGTCTCGCCGGAAGCGGCGGAGGGCGGTGCGATCGGTCTGGTCGCCGAGGGCGACCGCATCGAGATCGACATTCCCGATCGCAAGATCCATCTCGCAGTGGACGACGCCGAGCTTGAGCGCCGCCGCGCGGCGATGAACGCACGCGGTGATGATGCGTGGAAGCCCGGTCCGCGCAAGCGCCGCATCACCATGGCGCTCAAGTCCTATGCCGCCCACGCCACCAGCGCCGCGCTCGGCGCGGTACGCGTGGTGAAGGGGTGATCGATTAGCCCGCGAAGACCTGGATGGCCGGAACAAGTCCGGCCATGACGAATCAAGTATGCAACTCGGCTGAAGCCGGTCCTACGCCACCGTCGCCGGAGGCATGGCGAGCACCGAATAGATCGCCTGCGCGTCGGTCGAGGCGCGCAGCTTGCGCGCCACGTCCTGATCGCGCAATAGTCGCGCGATTTTGGCCAGCGCCTTCAGGTGATCGGCGCCCGCGCCTTCCGGCGCCAGCAGCAGGAACAACAGATCGACCGGCTGGCTGTCCATCGCCTCGAAATCAATCGGCCGCTCCAGCCGCGCGAACAGGCCGAACAGCTTCTCCAGTTTCGGCAGCTTGCCGTGCGGAATCGCGATGCCGTAGCCGACCGCGGTGGTGCCGAGCTTTTCCCGCTGCAACAGCACTTCGAAAATCGCGCGCTCGTTTTGCCCGGTCAGTTCGGCGGCGCGCGCCGCAAGCTCCTGCAACGCCTGCTTCTTGCTGTTGACCTTCAATGCCGGAAGAATCGCCTCGGGCGCGACCAGATCCGTGATCATCATGGAGCATTCCGAGAAAGAGGCGTTGACCGCCGATTGCGAAACAAGGTTTGGATTTGCGCGATGCGCGCGTGCTTCCTCAGGCGGAAGCCACGCCCGCCGCCGTTCGAAGTTGCTTCGGCTTCATCATGACAGCCATTTTAGCACCCCCACCCACGCCTGCCAGAGCCTTTGCGCTCCTGACGGAATCAGGACCGGCGCTCTCCAATTTTGATTCGATACGCTTGCTTGGTGCGAACCGGCGTCGGCTTCGCGCCAAATCGCTATCGAATTCAGGTTCGGTCGCGTCCCTTAACGGCCGTCCCTGTCGAGGCGGCGGACCATAGGGACCGCCTTACGAGGCGTCAACGGCGATTGCAAGCACGTTGTCCATAAAACCTGTCCAAAGCCGCCACGTCGGATGCTGTATCAGCAGCGCTGATATGCGGCGCGGCACCCGGTTCCCGCCGGCGTCTCGCCGCCAAACACCGACGCCGCCACGCGTTTTTCGCATCCCGCGGAACCCCGGGCATCGCCGGTGCTGCGGCCGCGGCCGCCTCGCTTGTCCGCAGGCTTTACTTTCCGGACCGTTGTTTTGGGGACCTCATCCCTGGAGTTCTTACATCCGCCGCCCAGGTCAGGCAGCAGGGAGGCGCGCTTACGAGGCGCGGGGCTGTACCTCCGGCGGATCGATCCAGCCAATGTTGCCGTCGGCACGGCGATAGATGATGTTCACGCGGCCCGAGCCGCCGTGCTGGAATACGATCACCGCGGCGCCGGTGAAATCCAATTCCATCACCGCCTCGCTCACCGACATGCGCTTCAGCGACGATGTCGTCTCGGCGATGATGACGGGATTGTACGCGGTGACTTCGTCGTCGCTGTCTTCATCCTGCGGCAACGCTTCCAGCACGTAGCTGCGGGCGTCGAGCGGCGCGGCGTCACGCTCGGCCCGGATCGCGGCATCGGCGTAGGGCTTGCGCGCCGAGCGGTCCTTCAGGCGGCTCTTGTAGCGGCGCAACCGCTTCTCGATCTGGATGAGCGCCTGGTCCGCACTGGCGTAAGCATCGGCTGCGTTGGATTCCGCTTCCAGCGTGATGCCGGAATCCAGATGCAGCGCGCAATCGGTCTTGAATCCGAAACCGTCCTTGCTGAAGGTCATATGACCGGAGTAGTTGCCGTCGAAATACTTGCGCAGCACTTCCTCGGTGCGGTCGCTGACGCGGCCGCGCAAGGCTTCACCGATATTGATGCTTTTGCCCGAGACTCGAATGCTCATGTCGTACCTCGATTCATCACACCTGATGGGCGTTCGCGAATCCTTCATTCGCGAATGCCCGTCCCGTGGAGTATTCCGGCGAATGAGGTTGCAATCAAGCCCGTTCGATGTCGCGGCGATGACCTCGGCGTGATCGAAAGCGGCGGCCCCGACACATGGATGCCAACGCATGGATAAAGTGGTGGCAAACGTCAGCGCGCATCTTATGTGTTAACGAACGGTTTGGCGGTCAACGCATATTCTGGCGGTTGCCGGCGCGCGCCGGCCCGAGCAAGGCCTGCTTGTCGCGGCGGCGCTGCACCGACGAGGGAATCCGCATCGCCTCGCGGTATTTCGCCACGGTGCGCCGCGCGATATCGATGCCGGTCTCGCGCAGCCGTTCGACGATAGTGTCGTCGGAGAGGATAGCGTCGGGCGGCTCGGCGTCGATCAACTGCCGGATCTGGTGGCGCACCGCTTCCGCCGAATGCGCCTCGCCGCCGTCGGCCGAAGCGATCGATGCGGTGAAGAAGTACTTCAGCTCGAATACGCCGCGATTGGTGGCGACATATTTGTTGGCGGTGACCCGCGACACCGTCGACTCGTGCATCTGGATCGCGTCCGCCACGGCCTTCAGATTGAGCGGCCGCAGGTACGCCACGCCGTGAGCGAAGAAGCCGTCCTGCTGGCGCACGATTTCGGTCGCGACCTTGAGGATGGTGCGGGCGCGCTGGTCGAGCGCGCGCACCAGCCAGGTGGCGTTCTGAAGACAGTCGCTGAAATAGGTTTTGTCGCCGTCCTTGCGCGCGGTCTTCGCTAGCTGCGCATAGTAAGTCTGGTTGACCAGCACCTTCGGCAGGGTGTCGCTATTGAGTTCGACCAGCCAGCCACCGTCGGCGCCGGGCCGCACATAGACGTCGGGCACCACGGTCTGGACCCGGACGCTGGCGAACTGCAAGCCGGGCTTGGGATTGAGCCGGCGGATTTCCGCGATCATGTCGGCGAGATCGTCGTCGTCGACCCCGCACAGTTTTCGCAAGCCGGCGAAGTCGCGCCGCGCCAGAAGATCGAGGTTGTCCACCAGCGCCCGCATCGCCGGATCGAAGCGGTCGCGCTCGCGCAACTGGATCGCGAGGCACTCGCTTAAGTTACGCGCGAACACGCCGGCGGGCTCGAAAGTCTGCAATACCGTGAGCACCGCTTCGACCTCGGCCTCGGTGGCGCCGAGCCGCTCAGCGGCGTTGCCGAGATCGGCCGGCAGGTAGCCGGCCTCGTCCACCAGGTCGATCAGATAGCGGCCGATCATGCGCTGCGCCGGACGCGGCAGCGCCACCGAAAGCTGTTCGGCGAGATGGTCTGCCAGCGTGGTTTCGGCGGCGACGAAGGCTTCGAGGTTGTAGTCGTCGTCGTTCGACGCACCGCCACCCCACTCGGTATAGGCGGTGGGCGGGGCGTCCTGCGCGGCGCGGGCGGCGGCCTCGGCCGGCTCCTCCGGAAAGACGTTGTCGAGGCCGGTGTCGAGCGTCCGCTCGATTTCGGCGCGGCTGCCGAGGTCGCGGCTCAGCCAGTCTTCCTGCCCGGTTTCCGGAACGGCGTCGAAGCCGTCGCCGGACGGCGCTTCGCCGCTCCCGGCGTCGTCATCCGTGGCAACGGCAGCGCCGTCGCCCGTCGCCGCATCCGGCCCGTCGCCGGCGCGTTCCAGCAGCGGGTTGCGCTCCAGTTCTTCCTCGACGAAGGCGGCGAGGTCGAGATTGGAAAGCTGCAAGAGCTTGATCGCCTGCATCAACTGCGGCGTCATCACCAGCGCTTGCGACTGGCGAAACTCTAGCTTTTGCGACAGCGCCATCGAGGCAAAAACCGTTCCACAAGATTTGGTCCGTTTCTTGCTTAGCTGCTTCGCCGCCGGAAGTATACCGCCGCCGCAGTCGGCCCGCGATTTGTGATCGTCGCGGTTACCGGACTCAGCCCTCTGCGGATGAAACCCGAGACGCGGTTAACCGCCGGGCACCTTCGCGTGGTTGTCCGCTTCCGTCTGTCGCGCTTCAGATTTCGTGACGGCACATTCCGTCGTCATTGCCGGGTCAAGTCCGCGCATGACGGTCTTTTCCTGTCAAAGGCAGGCAGACCCCTACAGCCGGAACTCCTCGCCGAGATAGAGGCGGCGGACGTCGGGATCGTTGACGATCTCGTCCGGGGTGCCCTCGGTGAGGATTTGCCCGGCATAGACGATATAGGCGCGGTCGGTCAGCCCCAGCGTCTCGCGCACGTTATGATCGGTGATGAGAACGCCGATGCCGCGATTGGTGAGGTGCCGCACCAGATCCTGAATGTCGCCGACCGCGATCGGATCGATGCCGGCGAACGGCTCGTCAAGCAGCATGTAGCTCGGCCGCGTCGCCAGCGCGCGGGCGATCTCGACGCGGCGGCGCTCGCCGCCCGACAGCGCGATCGACGGCGACTTACGCAGCCGCGCGATGTTGAACTCGTCGAGCAGCGAATCCAGTTCCTTCTCACGCTTCTTGCGGCTGGACTCGACCACTTCCAACACCGCGCGGATGTTCTGCTCGACGGTGAGGCCGCGGAAGATCGAGGCTTCCTGCGGCAGATAGCCGATGCCGAGCCGCGCGCGCTGATACATCGGCAGCTTGGTGACGTCGTGACCGTCAAGCTCGATCTTGCCGCGGTCGGCCTTGATCAGGCCGGTAATCATGTAGAACACGGTGGTCTTGCCGGCGCCGTTGGGTCCGAGCAGACCCACCGCCTCGCCGCGCCGGACATAGATGTTGACGCCACGCACCACCTGGCGAGAGCCGAAACTTTTCTCGATGCCGTGAACCGCGAGATAGCCGGCGCGGGGCGCCTGAGATTGGGACCGGGATCGGGATGGAGGCTGTGCCTGCGGTCGCGGCGGCGCGGCGGCGAGGTGGCCCGCCCGCGACGCATCGCGGACCGGCTGGTCGAGGCCGCCATCGAAGCGGGCGTCGAGCATGGTGATGTCAACGCGCGCCTGCGCCCGCGCGAAGCCGGGTTCGCCCCGCTTTGGCGCGCGCCGCCTGAACATGTCGCGGAAATCCACCATGCCGCGTGACTTCAGCCTTTGTCCGTCGCCGCCCGGACGCGGCGGTCGGATTCCCTGGAAGGGTAGATGCCCCGCGTGAACAAATCCGTACCGCTGCGGCAGGGCGAGGCGTGGTAGACGGATATCGGTTCCCGTTCAAGGGCCGCCCAGCCTGTTTTCGGCGACGACACCCTCACCGCGACCGGTCCGATTTCGGCGTCAGCAGCATCGGCATCGGCGAGCGCGACGGCGATGGCGACGCGGACGACGTCCCCGCGCCAGAGCCAGAGCCGCACCCGCCCCCCTCCGACTGGATGAACAGGCCCTGCACCCGTCCGCTGTCGGATTCGACCCGCGACACGCCGGTGGTCATATTCACCAGCAGGCGGTCGCCGCGCAGCACGTTCTTGCATTGGGTCAGCACCACCTGTCCCTTCATGGTGATGAGGTTGGCGCGCGGGTCGAAGATCGCGAGATCGCCGGTCACCACCTGATCCTTCTGTGTCACCACCACGCCGCCGCGCGCCTCCAGCCGGCGGATCGACGACGCGCCGCCCGGTCCGGGCGCGGCCGTCGTCATCGTCGCGCCGGCCGGCTTGCCCTTGCCGGATCCGGTGTCCGAGCCCTTCGATTCGTAGAACACCACCAGCGTCTTGGCCTTCATGGTGGTGTCGCCCTGCACCACCTTCACGTCGCCGGAAAAGGTCGCCTCCTTCTTCTTGTCCACCATCTCCAGCGATGCCGCCTCGATCCGGATCGGCTGGTCACGGTTCTGGGAGAATCCCTGCATGGCGTTGGGCACGCCCTGCATCGAGCCCTGCGCGGTAGCATCGTGGCCCGCGACGCAAACGAACAGCAAGGCCGCCAGTGCCATGCGCCACGCGACAGTGCGGCGATGCGTGCTGTTGCCTTTCGAAGGCATCGGGATTGTGCTCATCGGGCCCCGCTGCGCTTGCCGGACGCCGCGGGCCGCGGTGCGGCCGCCGCCGGCTCCGGCGTCGCCTCGGCCGCCGGTGCGGTTTCGGCCGCCGGCTGCTCCATCACCAGATCCATCACCACGTGGCCCTCGAAGCGCACGATGTCACCCTTGTCGATGATCCGCAGCCGGTCGGAATCGAGGGTGCCGTTCAGCAATTTGACCGCGACCGGCTCGTCGGACGTCACCGTGCCCTTGTTGATATCGACCAGGGCGCGGGTCAGCCGCGCCTCGTAGCCGGTGGACGATTGCAGGAAGATGCTTTTCCGTAAATCCAGCACCTGCGCCTTGGTGTTGAATATGCCGGTCCGGGCGTCCATGGTCACCGTCGATTGATCCTCCATCGTCACCCTTGCCCGCAGCACCTCAAGCTCGACGTAATCGGGGGCGGTCAGGTCCTGCGTCGCGCTTTTGGCCCAGACCTCATAAGGGCGCTGATCCGGTGAGAAACCCGACATATGCGGCGATTCCATCGTGATTTTGGTGCCCGACACCACCACGTTGTCGATATCGAGCGGCAATTGCGGCATCAGAACCCGGAACGGATTGAAGATCGACACCCCGACGATCATGGCGAGCGACACCACCACCCCGGCCGGGACCGCGACCCGCAACAGCCGCACCAGCCGGCTGTGCCGGGCGGCGGCGGCAAAGCGTGCCTCCAGACCTGCCTGATAGGCCGGGCTCTGAGCCGAATACACCGTGCCTCCTGGGTCAGCGGGCGGGAGCGGCCGCCCCTGCCATCATTCCCGACGAATACCGTCAGGTCCAATAACTTCGAAATCGCGGCGGATCGAGCCTGGCCGCCACACCGCCTTGCCGGCCGGCGGGGCCTTATTGCGCGAGGTTGTGTTCAAATGGTGAAATCCGGTTCCGGGGCTCGGCGGCGCCCCCGATTTGGCGCTCTTGGCCCCGCTTTCTTACGAATGGGCGAAAATATCCTCATCCTCCCAGCCGCCGAGGTCGAGCCGGGCACGCGAGGGCAGGAAATCGAAACAGGCTTGCGCCAGCGCGGCGCGGCCTTCGCGCGCCAGCATGACGTCGAGCCTGTCGCGCAGGGCGTGAAGATGCAGCACGTCGGAGGCGGCATAGGCCAGTTGGGCGTCGGTGAGCGCGTCCGCGCCCCAGTCGCTGGACTGCTGCTGCTTGGACAGATCGACGCCGAGGAGCTCGCGCGTCAGATCCTTCAGGCCATGGCGGTCGGTATAGGTGCGGGTCAGGCGCGAGGCGATCTTGGTGCAATAGACCGGCTCTGGCATCACGCCGAGCGCGTTATAGAGCGCGGCGAGATCGAACCGCGCGAAGTGAAAAATCTTGGTCACGCCGGGGGCGCCGAGCAGCGCCTTCAGATTGGGCGCGTCGCGATGGCCTTGCGGAATCTGCACGATGTCGGCGGTGCCGTCGCCGGGCGAAAGCTGCACCACGCACAGCCGGTCGCGATGCGGGTTCAGCCCCATCGTCTCGGTGTCGATCGCCACCGAACCGGTGTAGCGGCCAAGGTCCGGCAGGTCGCCGCGATGAAGACGGATGGTCATGGTGATCCTTGTCGCTTAAGGACATTTCCGGGACAGGGCCCCGCAATTGCAATGAATCTCAATTCCAACGGCGCGCAACTCAAAATTCCGGGGCATGTATATACCCTGATCGGCTGTTGCTCACCCCCCGAATCTGGCCGCAGAATAGAATGCCGTGGCTGAGTAGAGAAGGCGGGATCGGAAATGAGGCGCATCCGCGCCGTATCGAGGACGCATGAAGAAGATCGGCTTTCTCTCGTTCGGGCACTGGACGCCTTCGCCGCAGTCGCAGACCCGCTCGGCTGCGGATGCGCTGCTGCAATCCATTGAACTCGCCGTCGCGGCCGAACAGCTCGGGGCCGACGGCGCCTACTTCCGGGTGCATCATTTCGCCCGCCAGCTTGCCTCGCCGTTCCCATTGCTGGCTGCTGTCGGTGCCAGGACAAGTCACATCGAGATCGGTACGGCCGTCATCGACATGCGTTACGAGAACCCGCTTTATATGGCCGAGGATGCAGGCGCGGCCGACCTGATTGCCGGCGGCCGGCTACAGCTTGGCATCAGCCGGGGCTCGCCGGAGCAGGTGATCGATGGCTGGCGATATTTCGGTTACCAGCCGCAGGAAGGCGAGGACGATGCCGACATGGGCCGGCGTCATGCCGAGGTCTTCCTCGACCTCTTGCGCGGCAAGGGCTTCGCGCAACCCAATCCGCGGCCGATGTTTCCCAATCCACCCGGCTTGCTCCGTCTCGAACCGCACGCCGAGGGCTTGCGCGAGCGCATCTGGTGGGGCTCCGCCTCGAACGCCACAGCGGTCTGGGCGGCGAAACTCGGAATGAATTTGCAAAGCTCGACGCTCAAGACCGACGAGACCGGCGAAGCGTTCCACGTGCAGCAGGCCGCTCAAATCCGGGCGTATCGCGCTGCCTGGAACGAGGCCGGCCATACGCGGACGCCGAGGGTGTCGGTCAGCCGCAGCATCTTCGCGCTGACGGACGATCGCGACCGCGCCTATTTCGGCTCCAGTCGCGAAGACGAAGATCAGATCGGATTCATCGATCCGCGCACGCGCGCGATCTTCGGCCGCAGCTACGCCGCAGAACCGGACGTCCTCGTCGAACAGCTCCGGCAGGATCAGGCCATCGCCGAAGCCGACACCTTGCTTCTGACCGTCCCCAATCAACTCGGCGTGGACTACAACGCCCACGTCATCGAGACGATTCTGACTCACGTCGCGCCCGCGCTCGGATGGCGCTGAAGTCAGGTTCGAGCGCTTACCACAAGCCCGGCACCAGCCGGAACCGGACGTGCCGGGCATAGTCCGCATAGCCGTCGAGTTCGGCACGAAGCAGCGCATCTTCCCAGCTTGTCCGCAGGATCAAAACCGCGCTCGCCAAGGCCGCCGGGATCAGCGCCCACCACGATGCGAGCGCGAGCGCCATGCCGACAAACACTATCAGCGCGCTGACATAGCCGGGATGGCGGACGATGGCGTAGGGCCCGGTGCTGATGACGTGCTGGCCGCGCTCGCGCTGCAGGCGCACGCCCGGTTCGAAGAAACGGTTGACCGCCTGCGCCCAAGTGCCGAGCGCGATGCCCGCGCCAAGCAGGACATAGCCCAGGACAACGATCGAAACCGGGACGGTCGACCAGAGCATCCTGCCGGAATCGAGCGTGGCGAGCGGGATTTCCGCGATCATCGCGGGCAGCATCAGCGAGAGCAGAATGCGGTCCCAGCGTTTCGTGCCGGGCTGGAAGCGGCTGCGCGCCCGGAAGATGACAGGGTTCACACGCGCCAGGACCACGGCCGATATCGCATAGACGACGACGAGGAAACCGACGAAGAACCACCCCGGCCACCAATCGATGCGGCCGGTGGGCAGGAAGACAAGGACGAGCAACGCCAACGGCAAACCGACCGCGTAAGCGATCGCGGCCGTTCGCGACATGGCATCGGGTTCGGTGATGGTCATCGGTTCAATCTCGGCCGGCGCGCCATCGATCGGACTCGACGTCGACCGGCCTGCGCAAACGCGCGATCAGGCTGGATGGTTTCGTCAGGCCGTTGGCCGGCGCGGGCGGAATGGCGATGCGGGAACCTTCGGGCCAGCCGCGACCTTGCGCCGCAGCTGTTCGGGTGCCGCCCTGGTGACGCGGCCGCTATCGTAAGGCGGTTCAATCGCCGCACTACAACCGTATCAAGGCAATCGGAGGATCTCCAATGATGCGTCTCCCGTCACGGTTCGTCGCGCTCGCCGCAGGCGCATTGCTGCTGTCGGCCGGCAGCGCGCTGGCGCAAAAGAAATACGACACCGGCGCGAGCGACACCGAGATCAAGATCGGCAACCTGCAAGCCTACAGCGGCCCGGCTTCCTCCTATGGCATGATCGGCAAGACGGAAGCAGCTTACTTCAGGATGATCAACGATCAGGGCGGCATCAGGGGTCGGAAGATCAACTTCATTTCCTACGATGACGCCTACAGCCCGGCGAAGACGGTGGAGCAAACCCGTAAGCTGGTCGAGAACGACGAGGTGCTGTTCATCTTCAACCCGCTCGGCACGCTGACGCAGAGCGCGGTGCAGAAGTATCTCAATGCCAAGAAGATGCCGCAGCTCTTTATCGCCTCGGGGTCGAGCAAATGGGACGACGCCAAGAACTATCCCTGGACCATGGGATTCCAGCCGAGCTACCGCTCCGTCGCCCGCGTGTTCGCCAAGTACATCCTGTCGGAGAACCCCAATCCGAAGATCGCGGTGTTTCATGCCAGCGACGATTTCGGCAAGGACTATCTGCTCGGCCTGAAGGACGTGTTCGGCGACAGGTCCTCGAAGCTCATCATCCTTGAGGAGAGCTACGAGAACAGCGAGCCGACCATCGATTCCCACATCGTCAAGCTGAAGAACAGCGGGGCCGACGTGCTGGTCAACATCTCGACGCCGAAATTCGCCGCGCAGGCGATCCGCAAGATGCACGAGGTCGGCTGGAAGCCGCTGCACGTGCTGACCGACGTGTCGGCCTCGATCGGCTCGGTGATCCGGCCCGCCGGCTTCGAGGCGTCGGAAGGCATCGTGTCCGCGGGCTATCGCAAGGATGCCTCGGACGCGCAGTGGAAGGACGACGAAGGCATGAAGAAGTTCCTCGCCTTCGTGGACAAGTACATGCCGGGCTCGGATGTCTCTGACGCCAACCTGGTCTACGGCTACGCGGCGGCGCAGACCATGGTGCATGTGCTGGAGCGGTGCGGCGACGACCTGACCCGTGCCAACGTCATGAAACAGGCGGCAAGCATCAAGGATTTCGTGCCGGATACCCTGCTTCCGGGCATCCATGTCAAGACCAGCGCGATGGACTTCGCCCCGCTCGAACAGCTCAAGATGATGAAGTTCACCGGCGGCAAGTGGGTGCTGTTCGGTGATGTCATCAGCGCCGAAACGGAGCGCTGACGAACCGGCGCAGCACCCGCGCCGCGTTCGCCGTCTCGAAGTCACAGGCCCGGCCGCTGTGCCGGGCCTGTTGCGTTTCGGTCGTCCACCACATGGCGGGAGGCTAGGCCACCGCCATCTCCGTCTGACGCCGGGGGAAGGGCCGGAACGCCATCAGCACCAGCATGGCCGCCAGTCCCATGCCCCACGAGCCGACATACATCAGCACGTAGCTGTCGAAACGGTCGTAGATCAGGCCGCCCAGCAGCGGCCCGGTCGACATGCCGAGGCTGCCGGCCATCGCTGTGCCGCCGATGATCGTGCCCATCATCTTCAGCGGAAAATTCTCGCGGATGATGACGGCATAGAGCGGCATGGTGCCGGCATAGATGAAGCCGACCACTACCGCTACGGCGTAGAAGCCGTCGAGATGGTTGACGAAGGCATAGGACAGCACGCCGAACGCCTGCGCCAGCAATCCGATCACCAGCACGCGCTGCGCGCCGAAGCGGTCTCCGGCAACGCCGAATCCGATGCGGCCGAACATCCCGGCCAGTCCCTCGACGCTGTAAATCGACACCGCCGCGATCATCGGAATGCCGCAGGTCACCGCATAACTCACGGTGTGGAAGATCGGGCCGGAATGGGTGGCGCAGCAGAAGAAGTTCGCCAGCATCAGCGTGATGAACTGCGGCGAGCGCACCGCCTCGGCGACCGTCATGTCCGATTGCGGCTCGTCCGCCACCTCGGCTGCGCCATTCTCCAGCGCCGGCGGCCGGCGCACCAGGAGCGACGCCGGGATCATCAGCACCGCCGCGATGCCGGCGATGATCAGCATGGCGGTGCGCCAGTCGTGAATGGTAACAAGCCAGGCCGCGAGCGGGGCCATGGTCATCGGCGCCATGCCCATGCCGGCGGACACCAGCGAGACGGCAAGGCCGCGCTGGGTGTCGAACCAGCCGGTCACCGCCGCCATCATCGGCACCAGCATGGCGGCGGTCGATGCGCCGACCAGAACGCCGAACAGAAGCTGGAACTCAACCAGCGAGCCCGCACGGCTGGCGAGCGCCAGACTCGCAGCCAGCACCACCGATCCAGTCAGTACCACGAGGCGCGGCCCGAAGCGGTCGGAGAGGTTGCCCCACACCATGCTGGCCGCCGCCATGGCGAGGAAGCCGATCGTCATCGCCATGGATATGCCGGTGACGGACCAGCCGGTGTCCTGCGACATCGGCCGCAGGAAGACGGGCAGCGAGAACATGGCGCCGATCGCGACGCAGCCGAGCAGACCGCCCGCCGCGACGATCACCCAGCGATAGGAATGGTTCATTGTCGTCTCCGGTGGTCCACGCACCGCCCCCGCCGCCGTTGGGGCGATCAGCCTTGCGAAGGCTTCCAGTCAGCCGGTGGAATGACGTTGACCATCCACGGAATGCCGAACTTGTCAGTGAGCGCGCCGAAGCCGGGCGACCAGAACGTCTCGCCGAACGGCATGGTCGCCTTGCCGCCTTCGGACAATTGATCGAACCAGCGTTGGGCCTCGGCCTTGTCCTCGGTGTGCAGGGTGACGTCGAAGCCGTTCTTGGGCTTGTCGATGTTGCGGGCCCAGCCGACGTCCATGTCGGCGCCCATCAGCGCCTGATCGCCGACGTCGAGCCAGCAGTGCATCAGCCAGGTCTTGTACTTGTCGTCGGTGATCGGCATCCCCGGAGGTGCGTCGCCATAGGGTATGGCCGCCCGGATCTTTCCGCCGAGGACCTTGGCGTAGAACTCGAACGCCTCGCGGCACTGGCCCTGAAAGCTCAGGCTGGTCACGATCTTCATTAGCGTCTCCTTGTTTCTCGTCGATATCGGTGCGGGGGAGTGCCGGGCTATGGGGCAGCTCGATACCGTCTTGCTCCCCGTCTGCATTCCTTCGCCGTTGACGGCCCCCATTAACGTTGATATCAACGTAAAGTTTCCACGGATGTCAACCCCTCAGATGCACGCGCCGGCCAACCTTACCTTCGAAACCACGCTTCTGGTGCGTGACGCCTGCCTGTGCCTGCACGCGCAGCGGACGGCGCGCGCGCTGGCACGCCGTTTCGATGTCGCGCTGAAACCGGCCGGCATCACCAGCGGGCAGTTCTCGCTGCTGATGTCGCTCAACCGGCCGGAACCACCAAACCTCGGCAGCGTGGCGGCGCTGCTGGCGATGGACAGGACGACCTTGACCGCCAATCTGAAGCCGCTGGAGCGCCGCGGCCTCGTCGAGACGGCGGCCGATCCGAAGGACGCGCGTGCCCGCCTGCTGCGGCTGACGCCGGCCGGCCGGGCGGTTCTCGCGGAAGCGGTGCCGATCTGGCGGCGGCTCCATGCAGCGATTGAAAGAGAGCTGTCGGACCCGGATCGCCTGCGCTTCGAACTGAAGCGCCTTTCGAAATCCGACAGTTCGACCGGCGCCGCCGGATAAGCCGGAAAGCTCGCACACTGAAATCCCGCGCCTCGTTGTTGTGGGATGCCGCGGCCTCGCCGCGTCGATCACATTTTCGCGCCAGGCAGCCGGCTCGCCTGCGCGATCCAGTCGGCAAGCTGCGCTTCGTCGAATTCGCCTTCGCGGATGTCGAGGTAGCGTACGTCCTTGTGTTTCGATTCGCCGGGAGGGAGAGGGTGCAGCGATGCGCCACGGAAGAACGTCACCTTGATGTACTTGGTGAAGCAATGAAAGCTGAGGAACCAGCCGTCGCCCTCGACGCCATAAAGGGGCGAGTTCCATTTGACCGCCTTGTTGACGCCCGGGACAGTACGTTCGACCAGGGCATCGAGGCGGCGTCCGATATCGCTTTTCCAGCCCGGCATGGCGGCGATGTACGCCTGCACTGGCGCGTCGCCATAGCCTTTGGCGATCTGGGGATTGCCGCCGGAAAGAAGAACGACCCCGTCGGGCTGCGGCTTCGATGCCATCTTGCGGGGCGCGTTGGTTTTTCGGGCGGCCTTCGCCAATGTCTTGCCGGCCATCGCGTTCATCCCTCGCAAGCAATCGGGTTCCCGGTGGATCAGGAGCACGAACGCTTCCGCAAAAGAGCAGCGTTTCTATGGCCATGTCATCGCCGCTCGAAAGCGCCGCAACGATGCAATCTGCTCTGGTTCTGGAACATCCGCGCCGTGCCATCGTTCGTGAACAGGGAAACGAGCGGAGGCACAAGATGGCGGCCCTTACGCGAGAAGACATTCTGTCCGTCCTTGGCCCTTCCGACGACAGGGTGATCACCGAGATCATCGCGACCCAGGCGACGCTTGAGGAACTGGGGCAGGCATGGGCGTGGGTGAACAACGACGAGGCGCCGATGAATGAGGGCAAGCCGCTGCCCAGCGGCCGGGTCGGCGAACTGGTCGAGATTCTTGCCGCACAAGTCGAGGAGGAGGAAGAAGAACGCGGCCTGTGATGGCGGCCGGTTGAACCGACCGGCGCTGAAACGGCAAGGCCGCCGTTGGCGGCAGCCTTGCTTGAACGGTTCAGGCAAACCTCATCATGACAGGCATATCTCGGGAGCAGCGGGAGGCCGAGGCGGTGCGTCTGTCGGCAGTCCGAGCGCCCTTTCCAGCTCACCCAGCCGGGCATCGATTTCCGCGATCCAGTCGTCAGCCGCCACGATCGACGACCGGCGTGCGCCCGCCCCGCCGGTGACCGTCTCCCGCAATCGCCGCAGGCGGCCGATCTCAACAGCCGGCGGCAAATGAAATACGGCCATTGTCGCGCGCTCCTGCCATCAGCCTTGCGATCGCGGTTTCCTCTTCCGCCAGCCGCCGGCGGATGAACTGGCGCTCCAGATCCGTCAGTTCCGTCTGGAGCAGCCGCCGGTAGCGACGGATGTTCTTTCGATGCGTCTCGATGGACGCGGTCCGAAGATCCACGTCGTCCCGCGCATCGTCGTCCCGGCGAGCCACGACGTTGATCCTCGGGCGCGGGCTCGGCATCCTCAGCGCCATTCCACCCCGCGGTGGCGGATCGTCATCATCCAGCGCCCTGAGCGCATTAAGGATCGCATCCAGGCGAAGGGGCGCGGGGTGCCCGGGAATCGCCCTCAGGCCCGGCGCGGACTCCACCGCATACATGTCGGATGCCCAGGCCGAGAGAATGGCTCGCTTCTCGTCGCGCGAGAGCTTGCTGTCGTGGAGCACGTCAGCGACCGACGCGTGATGTGCGTCCGGGCGGAATTGAATTGGAGCAGTTCGAAGAACGTCAACACGATTCATTGTCTTCCCCTCCATCTCCTTTCCCTGGGGAGCGTCAACAGGTCATGCGCCGGGCGCGCGAGACGGCCGCCCGGACGCCCAATGGATCGCCGGAATTACGCGGCGCGCTTCTTCTCGATCTGCGGGCCTGCGCCGAGGTTGATCGGAATGCGTCGCGGCTTCATCGCCTCCGGAATCTCGCGCACGAGCCGGATCCGCAACAGGCCGTGCTCGAACGATGCGTTCTCGACCTTGACGTAGTCCGCGAGATTGAAGGTGCGCTTGAACTGGCGCGCCGAGATTCCCTGATACAGGTAATCCCTGTTGTCGGCTTCGGCCTTCCGCCCCTCAACCGTAAGGACGTTCTGTTCGGCGGTCACCGTGATTTCGTCAGGGGCGAAGCCGGCCAGCGCCAGCGAGATTTGATAGCTGTCCTCGGACAGGCGCTCGATGTTGTAGGGCGGATAATGATCATCCGTCCCCGCGTGCTGCGCTGCATCAAAGAGATCGAATAAACGGTCGAACCCGATCGTTGACCGCCAAAGGGGAGCAAAATCGTAATTCCTCATAGCCAAATCCTCCTCGGAGCAAGATGGATACGAGCGGACTCCGGACACCGGCCGGCGCCCGTCTCTGTTTCTGTCCGGGCCCTGGCTGGCGCCCGAGACCCGCCTGTTCGGCGGCGAAAATTCAGTTAGAGAAACGGAGTGAAGTTTCAAGGGGCGGTGATGAAATTTTTCGGCCCGGATTTCCGGGGCCCGGATGCACAGATCATTCAATGAGCGGGCGCGCCCGCGCCGTGGCGCGAAAGGATATTTCGGATCCGCCGGAAGGTCTGCTCGAACGGACCGGATGCGTCGACCTTGGTCCATGCGATCGCATCGAGATCGTACGTCTCCTGCGCGCGCGCCAGCCTTGCGTCGGCGTCCGATGCGTCGGGGCCGCGTTGGGCGATGCGCGATATCCGGGTTTCGATATCGGCCGTCATGAACAGCCCGATCAGCGCCACGCCGGCGTCGCGCGCGCTGCTTTCGATTACCCGGCGGGCGTCGCCACTTGTGAAGGTCGCATCGACGATCACCGGGTAATTCGCGCGCACGGTCCGGATGGCGCGCTCCGTCAGTTCGGCGTAAACGCGTGTCGATACCGCGGCGTCATAGGCTTCCGCCGGCAGCCGATCGAATTCCGAGCATCCAAACATCCGCTTGCGCACCACATCCGAGCGCAGCACCAGGGCGCCCGGCAAAGGCGGGATCGTCTCCGCGAGCTTTCTCGCCATGGCCGACTTGCCCACGCCCGACAGACCGCCGATGCAGATTATTTGCGGCTGGTGAGGTTCGACGAGCGTCAGGGCAAGATCGAAATACCGTCTGGCGGACGCTTCGATCGTTGAAACGTTTTCCCGGCCTTGACCGAGCCGCGCGACGATCACCTTGGCGCGGATTGCCGCCCGCAGCGACATGAACATCGGAAGGCAAGCCAATCCATCGAGTTCTTCCAGCGGACCCTGCGAGCCGATGTAGGTGTTCAGAACGATGTTGGCGTTGGCGGCTTGCCCCCGCTCGACCAGATCCATGAGAAGAAACGCAAGATCGTACAGGACATCGCCGGAGGCGATGACCGGGCTGAACTCAATGGCGTCGAACGCGACCGGATGGCCGTCGATGAAGGCGATGTTTCCGAGATGCAGGTCGCCATGGCCAAGCCGAACGAAACCCTGCTCGCCGCGTCTGGTCAATAACGGCTTGAGGCGTATGAGCTGGCCGCGCATGGCCTGTTCCAGCCGCGCGACATCCGTTTCAGCGAAGATGTCGGGATAGGCGCGAAACGCCTCGGAATTCTGCTCGATATACGTCTCGACGGCCGCGAGCCATCGCGCGGCGTTCGCGGGCTTCGCGTCGCGATGGATCGCGAGCGTCATGGCCGCAAGCTGCGCGGCGAGACGGGAATCGAGCGCCCCGCGATCGGCGATATGATCGAGCGTCTGGTTCTCGTCGAAGCGGTCCATCTCGACGGCCCATTCAACCACTTCGCCGCTACCGTCGATCGCCAGTTTGCCGTCGGTCTCGCGGGTGATCGGCACCACTCGCCGGTACAGGTCGGGCGCGAAGCGGCGGTTCACCTCCAGTTCGGCGATGCACGCGGCCTTCCGCTTGTCGAGGGTCGAATAGTCGAGAAACGGAAAGGAAACCGCTCGCTTCACTTTCAACACACGGGGGCCGGCAAGAAAAACGGCCGAAGCGTGGGTATCGAACCGTCGCACCGGCGCGCCGCCGTGAGAATCCGAGTTTTCAAGGAACGCGAATACCGACGCCTGCAACGTGTCCACCGGGCGCACCCCGCCATGTCATGTGGTCGCTACTTGGTCGAAGCGCGCGACAGCCGTCAACCGCCGTGGTTGAAGAATCCGTCGTCCGCGCGGTGAAATGGCGGAGGGGCCCGGAACTCAGCGACCCTGGTGCTGGGTGGGGGTGCGGGGGACCAGGACCGCCGGTGCCCTGCCTCGTCAAGGGGCAGGACAACAAATCAACGCAGGCAATGCAGGAGCGTTCCCAGGGATTCGCACCGGACTATGAGTGCCGCTTGAAGTACTGAATTTCACGCTCGTGCTTCTCGGCGGCCTCCCGGCTCTCGAACGTGCCGAGATTGCGGCGCTTGCCGGTCTTGGCGTCCACCTTGCGCGAATAGAGCCGGTACTTTCCTGACTTGAGTTTGCGGATCATGACGCGCCTCAATGCCCGCGGGCAGCTTGCGCTTTCTTGATGTTGGCGCTGCGCGCACGCCTCTGCGCCGGCGTCGGCTTGTCTTTCTCGGGCACGTTGGGCCGGTCCTGCGCCTTGAAACGGTCGCCCTCAAGGTGTTCCGGCGTCGAACCCAGCATCTCCAGAACCTCGCGCGCGTCATCGGTGTCGGCGACCAGCCTGTCGCCCTCAAGATGCGCGAATTCCTTGCTGATAAGCCATTTCTGAGTGTCCCAGGAACCGCTCTCCCGCTTGCCGGAAACGCGCTCGATGCCGCCCTTCTTGCCGACATCCTGGGTGCGGAAGGTCCTGAACTCCTGCCTGGGCCTGACCTCGATATGGAAGAACGCGCCGCCGCCGGCGCTGCCCGGCTTGGCGCGCGCCCGGCCGCCCGGCTGGGCCGTTGCCCGCTCGCGGTGCGACATGGCCTGCCAACTGGCCTGGGCTTTCTTGATGTTATGGCGTGCCGCCTCGATCTGACGTTCGGTTGCCATGGCTCTCTCCTGAGATGTGCTCTCCTGAGATATCCCGCTTGACGATCCCGCGCCGCTCCCGGCGCGCTTGATCTCATGCGCGCGGATCAACCCGTCAACGCCGCCGGTTTTGCATTCGTTCCTGATTTTCCCGACCGCAAGGCCGATTGGAACATCAACGCGCCGCGACGGCCGGCGGGTTCACTTGATCTTCGCGGTCTTGTTCTGGAAAGCGGCGATGCGCTCCGCCATGTCCGGGCCGACGCCGCGGCTGCGGGCGATCTCGTGGCTGAGGCCGGCGGCGAGCGGCAGGCCGTCGGTTTCCACCAGCAGCGCCTTGTTGGCGCGATGGCTGTACCAGGAATTGGCGAGGACGGTCGCCGCCAGCTTCTCCAGTTCGGCGTCGAAATCCGCATCCGGCACGCAGATGTTGGCGAGGCCCATCGTCTCCGCCTCGCGCCCGGTATAGGTGCGGCAGGTGAACATCATCTCGCGCGCCTTGGGCAGGCCGACGCGGCGCGGCAGGCGCTGGCTCATGCCCCACACCGGCGACAGCGCCCAGCGGGCGTGGGTGTCGGCGAATTTGGCGTTCTCTGCGCAGACCAGCAAGTCGCCCGCCAGCGCCAGTTCGAGCGCGCCGGTGTAGCAGTGGCCATGCACGGCGGCGATCACCGGCTGCGGCAGGTTGGCCAGCTTCTCGATCACGCCGGCCTGAAAGTGCGGACGCGGCGGCTTCTCGCCCACGGAAATATCGTTGAGGTCATGCCCGGCCGAGAAGCACTTGCCGGCGCCGCGCAGGATGACCAGTCCGACGCGGTCGGTCTGGCCGGCGATGACATCGACATGCGCCTCAAGCGCGGCGAACAGCGCGACATTGAGCGAGTTCAGCTTGTCGGGACGGTTGAGCGTCAGAATGGCGCAGCCGTCCCTGTCGTCCCTGAGCACCAGCGCGGTCATGATGTCTTCCTCATGGATTGGGATGCCGGTCGCAGGTCCGCGACCGGCGATTGCGGATTGCTTATCTGACGATGAAGTTCGCCAGACGCTTCTGAATGATCGTCTCGGCGTCCGCGACGATGCGGGTAATCAGTTCGGCGCAGGTCGGGATATCGTGGATCAGCCCCTGAACCAGACCCGCCGACCAGATGCCGTAATTCTGGTCGCCGCTCTCATAGACGACCTTGCCGCGACTGCCCACCACGAGGTGCCGCACATCCTCGAACTTCGCGCCTTCCTTCTCCAGTCGCACCACTTCCTGACTGACGTCGTTGCGGGAGACGCGCGAGGTGTTGCGCATGGTGCGGAAGATCAGGTCGGTCGCGCGCTCGTCATTGGCGACGATCTGCTCCTTGATCTTGTGATGGATGGGAGCTTCCGTGGTGGCGAGGAAGCGGGTGCCCATGTTGATGCCCTCGGCCCCCAGCGCCAGCGCGGCGGCAAGGCCGCGGCCGTCGCCGAACCCGCCCGATGCGATCATCGGAATGGTGATCTTGTCGGCGGCGGCCGGAATCAGGATCAGGCCCGGAATGTCGTCCTCGCCGGGGTGGCCGGCGCATTCGAAACCGTCGATGGAGATGGCGTCGGCGCCCATGCGCTGCGCCGAAACCGCGTGACGGATGGCGGTGCATTTGTGAATGACCTTGATGCCGTGCTTCTGGAATTCGGCGATGTGCTCCTCCGGCTTGTAGCCGGCGGTTTCCACGGCCTTGATGCCGGACTCGATGATGGCGGCGCGATACTCCGCATAGGGCGGCGGGTTGACGGCCGGCAGGATGGTGAGGTTGACGCCGAACGGCTGGTCGGTCATCTCGCGGGTGCGTTTGATTTCCTTCGCCAGATCCTCCGGCGTCGGCTGGGTCAGCGCGGTGATGAAGCCGAGGCCGCCGGCGTTGGCGACGGCCGACACCAGTTCGGCCTTGCCGACCCACTGCATGCCGCCCTGGGCGATCGGGTGCCTGACGCCGAACATCTCGGTGAAACGGGTCTTGATCATCTGAAGCTCTCTGGATGGTTGCAATCGGTCGGAGTGAATTTCAGCGAAGCGGATTCGTTATTTCCTCGGGGCCTGACCAGAAATGAGACGTCCTCGTCCGCGAAGGCGAAGGCTTTGCAGAAGTGAGGCGATTTTTTGCTGGAAGCGG
>JBIQLW010000010.1:0-96799 GCA_044463945.1 Bradyrhizobiaceae bacterium | reverse complement strand
TTGTCGTCGCGCACCGAGGCGCTCATCCAGTAGTAGCCCGGTCCCGGCCAGGTGATGCTGAAGGTGCCGGACTCGTCGGTCGTCACCTTGCTGTCGTTGAGCTTGTCGCGATAGCGGATGCCGCCGGGGACGACCTCGACCGCGACGCCGGAGGCCGGCTGTCCGTCCAGCATCAGCCGGAACGTCGCCTTCTCGCCGGCGACCAGATTGTTCGGATGGGTCACCGGCACCATCTCCAGCCCGACGCCGGTCGGCTTCAACGTTTCGGTGGTCGGTTTGCCGGAGGTGACGAAGGATTCGATCCGGCCCTGGATTTCCGAGACCTTGACGTCGGTTGCATTGGCCGGGATCGCCTTTTCCAGATCCTCGGCCTTGCCGCGCCAGCGCTTGTTCTGGCCGTCCACCTTGTAGCTGGCGAACGCGCCGCGGTTGAGCACCATCACCTTGTAGGTGCCGGGCTGCGCCAGCTTGACGTCGAAGGTGCTGCGATAGCGGCCCTTGCCCACGTTCTCCGGCGTAACCGCCTTGCCATCGGGTCCCTCGATCGACAGGTTGTCGAGTTGCAGCGCGTGATGCTCGAAGTAGAACAGGTCGTTGGAGATCGCCGCGTCCACCGTGACCCATGCGTCGGTGCCGGACAGCACGGTGGCGGACGGCAGAAGCCAGGCGCGATGGGCCTGTGCGGGCAGGGCGAGCAGCGTGGCGGAGGCCGCGATCAGCGCGAGCTTGAGATGTCGGGTCATGGCGTTGTCCTTATCCTGGGGCCGCCATTGTGCGGATGGCGGCGCGATTGATCCAATCAATTTAGGGAGCCAGCTTCAGCGACACCGCGCCGAGTTCGCTCTCGCCCTTGGCCTGCGCGGTTGCCGGCGCCTTCGGCGGCCATTCGAACGGCACGCGCAACAGTTCGCGGCCGCCGACCTCGCGCGCCGCCTCGACCACGAGCTGGTAGCTGCCCGGCGCGAGTCCGTCGAGCGGCTTGGCGGTGCTGTTGAAGGTGAGCTGATGATTGCCGGGGGCGCGGGTCGGGCTGCTCAGGCCGTCGGCCGGCATCGTCAGGTCGCGGCCGGTGCGGCGCCACCATTGCCGCATGTCCTTGAGCCACTTGGTGCCCTCGTTGTCCTTCTGCTTGACGTCGTACCACACCGCGAGATTGGTGATCTTGCCGCCGTCGGCGCTTTCCACCCAGATCGCGACGTAAGGCTTGTGATACTCGGCGACGCTGAGTTGCGGGATGTCGATGCTGACGGTCGCCTCGGCGGCGAGCGCGGGCGTTGCGGCGAGAGTGGTCAGTGCGGCGGAAATCAGAAAGCGCATTGTAGACCCTTAGCGATGGATGAACAGAACGACGAGCAGCGTCGGAATCACGATGCCCATGCTGACGACCGGCCACGTCGCGCGGCGGCGGTTGGCGTGAAGGTACAGCAGCAGCAGGCCGCTGAGGCAGAAGACCAGCGCGGCGGCGGCGAACACGTCGATGAACCAGCTCCACGCCGCGCCGGTGTTGCGGCCCTTGTGCAGGTCGTTGAGATAGGCGATCCAGCCGCGGTTGGTCACTTCGTAGGAAATCGCGCCGCTGTCGCGTTCGACGCTCAGCCAGGCGTCGCCGCCGGGGCGCGGCAGCGCGACGTAGACGTCCTTGGCCGACCATTCGGTGTCGCGGCCCGTGGTGTTGACGCCGAACTCGCGTTGCAGCCACGCGCTGACGGCGGCCGGCAGCGCCGCTTTCGCGTTCGCCGGCTCGGCCTTCAATTCCGCGATCATGGCTTGCGGCAATTGTCCCTCGCGCATCGTCACGGCCGGCTTGGCCTCGATCTGCCCGGCGTGGTTCAGCGTGATCCCGGTCAGGGCGAACAGCAACATGCCGACCAGGCACAGACCGGAGCTGATCCAGTGCCACTGGTAGAGCTGGTTGATGAAAAAAGCGCGGCGCTTTTTTCGTTGCCAGAGTTCATCGCCGTCGACCATCAATCTATCCGAACCGTCTCGTTGCCGGCTGCCGCGCGCGGCCTCCGCAAGCGCAACGGTTGCGGGCGGCGCGGGCCCGGCCGGCGCGCTCTGTTTAGCGAAGCGTTGTTCGCTTTGCTACAGGACGGGATTAGGTTCGTTCTAAAACGCGATCACGATCGCGCGCCGGCGTTGCCGCGCGGGGTGCTGCCGCGGATCGCGGATCAGCGCCGGGTGCGCGTCCAGTTTTCGCCGCCGCACAGGCCGCCGACGCAGCCGTTGACCCGCAGATTGTTCGGGCCGGTCATCGCGATGTCGCTGTCATAGGTGCCGCCGTCGTCGGCGTTGTAGATGCGGCCCGCCCATCGCGACACGCCCGAGGGCCGCATGTCGCGAAACAGTGGCAGCCCGATCATCGGCCGGCGGCGCAGCGCGGGGTTCGGGTTCTTGTCGTCGGTGGCCGGCTGGCCGGTGTGAGGGTCGGTCGGCTCGCGCAGCCAGACCACGGTGCCGCACAGGCCCGCGCCGCATTTGCTGACCTGCACCTTGGCATCGCCCGCCTGGGTCAGCCAGGTGCCGGTGGGATCGCCGGATTCCTGGGCGTGCGCGCCCAACGACGCGGTCGCGGCAAGCCAGATGGCGGCAGTCAGGCCGAATCGCAGTTTCATCCGAAGTCCTCCAGTCCCAAGTCTGGTCCCCAAGTCTGGTCCTCAAGTCTGGTCCTCAAGTTCAGGCCCGTGTTCCATGACAAAGGGGTGAGCATGTGTACACCGATCGACCTGTCGCCCGGAAACGTGAAAAAGACGTATACCGGCGGGTGTTCACAGAACGGCAAATCGACGCGGGCACCCGCGCCGCCGCTCCGCGTCTGCCGCATTGCGTCATGTTCGGCGCTGCGTAGCAGATTCGTTCGGCCGATGTCAGGATAGAAGAAGATCGGGCCCCGGAAGGTCGAAACGATGGTCGCAGGACAGCTTGGGACGTTGCAGCGCTGGTCGATTCTCGTCGGCGCCGCCGTGCTGCTGAGCCTCGCGATGGGGATGCGGCAGAGCTTCGGGCTGTTTCAGCCCTCGATCATTCGCGATGTCGGTATCACGGTGGCGGATTTCTCGCTCGCCACCGCCTTGCAGAACGTGGTCTGGGGCGTGACCCAGCCGGTGGTCGGGGTGCTCGCCGACCGTTATGGCTCGCGCTACGTGATGCTGGGCGGCGTTCTGGTCTACGCCGCCGGGCTGGTCATCATGATCTACACCACCTCGGCGCTGATGTTCATCGTCGGCGCCGGGTTCTGTGTCGGCCTGGCGCTGTCCTGCACCGCCTCCAGCATCACCATGGCGGTGACCTCGCGCGTGGTGCCGGCGGCCCAGCGCAGCGTCGCCATGGGCGCGGTGTCGGCGGCGGGCTCGCTCGGCCTGGTGATCGCCTCGCCCTTGGCGCAGACCCTGATTTCCCAGGCCGGCTGGCAGATGGCGCTGGTCGGCTTCATCGGCCTCGCGGCGGTGATGCTGCCGGCGGCGTTCTGCGCCGGCCGCAGCGACGCGGTGGAGATCGACAGGGCGGACGACACCGGACAGCCGGTCGGCGCGGTGGTGCAGTCGGCGCTCGGGCATTCCGGCTTCGTGGTGATGTCGATCGCGTTCTTCGTCTGCGGCCTGCAACTGGTGTTCCTCACCACCCACCTGCCGAACTATCTGGAAATCTGCGGCCTCGATGCCTCGCTCAGCGCCGAGGCGCTGGCGATGATCGGCCTTTTCAACGTGTTCGGCTCTTATGCGTTCGGCTGGCTCGGCGGCCGCTATCCCAAGCAGCTCCTGCTCGGCGGCATCTATATCGCCCGCTCGCTGGCGATCGCGATCTACTTCGCGCTGCCGGCGACGCCGGCCTCGACGCTGGTGTTCGCGGCGGTGATGGGCTCGCTGTGGCTCGGCGTGGTGCCGCTGGTCAACGGCCTGGTGTCGCAACTGTTCGGCCTGCGCTTCATGACCACCCTGACCGGGATCGCCTTCCTCAGCCATCAGGCCGGCTCGTTCCTCGGCGCCTGGGGCGGCGGGGTGATTTATGACTATCTCGGCAGCTACGACATGGCGTGGCGCGCCGCGGTGGTGATCGGGCTGGTGGCGGGCGTGTTCCAGATGCTGATGAACGTGCGACCGCCAACGGCGCGGCCGGCGCTCGACGGCGCGGTGGCCGGCGTGGCGTGACACGGAAGCGGGACCGGGCCGTCGCCCGCATTTGACTGTCAATCGGGACGGAACCTTATATAAAGGGAACCGTTACACCTCCATTCCCACTCTTCCCACCAGTCCGGACGGAAACAATGACCTTCACGCTTCCCGATCTGCCTTATGCCCATGATGCGCTCGCGCCCCATATGTCCAAGGAAACGCTGGAGTATCACCACGACAAGCATCATCAGGCCTACGTCACCAACGGCAACAACCTGCTGAAAGGCACGGAGTTCGAGGGCAAGTCGCTGGAGGAGATCGTCAAGGGGTCCTTCGGCAAGAACCAGGCGTTGTTCAACAACGCGGGCCAGCACTACAACCACATCCATTTCTGGAAATGGATGAAGCCCAACGGCGGCGGCAGCAAGCTGCCCGGCCGGCTGGAGAAGAAGATCAACGAGGACCTCGGCGGCTTCGAGAAGTTCAAGACCGACTTCGCCGCCGCCGGCGCCGGCCAGTTCGGCTCCGGCTGGGCGTGGCTGTCGGTCAAGAACGGCAAGCTCGAAGTGTCGAAGACCCCGAACGGCGAGAACCCGCTGGTCCATGGCGCGACCCCGATCCTCGGCGTCGATGTCTGGGAGCACTCCTATTACATCGACTACCGCAACCGCCGCCCCGACTATCTCAAGGCGTTCATCGACCATCTGGTGAACTGGGATTACGTCGACGAACTGTTCGGCAAGGCGTGATCGGCAGGGTCCCGCAGGACAGCGGATCGGAGGGCGGCCCCGTGGCCGCCCTTTCCGTTTGCCCATCGCGCGGCTGTCCCGCGCTCTCGGCGATCATAATCCGTTGATGTCTCGATCCTTTTTCGCGGGTCGCCGCCGGGTTGTTATGTTATAGTATAACATATATACAGAGGCGGATCGTCCGGCTGCCGTTGGCGCGGGCGATCCCCGAGCAACTCTCTCAAGGGCGGCCCGCCGCCGTAACGAAAGCCGCCGGATGGCCCATTCCCATGCGCACCGTCATGACGCCGCGTCCGCCCATGGCGTGGGTGGCGGCCACCATCATGCGCCGGAGACGCCGCATCCGGCGCAAGAGCCGCCGTGGTCGATGCTGCGGCTGTCGCTGCTCGCGCGACTCGCGCTTGCGGCCGGGCTGAGCGCCGTGCTGTGGGCGATGGTGTGGCTGGCGATGAGGCCGTCATGAGCGCGCAACTGCGGTTTCGCAACGTCACGCTGGGTTATGACCGGCATCCGGCGGTCCATCACCTCGACGGCGAGGTGGCGTCCGGGGATCTGCTGGCGGTGGTCGGGCCGAACGGGGCCGGCAAGTCCACGCTGTTTCGCGGCATCGTCGGCCTGCTCAAGCCGCTGTCCGGCACCATTGAACTGAACGGGCTCGCGGCGCGCGACATCGCCTTTCTGCCGCAGAGCGCCGACATCGACCGCAGCTTCCCGATCTCGGTGTTCGATTTCGTCGGCACCGGCCTGTGGCGCGGCCTCGGCGCGTTCGGCGGCGTCGGCCGGTGCGGCCGCGCGCGGGTGGAGGCGGCGCTGGCGGCGGTCGGCCTCACCGGGTTCGAGCGGCGCGCCATCGGCACGCTGTCGGGCGGCCAGATGCAGCGGGTGCTGTTCGCGCGGCTGATGTTGCAGGATGCGCGGCTGATCGTGCTCGACGAGCCGTTCAACGCCATCGACGCCAAAACCTCGGCCGATCTGCTGCAACTGGTGACGCAATGGCACGCCGAGGGACGCACGGTGCTGGCCGCGCTGCACGATATGGAGCTGGTGCGCAACCATTTCCCGAAAACGCTGCTGCTGGCGCGCGGCGTCGTCGCCTGGGGCGAGACGGCCGAGGTGCTGACGCCGGACAATCTCGTCGCCGCACGGCGGATGTGCGAAGCCTTCGACGATGCGGCCGGCGCCTGCGCGGCCGACGCCGCGCCGGCGCAAGCGGCCTGATGCGTCCGTGGTGACCTGACGCATGGCTTACGATGTCCTGATCGCGCCGTTCCTCGACTTCGCCTTCATGCGTCGCGCGCTGGCCGGCGTGCTGGCGCTTTCCCTCGCCGGCGCGCCGATCGGCGTGTTCCTGATGCTGCGGCGGATGAGTCTGGTGGGTGACGCCATGGCGCACGCGGTGCTGCCGGGTGCGGCGATCGGCTTCCTGATCTCCGGCCTCAACCTGTTCGCGATGACCGTCGGCGGGCTGGTCGCCGGCTTTGCCGTTGCCATCCTGTCCGGTGTGGTCGCGCGCACCACCGAACTGAAGGAAGACGCCTCGCTCGCCACCTTCTATTTGATGTCGCTGGCGCTCGGCGTCATCATCGTCTCGATGCGCGGCACCAGCATCGACCTGCTGCATGTGCTGTTCGGCAATATCCTCGCGCTCGACGATCCGACGCTATTGGTGATCGCGTTCAACGCCACCATTACGCTGCTGGTGATGGCGGTGATCTATCGTCCGCTGGTGATCGAATGCGTCGATCCGGTGTTCCTGCGCACCGTGAGCCGCGCCGGCGCGCCGACGCATATGGTGTTCATGGCGCTGGTGGTCATCAATCTCGTCAACGGCTTCCATGCGCTGGGCACGCTGCTGGCGGTCGGCCTGATGATCCTGCCAGCCGGGATCGCGCGGTTCTGGTCGCGCGACATCACCGGGATGATCGTGGTCGCGGCGGCAAGCGCCGCGCTGTCCGGCTATGCCGGGCTGGTGCTGTCGTATCACGCGGGGCTGCCGTCCGGGCCCGCGATCATTGTGGTCGCCGCGGTCATCTATCTGGGATCGGTGCTGTTCGGCAGCGTCGGCGGCCTGTTGCGGCAGTGGTTTCCCGGCCGCCATCTTGAGGCGTGACATGCGGCGTGTGGACCTGACCCTTCTCGTTGCCATCTGTCTTGCGGTGCTGCTCGCGCCGCTCCCCGCGCGCGCCGACGCGCGCATCGAGGTGGTCGCGACCTTCACCATCCTCGCCGACTTCGTCCGCAACGTCGGCGGCGACCGCGTCGCGGTTGCGACGCTGGTCGGCCCCAATGCTGACGCGCATGTCTATACGCCGTCGCCGGCGGATGCGAAGACGGTCGCCGCCGCGAAACTGGTCATGGTCAACGGGCTCGGTCTGGAAGGCTGGCTGCCGCGCCTCGTCAAATCCAGTGGCGGCGCGGCGCGCACGGTGGTGGCGACCGAGGGCATCGTCCCGCTGAAAGAGGCGGCCGGCGGTCACCACGACGTCGATCCGCACGCCTGGCAGTCGGTCTTGAACGCGAAGGTCTATGTCGAGAATATCCGAAAGGCGCTGGCGGAGGCCGATCCGGCCTCGGCTGAGATCTATCGCGCCAATGCCGAGCGCTACGCCGCGCAGCTCGATGCGCTCGACCGCGACATCCGCGCCATGGTGGCGCGGATTCCGGAAAGTCGTCGCAAGGTCATTTCCTCCCACGACGCCTTCGGCTATTTCGCCGCCGCCTATGGCGTCAAGTTCGTTGCGCCGCAGGGCGTCTCCACCGACGCCGAGCCCAGCGCGCGCGACCTCGCGGCGATCATCGCCCAGACCCGCAAGGAAAAAATTCCGGCGGTGTTCCTGGAGAACATCAGCGATCCGCGCCTGATCCGTCGCGTCGCCGCCGAGACCGGCGCGATGATCGGCGGCACGCTGTATTCCGACAGCCTGACCGATGAAAAGGGCGGGGCGCCCACTTACATTGACATGGTCAGGCACAATATTAAGACGTTGCAGGACGCGCTGGACCAATAGAGCGGGGCCACCCGCTGCGCCGGCTCGCGTTCCATCCCGCCGGAGTGACCATGTCCGAAACAACCGCTGCGAAAATCCCCGTGACCGTGCTGACCGGCTATCTCGGCGCCGGCAAGACCACGCTTCTGAACCGCATCCTGTCGGAAAACCACGGCAGGAAATACGCCGTCATCGTCAACGAGTTCGGGGAGATCGGCATCGACAACGACCTGATCATCGGCGCCGACGAGGAAGTGTTCGAGATGAACAACGGCTGCATCTGCTGCACCGTGCGCGGCGATCTGGTGCGCATCCTCGACGGCCTGATGAAGCGCAAGGGCAAGTTCGACGCGATCATCGTCGAAACCACCGGCCTCGCCGATCCCGCGCCGGTGGCCCAGACTTTCTTCGTCGATGAGGACGTGCAGGCCAATGCAAGGCTCGACGCGGTGGTGACGGTGGCCGACGCCAAGTGGCTCAGCGATCGCCTCAAGGACGCGCCCGAGGCCAAGAACCAGATCGCCTTCGCCGACGTCATCGTGCTCAACAAGACCGATCTGGTGACGCCGGCCGAACTGGCGGAGGTCGAAGGCCGCATCCGCGCGATCAATCCTTACGCCAAGCTGCATCGCACCCAGCGCTGCCAGGTGGCGCTGTCCGACGTGCTGGAGCGCGGCGCGTTCGATCTCGACCGCATCCTCGAACTGGAGCCGGAGTTTCTCGCCGCCGACGAGCACGACCACGATCACGAGCACTGCCACGACGAGAACTGCACCCACGAGCACCATCATCACGGCCACGATCACCATCACGGCCATGACCATCATGACCACGGGCACGGCATCAGGCACTATCACGACGAGGACATGCAGTCGCTGTCGCTGCGCAGCGACAAGCCGCTCGATCCCAACAAGTTCATGCCGTGGTTGCAGCAACTGGTCGCGACCGAAGGGCAGAAGATCCTGCGCTCCAAGGGTATCCTCGCCTTCAGCGGCGACGACGACCGCTACGTGTTCCAGGGCGTCCACATGATGCTTGAAGGCGACCATCAGCGCGCCTGGAAGGACGGCGAGCCGCGCGAGAGCCGGCTGGTGTTCATCGGCCGCGAGTTGCCGGAGCAGATGATCCGCGACGGTTTTGAGCGGTGCATCGCGGCGTGAGCAAGGCGTTCGACACGCCCGACGCTTCGGGCTCCATCGTCTCGGTGACCGACCGCGTGACGCGGATCGAAGTCGGCACGCCGGTCTCCGCCGTGCATTTCCTCGGCGACACCGCGGTGTTCGTCGGCGACGAGGAGGCGCTGACCTTCGTCACCGGCAGCGGCGAGGCGGCGCGGCTCCCGGTCCACGACGGCGCTATCCTTTGCGCGGCGGCGGACGGCAGGCGCATCGTCACCGGCGGCGACGACGGCAAGTTGGTCGAGGTCAAGGCCGACGCGACCGTCACGACGCTCGCGACCGACGCCAAGCGGCGCTGGATCGACAACGTCGCGCTGCACGGCGACGGCACGGTGGCGTGGTCCGCAGGCAAGACCGCGTTCGTGCGCAGCGCCAAGGGCGAGGAGAAATCCCGCGACGTGGTGTCCACCGTCGGCGGGCTGGCCTTCGCGCCGAAAGGGCTGCGGCTGGCGATCTCGCACTACAACGGCGTGACGCTGTGGTTTCCCAACATGACGGCGCAGCCCGAGGTCTACGACTGGGCCGGCTCGCACCTCGGGGTGACGTTCAGCCCCGACAACAAGTTCGTGGTGACCTCGATGCACGAGCCGGCCCTGCACGGCTGGCGGCTCGCCGACGGGCGGCACATGCGGATGACCGGCTACCCGGCGCGGGTGCGCTCGCTGTCATGGAGTGCCGACGGCAAGTCGCTCGCCACCTCGGGCGCCGATACCGTGATCCTGTGGCCGTTCGCCAGCAAGGACGGCCCGATGGGCAAGGAGCCCGGCATCCTCGCGCCGATGCCGTCGCGGGTGACCGCCGTGGCGTGCCATCCGAAGCAGGACATCATGGCGGCGGGCTACGCCGACGGCACGGTCCTGATGATCCGCCTGTCGGACGGCGCCGAGATTCTGGTGCGGGGAAAGGCCGAGCAGGCCATCACCGCGCTGGCCTGGAACGCCGGCGGCAGCCTGCTGGCGTTCGCCGCCGCCGACGGCGACGGCGGCCTTCTCGCGCTATGATGCCGCATGAGTTGCATCGGAATCGCGATGCGCTGATGCAGGAACTATCATCCGCGCCGCCTGTTGATCCTTCAGCGTGATCGACAGCGGGTGATTGAAAAATGTCGCGCGACGAAAGAGAGCGGATCGATCGTCGTCATTTCGCGATCGCGGCCATCGCGATCGTTGCCGGCGTGACGGTGGCCGGCGTCTCGCTGCTGCAATTGACGCAAGTTCAGACCGCGCCGCCGGAACGGGATCGCAAGCCCGAGGCGCCGGCGGACAAGCCGAACGCGCCCACGGAATCGACGCCCGGCGAGACGCCGCGTCCGATGACGCCGCCACCGGAGCCCGCGCGCCCCGATGCCGACGCGCGCAAGAAAGGCGCCGAACCGGCGCTGCCGCAAGCGCCGGCGGAAAAAACCGCGCCTCCGATCGATGCGAAATAGGATCGAGCGGCGTTATCTCACCAGCACGTTGCGGAACTGCCACGGGTCGCTGGTGTCGATGTCCTCGGGGAACAGGCCCGGACGGTCGTTGAGCGGCGTCCAGTCGGTGTAGTAGCCCTTCACCGGGCCGAGATACGGCAACTGCACGTCGAGGCAGCGGCGGAAATCCATCTCGTCGGCCTCGACGATTCCGGCTTCCGGATTTTCCAGCGCCCACACCATGCCGGCCAGCACCGCCGAGGTCACCTGCAAGCCGGTGGCGTTCTGATACGGCGCGACGCGGCGCGTCTCCTCGATCGACAACTGCGAGCCGTACCAGTAGGCGTTCCTGGCGTGGCCGTAGAGCAGCACGCCGAGTTCGTCGATGCCGTCCTCGATCTCGTTCTCGTCGAGGATATGCCACGACGACTGCATCCTGCCTTCCGCGCCGAACATCTCGTGCAGCGACAGCACCGCGTCGTTGGCCGGGTGATAGGCGTAGTGGCAGGTCGGCCGGTAGACCACCTTGTCGCCGTCGCGCACCGTCAGGTAGTCGGCGATGGAAATCGATTCGTTGTGGGTGACGAGAAAGCCGTATTGCGCGCCCGGCGTCGGGCACCACGAGCGGACGCGGGTGTTGCCGCCCGGTTGCAGCAGATAGATCGCGGCCTGACAACCTTGCGCATGGGTGCGGCCGTTCTCCGGCATCCACTTCTCATGGGTGCCCCAGCCCAGTTCGGACGGCTGCAAGCCCTCGGAGACGAAGCCTTCCACCGACCAGGTGTTGACGAAGACGTCGCGCGGCTTCGGCTTCTTCGAACGTTGCGTGTCGCGCTCGGCGATATGGATGCCCTTGACGCCGAGCTTCTGCGCAAGCTGCGCCCAGCCTTCGCGGCTTTTCGGCGTGGTGACCGGCGTATCGGTGTCGCGCGCGATATCGAGCAGCGCCTGCTTGACGAACCACGACACCATGCCCGGATTGGCGCCGCAGGTGGACACCGCGGTGGTGCCGCCGGGATTGGCGCGCTTGGCCGCCCGCAGCGTCTCGCGCAGCGCGTAGTTGGAGCGCGCCTCGGGGCCGGCGCTCTTGTCGAAGTAGAAGCCGAGCCACGGCTCGACCACGGTGTCGATATAGAGCGTGTTGATCTCGCGGCACATCGTCATCAGATCGACCGAGCCGGTGTCCACCGAGACGTTGACGCAGAAGCCCTGTCCGCCCCCGGCGGTGAGCAGCGGCACCAGCACCTCGCGATAGTTGTCGCGGGTAATCGCCTGCCGGATGAAGCGCACGCCGTGCTTCTTCGCCAGCGTGTCGTCGGCGTGCGGATCGATGATGACGAAGCGCGACCTGTCGAAGTCGAAATGCCGTTCGATCAGCGGCAGCAGTCCTTTGCCGATCGATCCGAATCCGATCATGACGACCGGACCATGAATGCGCGCATGGACGGGCGAGGCGGGTGACGGCATGGACGAAACTCCAGGGGAAATAAGGGAGGATGAAGGAAGGCGGGATCGCCGTCGGAGGACGGCTGCGCTCAGGCAGTTGAAAACGACAAACAGCCGGGAAAATCAAGGCCGAATGCCACTTCCGAAATCATGACGGCGTCATGCCGTCGTCATGAAACCGGCCCCGCGAACGCTCTCGTTGCGGGGCCGGATGCTTACGTAAGGCGGCGTGCCGGTCGCGGCGCGCGATCAGCCGACGCGGATGACGGTCAGCGCGCGCCAGCCGCCGGCCGGCGTCTGAAACTCGATGGTCTGGCCGGCGGACAACCCGATCAGCGCCGCGCCGATCGGCGTGAGCACCGAGATCCGGCCGGCATCGACGTCGGCGTCCTCCGGGAACACCAGCGTCACCGTGCGGGTCTGGCCGCTGACGTCGTCGTGGAACGTCACTTCCGACTGCATGGCGACGACGCCGTTCATCGGCTGGCCGGCATCGCGGATTTCCGCGCGCTCAAGCTCGCGCGCCAGGAACTCGGCGGTCGTCGGATATTTTTCCTGCGCGGCCGCGGCGAGGTGGCGCAGCCGATCGGCATCGCGCGCGCTGATGGCGATGGCGGGAAGCGGGGTGTCGAGTTCGTGATCCATGTCCTTACACCTTGGTGTGTCGGGAGACTGCCGAAGAACCGGAAGTGCTTTCGCGCAGCCCGCCCGTGGAAATCGGTGGCCTGCGGCAACAAATGAAGAAAGACCGAGCCGGGATGAGATGCTGTTTAAGGAGAAGATGTCGGAAAAATCTGTCCCGGGACGGCGCACACGCGCGTCCGCCCGGGCTACCTTCCTGCGATCAGGTGGCCGGCGCGAAGCAACAATCGTGTTGGGCGCGTATGCGACATCATGCGTTTAACGTAGGTCTAACCTGCGATAAGTCAACGGGGGTGGCGCGACATTTTGGCGCGATCAATTCCGGCGCTTGGCCGTGACCTCGATCTCGATCTTCATCTCCGGCTTCAGCAGCGCGGCGACGACGAGCAGCGTCGCGGCCGGGCGGATGTCGCCGAGCCGCGCGCCGCAGACCGACAACACCGCGTCGGCATCGGCCGGATCGACGATGTAGTAAGTCGCGCGCACGATGTCGGCCATGGCGAAGCCGGCGTCCCGCAACACGCCCTCGATGGTCGCCAAGCAGTTCTCGGCCTGCGCCGCGACGTCGCCGGGCATGGTCATGGTCGCGTAGTCGTAGCCGGTGGTGCCGGACACGAAGACGAAATCGCCGTCGACCACGGCGCGGCTGTAGCCGGCCGCCTTTTCGAACGGCGACCCGGTGGAGATCAGGCGGCGCGACATGCTCGGACCTCGCGTTGACGGTGCGGCCGGGTTCAGGCCGCGCGGGCCGGGGTGACGGAGCCGGCGCGGCGCGCGCGGGGGCGGCGCGCCTTGGCGCCGGTCGCGACGATCATGCCCGACGCCTCAATGAGCGCACTGGGGCGCAGTTCGACCGCGAGCAGCCGCTCGCGCTCGAACGGGCCGGGCAGCGCCAGGTCGCCGGTCTTGCGCGCGCTGAAGCCGAAGCGGACGTAATAGGCCGGATCGCCGCGCAGGATCACCGCGCCGTGGCCGCGCGCGGCCGCCGCCTTGAGCGCGTGGCGCATCAATGCCGCGCCGACGCCGAGGTTGCGGCACGCGGCATCGACCGCCAGCGGGCCGAGCACCAGCGCCGGAACGCCGCCGGCGCTGACCGGCCACAGCCGCACGGTGCCGATCAGCTTTCCGTCAAGCTCCGCCGTGAAGGCCAGTCCGTCCGCCGGCACGCGGCCGTCGCGCAGGCGCTGGCAGGTGCGCGCGAAGCGGCCTTCGCCGAAGCTCGCGTCGAGCAGCGCTTCGCGCGCGCGAACGTCGGATGCGCGCTCGGCGCGGATCGCGAACGGCACGGCGTCGGAGGCGAGGGCGATGTTCTTCTTCCAGACAGCGGTCATGGCGTGTCAGTCCCCACGCGAACGGCTGCGAAGGCCGCCGCGTGTTGTCAGCAAAAGCGTTGTGACGGGATGGAAGCCGGCGCGCCGACTTCCGGTTTTCTCCACCCTCTCCCGCTTGCGGGGGAGGGCCGGGGAGGGGCGACACGAATGCTGCTTCCCCCGCCCGGCACTGCGCGCCGACCTCTCCCGCAAACGGGAGAGGCAGGAGCCTCAGATGTGATAGGTCTTCAGCGGCGGGATGCCGTTGAAGGCCACCGACGAGTAGGTCGAGGTATACGCCCCGGTGCCCTCGATCAGCAGCTTGTCGCCGATCTCAAGGGTGACGGGCAGCGGATACGGCGCCTTTTCGTACAGCACGTCGGCCGAATCGCAGGTCGGGCCGGCGAGGATGCACGGCGCCATCTCGGCGCCGTCGTGCGGCGTCTTGATGGCGTAGCGGATCGACTCGTCCATCGTCTCGGCGAGGCCGCCGAACTTGCCGATGTCGAGATAGACCCAGCGGTTCTCGTCGTCGTCGCTCTTCTTCGAGATCAGCACCACTTCCGTCTCGATGATCCCGGCGTTGCCGACCATGCCGCGGCCCGGCTCGATGATGGTTTCCGGGATGCGGTTGCCGAAGTGCTTGCGCAGCGCGCGGAAGATCGAGCGGCCGTACTGCACCACCGGCGGCACGTCCTTCAGGTAGCGCGTCGGGAAGCCGCCGCCCATGTTGACCATGGTGAGGCCGATGCCGCGCTCGGCGCAGTCGCGGAACACCTGCGAGGCCATCGCCAGCGCGCGGTCCCACGCCTTCACCTTGCGCTGCTGCGAGCCGACATGGAACGAGATGCCGACCGGCTCAAGGCCAAGACGCTTGGCATGGTCGAGCACGTCCACCGCCATCTCGGGGTCGCAGCCGAACTTCCGCGACAGCGGCCACTCGGCGCCGGCGCAGTCGTAAAGGATGCGGCAGAACACCTTGGCGCCGGGGGCGGCGCGGGCGATCTTCTCGACCTCGGCGGTGCAGTCCACGGCAAAGAGGCGGATCCCGAGCGCGTAGGCGCGCGCGATGTCACGCTCCTTCTTGATGGTGTTGCCATAGGAGATGCGGTCCGGCGTCGCGCCGGCCTTGAGCGCCATCTCGATCTCGGCCACCGTCGCGGTGTCGAAGCACGAGCCCAGCGAGGCGAGCAGCGACAGCACCTCCGGCGCCGGGTTCGCCTTGACGGCATAGAACACGCGCGAATCGGGAAGCGCCTTGGCGAAGGTCTGATAGTTGTCGCGCACCACGTCGAGATCGACGACCAGACACGGCTCGGTGTCCAAGCCCTCGCGACGGCGGTTGCGCAGGAACTCCTGGATGCGTTCGGTCATCGCACTCTCCCAATCGGCCCGGCTGCGGACCGTCGAAAAATAGCCTTCGGACGTGAGCGCTCCGGCTGGGCCGCACGATGGAGGTGCGACGAAGCCTCGGACTCAAGTGCCGAACTGTGCTGCCGTGGATTGGTTGGGAAATTCCCGCCCGCACACCTGGCAATGAAGGACAAGCCTTTTCAGTAGCCCGCGCCGGCGTTGGACTGCCGGTAGAGACCAAAAAAGCCCGTTCCGTCGTTGCTTTAAGTCGCGTCCCCCGTTGAGAGCGGGGTGCGCCGGTTCGCCTCCGGCTGTCAGTCACGGTTGCAAGGAACAAGGCCGCTCTTCGGCGTCTTCATCCCTTGGCGGCTGTCCGGCCTCTTGTCCGGATACCCACCGACTGACACACGACCACAGGCACGTGCGAAATTGGGCAGAGCGGGAAATAAGTGTTTTGAATCCACCGCGCAATACTTTTTTGAACGGCGCGGCAAATTTTCCCACGATGTGATGGCGTGGGCGATGGCGCGGCGGAAAACGCCGTCGAACATGAACGGATGTTAATCGCGCTTAACGAAAGATGACGGCGCGGCGGCCGCGCGCTCAGACCCGGCGGGTGAACGGCTCGACCTTTTGCGCGCCGCGGATGAAGCCGATCATCACCACGACGCCGATCACGAACAGGACGGCTTGCAGGACGTGAGACATCGTCTCGTCCAGGCCGAACAGGATCGCCAGCGCCCAGCCGCCGGCGAAGGCCGCGCCGAACACCTCCGCGCCGATCAGGATCGCCGCCGAGAGCACGGTGATGATGCTGGGCCAGGCGATTTCGCGGCGCTCGTTGGTGGTCTGGGAGGTCATGGTCGGATCCTGCTTTGCGGGCGCAATGTCTCCGAAATCCCGCCCGGTATCAAGCGGCACGGCATTGCGGCGCGAAAGCGGTAATCCGTCCGGGTGAAGAAAACCCGTCGAATCAAAATCTTAAAGGCCCAAAAATGCCGTATCGCGTGCTATAATTCGCCGGAACGAAGACGGCGCAAATCATAAGTTTGAGATCGTAGAACATGACCGCGGCTGCCCACGCATCCACCACCGAGAACCCGCTGCTTCAGGCGTGGGTGACCCCGAACCAGACGCCGCCGTTCGACGCGATTCGGCCCGAGCATGTGCTGCCGGCGTTCGAGCAGGCGTTCGCCGATCACGCCGCCGAGGTTGCCGCCGTCGCCCGCGATCCGACGGCGCCGGATTTCGCCAACACCATCGTGGCGCTGGAACGCGCCGGCAAGCTGCTGAGCCGGGTCGCGATGGTGTTCTACAATCTGGTGTCGGCGCATTCGAGCCCGGAACTGCTGGCCATCGACAGCGAGGTGTCGCTGCGGCTGGCGCGGCACTGGAACGCGATCCTGATGAACGCGGTGCTGTTCGACCGCATCGCCCGGCTGTACCGCAGCCGCGACGACCTCGGCCTCACGGTCGAACAGAAACGCCTGCTGGAGCGCACCTACACCCGCTTCCATCGCGCCGGCGCCGGCCTCGACGATGCGGCTAAGGCGCGCATGGCGGATATCACCGAGCGGCTGGCGCAACTCGGCACCACCTTCAGCCATCATCTGCTCGGCGACGAGCAGGCGTGGTCGCTCGAACTCGGCGAGGCCGACCGTGACGGCCTGCCGGCAAGCTTCATCGCCGCCGCCGAGGCCGCGGCCGCCGAGCGCGGCCAGCCGGGCAAGGCCATCGTCACCCTGTCGCGCTCCGCGGTGGAACCGTTCCTCAAGGATTCCGCCCGCCGCGACCTGCGCGAGAAGGTGTTCAAGGCGTTTTCCGCGCGCGGCGACAACGGTAACGCCAACGACAACAACGCTGCCATCGTCGAAATCCTGGCGCTGCGCGAGGAACGGGCGAAGCTGCTCGGCTATCCGACCTATGCCGCCTACCGGCTTGAGGACTCCATGGCGCGAACGCCGCAGGCGGTGCGCGACCTGCTGGAGCGGGTGTGGCGGCCTGCGCTCAAGCGCACGCTGGCCGACCGCGACGCGCTTCAGGGTCTGATCGCCGAGGAGGGCGGCAACTTCGCGCTGGCGCCGTGGGACTGGCGCTACTACGCCGAGAAGCTGCGGCGGCGGCGCGCCGATTTCGACGACGCCGCGATCAAGCCCTATCTCGCGCTCGACAGCATGATCGCCGCCGCCTTCGACTGCGCCACCCGGCTGTTCGGCATCACCTTCAGCGAGCGCAAGGATATCCCGGTCTGGCACCCCGACGTCCGGGTGTGGGAGGTGACCGACGCCGACGGCAAGCACAAGGCGCTGTTCTACGGCGATTACTTCGCCCGGCCCTCGAAACGCTCCGGCGCGTGGATGACGTCGCTGCGCGACCAGCAGACGCTGGACGGCGAGGTCGCGCCCCTCATCGTCAACGTGATGAACTTCGCCAAGGGCGCCGAGGGCGAGCCGGCGCTGCTGTCGCCCGACGATGCGCGCACCCTGTTCCACGAGTTCGGCCACGCGCTCCACGGGATGCTGTCGAACGTCACCTATCCGTCGCTGTCCGGCACCAGCGTGTTCACCGACTTCGTCGAACTGCCCTCGCAGCTTTACGAGCACTGGCAGGAGCAGCCGCAGGTGCTGCGCCAGTTCGCGCGTCATTACCAGACCGGCGAGCCGCTGCCCGACGACCTGTTGCAGCGCTTCCTCGCGGCGCGCAAGTTCAATCAGGGCTTCGCCACCGTGGAGTTCGTCTCCTCGGCGCTGCTCGACCTCGAATTTCACACCCAGCCGGCGGAGGCCAGCCGCGACGTCCGCGCCTTCGAGCAGCGTGAGCTTGAGAAAATCGGGATGCCGGCGGAGATCGTGATGCGGCACCGCCCGACACAGTTTGGCCACATCTTTTCCGGCGACCATTATGCCGCCGGTTACTACAGCTACATGTGGTCCGAAGTGATGGACGCCGATGCCTTCGGCGCGTTCGAGGAAGCCGGCGATATCTTCGATCCCACTGTCGCCAAGCGGCTGCACGACGACATCTATTCCTCCGGCGGTTCGCGCGAGCCCGACGAGGCTTACGTCGCCTTCCGTGGCCGCAAGCCCGAGCCCGACGCGCTGTTGCGCCGGCGCGGGCTGCTCGACGCGCCGGAAGCGGCGTGATCGCTCGCCATCGCGCCGCCGGCCTTGCTTGACAAGGCGCGGCCGGAGCGCCAAGCCAACGCCATCATGACAGATCCCGCTCCGTCTTCCCCGCCTGCCGCCGCCGCGCCGAGCCGGATCGGCGTGCTGTTGGTCAATCTCGGCACGCCCGATACCGCCGATGCGCCGGGCGTTCGCGTCTATCTTAAAGAGTTTCTGTCGGACCCGCGCGTGATCGAGAAACAGAACCTGGTCTGGAAGCTGGTGCTGAACGGCATCATCCTGCGCCGGCGGCCGGCGACCAAGGCGAAGGACTATCAGAAAATCTGGAATACGGCGCAAAACGAATCGCCGCTCAAGACGATCTCGCGCGCGCAGGCCGACAAGCTCGCCGCCGCGCTCGACGATCCGGATCGTGTCGTGGTCGACTGGGCGATGCGCTACGGCAATCCGTCGATCAGGTCGCGGATCGCGGCTTTGACCGCGCAAGGCTGCGATCGCATTCTGGCGGTGCCGCTCTATCCGCAATATTCCGCCGCGACCTCGGCGACGGTGTGCGACGAGGTGTTTCGCGTGCTGAGCGGGTTGCGCGCGCAGCCGACGCTGCGGGTGTCGCCGCCGTATTATGACGATCCCGTCTATATCGAAGCGCTCGCAAGTTCGATGACGGCGCATCTTTCGACCCTGCCGTTCGAGCCGGAAATGATTCTCGCCTCGTTCCACGGAATGCCGCAGGCGTATATCGACAAGGGCGATCCCTATCAGACCCAGTGCGTGGCGACGGTTAAGGCGCTGCGGGCGCGGCTCGGCCTCGACGAGCAGCGGCTGCGCCTCACCTTCCAGTCGCGGTTCGGCTCCGACCCGTGGCTGCAACCCTACACCGACAAGACGGTGGAGCAGCTCGCCCGCGACGGCGTGCGGCGGCTCGCGGTGGTGACGCCCGGCTTTGCCGCCGATTGCCTGGAGACGCTGGAGGAGATCGCGCAGGAAAACGCCGACATCTTCCGCCACAACGGCGGCGAGCAGTTCGCCGCGATCCCCTGCCTCAACGACAGCGAGCCCGGCATGGAGGTGATCCGTCAGGTGGTGCTGCGCGAGTTGCAGGGGTGGCTTTGATGGGTGGCTGTGAACGACAGGGCAGCCTCAGTCTGATTTGAGTGATTCCGGGGCTTCGAACCCGGCTCACGGCCGTTACGACCAAACAGGGGGTTGCGGCCGCCGGCCCGGCATGGCTGCATGATCTTGTGTCGCCATGATAAAGAGCGCCGTCTGGCTGGGAGAGGCTGATGTCCGGTTTCGATATTTTCGCCATTGTCGTGGTCCTGCTCGTCGTCGTCACGCTGTTCGCCGGCGTGAAGACCGTGCCGCAGGGCTATGACTGGACCATCGAGCGCTTCGGCCGCTTCACCCGCACGCTGTCGCCGGGCCTCAACCTGATCATCCCGTATTTCGACCGGGTCGGCCGCAAGATCAACATGATGGAGCAGGTCATCGACATTCCCGGCCAGGAGGTCATTACCCGCGACAACGCCACTGTCTCGGTGGATGGCGTTGCCTTCTATCAGGTGTTCGATGCCGCCAAGGCGAGCTACGAGGTCGCCAACCTCACCCATGCGATCACCACCCTGACCATGACCAACATCCGCTCGGTAATGGGCGCGATGGACCTCGACCAGGTGCTGTCGCATCGTGACGAGATCAACGAGCGGCTGCTGCGCGTGGTGGACGCCGCGGTCGCGCCGTGGGGCGTCAAGGTCAACCGCATCGAGATCAAGGATATTGTGCCGCCGGCCGATCTGGTCGAGGCGATGGGCCGCCAGATGAAGGCGGAGCGCGTCAAGCGCGCCGATATCCTTCAGGCCGAAGGCCAGCGGCAGTCGGAAATCCTGCGCGCCGAGGGCGCCAAGCAGAGCCAGATTCTGCAAGCCGAGGGCCGACGCGAGGCGGCGTTCCGCGACGCCGAGGCGCGCGAACGCGCCGCCGAAGCCGAAGCCAAGGCGACACAGATGGTGAGCGAGGCGATCGGCAAGGGCGACGTCGCGGCGCTGAACTACTTCATCGCCGACAAATATATCAAGGCGTTCGGGCAACTGGCCGAGTCACCCAACCAGAAGGTGATCATGCTTCCGCTGGAAGCCACCAGTATGTTGAGTTCGCTCGCCGGCATCGGCGAGATCGCCAGGGCAACCTTCGGCGAGAATGTCGCCTCGACCGCCGGGCTCGCGCGTCGCGCCTCGGTGCCCAACGCTGGCGCCACGACGCCACCCACGCCGCCGCAGCGCTGAGGACGAACCGCGATGACCTCGCTTTTCGTGACGCTCGGCACCTGGAACTGGCTGATTCTCGGCCTCGTGCTGATCGGCATCGAGGTGCTGGCGCCGGGCGTGTTCATGCTGTGGCTCGGGCTCGCGGCGCTGTTGGTCGGACTTCTGTCCTTTGCCATCAACCTGCACTGGCAGACGGAAATCCTGCTGTTCGCGGTGTTCGCGGCGGCGGCGGTGCCGGTGTGGCGGCGTCTCGCACGGAACAGCAAGGCGGAGGCGTCCAACCCGTTTCTCAACCGGCGCACCGACGCGCTGGTCGGCCGGGTGTTTACGCTGGAGAAGCCGATTCAGGACGGCGCCGGTACGGTGCGGATCGACGACACCATCTGGCGTGTGACCGGCCCCGACGCGCCGGCCGGCAGCCGTGTCCGCATCGTCAAGGCCGACGGCGCGACGCTGACGGTGGCTGCGGACTAATCCTTATCTCATGCCACGCCGGCGCGCAGCAGGTCGTGCAGATGCACGATGCCGACCGGCTTGCGGCCTTCGGTCACGATCAGCGCGGTGATCTTCAGCGCGTTGACGATTCCGAGCGCCTCGCCCGCGAGCAGGTTGGCGCCGATGGTTTTCGGACCTTTCGTCATCACCTCGTCGACGCGGGCGGTCATCAGATCGGGCCGCATATGGCGGCGCAGGTCGCCGTCGGTGACGATGCCGACGAGATGGCCATGACCATCGACGATGCCGACGCAGCCGAATCCCTTGGATGACATTTCCACCAGCGCGTCGGACATCCGGGTCCCGAGCGGCGCGAGCGGCATCGCCGCGCCGGTGTGCATCAGATCGCGGACGTATTTCAGCATCGCGCCGAGCTTGCCGCCGGGATGCAGCACGCTGAAGTCGGTTGAGGTGAAGCCGCGGCCTTCCAGCAGTGCGATGGCGAGCGCGTCGCCGAGCGCCAGTTGCAGCACTGATGAGGTGGTCGGCGCGAGATTGTGCGGACACGCCTCGCGCGCCTTGGGCAGCGTCAGCGCGATATCGGCGGCCTGCGCCAGCGTCGAATCGCTTTCCGCCGTCATTGCGATCAGGCTGATGCGGAAGCGCTTGGCGTAGGTGATGAGGTTCTTCATTTCCGGTTGCTCGCCGGACCATGAGATCGCTAGCACGATGTCTTCGGCGGTGATCATGCCGAGATCGCCGTGGCTGGCCTCGGCGGCGTGGACGAAGAACGCCGGCGTCCCGGTCGAGGCGAAGGTCGCCGCGATCTTGCGGCCGATATGGCCTGACTTGCCGAGCCCGGTGATGACGACCCGCCCTTTGGCGTGGCGGATCAGATCGACAGTGCGCGCGAACGCTTCGCCGAGTCTGCCCTGAAGCGCCGCGGCCAGCGCGGTGACGCCGCCGGCCTCAGCGTCGAGAGTACGCAGCGCCGATTGCAGGGCGGCTGCGGCGGTGGTGTCGGGGGAGGGCATCGCGGCACTTGGTTTCGCTGACGTCATGCGCCGCTCTTACCACGCCGCCCCGTCCCGCGCGATGCCGCAAGTCGGCATTCCTCAACGGCTCGTTAACCATAATTGTTTTAACTCCCTTAACGACGTTGTCCGCCGGCTCCCACCGCCGGTCGTGCCGCTGCTTGCAGGTATCTGGAATTACTGGAGTTTATCGGTCGTGAGGCGAGGTCGAGGGAGCGGCGGTCGGCGGTGCGCGCATCCCGCGCGGCTCCTGCTCGCCTGCGGTGCGGCGCTCGCCGCCGGCACCCTGCCATCGCAGGCGCAGATGCTGTCGGATCTGCTCAGCCCCAATCCGGGCCAGTTCGCCGGTCCCTCGGACCGCGTGACCAGCCGGACGCAGGTGATCGGTGCCGACGCGCCGGAACGCGACAGCCGGGCTCCGTCACGTATCGGTCAGATCCCGACTTACGGCATCCCGCCAGCGTCCGGTGCCGCCGATGCCGGCTTCGACTCACTCAACCGCACGCGCAGCACGCGCAAGGCGGCGAAGGGCTCGCCCGGCGCGCCGCGGCTGAAAGGCGCGCTCGCCCCCGATCCCTATGCCAGCATGAAACCGCTGCCGCGTATCAGTCCGCCGCCGTCGCAGGGCGCCAACAAGCCGCCGCTGCCGCCGGCGATGACGGCCGCGGTGGCCGGCCAGCCCTATCGCCGGCCGCTCAAGCCCGATACCGATCAGTTCGGCGCGGTGGGCGACTATGTCGGCAGCTTCCTGGTGAAGGGCGCGGTCGAAGTCAGTGGCGGCTACGACAGCAATCCCGGTCGCTTCACCGACAAGGAGCGCGGCTCGGCGTTCTACATGATCGCGCCCGAACTGCTGATCGCCTCCGACTGGGAGCGCCATTCGCTGGTGGCCGATCTGCGCGGCTCGTTCACCGGCTACGACAGGACGTTTCCCACGGCCCCCGGCGTCATCTCCTCGGTGCCGACCTCGGTCGATCGACCTGACTTCACCGGCAAGGTCAATGGCCGCTTCGATGTCTCGCGCGATACCGGCGTGCTCGGCGAATGGCGGATGCGGCTTGGCACCGACAATCCCGGCAGCCCCAACCTTCCGGCCGGCTTAAGCAAATACCCGGTCTATCTCACCACCGGCGGCTCGCTCGGCATCGAGCAGAACTTCAATCGCCTGCAAGTAACGGTGAGCGGCACCGCTGACCGCACCACCTTTCAGGACTCCAGGCTCACCAACGGCTCGTCATCCAGTAACGCCGACCGCAACTTCAACCAGTTCGGCGGTATTGCGCGCGTCAGCTACGACGTGATGCCCGGCCTCAAGCCGTTCGGCGAGGTCGAGGGCGACACCCGCATCCATGAGACGGGCGTGGATCGTTTCGGCTATCAGCGCGACTCCAACGGCGGCTACGCCAAGGTCGGCAGCACGTTCGAACTGACGCGGCTGCTGACCGGCGAGGCGTCGATCGGCTACGCGATGCGCAGCTATCGCGACCCGCGCCTGAGCCAACTCACCGGATTGCTGACCAGCGCCTCGCTGGTGTGGTCGGCGTCGCCGCTTACCACCGTGAAGTTCATCGCCAACACCACGGTGGACGAGACCACGCTGCCGGGCGTCGCCGGCACGCTGACCCGTACCTACACCGCCGAGGTCGATCACGACTTCCGCCGCTGGCTCACCGGCATCGGCAAGTTCACCTACGGCACGCTCGACTATCAGGACGGTAACCGCCTCGATCGCATCTACTCGGTTTCCGGCGACCTGATCTACAAGCTCAACCGCAATCTGTGGGTCAAGGGTACGCTGCGCCGCGACTGGCTGGAATCCAACATCGTAGGACAGAGCAGCGCCGCGACCGTGGTGATGCTTGGCGTCCGCGCCCAGAACTGACAGAGCCGCGCTGACACTCAGCGAAACCGCAGCGTTGGCGGTTTCACGATCTGCGGCCACAGCCGTTCGACCTCGGCCGCGGTCATGCCGGCGCGCAGGCGCGGATCGTAGAGCACCTGAAGCAGCGCCCTGTCGTAGCCGGATAGCGACGACGACCGCCTGGACTGGCTCAGCGAGGTCCAACGCAGGTCGTCGGCATGATTCATCAGGCCGAAGGCGTGGAGCGACTCGTGATAGGCGCAATCGAGGATAGCGCCGGGGTCGCGGCTCGCCGGGATGAAGATGTCGGCGCGCAGGATTACACCGTCGTCGCGGATGCGCAGCCGGGTAGTGCAGCGCGGATTGGTCAGGCGGATGAACGGCCGCGCCAGCGCCTCGCCGAGCGAGGCGGTCAGGACGCTCTTGAAGGTTTCCGGCGGCACGATGCGGACGAGAATGTCCGGCGGCGACGATTGATCGACGATCCGCGCCCTCAACTCCGGCATCTGCCGAATGAAGTCATCGATCGCCCAGCGATAGACTTTCGCGGCGGCATTGGCTGGCGGATCGGTGGCGATGAAGATGCCGACCGGGCGGTCGAACTTGTGCAGCCGCGCCGTGGGTTCGTTGAAGCTTTGCATGTCGGAGCCAAAGGCGAGGCGGAAGAATCCCTGACGCAGATCGGCTTCGCGAAAAGAGGCGAGAGTATTAGGGGAGGGCTGCTGAGCCCATACCTGAATGCCGGAAAAAGAGAAAATCCAAAGTACTGCCGCGACCGTTCCGACCTGAAAAACTGCGGCATGGCGTCGCATGAAAAAATGACCTTTCGCGAAAAACAATAGTTCCCTGAGAACGATATCCGACATGTTGAGCTGGACCATGCCTGCTTGGGTGTGAGTTCCACGAAATGCGCCGAAACTGTGTCGAAAAAATCACAGACGGGTGAGCGGGGCGCTGGTAGTTTCATAAAAGATTATGTTTTTGAGAGATTTGAAGCCAATGGTCGTTTCCCGCCTCGTTCGTACCTCGCAAGTCATTCTTTTTGCTGCCGCATTGGCCGGCGGCATGGCGTTCTCCTCCGCGGCATTCGCTCAGGCTGGTCCTGGCGGCTCGGGTTCCGCCGGCGGCTCGGGTTCGGCCGGTGGTTCCGGCTCTGCGGGCGGTTCCGGCTCTGCGGGCGGTTCCGGCTCGGCAGGCGGTTCCGGTTCGGCAGGTGGTTCCGGTTCGGCGGGAGGCGCGGGCGGCGGCGCTGGAGCCGGCGCGGGCGGTGTTGTCCCGACGCCAGGCATCTCCACCATTTTCTGTCCGCCGACGGTGGGCGGCGCGGGCGCCGGCTCGGTCGGACCCGGCGGCGGCACCTCCAGCGGCTTCAGCCAAGTGGCCGGACTGTGCACCGACAACGTCCATGGTGGCGCGTTCTCGTCGGCGGCGCTCGCCAGTCAGGCGATCGGCGATGTCCAGCAGTCCACCACCCAGCAGGCGACCACCGCGACGATGGATGCGATCTCGGCGCGTCGCGCCGAGGAAGCCAGCCGGCCCGATCCCGCTCCGGCGCGGCCGGCTGCGGAGCCGCAAAGCGCCCGCCGCGCGCCCGCATCCCGTCCGCTCAAGGCCATGCCAGTCAAGGCGGTCGCGCCCGTGCCGGTCTATGATACCGGCCCGCGCTGGGGGGTCTGGGTTCATGGCTTCGGCGACTACGAGCGCCGTGACAGCCTCGGGACTGCTGGCGGCTTCACCGGGCCGGGCGGCCAGAGCCTCAATATCGACTTGCGGCAGACCGCGCGCACCGGCGGCGTGATCGGCGGCGTCGATATGACCTTCCGCAACGTGGTCGGTGCCGGCGACGGCCTGATCGTCGGCCTGCTCGGCGGCTACATGGAGAGCGACATCTCGTTTACCACCACGGTCACCCAGACCGGGGCCGCCGTGAGCCCGATCGCCGGCGTCGGCACCGCGAACGGCAAGGTGCGCGTCTCCGGGCCGTCAGCGGGTATCTATTACACCTACTTCAACGGCGGGTTCTCCAACGACACCACCTTCAAGGTGGATTTCCTGTCGATCGGTCTGAACTTCAGCGAGATCTTTGCGTTCAACAACGGCTTCGGCAACCCGGCGGTGTCCGGCGCGGGCGGCACCGACGTCAACAACTACGTGGTGGCGTCGAACTTCCAGTATCGCTTCCCGATTTCCAGCACGGTGTGGATCGAGCCGACCGTTGGCTTCCGCTATGTCAACTCGGAATACGCCGCGAGCGCTGCGGGCCTCGGCTTGCAGAACGGCGAAGCCTGGCGCGTCCAGGGCGGTGCCCGCATCGGCTTCGAGAGCATGTGGAACACCACCCGCGTCACCACCGTGCTGACCGGTCTGATCTATAGCGACGTCAGCGTTATCGGCGGCGTCATCAGCGACGGCGCCACCGGCGGCGCGTTCGCCGGAACCGCGGTGCTGCCGAGCGATGAAGGCAAGGTGCGCGGCCAGGGCATCGCCCGCGTCAACTTCGATCACGGAAATGGCTTCTCCACCTTCGTGCAGGGCGAAGTGCGCGGCGGCGAGGGACTGTTCGGCGCCGGCGGCCGGGCGGGCGTGCGCTACCAGTTCTGATCGCTCCTGCGATCATTCCGAACGACACGGACCCTCGGGCCTCTCCCGAGGGTCTTTTGCTTTGCCGGAAGGCGCGCCGCGTCGCGGACCGGAATGAACGCAAAGCGGTCCTCGCGGCACTCACCAACGGCTGCAAGTGTCCGAATGTGATCCTGGTAACAGAAGCTCTGGATATTCCGCATTGAGATTGAACGGGCTATTGGTATGGCCGGTTCGAATGCGAGAACTGTGATGCGCGGTCTGAGATCTTTCGGGATCATGCTGACGATGCTGGCGGCGCTGGCTGGCCCGGCGTGCGCGGCCGACGACCCGCAATTGTGCGACAATGCTGTCAAAGACCCGGACATCGGCATCCCGGCCTGCACCCGCATCATCACCGGCAACCAGATTCCGAACCTTGAAGCCGCCTACAACAATCGCGGCAATGCCTGGTTTCACAAGGGGCTGTATGCGTCGGCGATCGACGATTACACTGCCGCCATCGAGCGCAATCCGGCGTTCGTCGATGCCTTCCGCAATCGCGGCTTCGTGCTGCTGCGGCAGGACGAGTTCGACCGCGCCATCGCCGATCTCAACCAGGCGATCGCGCTCGATGCGAAATCGTCCTTCGCGTTTTATCTGCGCGGCTTCGCGCTGTTCCGAAAGGGCGAGTTCGAAGGCGCGATCAAGGATTTCGACCGCGCCATCGCGCTCAAGCACGATTACTACGCCGCCTTCATCCATCGCGGTGACGCCTGGTACGGCAAGCGCGACTTCGACCGCGCTATCCGCGATTTCGATGCCGCGATCAGGATCGATCCGAAAAATCCCATCGCCTATGGCGAGCGCGCGCAGGTCTATATCGACAAGGGCGACAATGAGCGCGCCATCCAGAACTACAACAAGGCAATCGAACTCGATCCCAAGGACTGGCGCGCCTATAGCGGCCGCGGCGAGGCGCTGCGGCTCAAGGGCGACCTCGACGCCGCCCTCGAAAGCCACAACAAGGCGGTCGAACTCGGCTCGCAGAACACCGACCCGCTGATCAACCGCGCCATCGCGCTCAAGGACAAGAAGCGCTATTCGGATTCGATTTCCGACTACACCGAGGCGCTCCTCATCAACCCCAAGGAATCGCGGGCGCTGAGCAACCGCGCCGAGGTGTTGCGGCTCGACGGCGATCTCGGCCGGGCGCTGGCCGATATCGACAAGGCCATCGCGCTGTTTCCGAACTCGGCGATGAATCATTGCCGCCGCGCCGACATCTATCGCGATCGCGGCGAGTTCGACCGCGCGATCGCCGAATACGGCGTCGCCATGCGGGTCACCGCCAACGCGGTCTGCGCCTTTGCCGGGCGCGGCATGGCTTATGAGCAGACCGGCCAGAGCGACAAGGCGAAAGCGGATTTCGACAAGGCGCTGAAGATGGCGCCGGAGAAGGACCCCGACCCCTCGATGGCGCGCGAGGCGCGTAATCTGGCGCGCGTACAGGCGGCAGCGCTCGCGGAGCGGGCCAAGGCCGAAGCCCGGCGGCAAGCTGAGGCCGCAAAGAAGAAGCAGGAGGAGGAAAAAGAGCGGCTGGCGGCCGAGCAGGCCCGCGCCAAGGAGGAGGAAGCCAGGCTCACCGCCCAACTTCCGACGCCGCCGAAGATCGATCAGGGGCGCCGCGTCGCCCTCATCATCGGCAATTCCGGCTATCAGAGCGTGCCGCAGCTCACCAATCCGGTCCGCGACGCCGAGGCGATCGGCGACGCCTTCCGCAAGGTTGGCTTCGACAGCGTGCAGATCGAGAAGAACCTGACGCGGAATCAGATGGTGCGGGCGCTCCGCAAGTTTCGCGACGAGGCCGACCACGCCAACTGGAGCGTGATCTATTTTGCCGGTCACGGCATCGGGCTGAACGGGACCAACTACCTCATCCCGATCGATGCGCGGATGGAATCCGATCGCGATGTCGAGGACGAGGCAGTGCCGCTCGACCGGATGCTGGCGGCGACCGAGGGCGCCAAGAAGCTGCGCATGGTGATCCTCGATGCCTGCCGCGACAACCCGTTCCTCAACAAGATGCGACGTTCGGTAGCCTCGCGCTCGGTCACGCGCGGGCTGACGGCGATTGAGCCGGACGTCGGCACGCTGGTCGCCTACGCCGCCCGCGACGGCCAGACGGCGCTCGACGGCGACGGCCGGAACAGCCCGTTCGTCAGTTCGCTGCTCAAGCACATGCTGATCCCGAATCTGGAGATCGGCATGTTGTTCCGCCTGGTGCGCGACGAGGTGCGCCAGATGACCAACCGACAGCAGGAGCCGTTCGTCTACGGCTCGCTGCCCGGCGAGAGTTTCTACTTCCTGCTGAAGTAACGTGACACATGAAATCCCGCCATGCCCCGTCTGCCGTTTTTCGCCTTGCGCCGTCGGCGAAAATAGCGTGACTGCGGGCAGGGGATTGCTCAAGGACGCGATATGGACGACGGCGCGGAAACCGGCCTGCGGGCGCAGGGCTGGACCATTCTCGAAGACGACGGCTTCATCGGCTACGTCGGGCCGCTTTGGCACCGGATGGTGGAGGGCCGGCACGAATACGCCATCGAGGGCCAGCGCAAGCATCGCAACCGGCGTGGGCTGGTGCAGGGCGGCCTTCTGATGACGCTGGCGGACCGCACCTGCGGCATGACCGCCCGCTATGAATCCGGCTCCGAGCACCTCGCCACCATTCAGATGGACGTGCATTTCATCGACGCGGCGCGGATCGGCGATCTCATCGTGTCGCGGCCGCGCATGGTGCGCAGTACCAGAAGCCTGATTTTCATGAGCGCCGAGCTGAGCGTCGATGACCGTTGCGTCTCGCTCGCCAACGGCGTGTTCAAGATCATGCGCCGCTGAGGCGGCCGGCAACCGAGGGAGCGTTCGATGCAGTATCGCCAGCTTGGCCGCAGCGGCCTGAAGGTTTCGCCATTGTGCCTCGGCACGATGATGTTCGGTGGCCCGACCGACGAGCCGACCTCGATCCGCATCGTCGACAAGGCGTCGGCCGCAGGCATCAACTTCATCGACACCGCGGACATCTACTGCGACGGCGGTTCGGAGAAGGTGGTCGGCCGCGCCATCGCCGCGCGGCGCGAGCACTGGGTGCTGGCGACCAAGCTCGCCAACCCGATGGGTAACGATCCCAACCGTGTCGGGCTGTCGCGGCGCTGGGTGATGCAGGCGTGCGAGGACAGCCTGCGGCGGCTCGGCACCGACTGGATCGATATCTATTATCTGCACAAGGAAGACCATGCGACGCCGCTTGAGGAGACAGTGCGCGCTGTCGGCGACCTGATCCGCGACGGCAAGGTGCGCTACTTCGGCCTCTCCAACTATCGCGCCTGGCGCGTCGCCGAAATCTGCAACATCTGCGACCGGCTCGGCATCGCTCGCCCGGTGGTGAGCCAGCCTTACTACAACGCCATGAACCGGATGCCGGAAGTCGAGCATCTGCCGGCCTGCGGTTTCTATGGCCTCGGCGTCGTACCCTACAGCCCGCTGGCGCGCGGCGTGCTCACCGGAAAATATGATCCCGACGCCGCGCCCGCCAAGGAGACGCGCGCCGGGCGCAACGACAGCCGCATGATGCAGACCGAGTGGCGGCCGGAATCCCTGCGGCTGGCGCAGGACATCCGCCGCTACGCCGAGGCGAAGGGCATCACCGCCGGACAGTTCGCGGTGGCGTGGGTGCTCAACAGCACTTTCGTCAGTTCGGTCATCGCCGGGCCGCGCACCGAGGAACAATGGGACGATTATCTGCGCGCGCTCGATTATCGCTTCACCGCCGAGGACGAGGCGCTGATCGACCGCCTGGTGGTGACCGGCCATGCCTCGACGCCGGGCTATAACGATCCCGCTTATCCGATCGAGGGCCGCCGCGTCCGCACCGCGCTTTCAGAATAGCTCCGGCCTGCCGGTGCGTGCGGTTGCAATGGATGACGATGCGCGCAAAATGGGTGCTGACGTATGGAGGCTGATCGAGCCCGCACGGGCACGAGGCGGAGATTGCGGGGAACAGCGTGGCGGAGACGGAGATCATCCTGCATCACTATCCGCGCTCGCCGTTCGCGGAGAAGGTCCGCCTCGCGCTCGGCTTCAAGGGGCTTGAGTGGCGCGCGGTGGAACAGCCGCGCCTCGCGCCCAAGCCGTGGCTGACCGCGCTCACCGGCGGTTACCGGCGCATTCCGGTGATGCAGATCGGCGCGGATATTTTTTGCGACACCCGCTGCATCCTGCGCGAGCTTGAGCGCCGCTATCCGGCGCCGTCGATTTTTCCCGCGGCAAGCGCCGGGCAGGCCGAGATCGTCGCGGCATGGGCGGATCGCCAGTTGTTCGCCAATGCGCTGGGGCTGGTGTTCGGGCTGCACGGCGACCGCTTTCCGCCGGAACTCCACGCCGACCGCGCCCGCTTCACCGCCGGCAAATTCGACAACTGGAACAGCGCGACGATGAAGCTGCGGGTGCCGGATTTGCGCGTCCAGTTCGGTTTGCATCTCGGCTGGCTGGAGCAGGCGCTGGGCGACGGCCGCGCCTTTCTCATCGGCGCGGCGCTCTCGGTGGCCGATCTCGCGGCCTATCATCCGTTGTGGTACGTGCGCGGCAATCTCGGCGACGAGGCCGGGCTGGAGGGCTGCCCGCATGTCGGCGCGTGGCTGGCGCGGTTAGACGCCATCGGCCACGGCGCGCCGCAGCCGCTGACTCCGGACGCGGCCCTCATCATTGCCCGTAACTCGCCACCGGCCGCGCTACCGCCGGCCCCTGGCGAGCCCGGCGTATTCCGCATCGGGATGCGTCTCACCGTCACGCCGGACGACTGGGGATTCGATCCGGTCGAAGGCGAGCTGGTGGCGATCGATCGTGACAGCGTCACGCTGCGGCGTGACGACACCGCCATCGGCACTGTCCACGTTCATTTCCCGCGCGACGGTTTCGCCATCCGTCCGGCGATCGGGCAGTGAAAGACGTTCAGCGCGGGGCGCGCTTGGCGAGGATGCGCTGCAAGGTGCGGCGGTGCATGTTGAGGCGGCGTGCGGTTTCGGAGACGTTGCGGTTGCAAAGCTCGTAGATGCGCTGGATGTGCTCCCAGCGCACGCGATCGGCCGACATCGGGTTGCTCGGCAGTTCCGACTTCTCGGTGCCGCTCGCGAGCAACGCCGCGACCACGTCGTCGGCATCGGCGGGCTTGGACAGGTAATCGACCGCGCCCATCTTCACCGCGGTCACCGCAGTCGCGATGTTGCCGTAGCCGGTCAGCACGATGGCGCGCGCGTCCGGCCGCTGCCGCTTCAGCGCCGCCACCACGTCGAGCCCGTTGCCGTCGCCGAGCCGCAGATCCACCACGGCGAAGGCCGGCGCGGACTTGCCGATGTGGTCGAGCCCGTCGGACACGCTCTCACACGAGGTCACTGAAAAACCCCGGCTTTCCATCGCGCGTGACAGCCGTTCGAGAAACGGTTTGTCGTCTTCCACGATCATCAAGGAGCGATCGGTTTCAGTGGCAAGTTCGGCAATAGCTGTCACGGGCTGGTTTTCCTGATTGTCGATCCCCACGATATGGGGGACTGCCATGCAATTCCAAGGGCACATATCGTCGCGACAGCGTGCCACCGGCGATCATTCACTGGAACTCACATCAATGGGAGTCGGTTCCCGATAGCGTGGGCGTCATTCGCCGGAGGCGTTCGCCGACTGCGTGTTCTCGAAGCTCGCGCGCGGCCAGGTGATCCGCACGATCGCGCCGTGGTCAGGGAAGATCCGGTTGGAGAACGCGACTTCGGCGTCAGAGCGCTCCAGGAAGGTGCGCGCGATGAAAATGCCGAGGCCGAGGCCGCGCCGCTCGCGGTGGGTCTGATCGGCCCCGCGCCGACGCGACAGATAGGGCTCGCCGATCCGCTTCAGCAGATCCGGCGCGATGCCCGGACCGTCGTCGGAAATCACGATCTCGACGATGTCGTCGGTCCACCGGGCATCGACCTCGACGGTGGAGCGGGCAAAGTCCACGGCGTTTTCGAGGATGTTGCCGACACCATAGAGGATCGCGGGGTTGCGCATGCTGGTCGGCTCGGGGGACTCGGCGGTGGCGATGCGGATGGTGATGGAGATGCCGAAATCGCGGTGCGGCGCCACCGATTCCTCGATCAGCGTCGAGAGCGGCATCCGGTCGAACGGCGCGCCCGACGAGGACAGTTGGGCGATCTTGGCGAGAATGTCGCGGCAGCGCTGCGCCTGTTCGCGCAGCGTCTTGAGGTCGCCGGCCAGCGGGCTGTCGGGCGGGGTCGCCTGTTCAAGTTCGCGCGAGATCAGGAAGATGGTCGAAAGCGGCGTGCCGAGTTCATGGGCGGCGGCGGCGGCGAGGCCGTCGAGCTGGGTCAGATGCTGCTCGCGGGTCAGCACCAGTTCGGTCGCCGCCAGCGCGTCGGCCAGCTTGCGCGCCTCCTCGGTGACCTGGAACGTGTAGAGGCTGGTGACGCCGATCGCGAGCAGAATCGAGAGCCAGATGCCGGCCATATAGACTGGTGGCAGCACCAGCGGCTCGTCGCTGTGCCAAGGCAGTGGCAGATGAAAAAAGCCCAGCGCGGTGGCGCAGACCGCCGCAAATATCCCGAGCGCGATGGTGATTCGGGTCGGCAGCGCCGTCGCCGAGATCAGCACCGGGCCCAGGAACAGGAACGAGAAGGGGTTTTCCAGTCCGCCGGTAAGATAGAGCAGTCCCGCCAGTTCCGCGATGTTGAGCGCCAGCAGCGCGGCTGCGAACCGCGGCGCCAGCCGTTCCATCGGATTGGCAATAATCTGCAGGGCCAGCGTGACCACCGCCGAGGCGGCGATGATGGCGATGCAGGGAATGACCGGAACATCGAAGTCAAGGCTTTGAACGACAAAGAAAATCGCTGCGAGCTGGCCGAGCGCGGCGAGCCATCGCAGGCGCAGGATAGTGTCGAGGCGAATATTGCGCCGGGGGTGATGGAAGGTCGGGAATGCGGTGTCGGTCATGGGCGGACCTTAAAGCATCGCTCACGCCTAAAGATATCGCGCCTTGCGTCGCGGTTCCGGTGCTGTGGAGAGGTATCTTGTTCCATCCGGCTCCTGCGGCAGGAATGTGTTCCATTGAACGCGGTCGCAACGAAATCGTTAGACTGCAAGGGGATAGTCGAAGAGATGGATTGACGCTCCTATATGCAACCGTCAAACTGCTGCGATGCAATAAACAGATCGGGGATTTGCTGATGGCGATTGGTGAATTTGGCGGTGCGCCGACTCTGCCGGTACAGGGCGGCTCCGCAACGATGATGCCGCTCTACTGGATGTATGAGATGGGGCAAGCCTCGCTCAATCCGGCGCGCGCGGTATTCGACGCCACCAAGATCCTGTTCGAGAATCCGCTCAATCCGTGGTCGCACACCCAGGTCGGCAAATCGGTTGCCGCCAGTTGCGAACTGTTCGACCGCATTACCCGCCGCTACGGCAAGCCGGAGTGGGGCCTCACCCACACCGTGGTCGAAGGCCATACCGTTCCGATCGCGATCCGCTCGGTATGGGAGAAGCCGTTCTGCCGCCTTCTGAACTTTGATCGTGGTATCGTCGCGCCGCTGAGCAAGCCGCAACCGCGCGTGCTGATCGTCGCGCCGATGTCGGGGCACTATGCCACGCTATTGCGGGGAACTGTCGAAGCCTTCCTTCCGGGACATGACGTCTACATCACCGATTGGGCCGACGCACGCATGGTGCCGTCGGCGGCCGGGCGGTTCGATCTCGACGACTACGTCGATTACCTCATCGAAATCCTGCGCCTGCTCGGCGGCGACGTGCATGTCGTCGCGGTGTGCCAACCGGCGGTGCCGGTGCTAATGGCGGTATCGGTGATGGAAGCCGAAGGCGACGACAACGTTCCGCTGTCGATGACGCTGATGGGCGGGCCGATCGACACGCGGCGCAATCCCACTGCGGTCAACAATCTGGCGCAGGAGCGCGGCATCGACTGGTTCCGCAGCAACGTCATCACCAAGGTGCCATTTCCGCATCCCGGCTTCATGCGCGACGTCTATCCCGGCTTCCTTCAGTTGACCGGCTTCGTCAGCATGAACCTCGACCGCCATGTCGATGCGCATCGTCGCCTGTTCGACAATCTGGTCAAGGGCGACGGCGACAAGGTCGAGAAGCATCGCGATTTCTACGACGAATATCTCGCGGTGATGGACCTGACTGCCGAATATTATCTGCAAACCGTCGATCGGGTGTTCGTCAAGCAGTTGCTGCCGAAGGGCGAGATGACCCATCGCGGCAAACTGGTGCAGCCATCGAAGATCAAGCGCGTCGCGCTGATGACGGTGGAAGGCGAGAACGACGACATCTCCGGATTGGGCCAGACCGAAGCGACGCACGGGCTTTGCAGCGCCATTCCTCCCGGCCGCCGCGTTCACTACGTACAGAAGGGCGTCGGCCATTACGGCGTCTTCAACGGCTCGCGCTTCCGCAAGGAGATCGTGCCGCGCATTTCCGCGTTCATGCAGGCGTCGTCGCAGTTCGAAACGACGCTGGCCGCCGCCGAATAGGCGCGGGGGCCTGGCGGGTGAACATAAATTCACCCGTCCATGGAGCAATGAATGTGGCGTCACTTTTTGAGCGGCGGAACCGGCGCAATTTAGGTTCAATTCAAGCCGATCAAACCACATGATCTAGGGCGATTTCCGCCCGATGCCCCTGTATATTGGGCAAATGATTTGTTTTTGCGCGGACCGCTTTTCCTGGCGGCGGATGTGGCAGAATCCGGGCGACTTCCTGGATGCCGGATCCGCAGACATGGCTGTTCGTGCCCTCCTCTATCGTCGCCCGTATGAACCTTCGACCATCGTCATCAAGTTCGGGTCGCAGATTTTCGCGATCCGCCTGAGGCGGCACCGTCGCGCGCGTCGTTACACGCTGCGGATTCATCCGAGCGATCGCGAGGCGATCCTCACCATGCCGCCGCGCGGCACCATTGCCGATGCCAAGGACTTCGCGCAGCGTCACGGCGGTTGGATCGCGGCGCGGCTCGGACGCTTGCCGAAAGCCGCGCCCTTTCGGCCGGGCGTCACGGTTCCGCTGCGCGGCGTCGCGCATCGCATCGTGCATCGCGCAGGAAGCCGCGGCACGGTGTGGATCGAAACCCGTGAGAGCGGCGAGCGCGTTCTGTGCGCCGCCGGCGGCATCGAGCACATCGATCGGCGTGTCCACGATTATCTCAAGCGCGAGGCGCGCCGCGACCTGCAAAGATCCGTGGACGTCTACGCCGCGCAACTGGGTGTCCGGGTGACGCGGCTGTCGATCCGCGATCAATCGAGCCGCTGGGGCTCCTGCACCTCGGCGGGATCGCTGTCGTTCTCATGGCGGCTGATCCTGGCGCCGCCCTATGTGCTGGATTATCTCGCCGCGCACGAGGTCGCGCACCTCGTCGAGATGAACCACTCGCCGCGCTTCTGGAAAGTGGTGGCGCGAATCTGCCCCAAGGTCGAGCAGGCCAAGACCTGGCTCGATGTCTACGGCAACGACCTGCATCGCTACGGCATTCAGGAGTAGGCCGCGCAGGCGTGGCCGTCGTGAGCGCGATGCCCCGCGCTATTTTCAACGCCGGCCGCCGAACAGCCGCTCCACCAGCCAGCCGTCAAGACCGGATGCCGCTTCCGGCCGCACCGCCGCCGGCGCAGGACGCGGCGCGTTGCCTGCGGGAAGCGAAGCCGGCGACGGCGGCGCCGGATAGCGCGGCGGCGCGCCGCCGATGGTGACGCCTGCGGGCGTCGCGGCAGGGGCCACGTTGGTCTGCTGCGGCGCGCTTGCCGTGAAACTCGGGAATAAGCCGCCCGCCTGCGCGCCTGGCAGGGCCGCGACCGCGACGCCCTGATGGGCGGTCCGCATGAAGCGGGTCCACACCTCCACCGGCAGACCGCCGCCGGTCGCCTTCTTGGTGGGCGAGTTGTCGTCGTTGCCGAGCCAGACCCCGGTGACGAGGTTGGCGGTGTAGCCGATGAACCAGGCGTCGCGGAAATCCTGGCTGGTGCCGGTCTTGCCCGCCGCGGTCCAGCCGGGAATCTCGGCCTTGCGCGCGGTGCCGCTCACCAGCGTCTCGCGCATCATGGTGTTCATCATCGCGACGTGACGCGGCTCGATCACCCGGTCGCGTGGATCGGGCGGCCGCCGGTACAGCACCTTGCCGTTCTCGGCGCGGATGCGGTTGACGACGTGCGGCGAAATTCCATAGCCGCCATTGGCGAACGGCGCGTAGGCGCCCGTCAGCTCCAGCAGCGACACGCCGGAGGTGCCCAATGCGATCGAGGCGTTGGCGTCGAGCTTCGAGGTGATGCCGAGGCGGTGCGCGGTGCGCACCACGTTTTTCGCACCGACTTCGAGCCCGAGCCGCACCGCCACGGTGTTGAGCGACATCGCCAGCGCCTGCGTCAGTGTCACCGCGCCGAAGTATTCGTGGGTGTAGTTCTCCGGCCGCCAGCCTTTGACGTCGATCGGGGCGTCCTGCCGGATCGTCTCGGGCGTCAGTCCGGCCTCGATCGCGGTCAGGTAGACGAACGGCTTGAACGCCGAGCCCGGCTGGCGTCTTGCGGTAACCGCACGGTTGAACTGGCTGTCGACGTAGTTGCGTCCGCCGACCATGGCGCGCACTTCGCCGCTCGGCGTCATCGCCACCAGCGCGCCCTGGGTGACGTTGAATTTGACGCTCTTGGCGGCGAGTTCGTCGATCACGGCCGCTTCCGCCACGCTTTGCAGCTTGGGATCGATCGAGGTTTCGACCACGATGTTCTGGTCGATCTGGCCGATCAGGTCGTCAAGCACTTCGCCGATCCAGTCGGCGACGTAATTGATGGTGCCGGCGCCCGGCGGTTTCACCGCGTAGGACGGGTTGGCGATCGCGGCCTTGGCTTGCTGCGCGGTGATGAAGCCGGCGTCGGCCATGGCGCCGAGCACGGTCTGCGCGCGCATCGAAGCGCCCTCGGGATTGCGGTTGGGCGCGAGCCGCGATGGCGACTTCACCAGCCCGGCCAGCATCGCGGCTTCCGACAGCGTCACCTTGCGCGCCGACTTGCCGAAATACTTTTGCGCGGCGGCATCGACGCCGTAGGCGCCGGAGCCGAAATAGACCCGGTTGAGATAGAGTTCGAGAATCTCCGCCTTGGTGTGGTTGTGCTCCAGCCACAGCGCGAGTTCGGCCTCCTGGAGCTTGCGCTGAAGGGTGCGCTCCTGGGTCAGGAATAGGTTCTTCGCAAGCTGCTGGGTCAGCGTCGAGCCGCCCTGCGAGACACCGCGATGCAGGATGTTGGCGAGCGCGGCGCGGGCGATGCCGAGCGGATCGATGCCGTAATGGCTGTAGAAGCGGCGATCCTCGATGGCGATGAATGCCTTCGGCAGGTACGCCGGCAGTTCCTTCAGGGCGACGCTGGCCCCGCCCATCTCGCCGCGCGTCTCCAGCAGGCTGCCGTCGCGCCCGACGATCTGGATCGTCGGCGGCCGCTTGGGAATTTCCAGCGATTGGATCGGCGGCAGGTGCGCGCCGACCCAGATCACCACGCCGACTACGGCGATGATGCCCCACAGCCCGGCCACCGCGCCCCAATACGCCGCGCGATAGATCTTGCGCCGCAGGCCGCCACGCGGTCCGCGCTTGCGCGGTTTGCGGGAGCCGCTGCCGCCACCGTCGCGCCTGGCGGGCTTGTTTGATTTGGCTGGTTTGTCGTCGCCGGCGACGCTGATGCGGTCGGCGATGTTGAGACGCAGGCTGGCCAGCGAAGCGCCCAGCCCGAACTGCGGCTCCTTCCGCTGACTGACCTTTTTTCGTCGCAACGCCATCCGTTCACTGAGCCCGCCCCACGTCGGGACAAGCTAGCCGGCGGGACTTAAAGGCGCGTTAAATGACGGTTAACGGCGATTCCGCAGCGGCGCCGCAAACCCCTGTAACACAAGGGTTTCAGCCGTTCTTAACCCTACCGGGCAGCGGCGCGCGAAAAGATGAGGCCGGCGCGACGGTCCTCCGCCGCGCCGGCCTGATGTCGTGAACGATTGCGATCGTTGCCGGAATCAGCTCTTATGATCGTCGACGATGATCGGGCCGAACAATTCCCAACGCTCGCCGTTGAACTTCATCATCTGCAACTGCTTGTTGACACGGTAGTCGGTCGGTGAGGTCGAGCCGACGATTCCCGGTAGCGAGAGATCGAGCTGAACGTCCTTGAGGCTGGTCGCCTGTTTCATGACGTTGTCGCGGGTCAGGTTGTCGCCGCAGGCTTTCAACACATGCACCAGAAGCTGCGCGGTGCTGTAGCCGTAGGAGTTGAAGCTCGAGTCCTTGTCACCCTCGGGATAGTACTTCGCCATGAAATCGAAGTACCTCTTCATGCCCGGATCGTCCTTCCAGGCCGGGTCGAGCGGATCCTTGCCATAGTTGGTGCTGATGACGCCCTTGGAATTTTCCAGGCCGGCCGGCTTCATCACCGCACCCACCGAGGTGGCGTTGATATCGAGGATATGCACCGGCTTCCATCCGAGGTCGGCGACCTTCTTGATGGCCTGCGCCGCGAATTTCGGCGTCGAAGCATCGTAGAGCAGGTCGGCGCCCGCGGACTTCAGCTTGACGATCTGGGAATCGATGGTCGGATCGGTGAGTTCGTACGACGTTTCGGCGACGATCATGGTCTTGGCCTTGTCGCCCAGCGCTTCCTTGAGGCCAGTCACGTAGTCGCGGCCGAGGTCGTCGTTCTGAAACAGGATGCCGATCTTGGCATTGGGGTAATTGGTGAGAATGTATTTGCCGTAGATGCGCCCCTCGGACTGGTAGTTCGGGTTGAAGCCCATCGTCCACGGGAAGTTCTTGGGATCGGTGAAGCGGGTTGCGCCGGTCGCCGCGAACAGTTGCGGGACCTTCTTCTGGTTCAGATATTTCTGCACGGCGGCGTTCGAGGGGGTGCCGACGATCTGGAAGGTGAGCAGAACCTCGTCGCCCTCCACCAGCTTGCGCACCTGCTCGACCGCCTTTGGCGGGCTGTAGGCGTCATCGTACTGGATCAGGTTGAGCTTGCGGCCGTTCACGCCGCCCTGATCGTTGATCATTTTGAAATAGGCCGCCTGGGTCTTGCCGATGGTAGCATAGGCGGAGGCCGGGCCGCTGAACGGCACGGTCTGGCCGATCTTGATTTCGGTGTCGGTGGCGCCGGTGTCGTATTTCTTCTGCGCATGGGCCGACGATACCGACAGCGCAACGGCAACGGCCGACGCGACGGTTAGACCTAGAATGTGATCCCTCATTGGCATTTCTTCCTTTGTGTGACACGAACCTTGGTTATTCGACGGTCGATGGCGCTGAGGCGCGACGCCGCCGTTGGTGCAATAGTGGCGGAACCGATTTGCCAATGTAAAGTGAAACATGCGTGCAGTCGGGATATTCGGGATAAATCCGACGTCCCGCATACGACCTTTGGCGTATCGGGCTGGAATTGGTGGTCCGAGGTTTAACGGATGGTGCGAATGCCCGCAAAAACGCCGGAACGTTTCTATCTGGATCGCTTCGAGACGCCGATCGGCGTGGCGCTTGTCGTGACTGACGCCGACGAACGGTTGTGCGCGCTCGACTGGGCCGATTACGAACAGCGCATGGCCGAGTTGATTCGCCAGCAGTACGGCCGCTCCGAACTGGTCGAGGGGACGGCGCCGGCGGCGATCCGCACCGCGCTCGCCGGATATTTCGCCGGCGATCTCGGTTCGCTTTCCGCTGTGCGCTGCCGCTTCGGCGGTACTGCGTTCCAGCGCGAGGTGTGGTCGGCGCTGCGCGGCATCGCGCCGGGCACGACCACCAGCTATGGCGCGCTGGCGGCCCGGATCGAGCGGCCGAAGGCGGTGCGCGCGATCGGCCACGCCAACGGCGCCAATCCGATCAGCGTGGTGGTGCCATGCCATCGCGTGATCGGCTCCGACGGTTCGCTCACCGGGTACGGCGGCGGCCTCGACCGCAAGCGCTGGCTGCTCCGGCACGAAGGCGTGGACATCGCCGGGTGAGTGAAGCGCGGCCGCCGGCGGATCATGCCTGGGACGCCGAGGCGGGATCGTTGGTCAACAGATGCACCAGCGCGCGCTTGATCGCCGCCTGCCGGGTCGGCGCGGTGATCTGCGCGCCGAGCAGGTCGGTGACGTAGAACACGTCGCGGGCGCGCTCGCCGAAGGTCGAGACGTGCGCCGAGGCGATGTTCAGGTTGAGCTTCGAGATCGCCGTGGTCAGTTGATACAACAGGCCCGGCCGGTCGAGGCCGGAGACTTCGATCACGGTGTGGCGGTCCGACCACTGGTTGTTGATGACGACTTCGGGCTCGACCACGAACGGGCGCGGCCGGGTGCGGCTGGCGACGCGGTGCGCCACCACTTCGGGCAGCCGCAACTTGCCTTCCAGCACCTGTTCGATCATGTCGCCGATCCGCGTTGCGCGGCGGCCCTCGTCCTCGTCGCGGTCGTATTCGCGCGAAATGGCGATGGTGTCGAGGGCGAGGCCGTCGGTGGTGGTGTAGATCTGGGCATCGACGATGTTGGCGCCGGCGGAGGCGCAGGCGCCGGCGATGATCGACAGCAGCCATGGATGGTCAGGCGCGAGGATCGTCAGCTCGGTAACGCCGCGCGCTTCGTCGAAGCCGACATTGATCGCCAGCTTGTGGCGGCCTTCCTCGGCCGAATGCAGGAAGCGCGCGTGACGAATCTTGCGCGGCAGATCGACCTTGAGCCAGTAGGCCGGATAGTGCCGGGCGATGTAGGCGGTGAGCGCCGCTTCCGGCCAGTCCTTGAACGCGGCGCGGAACTCGGCCTGCGCCGCCGCGATGCGCTGGGTACGGTTGACCTCGGAGAAGCCGCCGGTCAGCACCGGCTCCGTCTCGTAGTACAGCGTGCGCAGGAGCTCGGCCTTCCAGCCGTTCCACACCCCCGGCCCGACGCCGCGAATGTCGGCGGTGGTGAGGATGGTGAGCAGCTTCATGTGCTCGACCGACTGCACCACGGCGGCGAAGTTCTCGATGGTCTTGCGGTCGGACAGGTCGCGCGACTGCGCCACCGCCGACATCGTCAGGTGCTGTTCGATCAGCCAGGCCACCAGCGCCGTGTCGGCGGCGTTGAGGCCGAGCCGCGGGCACAGCCGCCGCGCCACCTTGCCGCCGGCGATCGAATGATCCTCCGGCCGGCCCTTGGCGATGTCGTGCAGGAGCACGGAGACGTAGATGACGGTGCGGTGCTCGGGCCGGATCTTGCGCATCAGGTCGGAGGCGAGCGCGAACTCCTCGTTGTCGCCGCGCTCGATCTCCTGAAGGAAACCGACGCAGCGCAACAGGTGCTCGTCGACGGTGTAGTGGTGATACATGTTGAACTGCATCATCGCCACGATGCGGCCGAAGGCGCGAATGAAGTGGCCCAGCACGCCGGTTTCGTTCATCCGCCGCAGCACGATCTCGGCGTCGTCGGAAGTCAGGATCTCGATGAACAGCCGGTTGGCCTCGGGATCGTCGCGGACCTGGGCGTTGATGAGCCGCAGCGAGCGCGTCACCGTGCGCATCGCGTCGGGATGGAACGCAAGGTTGTTCTTCTGGGCGAGGCGGAAGATGCGGATCAGGTTGACCGGATCGCGCCGGAACACGTCCGGTGTCGCCAGCGTGATGCGGTTGTTGTCGATGACGAAATCGTCGCTGTCCGGCACCCGCCGCCGCTTGGCGCCGGGGCGCAGCCGCGCCATCATCCGGCTCAGCACCGGCTCGGGCTTGGCCTGCTGGTCCTCCAGCTTGGCGCACAGGATCGCGGTCAGGTCCCCGACGTCCTTGGCGGCAAGGAAGTAGTGCTTCATGAAGCGCTCGACGTCCTGCATTCCAGGGTGCGAGGTGTAGCCGAGCCGCTGGGCGATCTCGCGTTGCAGGTCGAACGACAGCCGTTCCTCGGGACGGCCGGTGATGAAATGCAGGTGGCAGCGGACTGACCACAACAGGTCGGCGCAGCGGCCGAACACACGGAACTCGTGGGTGTCGAACACGCCGCGCTTGCGCAACTCGGCGGTGTCGCGGACGCGATAGACGTATTTGGCGATCCAGAACAGGGTGTGCAGATCGCGTAAGCCCCCCTTGCCGTCCTTGACGTTGGGCTCCACCAGGTAGCGCGACTGGCCGGCGCGGCGGTGACGCTCCTCACGCTCGGCGAGCTTGGCGGTGACGAACTCGGACGCCGTGCCTTGCACCACGTCCTTGTCGAAGCGCGCCACCAGTTCGTCATAGAGCCCGCGGTCGCCGGTCAGATAGCGGGTTTCCAGGATCGCGGTGCGGATGGTCATGTCGCCGCGCGCCTGGCGGATCGATTCATCGACCGAGCGAGTGGCGTGGCCGACCTTGAGACCCATGTCCCACAGGCAATAGAGGATGGCCTCGGCGACCTGTTCGCCCCACGCGGTCTGCTTGTAGGGCAGGATGAACAGGAGATCGATGTCGGATTCCGGCGCCATCAACCCGCGTCCGTAGCCCCCGGTGGCGACCACCGCCATGCGCTCGGCGCCCGAGGGGATCGACGAGCGGTACAGGTAGCGGGTGGCGGCGGTGAACAGGATGCGGATGATTTCATCCTGCACAAAGCACAGCCGCTCGGCGCAGCGGCGGCCGTGGCGGTCTTTCAGCAGGATCGCCTGCGCGGTTTCGCGGGCCTTGAGCAGTTCGGCCTTGAGCAGGTGTGACAACGCCGCGCGGAAGGCATCGTTATTCCCGGCGTGCCGGTCGGCCAGCGCGTCGACCTCGGCGGTGATCCGCGCGGTATCGAAGATCGGATCGGAGGCGGGCGGCGCTGTCTCGGTATCCATCGGGTTCGGCTGTCGAACGGCGGGAGCGCGGCCGTTGGGCGCGCGGCCCCGGCTGCGGGGTCCTGCCGTCGATCTGTCAACATAACGCTTTGGAAAGCAAGAGCTTGTTTCGACGGCGCGGGCCGCCGATCGCTCAATCTGTCGGCCGCTTCGCTTTCAAGGATGCAAGCAGGCAAGCCATGTGACGGTGCTGGTCCGTACGATCATGATGCCCGATACGCGTTCAGCCTTCGCAAGACTTCAGCGGCAATGTATTGCGTTTAACTGGTGCCGCGTAGATCGCCATGGCCTCTATCGGCTCGCGCATTCCATCAATGCAATTTAGGACGTGGATGCCTGACGTAAAGCCGGGCATGACGCCGTTATGCCGAATTCGCCCGACCTCGCATTCGCATTGATGCTGTTGCTACGCATGGCCGTAACCGCGGTCTTTGTCGTGACCGCTTCGATTGTCACCGAGCGATCCGGGCCGGTGATCGGTGCGCTGATCGCGACGCTGCCGGTTTCGACCGGGCCGGTCTATGCTTTTCTGGCGCTGGATCATGACAGCACGTTCATCGCGAAGAGCGCCCTGGCGGCGCTGCCAGTCAATGCCGCGACCATCACCTTTGGCCTGATCTATGCCGCAATGGCGCAGCGGCACGCGATGATCCCGAGTTTTGTTGCGGCGATGACGGCGTGGCTGGTCCTGGCGACGGCGACACGCGGCGTAACGTGGTCGCTCGCTGGCGGCCTTGCGGTTAATGCGGTCGCCGCGGCGGTCTGTTTGCCGCTGGCGAAACAGTATCGCAAGGTGTCGATGCCGCCGATTCGCAGGCGCTGGTACGATATCCCGTTGCGCGCTTCGCTGGTGGCGCTGCTGGTTGCCGTTGTCGTTGCTGTGTCAGGCCGTGTCGGCCCGTTCGTGACTGGTATTCTGGCAGTCTTTCCGATCGTGTTTTCGAGTCTCATATTGATTCTGCATCCGCGCATCGGCGGGCGCGCCACAGGCGCGGTGGCGGCCAATGCGTTGTGGGGACTGGTCGGCTTCGGGCTCGGGCTGGCGATGCTTCATGTCGCTGCACTGCATCTCGGATCGACCGTCGGCCTGATCCTCGCGCTTGCCGTTTGTGTTGGCTGGAACCTCGGGCTGTGGGCGCTCGGCCGCCGCAGAGCGGCCCGTTAGTCACGTCTTCGGCAGCTTCGCCCTCAGGGTGTAGAGCGCGTCGAGCGCCTCGCGCGGCGACATTTCGTCGGGGTGCAGCGCCTCAAGCGCGGCGATCAACTGGTCGGTTTCGCTCGGCGGCTGCGGCTCGGCTGCTGCGCGCGAGGGCACCGCGAACAGCGGCAGGTCGTCGGTGAGGGCCCTTGTGGTCGCGCCGCGATCCTGCGCTTCGAGTTTTGCCAGCACCGCCTTTGCGCGGGCGATGACGCTCCCCGGCAGGCCGGCGAGTTTCGCCACCTGAATGCCGTAGGAGCGGTCGGCCGAGCCGGGCAGCACTTCGTGCAGGAACACGACGTCGCCGTGCCATTCCTTGACCCGCACCGTGGCGTTGAACAGGCGCGGCAGCTTGGCCGACAGCGCGGTGAGTTCATGGTAGTGGGTCGCGAACAGCGTGCGGCATTTGTTGGATTCGTGCAGATGCTCGATCGCGGCCCAGGCGATCGAGAGGCCGTCGAAGGTCGCGGTGCCGCGCCCGATCTCGTCGAGGATCACCAGCGCGCGCTCGCCGGCCTGATTGAGGATGGCGGCGGTCTCGACCATCTCCACCATGAAGGTGGAGCGGCCGCGCGCCAGATCGTCGGCGGCGCCGACGCGCGAGAACAGTCGGTCGACGACGCCGATGCGGGCGCGCGCAGCCGGCACGAAGCTGCCGGTCTGCGCCAGGAGCGCGATCAGCGCGTTCTGGCGCAGGAAGGTGGATTTGCCGGCCATGTTGGGGCCGGTAATCAGCCAGATTTGCCCCGACGTCTGCGCCGGCCCCGGCGACAGGTCGCAGGTATTGGCGATGAACGGCTGGCCGGCGCGCTTGAGCGCCTGCTCGACCACGGGATGGCGGCCGCCCTCGATGGCGAAGCCGAGCGAGGCGTCCACCTCGGGCCGCACGTAGTTCTCATCGACCGCGAGTTTCGCCAGCGCGGTCGCGACATCGAGCACCGCGAAGGCGTGGGCGGCGGCGCGCAGATCATCGCCGGCGTCGATCGCCATCGTGCAAAGCTTATCGAATATCTCCAGTTCGAGGCCAAGCGCGCGCTCGCCGGCATTGGCGATCCTGGCTTCGATCTCGCCAAGCTCGGCGGTGGTGAAGCGCACCTGACCGGCCAGCGTCTGGCGATGGATGAAGGTGGCGTTGAGCGGCGGCGTCATCAGCCGCTCGCCGTGCTGGGCGGTGACCTCGACGAAATAGCCGAGCACGTTGTTGTGGCGGATCTTCAGCGCCTTGACGCCGGTGTGGTCGGCATAGCGCGCCTGCATTTCCGCAACCACACGCCGCGACTCGTCGCGCAGCTTGCGGGTTTCGTCGAGCGCCGCCGCATAGCCGGCGCGGACAAAGCCGCCGTCGCGCTTCAACAGTGGTAACTGTTCGTGGAGGGCGGCGGCGAATTCCCGCGCGAGGTCGCGCGAGGGGCGTTGCAGCGCGCTCGCCACCGCCTGCAACTCGCGCGGCAGGTTGTCGAGCCCGCGCAGCCGCGCCACGGCCTGATCGGCGGCGAAAATACCGTCGCGCAGGCCAGCGAGGTCGCGCGGACCGCCGCGCCCCACCGCGAGCCGCGCCAGCGCCCGCGACATGTCCGGCGCGGCGCGCAGGATAAGGCGGAAGTCGTCGCGGGCGGCGGTGTCGTCAACGAAGGCGCCGATGGCATCGAGGCGATGGGCGATGGCGGCGGTGTCGGTCAAGGGCGCGGCGAGGCGCTGCGCCAGCAGGCGCGACCCGGCGGCGGTGACGGTCAGGTCGATGGCGTCGAGCAGCGAGCCGCGACGCTCGCCCGACAGCGTCCGCGTCAGTTCGAGATTGGCGCGGGTGGCGGGGTCGATCGCCATGGTCGCACCGGTGACCTCGCGCGACGGCGGCGACAGCGGCACCCGCTTGCCGACCTGGGTGCGGTCGATATAGGTGACGGCGGCGGCCGCGGCGGTGGCTTCCAGACGCGTCATCGCGGCGAGGCCATCCATGGTCGCCACCGCGAAGTAGTCGCACAGCCGCCGCTCGGCGGTGGCGCTGTCGAACACGTCGCGGGTCAGCGGCGTGACGGCGGACAATTCTTGCAACAGCGGACCGAGCACTGCGTCGTTATAGACCGCGTCGGCGACGATCGCCTCGTTGGGGTTGATCCGCGCCAGCGTTGCGCCGAGTTCGCCGGCCGTGCATTCGGTCACCGTGAATTCCGAGGTCGAGATGTCGATCCAGGCCAGCCCGATGCGGTCGTCGCCGGACGACGAGGCGCGGGCGCGCGCCAGCGCCAGCAGGTAGTTATTGGCGCGGGCGTCGAGCAGGTTGTCCTCGGTGAGCGTGCCCGGCGTCACCAGCCGCACCACGTCGCGCCGCACCACGCTCTTGTTGCCGCGCTTGCGGGCGGCGGCGGGGTCTTCCATCTGCTCGCAGACAGCGACGCGATGGCCGAGCGCGATCAGCCGGTGCAGATAGTCGTCGGCGCGCTCCACCGGCACGCCGCACATCGGGATGTCCTCGCCGTTGTGCTTGCCGCGCTTGGTCAGCGTGATGCCGAGCGCGCGTGAGGCGACCTCGGCGTCCTCGAAGAACAGTTCGTAGAAGTCGCCCATGCGGTAGAACAGCAACAGCCCCGGATTGGCGGCCTTGATCTCAAGGTACTGTTCCATCATCGGCGTGACGCGCGCGGCCGGCTCTGGCGGCGTGGCGGGGTCGGCGGTACGGGAGGCGGCGGACAGGGGCATGGCAGGCGCAAACTACAGAGTTTTGCCGGCCGATCCTATGGGGCTGGCCGAGCCATTCACGCTTTTCAGGCTATTGCCGATTTTCACGCTGCGGGGCGCCCGGCGCCAGCGCATATCTCCCTCCGCGGGAACGCGGAGGCTCGCGTGCCGTCGGTCAATTGACCTGATCTGGATAGGTTCTTACAACCATTTCATCAGTCTCGAACGCCATGCGGTCGGCGATCCGCCGCGGGTGGCCACAATCGGGGAGAGTTTTCACCATGCGCGATGTCTTTCTTTGCGATGCTGTCCGGACCCCGATAGGCCGTTTCGGCGGATCGCTGGCCAAGGTGCGCGCCGACGATCTGGCGGCCGCGCCGATCAAGGCGCTGAAGGAACGGCTTCCGAAGCTTGATTGGGCGGCGGTCGATGAGGTCTATCTCGGCTCCGCCAACCAGGCCGGCGAGGACAACCGCAACGTCGCGCGCATGGCGCTTCTGCTGGCGGGCCTGCCGGATTCCGTTCCGGGCCAGACGCTCAATCGCCTGTGCGCCTCCGGCCTCGACGCGGTGGGCGCGGCGGGTCGCGCCATTCGCGCCGGCGAAATCGATCTGGCGATTGCCGGCGGCGTTGAATCGATGACGCGCGCGCCGTTCGTCATGGGCAAGGCGCCGGCCGCTTTCGCACGCACCGCCGAGGTCTACGACACCACCATCGGCTGGCGCTTCGTCAATCCGGTGCTGAAGGCGCAATACGGTATCGATCCGATGCCGACCACCGGCGAGAACGTCGCCGAGGAGTTTCAGGTGTCGCGCGCCGATCAGGACGCCTTCGCGGTGCGCTCGCAACAGCGCGCCGGCAAGGCGATGGCGAACGGCTATTTCACCGCCGAGATCGTTCCGATCACCATCCCTGGCGGCAAGGCCGGCCCGACCGTGGTGGACAAGGACGAGCACCCGCGCCCGGATACCACGCTCGATGCGCTCGCCAAGCTGAAGCCGATCGTGCGCGATCCCGGCACGGTCACCGCCGGCAACGCCTCCGGCGTCAATGACGGCGCGGCCGCCCTGATCCTCGCCTCCGAGGCGGCGGTGAAGAAACATGGTCTGACCCCTCGCGCGCGCATTCTTGGTCTTGCCTCGGCGGGGGTGCCGCCGCGCATCATGGGCATCGGCCCGGTTCCCGCCACGCGCAAGCTGATGGAGCGGCTGGGCCTGAAGATTTCCGACTTCGATTTGATTGAACTCAACGAGGCGTTCGCCTCGCAGGGGATAGCCTGCCTGCGTCAGCTCGGCGTTCAGGACGATGCCGACTTCGTCAATCCGCACGGCGGCGCGATCGCGCTCGGCCATCCGCTTGGCATGAGCGGCGCGCGGCTGGCGATGACCGCCGTCCACGGCATGGAGGCGCGCGGCGGCAAGCTGGCGCTGGCGACGATGTGCGTCGGCGTCGGTCAGGGCGTGGCGATGGCGCTGGAAAGGCTGAACTGATCGCCGGCCGGATTGCGGCGGCCGGCTGGTCGCGAAGGCCGCCGTTCGCGCGGCGGCGGGAGGGACATGGATATGACGCTGATCTATCCGCGCGAGAGCAACGCGGCGCATCCGCCGCGCCTGTTTCCCGGCTACAGGAGCACGCCGAAGCGTTCGCCGCAGAAGCCGCTGATCCTCATGCGTCACACCCTGTCCGAGTTGACCGGGCCGGTTTATGGCCACGAGGCGGTACGGCCCAACGATCACGACCTCACCATCCAGCACAGCGGCGAGCCGATCGGCGAGCGCATCATCGTTCACGGTCATGTCCGAGACGAGGACGGCCGCGGCGTGCCTAACACGCTGCTGGAAATCTGGCAGGCCAATGCCTGTGGCCGCTACGTCCACGTCGTCGATCAGCATCCGGCGCCGCTCGATCCCAACTTCACCGGCGCCGGGCGCGCCGTGAGCGACGCCGACGGCTATTATCGCTTCGTCACCATCAAGCCCGGCGCCTATCCATGGGGCAATCACCCCAATGCGTGGCGGCCGGCGCACATCCATTTCTCGGTGTTCGGACACGCCTTCATCTCACGCCTGGTGACGCAGATGTATTTTCCCGGCGATCCCTTGTTCGCGTTCGACCCGATCTTCAACTCGGTGCCTGACGAAAAGGCGCGGATGCGGATGGTGTCGAACTTCGATCTCGACAACACCAAGCCGGATTGGGCGTTGTGCTATCGCTTCGATATCATCCTGCGCGGCCGCAACGCCACGCCGATGGAGACGACATGATGCCCGGCCTGACCCCGTCGCAGACTGTCGGCCCCTATTTCGCCTACGGGCTCACGCCCGGCGGGCGCTACGCCTGGAACGATGCGTTCAGCAACAATCTGGTGACGCCGGAGGTGTCGGGCGGACGGATTCGCGTCTACGGTCAGGTGTTCGACGGCGACGGCGCGCCGATCCCCGACGCCATGCTGGAAATCTGGCAGGCCGACGCGCAGGGCCGCTTTGCCGACCCGCAGGACAGTCGCGCGCTGCCGAACGCCGCCTTCAAGGGTTTTGGCCGCTGCGGCGCCGACGCCAATGGCGCCTTCTCGTTCGAAACCGTCAAGCCGGGCACGGTGCCGGATCCCGACGGCAAGCCGCAGGCGCCGCACATTCTGCTCGCGATTTTCGCGCGCGGCATGTTGCTGCATCTCTACACCCGCATCTATTTCGACGACGAGACCGACAGCAACGCCGTCGATCCGGTGCTGGCGCTGGTGCCGGCCGAGCGCCGCGCCACGTTGATCGCGAGGCGAGATGCGGGCAGTGCGGCCTATCGTTTCGACGTCCGCCTTCAGGGCGACGACGAGACGGTGTTCTTCGACATCTGAGATTATAGCGTTTTCGAGCGAAGTGGTTGCCGGTTCGCGTGAGGAAACGCGTCAAGACATAAAGATAGAGCCCTGCTTCTGATTCATCAGAAACGGAAGGGTTCTGACGACGCCGGCGGGCGCGGCCGGTCTTACTCCATGACAGCCGCGGCCTCGGCGCCGGGGGCGCGCATCGATGCCTTGGTCGAGCCCATGATGAAGGCCAACGGAATGGCGCACAGCGTCACCAGCGTCACCAGTTCGAAGTCCTGCGAGAACGAGATGATCTGCGCCTGGGCGTAGAGGATCGCGTCCATCATCGCGCGGCCGGCGTCGGTCTGCATGTTGATGATGCCGGTGACGTCGGGCATTTGCAGCGCGTTGTTGAACGGGTTGATGTGCTCGGCCAGCACCGCGTGGACCCGCTCGGTGCCGCGCGTCAGTTGCGCGATGACGATCGAGATGCCGATCGAGCTTGCGACGTTGCGGATCAGCGTCAGCATGGATGTTCCGTCGGTGCGCAGGTGATTCGGCAGGGTAAGAAACGCGGCGGTTGTCAGCGGTACGAATACCAGACCGAGTCCAAAGCCCTGGATGACGCTGTTGATGACGATGGTCCTGACCGAAATGTCGGCTGTCCAGCCGGTCATGTCGTAGAGGGTCACGGCAATCAGTATCAACCCGGTCGCGATCAGGTACTTGGCTTCAAAATACCGCATCAGCCGGCTGACCATCATCATGGCGACGAAAGTGCCGCTGCCGCGCGTCGCCAGCAGCAGGCCGGCGGTGAGAATCGGGTAGCCGTAAGCCTGCTGGAATAGCGGCGACGCAAGCGCCATGGTCGAGAACAGCACCACGCCGATCACCACCATGAAGACGCAGCCGGCGGCAAAATTCTTGTCGGCGAAGATGGCGAACTGGATGAACGGCCGATCCGTTGTGAAGGAATGGGCGAAGAAGTAGTAGAAGCCCACCGCCGAGACGATGAATTCGATCACGATCTCCCACGAATTGAACCAGTCGAGCTGCTCGCCGCGGTCGAGCGCCAGTTGCAGCGCGCCGATGCCGACCGCGAGCGCCGCGAAGCCGAACCAGTCGAATTGCAGTTTGGTGTCGAGCTTCGTCTCGTCCATGAAGATGATGAGGCCGATCACGGTAATGGCGCCGAACGGCAGGTTGACGAAGAATACCCAGTGCCAGGAATAGGTTTCGGTCAGCCACGCGCCGAGCGAGGGGCCCATGATGGGCCCCATCATCACGCCCATGCCCCAGATCGCCATCGCCTTGGCGCGCTCGTGCAGCGCGTAGCTGTCGAGCATCACCGCCTGCGACAGCGGCACCAGCGCCGCGCCGAACACGCCTTGCAGGAGGCGGAACAGCACCATCTGGGAGATGTCCTGCGCCAGCCCGCACAGCACCGAGGCGATCGTGAATCCGGCGGAGCAGATGATGAAGATGCGCTTGCGGCCGAAGCGGTTGGCAATCCAGCCGACCGGCGCGGTCATGATCGCGGCGGCGACGATGTAGGAGGTCAGCACCCAGTTGATCTGGTCCTGCGACGCCGACAGGCTGCCCTGCATATAGGGCAGCGCGACGTTGGCGATGGTGGTGTCGAGCGCCTGCATGATCGTCGCCGTCATGGCGCAGATCGTCACCATGTTCCGGCGCAGGCCCGGCACCGCAACCGGATGTGCGGCGGCAGCGGTCATGGCTTTAAGGCTTCGCCGGGCTGGCGGGTTGCTTGGCCGCACTGAAGCCGAACAGACCGGCGAGCGTCCGCTTGTGGCCGGTGTCGATGGAGACGTAGGCGCTCATGCCGGCCTTGAGGCGGCGCACGTCGGCGTCGTTCTTGTCGAAGTAGATGCGGACCGGAACGCGCTGCACGATCTTGACGAAGTTCCCGGTGGCGTTCTGCGGCGGCAGGATCGCGAAGACCGCGCCGGTGCCCGGGCTGAGCGAGCCGACCGTGCCGCTGAAGCGGTGATAGGGAAAGGCATCGACGTCGATGGTGACCGGCTGGCCGACCGCGACATAGGTGAAGTCGGATTCCTTCGGGTTGGCGTCAACCCACGGCGCCGAGGTGTCGATGATGCTGAACACCGGCGTGCCCGCGGCCACGAAGCGGCCGAGCTGGATGTTATCGACCTGGGTGGCGATGCCGTCGATCGGTGCGCGCAGCGAGGTGTGATCGAGGTTGCGCTGGGCGTCATCGAGCGCCGCCTTGGCCTGCATGTAGGCCGGAAATTGCTCCAGCGGCAGATCGGGATCGCCGAGCAACTGGTTCCTGGCGCCGGCGATCCGCTGTTGCAGCAACTGGTTCAGCGACTGCGCCTGGACCAGGCCGGCGAGACTCTTTTCAAGGTCGAGTTGTGATCCGGAGTTGTTCTTGACCAGCGCGGTTTTGCGTTCGACGTCGCGCTGGTTGAGATCGATGCTCTGCGCCGATAACTCCGACGACTTGGCATAGAGTTTCAGATTGGTCCGCAGGTCGTTGTAGGTGACCGTGGCCTCGTTCAGCTTGGCCTTGGCCTGCTGAACCGCCAGACGAAACGGCGTCGGGTCGATTTCGAACAGGAGGTCTCCCTTGTGGACCTGCTGGCCCTCGCGCACCACAACCTTGTCGATCTTGCCGGAGATGTCGGGGGTGATCAGCACTTTCTGGGCGCCGACATAGGCGTCATCGGTGGTCACGTAGCGGCCGCCGTTGAGATAGAAGACAAGGCCGGCGATCGCCGCGATGAGAGGCAGCACGATCAGCAGCAAGGGACGGCGGTAGCGCCGCAGGCCGCCGGCCAAACCGCGCGGCTGAACCACCGGCGCGTCGGCGAGCGGCGCGTCGGGGGGGCTGGTCTTCTGCTCGGGCGCGAACTTGAGAGCGGGTTCAGCCATAGCGGCGTTCCTTGTGGCGTTCCTTGGGTCTCGTAGCGCGAGGGCCGGCTTGCAGCGCATCGCGGACGTTGTCCTTGATGGTTTCGAGCTGTTCGACCAGCCGGTGAATTTCAGCGTGACTGAAGCCGGTACAGGCGGTTGCGACGATATCGGAGCGCAGGACGGCGAGTTTCGCCATCAACGGCCGTGCGGCTTTGGTCAGGTACAAACGATTGATGCGGCGATCGGTGGCGTCGCTGCGGCGCTCAAGCAAGCCGTTGTCGCATAATTTGTCTATCAATCGCGTCAAAGTGATCGGCTGGATTTCCAGCATCTCGGCCACCTCGGCCTGCTTCAGGCCTTCCGAGCGATTGACCTTGGCGAGCACCGCCCATTGGGTCCGCGTCAACCCGTATTGGCTGGCCTGCTTGTCGGCATAGAGCCGTAGCAGCCGCTGCACCTCGAACAGGGCGAACAGAAAATCGGCGTCAATGGGACCTGGTCGGGGCATCGCTCATTCCGTAAGTGAGCGATATAATAAGCAAAGCTTATTAATTTGCCATCCGCCGACCGTGAGGGCTGCCCTGCGGCAATCTCATGGCTAGAGCATGATCCCGAAAAGTGGGAACCGGTTTTTGGACGAGATCATGCTCTAATAAAAGAAATAGACTCTGATGGCATTCAACCCCATTCGATCCCGGATTCGGCCGCGAGGTCGAGCGTGCTGCGGCGGCCGATATCGTCGAAATGGCGGTCGAGGAAGCTGTGCGCGGCGCGCTGGCCGGCGCGGTGCAACAGCCTGAAGAAATCGAAGTCGTTTTTCAGCTTGCTCGCCGAGGTCAGGCGTTCGCCGAGGCCGCCGAGGTGGATGCGATGCACGTTCAGCTTGCGGTATTGACATTGCCTGTTGCGGCGCCGCAGACGGCCCTCCTCGATCAGGCGGTTGGCGAAATCCATGCTGCGCAATTCCGAAATCAGCGCCGAGTTGAAGGTGATTTCGTTGAGCCGGTTCATGATCTCGGCGGAGGTCCGCGGGGTGGTGGTGCGCGAAACGGGATTGATCTGCACCACCAGCACGTCGCTGCTGTCGGTGCCCTGCAGAAACGGGAAGATCGCCGGGTTACCCATGTAGCCACCGTCCCAGTAGGGCACGCCGTCAATCTCGACGGCACGGAACATCAGGGGCAGGGCGGCCGACGCCATCACCGAATCGGCGGACAGCGCCTCGCCGGAGAAGATGCGCAGGCGGCCGGTATGGACGTTGGTCGCGGCCACGAAGACCGGGACATCGCCGGCCCGCACCGCGTCGAAATCGACGAACCGCGCGATCAGGTCCTTAAGCGGGTTGATGTTGAGCGGATTGAACTCGTAGGGCGAGACGTAATGCGTCAGCGCCTCAAGCCAGTTCTGCATCGGCGCCGTCGCGAACGGCATCATCGAGAACAACCGGTCGGTGACCGCGCGCTGCACCGCTGGCAGGTCGCCGCCGGCGCTGGTGGCGCGCCAGAACTCGGCGAGCCGCCGCCGCGCCTCTTCGCGGCCGCCGCGGGCGAGGCCGTCGGCCACCATGACGGCGTTGAGCGCGCCCGCCGACGCGCCGGACAGGCCGGCGATTTCAAGCCGCTCGTCAGCCAGAAGGTAATCCAACACGCCCCAAGTGAAAGCGCCGTGCGCGCCACCGCCCTGTAACGCCAGATTGAGCTTCCGCGGTGTGCCGGGAGAAGGCTCGTTGACTGCGGCCGGGCTCGCCCGATTCCGTCTGGTCAGGCCGTCAAGGTACGATCTTAAGGTGCCTGTCACGAGAGTTCCGTCCTGTTTGTCCCGGCCCATGCCGCCGGTTCCGCTATCGGATGATTTGTCGAAGCTATTTGGGGCGATTATATTGCGGCGCAATAATCAATATTGCATCGCAGAAATTTCATCACGATGAAGCAACGCCGAAAAATTCGGCAAAGACCGGCTATTCGGGTTAAACCTCATTGACCAGGCGGACGGCATCTCATGACGACGACCAAAGCACCGGCCTTTCCCACGCCCGACCATGACCATGGCCGTTGTACCGCGGCGGCCATCGCGCGCGCCGAGCGTATCTGCCGGATCCGGTCGCAGAAGCTGACGCCGATCCGGCGTCAGGTGCTGGAGACGCTGCTGTCGAGCCATCGGCCGCTCGGCGCCTATGAGGTGATCGACGAACTCGCCGCCCATCGCGCGCGACCGGCGCCGATCACGATCTATCGGGTTCTGGATTTTCTCATTGCCCATGGTCTGGTGCATCGGATCGAGAGCCGCAACGCTTATCTCGCCTGCGCCCACGATCACGATGCGTCGTCGGGGGTGGCATTTCTGATCTGCGAACAGTGCGGTTCCGTCGGCGAGATCGTGGCCGGTTCCGCGACTCGGAGCCTGAACGAGGCGGCGCGCGAAACCGGGTTCCTACCGAAGCTCGCGGTGGTAGAAATTACCGGAACTTGCGCGCATTGTCGGGAGGCCGCGGCAAGAGCCGACCATTGACGCTGCCGGCGCTTCATCGCCGGAACAACCAAGACGCAGGAGCCCGCTTCGCGGGGAACAACTGACGCGATGCCCACGCCGCCCCCGCTCTCCAACCAGCGCCCGCTCGATGCAGTTGCCATCGCCCTCGTATTGCTGCTGTGCCTGACCTGGGGCTTCAACCAGGTGGTGATCAAGCTGGTGCTGCCGGAGATTCCGCCGCTGACCCAAGCTGCGCTGCGCTCGCTCGGCGGTCTGATTGTCATCCTGCTCGTCGCCCGCTTTCGCCGCGTCGACCTTTGGAAGCGGGATGGAACCTTGAGCGCCGGCGTATGGGCCGGGGTGCTGTTCGGTGTCGAGTTCATTTTTATGTATAGCGGGCTGGTGTGGACCACGGCGTCCCGTGCGGTGGTATTTTTGTACACCGCGCCATTTTTTGTTGCGTTCGGCTCATTTCGCTACCTTGGCGAGCGCCTGAGCGGGCTGCAATGGGCAGGGCTGGCGCTGTCGTTCGTCGGCGTGGCGCTGGCGATCGGGGTGCCGCAGCCCGATGTCGATGCCAAGGTTCTACTTGGCGATCTCCTGATGATCGGGGCCGGAAGCCTGTGGGCTGCGACCACGCTGATCATCAAGGTCAGCCGGCTGCGCGATGCGCCCGCCGAGAAGGGACTAGGCTACCAACTTGCGGTTTCGGTTCCGATTCTCGGTTTCGGGGCCCTGGTTAGCGGCGAGACGATGACCCGGTTCCCCGGGCCGCTTGCGACCAACCTGATGCTCTATCAGGCGGTCTGGGTCGTCGGGGCCACATTTCTGCTGTGGTTCGCGCTGATCAAGACGTATTCCGCGAGCAAATTGTCGGCATTTACCTTCATGACCCCTTTATTTGGCGTCGCAGCAGGCTATTTCATCCTCGGCGAGCCGTTGACCGCCGCCTTTGGCGTGGCCGCGATCCTGGTGACCGCAGGGCTCTACCTCGTGAACCGCCCGGCGCCGGGCGCGACTGATCCATTGCTGAAACAGCCTGAAACCTGATATTCGAGACATCATGAACAAGCCCGAAATGCCGTCCCAGATCGATGTCGCCGGCCCGCAACCGCGGCACAGGACCATCCAGGTCAAGGTCGGGCACGTTGCCGTCGGCGGCGGCGCGCCGATCGTCGTGCAGTCGATGACCAACACCGACACCGCCGACGTAGCGGCGACGGTCGAGCAGGTGACGGCGCTGGCGCGGGCAGGCTCCGAACTGGTGCGCATCACTGTGGATCGCGACGAGGCGGCGGCGGCCGTCCCCCATATCCGCGACGGCCTGCGCAAGCGCGGCGTCACCGTCCCTCTGGTCGGCGACTTCCACTATATCGGCCACAAGCTCTTGGCCGATCATCCGGCCTGCGCCGAGGCGCTCGACAAGTATCGCATCAATCCCGGCAATGTCGGCTTCAAGGACAAGCGCGACAAGCAATTCTCCGACATCGTCGAATTCGCGATCAAGTATGGCAAGCCGGTGCGCATCGGCGCCAACTGGGGCTCGCTCGATCAGGAACTGCTGACCCACCTGATGGAAGAGAACGCCAAGCTGGCGGCACCGCGCGACGCCCGCGCGGTGATGCGCGAGGCCATGGTGCAATCGGCGCTGACCTCTGCGGCGCGCGCCGAGGAGATCGGCCTGCCCAAGAACCGCATCATCCTGTCGGCGAAGGTCTCGGCGGTGCAGGACCTGATCGCGGTCTATCAGGATCTTGCCGCGCGCTCCGATTACGCCATCCATCTTGGTCTCACCGAAGCCGGCATGGGCTCGAAGGGCATCGTCGCCTCGTCGGCCGCGCTCGGCATCCTGCTTCAGCAGGGCATCGGCGACACCATCCGCATTTCGCTGACCCCCGAGCCCGGCGGCGACCGCACCCGCGAGGTGCAGGTCGGGCAGGAATTGTTGCAGACGATGGGATTCCGCACCTTCGTGCCGCTGGTAGCGGCGTGCCCGGGTTGCGGCCGTACCACCTCGACTACCTTCCAGGAACTGGCGCGCAGCATTCAGGACTTCATCCGCGACGAGATGCCGACGTGGAAGACGCGCTATCCCGGCGTCGAAGGGCTTAACGTCGCGGTGATGGGCTGCATCGTCAACGGCCCCGGCGAGTCCAAGCACGCCGACATCGGCATCTCGCTGCCGGGCACCGGCGAAGCGCCGGCCGCGCCGGTGTTCGTGGACGGCAAGAAATTCCGCACCCTGCGCGGTGCGACCATCGCCGAGGACTTCAAGGCGCTGGTGATCGACTATATCGATCAGCGCTATGGCGGCGCCAACGCCAGCACGCCGGCGGCCACCGCCGCGGAGTAAAGGCTCGGGCCCTACAGCGGCGCGTTGCGTTCGCGGTTGTCCACTGTGGCTTCCTCAAGGTCGAGGTCGCGCTCGATGCGCCGCCGCGTCTCGTCGGTGATCCGGCCTTCGCGCAACAGCTTGTGCAGTTCCCGCCGCTCGGATGCGATGATCTCGCGCACCAATTCCGCTCCTCGGGTGGCGGGCGTCGGCTGGCCGTCCTCGGCCGGCGGATCGGGCAGCGCCCGCATCCGCGTCTCATGGCGCGCTTCCAGGAAGCGGGCGAGGCTCTCGGACAGGTCGCGCTCGCGGAGCATCGTGTCGAGCGAGCCGCGCGCCGTGGTGATGATGTCGCGCCGTGCCGCGATCTCGGCCTCGCGCTCCTGTACGGCTTCGCGCAGGCCGTACTCCGAAAGTCCGAGCCCCTTGACGACCCACGGCAGCGTCAGCCCGATGCCGATCAGCGTTACGAAGATGACGCCGAAGGCGACGAACAGGATCAGGTCGCGATAGGGAAAGGCTTCGCCGCTGGGCAACGTCAGCGGCAGCGCCAGCGCCACCGCGAGCGACACCACGCCGCGAATGCCGGTGAAGCCGATCACCACGATTTCCCGCCATGGCGGCCGCTGCGGTTTCGGATGCCGCCGCCGTCTCAGCACGGTTTGCAGGTAGGTGCCGGGAAACACCCAGAGGAAACGCGCAACCACAACAATGACCGACGTCAGCGCGATGGCGCTGACGATGTCGCCCATCGGCAGTGCTTGCGCCTTTTCCAGCAACAGCCGCAACTGGAAACCGATGGTGAGGAACAAGACGCCTTCGATCAGCCAGATCACCAGGTCCCAGAAGAAGATGCCTTGCAGGCGGGTGGCCGAGGAAATCAGCAGCGGGCCGTTCCAGCTCACATAAAGCCCGGCGGCCACGGTGGCGAGCACGCCGGAGCCGCCGAGATGCTCCGGCACCCAGAAGGCGAGATAGGGCGTGAGGATCGACAGCAGGATTTCGACGCGCGGATCGTGTGCCCATTTGCGCAGCCGCAGGCTGAGCCAGCCGACGGCGACGCCGAACATCACCTCGCCGAGCAGGATCGCGCAGAAGGTCTCGGCCGCGGTGGGTAGCGAGAACGTGCCGCTAGAGACCGCCAGCACCGCGAAGCGGTAGAGGATCAGCGCGGTGGCGTCGTTGGCGAGCCCCTCGCCTTCGAGGATGACGAGGATGCGGTGCGGCAGCTTCAGCCGCCGGGCGATGGCCAGCGGCGCCACCACGTCCGGCGGCGAGACGATGGCGCCGAGCACGAAGCCGACGCTCCACGGCATCCCCAGCACCCAGTGCGCGGCAGCGGCGACCAGAACCGTGGTGAAGATGACGCAGCCGATGGCGAGCAGCGCGATCGGCCGCAGGTTGGATCTGAACTCGCGCCAGCTCATCGCCACGCCAGCGGAATAGATCAACGGCGGCAGCACCAACAGCAGCACGCCTTCGGGCTCCATCTCGATCTGGGGAAAGCCGGGCACGAAGGCGATCGCGATGCCGACCATCATGAATACGATGGCGGGCGCGACCGTGAGCTTGCGGGCCAGCGTCGCGGACACGGCCAGCACCGTCAGGATCAGCAGAAAAGTCAGGAACGACGCGATCATGCGGCAAGGATGGCGGCGCGCGATGCGGCGGCGTCGCGCGCCGGGTGGCGGATGTTACTGTTCGATCAGGTCGTAGCGATAGGATTTCGAGACGATGCGCCAGCCGTCGGCCAGCTTCATCGCGACGAGGTAGTCGGTGAAATAGCGCGGCGGCAACTGGCATTTGACCTTGATGAAGGCGGTGTTGTCGTCGGAGCGGTCGATGGTGACGATGAAATCGTTGCGCGGCTTGCCCTCGGCCTTGGCGGAAGGCCGCTTTTTTATCCAAGCGAGCCAGTCCGGCACGGTCAGGACCTTCAACTCACCTTTATCGACCCAGCGCAGGTCGGCGGTCGGATGAAAGACGGCGCCGAGTGTGTCGGCGTTGCCTTCGTAAAGTCCGTCGAAATAGTGCTGAACCACGGCTTCAACGGTGGAACGGTCGTAGGTCAAGGTGGCCTCCTGTCGTCAGATGCCGGGATAGCTTATTGGGTTTTGGCGGCTGTCGCCAATGGGCAAACGCCCGTGATGCGGATAGCCCGGCCGGGTGAGTCAGATCGCTGTGGCGGCGATGTTGATCATCAGCGCCAGCAGCGCGGTGTTGAAGACGAACGAGACGATGCCGTGCGCGGTGGCGGTGCGGCGGATGATTTTGTCGGTGATGCCGACGTCGGACACCTGCGCGGTCATTCCGATCACGAACGAGAAGTAGACGAAGTCCCAATAGTCGGGCTTTGCGCCGCTCGCGTCGTCCCCCGGAAATGCCAGTCCGCCGGGTTTGTCGCCACGATAATATTCGTGCGCGTAGTGCAGCGCGAAGGTGGTGTGAACCGCCGCCCATGACAGCGCGATGGTGCCGATCGCCAGCGCGATCTCGGACGCGCCGCGCTGGCCCGAACCGAGTTCCGATACGATGGCGGCGAGGCTCGCGAACGCGCCGAGCGCCGTCACCATCAGGATCAGGAAGCGGCCGTCGTCCTGCATGACGGCGTTGCTGCGGACGTGCCGGACGCCGCCGCGCAGGATCATCCCGTAGGCCAGAATCAGATAGCACGCGACGAAGACGTCCCAGCCGATCAGGAGGCGGGCGACCGGCCCCATCGTCGCCGGCAGCAGCACAAAGGCGGCGGCGCCGAGCGCGATGGACGCGAAGGTGCGCTGGCGCGCATAGACGATGCGTAGCGCGCGCGGCAGGCGGTGGAAGCGGGCGAGGCGCGGGTCCTGCTCCGTCACGCCGCTCATCGGATTGCTAGTTCTTGCGTTCGGCGACGAAGCGCGCCGTCGCCCGCAGCACGTCGCCGCGCGCGCCGAAGCCGGCGAGCGACGCATCGGCCTTGGCAATCAGGTCGCGCACGCGTTGCCTGGCGCCGTCAATGCCAAGTTGGGTCACGAAGGTGGTCTTGCCGAGCGCCGCGTCCTGTCCGGTCTGCTTGCCGAGCGCGGCGGCGTCGCCTTCGACGTCGAGCAGGTCGTCGGCGATCTGAAAGGCTTCGCCCAGCGCCCGGCCGTAATCGTCGAGCGCCTGATAGTCCTGCTTCGAGGCTTGCCCCAGAATTGCGCCCGCTATGCAGCCGTAACGCAACAGCGCCCCGGTCTTCATCTGCTGAAGTCGCGCCACGTCCACCGGCTCGCGATCACCGAAGCGGCCTTCGCCGGCGAGGTCGAGCATCTGGCCGCCGACCATGCCGCCGATGCCGGCGGCGCGCGCCAGCGCCCGCGTCAGCAGAAGACGCACGGTCGGGTCGCTGTGAAGCTCGTCGCGGCTGATGATGTCGAAGGCCAGCGTCAAAAGGCCGTCGCCGGCGAGGATCGCGGTGGCGTCGTCATATTTCTTGTGAAGCGTCGGGCGGCCGCGCCGTAACTTGCTGTTGTCCATCGCCGGCAGGTCGTCATGAATCAGCGAGTAGCAGTGGATGCACTCCAGCGCCGCGCCGGCCAACAGCGCCGAGGCGCGCGCCACCCCGAACACGGCGGCGCTCTCGACCACCAGAAACGGCCGCAACCGCTTGCCGCCGCCCAGCGTCGAATAGCGCATTGCTTCCATCAGGCGGCGCGGCCGCGCGATTTCGTCGGGCAGCACGGTGCCGGACAGCAGCTGGCCGAGCAGCGTCTCGGTATCGGCCGCGGTGGCGTCCAGCCGTTTGGCGAAATCCTGCGATGAGGTAGCGGTGGTCATTTAGAAAGGCTCCGGATAATCTTCGCGCCGACATTGATAGCAAGGCTCTCGCTTCGTCAATTCCATCGGCCGCACACGCCGCCGGCCAGTTTCGTCGGTTCATTCAGGAGTGGCTCGGTTGCCTGCCGCCAATCATCGTGAGCAAGCGGATCGCTCGGCCTGATGCGGAAATACATCCGTTTTGCGTTTGTTCTTGCCCTGTTGTTGCTGGCGGCGCCCTATGTGCTGACGCTGCTCTATGCCGGCGGCCATCCGGTTTCGACCCTGATGTTGTGGCGCTGGGCGACCGGCGCGCCGGTGACGCGGCAGTGGATGGACCTCAAGGATATCGCCCCGGTTCTGCCGCGCACGGTGATCGCGTCGGAGGATGCCCGGTTCTGTATCCATCGCGGGATCGACTGGAACGCAGTGCGGGAGGTGATCGCGGACGCCGAGGACGGCGACATCGGCCGCGGCGGTTCGACCATCACCCAGCAGGTGGCGAAGAACCTGTTTCTGTGGCAGGGGCGCAGCTATATCCGCAAGGGTCTTGAGCTGCCGCTGGCGTTGTGGATCGATCTGGTGCTGTCCAAGCAGCGGGTGCTGGAACTTTATCTCAACATCGCGGAATGGGGGCCGAGCGGCCAGTTCGGTGTCAATGCGGGGGCGGGCTACGCCTTCGGCCGTTCGGCGGCGACCCTGTCGCCGCGCGAGGCGGCCTTGCTGGCGGCGGTGCTGCCCAATCCCCGCGTCCGCAGCGCGCGCAAGCCGGGACCGGGAATGCGCCGTCTGGCCGGGACCTACATGGTGCGGGCGCGGGCGGTGGACCTTTCCGCCTGCCGCGCCCCATAAGCCGATTCAGCCCGATTTTGCTCAGAAACGCGAGAGTTTCCGAACCTTGGGACGGTTTGTCCGTGACCTTGCCCCTAGCCTTGAGCCGGGCCTTCGGCTATAAGCGCGGCCTTAATCGCCCATTTTCGCATTCGCGAAGCGCCGGGCCGCCCCACGGCGACGCTCCCGGTTGCAATTTGCAAGGATTTCGCCATGGCTGTTCCGAGAAGAAAAACATCGCCCTCGCGGCGAGGCATGCGGCGTTCGGCCGATGCCATCAAGACCCCGACCTATGTCGAGGACAAGGATTCCGGCGAACTGCGCCGCCCGCACCATGTCGATCTCAAGACCGGCATGTACAAGGGTCGGCAGATCCTGAAGGTCAAGAAGGAATCCTGAACACGGATTGCTTGCGCGCGTTAAGGCGATACCGCGCGGGTGGCGTGCTGTCGCGTGCGGCCGGTTCGAGCGCATGACCTGTCTGAACAGGACTTGCCCGAATTGCCGCCAACTTCAGGGCTAAGGTAAGGGATCGGCGCGTCGGCGCCGCCGGTTTGCGTCACGTCTGCTCCTGTCTTGAGAAAAGGCCCCGCCGATGACCATGGTCGGTTTCCCGCTGCTGCTGATTCCGCTCGCGGTCTTCAACATCATGGTTTTCCTGATGCCGGGCGTATCGTTCGCCGCGCCGGTACTGACCGTGACTTTGTTGTCCGAGGTGGCGTGGACCGTCACTGTCGCCGATCTGATGCTGGCGATCAGCATTCTTCTGCTGATGCTGGAGATCATCAAGGACGCGCGCGGCAAGTTTCTCACCGACCATCTGCTGTCGCTCCTGTTGTTCGCTGGTGCCGCGGCCGAGTTCCTCCTGCTGCCGCAGTTCGGCAATTCCACCTTCTTCATGCTGGTGCTGCTGACGCTGGTGGATTTCATCGCCGGCATCAGCCTGCGGGCGCGCCGCTCGGCGCGCGTTGCTGCGCCCGCGGTCGTCGCCACACCTGTTGCCGAGCCGCGCTCGCCCCGGTTCGATCCGCCGCCATCGGCGTCGCCTGCGCCAACAACGGTTGAGGCCGAAGTCACAAGCCCCGCGCCACCGCACCCCGAGCCAGTTCGTCCCGAGCCGGTCATCGTGCCACCGGCAGGTGCCGCCAACGATTCCGTCGCGCCTGCGCCCGCGCCGGATATTTCCCCCGCGCCGCCGCCGGAGCCGGAATCGCCGCAGCGCTGACCGCGCCACCGCCCCGACACAACGTTATGCCGTGTAGAACATACGGCATCCGGTTAGTCCGGCTGTCCGGCTGGCGGCGCCGTAGGCGGCTGTCGCGCCGGTGCGGTCCATCTGCCGCGGCCCTTCCGGTGGGGGCGGCGAGATCGCGGCCGAGGCGATCAGTTGCATGACAAAGCCGGCATCCGGCGTCCCATATTGCACCGCCGCGAAGCGATGCGGCTTTGCCGTGGCGACGAGGGCGGTCGTGATGGTGGCCGCGTCCGGCGACCGACGCGACGGCGCATCCCTCGGTGGTCCGAGGGGCAGGGCGACGCTGCGGCTGGCGACGATACGCATGGCTCGATCCGATACGGGGCCCCTTGCCCCGATCCGGGACATGGGCGTGGTTTTACGAATATCTCCCGCAAGGGGCGTGCCGCTTGTCGGGGAAACGACGGACGCCCGGCCCGGTCACGATTTGTCGGTTTGTTTAAGAACTTTGCCTAGCCTCAGGGGCAGCGGAAGCCGTAACCTTTCCACCGGGAATCAGGGACGTGTCCCGTAATGAGGCAAGCGTGAAATTCGTCACTCTCACGACCGAGGACGATCTGGCGGACGCGACAGCGGCCGGCCGCACGCCATCCGCGACGGCTGGCGAAAGCGTGGCCAGCAGATCCCCGCCACTTGCCGGGCACCTCTCGGGCCGACTCGGCGTTGAACCGGCGACGCCGGAGATCCTCGCCGCGCTCGGCCATGCGACGTTCACCTGGGACATCGCCAGCGATACGTTGCGTTGGCTCGACGGCACCGCGGCGATCTTCGGCCCGCTGGCAGTTGCGCCGGTCACTAGCGGCGCGGAATTCGCCAGGCTGATCGAGCCGGTTCATTCGATCCGGTCGGATACGGTGCTGAAATCGTCGAAAGCCGATTCCGGCGATGGCATCGCCTACCAGATCGAATACGGCCTTCGCGCAGATCCCGCGGCGGAGCCGTTATGGATCGAGGAGTGCGGGTGCTGGTTCGCCGGAGCCGATGGCCGGCCCGTGCGGGTTCACGGCGTGGTTCGCATCGACAACGCGCGCCATGCCCGCGACGAACGGTTGCTGATGCTGTCGCAGCACGATGCACTCACCGGCGAGTTCAACCGCAGCCATCTGGTGACGGTGCTGGAGACGACCCTCGACGAGGTGACCCGGTTCCGTTCCGCTGCGGCCTTCATGGTGGTCGGCATCGATCATCTGGCGCGCATCAACGATGCGTTCGGTTTCGACGTTGCCGACGAGGTGATCGGCGAGATTTCGGCCCGGATCCGCGCCCGGTTGCGCGGCGGCGACGTGATGGGCCGCTTCTCGGGCAACAAATTCGGCCTGATCCTGAAGAACTGCGGGGTCGATGACATGCGCATCGCCGCCGAGCGCTTCCTCGCCGGCGCGCGCGAAACGGTGGTGCCAACCAAATCGGGGCCGGTCGCGGTCACGGTGTCGGTCGGCGCGGTCAGCCTGCCGCGTCACGCCCGCAGCGTCGACGAGGCCATGAACCGGGCGCAGGAGGCTTTGGAAGTCGCCAAGTCACGCCGGCAGGGCTCCTATTCGGTGTGGCAGCCGAATCTCGAACGCGAGGCGCGGCGCAGGCTCAACATCCGCGTCACCGACGAGATCGTCACCGCGCTGAACCAGCGTCGCATCGGCCTGGGATTCGAGCCGGTGGTCGAAGCGAAGGCCCGCGACAACGTGGTGTTTTATGAGAGCCTAGTGCGGATGCAGCAGGACAACGGCGAGTTTCTGCTCGGGCCCGATATCGTGCCGATCGCCGAGAAACTGGGCCTGATCCGTCTAGTCGATCATCGCGTGCTGGAACTGGTGGTGGCGGAACTGGCCGAAGCCGCCGACGTGCAGCTCAGCCTCAATATCTCGCCCGGCACCACTATTGATCCGGATTGGTGGGCGATCATGGAATCGCTGTTGAGCGCGCATCCCGACGTCGCGCCGCGCCTGATCGTCGAGATCACCGAGACGGTCGCGATCCAGGATATCGACGACGTTCGCGCGTTCGTCAGCCGCCTGAAGAATTTCGGCTGCCGCATCGCCATCGACGATTTCGGCGCGGGCTACACTTCATTCCGCAACCTGCGCAAGCTTGGGGTCGATATCGTCAAGATCGACGGCGCCTTCGTGCGCAACATCACCGAGTCGAGCGACGATCGTGCCTTCGTGCAGACCCTGATCGAACTGTCGCGCCGGCTCGGGATCAAGACCGTGGCGGAATGGGTGCAGGACGACGAAGCGGCGCGGATGCTGTCCGACTGGGGCTGCGATTATATCCAGGGCCATCTGATCGGCCTTGCGTCACCGCAGCGGCCGTGGCTGCGCGGCGCCGCGGCGCGATCCGCCGTCAAACGCTGAGCGGATGCCCGGATTCAGTCCGCGCACGGCGGCGGATGATTTGGTCAAACGCAGAGAATCTCTAGCCGTCCTTCTTGGCGGCGTCCTTCGACATCCGTTCGAGTTGCTCCTGCATCTCCCGCATCTGGCGGCGCAGGTCCTCGATGTTGGCCGTGGCGTCGGCCGGCGGCGGTTCGGTTTTCTTGTCAGGGGCGGGCGTGCTGCTGCTGGCGCCGCCAGTGGTGGTGTTGCTGCTGCTCATGCCCGGCGGCACGAACGGCTTGAACATTGAGAAGGTGCGCTCGAACAGCTCCATGTTGCGGCGGACATGCTCCTCAAGCGGGGCGAACGGCCCGGCGCTGAACGTATCGGTCAACTGCTTGCGGAATTTTTCCTGCTCCCGCGTCAATGACTCGATCGACTGTTCGAGATAGCGTGGCACCACCATCTGCATGCTGTCGCCGTAGAACCGGATCAACTGGCGGAGGAACGTCGTCGGCAACAGGTTCTGCCCCGCCTTGTTCTCCTGCTCGAAGATGATCTGCGCGAGCACCGAGCGGGTGATATCCTCGCCGGTCTTGGCGTCATAGACCAGAAAATCCTCGCCGCTCTTGACCATCGCCGCGAGGTCTTCCAGCGTCACGTAGGTGCTGGTTCCGGTATTATACAGCCGCCGGTTGGCATATTTCTTGATGGTCGTGGGTTGGTCTGATTTCGCCATAAGCTCTCACATCATCCCGAGGACAAGGGCGGCGCTTCCGGTGGCGCCGCCGGGGCGCGATTAACGCGACGCAACAAAGTAAGCACTTTCGCGCCGCCACGGCTACCGTTTTGTGCAGCAAAAATCCGGGCCTGACGGCGTCCGCCGACGCACGCCCCGCACGATTCGTACCGTCGCAAAGCGCGTGGATAAACAAGCCGATAAGCGGCAGCGGCGAGAATGAGCGGAGAAATCTGGGCGTGATGTTGCAGCCGCGAGCGCAGCAAGGCGCAGCATTGAATGCGGTGCGGAAGTCACTTTCTCCCGTTAACCGATTGACAGGTCCCGGCTAGGTTAACAGGATAGCCGGTGACAGAGCCCCGCCGGGTTGCGGTGGCCGCGCCAATTCATATATTTTACAATAACTTAGGTTCATCAGCCCTCAAGCCCAGGAGATGTCCATGTCAGACGATGTCGTCATCGTCAGTGCCGCCCGCACTCCGGTCGGAAGTTTCAACGGCGCGTTTGCCACTGTGCCCGCCCACAACCTCGGCGCGGTCGCCATCAAGGCGGCGCTGGAACGCGCGGGCGTCGAGCCGGGTCGCGTCTCGGAAGTCATCATGGGGCAGATCCTCACCGCGGCGCAGGGCCAGAACCCGGCGCGGCAGGCGTCGATCGCCGCCGGCATTCCGGTTGAAAGCCCGGCCTGGGGCGTCAACCAGTTGTGCGGCTCCGGCCTGCGCACTGTGGCGCTGGGCTATCAGGCGATCCTGAACGGCGATTCCGACATCGTCGTCGCTGGCGGCCAGGAATCCATGAGCATGGCGCCGCACGCCCAGTATCTGCGCGGCGGCGTCAAGATGGGCGGCCTCGAACTGGTCGACACCATGATCAAGGACGGCCTCTGGGATGCCTTCAACGGCTATCACATGGGCAACACCGCCGAGAACGTCGCCAAGCAGTATCAGATCACCCGCCAGCAGCAGGATGAGTTCGCGGCTGGCTCGCAGAACAAGGCCGAGGCCGCGCAGAAGGCCGGCAAGTTCAAGGACGAGATCGCGCCGGTGACGGTGAAGTCGCGCAAGGGTGAGGTCGTCGTGGATGCCGACGAATATCCGAAGTCGGGCGTCACCGTCGAATCGATCGCCAAGCTGCGTCCCGCCTTCGAGAAGGACGGCACGGTGACCGCCGCCAATGCGTCGGGCATCAACGACGGCGCCGCCGCCGTGGTGCTGATGAGCGCGAAGCAGGCTGCCAAGGAAGGCCGGACCCCGCTCGCCCGTATCGTGTCGTGGGCCCATGCCGGCGTCGATCCGAAGATCATGGGCACTGGCCCGATCCCGTCCTCGCGCGCCGCGCTGAAGAAGGCCGGCTGGAATATCGCCGATCTCGATCTGATCGAGGCCAACGAAGCGTTCGCGGCGCAAGCCTGCGCGGTCAACAAGGACCTCGGCTGGGATACCTCGAAGGTCAACGTCAACGGCGGCGCGATCGCCATCGGCCATCCGGTCGGTGCCTCGGGCGCGCGTGTGCTCGTGACCTTGCTGCACGAAATGCAGAAGCGCGATTCCAAGAAGGGTCTCGCCACGCTGTGCATCGGCGGCGGCATGGGCATCGCGATGTGCGTCGAGCGCAACTGACATCGCGGCGGCCGTGCCATCATGACATGACGGTGCCGCCCCCTGATACCTTCTGACTCACGATCGATGCCCGGCCTTGCGCCGGGCATTTTTTGTCGTGAAGATGCAGAAACCGCTGATGGTTTTTCGGCGGAGTCGCGAGGATCACGAGGAGGATAGAATGGCGCGTGTTGCATTGGTGACCGGAGGAACGAGAGGAATTGGCGCGGCGATCAGCAAGGCGCTGAAGGCGGCCGGCTATAAGGTTGCTGCGAGCTATGCGGGGAACGATGCGGCGGCGGAGAAGTTCAAGGCGGAAACCGGCATTCCGGTCTACAAGTGGGACGTCAGTTCGTTCGACGCCTGCGGCGCCGGCATCAAGAAGGTCGAGGCGGAGCTGGGCCCGATCGAGATCCTCGTCAACAACGCCGGCATCACCAAGGACGGCGCCTTCCACAAGATGACGGTCGAACAGTGGAGTGCGGTGATCAACACCAACCTCGGCTCGCTGTTCAACATGACGCGCCCGGTGATCGAAGGAATGCGTGCGCGAAAATTCGGCCGCATCATCAATATCTCGTCGATCAACGGCCAGAAGGGCCAGTTCGGTCAGGTCAACTACTCGGCGGCCAAGGCCGGCGATATCGGGTTCACCAAGGCGCTGGCACTGGAGAACGCCAAGGGCGGCATCACCGTCAATGCGATCTGTCCGGGCTACATCAACACCGAGATGGTGCAGGCGGTGCCGAAGGACGTTCTGGACAAAAGCATCATTCCGCTGATCCCGACGAACCGTCTCGGCGAGCCCGAGGAGATCGCCCGCGCTGTGGTCTTCCTCGCCTCCGACGACGCCGGCTTCATCACCGGCTCGACGCTGTCGATCAACGGCGGGCAATACATGGTGTGAGGCGCGGCGGCGGCGTTCAACCGACCGCGCCGACACTAAAACCTCGCCGCGGCGATGCGCGTTGTCGTATGTATCGCCGGGGCGATGGCAGGTTGCCGTTGCGCGAGGGGCGCGGTACGGAGAACCGGCTTGCGCACCCCGATGACGGCTCCAGCGATTCTCAACTCATGCCTGCCCGCACCGCCACCCTGATCGGACTGACCGCGATCGTCCTATGGTCGCTGCTTGCCGTGCTCACCGTGGCGACCGGTCGCATTCCGGCGTTCCAACTGGCGGCGATGACCTTTGCTGTCGGTGGCGTCGCGGGATGCGTGAGCGTGGTGTTGCGCGCGGGCTCGGTGCGTGCGCTGTGGCAGCCGTGGGTGGCGTGGATGATCGGCGTCGGCGGGCTGTTCGGCTATCACGCGCTGTACTTTTTGTCATTGCGGCTGGCGCCGCCGGCGGAAGCCGGGCTTCTCAACTATCTGTGGCCGCTATTGATCGTGGTGTTTTCGGCATTGCTGCCGGGCGAGCGGCTGGCACGGCACCATGTCGTCGGCGCGCTGCTGGGCCTTGCCGGCACGGCCCTGCTGTTCGTCGGCAATACCGGCGTGCAATATACCGCGGCGCAGATTCCCGGATTCGTCGCCGCCTTCGTGGCGGCGTTCGTGTGGGCGGCCTATTCGGTGCTGTCGCGCCGGCTGAAGGCGGTGCCGACCGACGCGGTGGCCGGCTTTTGTCTGGCGACCGCGCTGCTCGCGGCGCTGTTTCACCTCGCGATCGAAACTACGGCATGGCCGGAGACGGCGCTGCAATGGGGCGCGATCCTGTTGCTCGGTCTCGGCCCGGTCGGCGCGGCGTTCTACGCGTGGGACATCGGCATGAAGCACGGCGACATTCGCGTGCTGGGTGCGGCCTCCTATGCCACGCCATTGCTCTCGACCGCGTTCCTGATCGTCGCGGGCTTCGCGCAGGCGACCGCGACCATCGCGCTGGCCGCGCTTCTGATCGCCGGGGGCGGACTGATCGCAGCGAAGGATCTCTTTCGGAAGCGGCTTTAGGCCAGGATCATACGCCGTGAAAAGCTGGCGACCAGCCGGGGGGCGCCAGTTCGAACGCAGCGAACACGAATCCGGGCGCGACGGTGCAGCCGACCAGCGTCCACTCGCCCAGGCTCTCGGCCGCCTGCCACGCGCGGGCCGGCACGACAGCCTGCGGTATTTCGCCGGCCGCGAGGTCCGGGCCGAGACGCACGGCGCGGAGTCCGCTTGCGTCGGCGATCTGAAGTGTCAACGGATCGCCGGCGTAGAAGTGCCACGTCTCCACGGCATCGATGCGGTGCCAGTGCGAGCGCTCGCCCCGTGCCAGCAGGAAATAGATCGCGGTCGAGGCCGCGCGTCCCTGCGCGTCGCACCGGGAATCGCGAAACGTCTCGCGGAAGTGACCACCTTCGGGATGCGGCGCGAGATCGAGCCGCGCGATGACCTCGGCGGCGGTGAGGCGCGGCGCGGCCGTCTTCACGACTTGTTCTTGCGCTCGCGCAGTTCGCCGAAAACCTCTGCCGGACTCTTGCCGGCGAGGCCGACGGCGGCCGCGACCGACGGCACATCGGCGCGCAGGAATACGTTGGTTTTCTTTTCCTCGCCGAGCAGCGTCGGAACGGTTGGCTTGTTATCGGCGCGCTGCTTCGCCACCTCGGCGGCGCGCGCCTTGAGGGCCGCATTGTCCGGCTCGACGGTCAGCGCGAACTTGACGTTGGAGGCGGTGTATTCATGGCCGCAATAGAGCCGCATGTCGTCCGGCAACGCGCGCAGCTTCAACAGCGACTCCCACATCATCGGGTAAGTGCCCTCGAACACCCGCCCGCAGCCGATCGAGAACAGCGTGTCGGCGGCGAACAGCGCACGGTCGTCGTCGAAGGCGTAACTGATATGATCGAGCGTGTGGCCCGGCGTCTCCAGCACCCGCGCGGTCAGCGTGCCGACCATCACGGTGTCGCCCTGCCTGACGCGCTCGTCGATGTCGGCGATCGCCGTGGTCTTGTCGTGCGGCCCGACGACGCGGCAGTCGTATTTCTGCTTCAACTCGGCGATACCGCCGACATGATCCGCATGATGGTGCGTGACCAGAATGTCGGTCAGGTGCCAGCCCTCGCGTTGCAGCGCCTTGATGACCGGAGTGGCTTCCGGCGCGTCGATCGACGCGGTCGCGCCGCTCGCCGGATCATGGATCAGATAGCCGAAATTGTCCGACAGGCAGGGGAACAGGCGTATCTCGGCGGCCATGACATCTCCGTTGGTTGCATTCTATCAAGCTAGCATACCTGGTGCGGTGGTGAAACGCTCGCAGCCTGCCGCCGAATGCCGCCGCTGGCGGGATGCACGGCGCGCCACGCACATGCTAAACTTATTATATGGCCATCGATGTCATTGACCTGCGCGATTTCTATTCACGGCGTCTCGGGATCGTGGCGCGGCGGCTGATCAATCGCGGCATTCATGCCTGCTGGCCGGAGGCGCAGGGCCAGCGCGTGCTCGGCCTCGGTTATCCGACGCCGTATCTCGGACTGTTCCGCGACGACGCCGAACGCTGCCTCGCCATGATGCCGGCGACGCAGGGCGTGCTGAAATGGCCGAGCGGCGGCCCGGTGCTCGCCTCGCTGGTGGATGAACTATCGCTGCCGCTGCCGGACGCCGCGGTCGATCGCATTCTTCTCGTTCACGCGCTGGAGATGTCGGACGATCCGGAAGCGTTGTTGCGCGAAGTGTGGCGCGTGCTGGCGCCGTCGGGGCGGATGATGGTGATCGTGCCGAACCGGCGCAGCGTCTGGACCCGTACCGACGTGACGCCGTTCGGTCACGGCCGTCCGTATTCGCGCAAGCAGATCACGGAATTGCTGCGGCAGACCTGGTTCACGCCGACCGCATGGGGCGAAGCGCTGTTCATGCCGCCGGTCAACCGCGGCTGGTTTCTGCGCTCGGCCCTGGCGTGGGAGCGGATCGGAGCGGCCTTGTCGCTGCCGGTCGCCGGCGTCCATATCGTCGAGGCGACCAAACAGGTTTATCGCGCGATTCCGGCGCACCGCGAACGCACGCGGCTGATTCCTTCGCTGGGCCCGGTGCTGGTGCCGACGTCATCGTCGATGCAGCGCTAACGGCGTGCGCGCCGCTCACTCGTTGCCGGGATTGAGGTCTTCGGTTGGCGCTGCGGCGGCTGCGGCCGCCTCCGTGCGCGGCCCGTGAGGGCGACGCCGGCGGCGCGGCGGAAACCGCGGCTCGGTAGGCTGGTTGCCCGTCTCGAAGCCGTTGCCGGGCTGCGGTTGTGACCCGGTGATGAATGACGGCAGCCGATCGACGCCGTTGTCGAGTGGCAGCCCCGGCTGCGGCTGCGCGCGGGACTCCCGATAGACCTGCTCGCCCGCCGGCTGTGCCTCGCGCGGCTGCTCGGTATCACGCGGATGGACGTCGCGCGGCTGGGCGCGCTGGTCGCGTTGCCGCTCGCGCGGTGGAAACGGCTGTTGCTGCGCCGGCACGAAGCCGGGCTCGGCGCCGAAACTGGAATAGCCGTCGCTGTCGCCGTCCTCGCTCTCGCCGGCGATCTCGAAGTCGCTGCGCGGCTGCTGTTGCGGCTGGTTCTGGCGGAACTGTTCCTGGGCGGCGGCGATCAGGCGGAAGTAGTGCTCGGCATGCTGATAGTAGTTTTCCGAGGCGACCGGGTCGCCGGAGCCGCGGGCGTCGCGTGCGAGCTGAACGTATTTCTCGGCGATATGGGAAGCGGTGCCGCGGATTTTGATGTCCGGACCGTTCGATTCGAACACCCGCGTCATCGGGTTCTGGCCGCGCCGGTTGTTGTTATTGCTGTTGTTCCGGCCGCGCATCCGCTTGTTATTCTGCCCGTTCCTCATGTGTCGCCTTCTACTGATATTTAAATCTAGTGCTAAAGTTCGCTGCCTTGGGTGGTACCGGATGTGGTGACGTACAAAAGCTCGTTCCAATCAAACGGTGATGCTTCCGTGATGGTGCCCCGCGTCGCGTTCAGCGGATACGGGACCGCGCGCGCCGCCGAGCCAAGCCCCGATCGGCGGGATCACATCAAGCGGGTTGCTCCCGCAAACCTGCCCGTTCCAGCAAAGCCGGTCCGTTCCGGCAAGCCGGTCTGTGTCGTATGAATTCGTCTCGTTTGGTTTACCAAGCGTATTCGCGCTTTCGTTGGCCTTGCGGTCAATCGGCGGCGCAGCTTTTCCAGCCATCGCGCGCGATCACAACCTGCCTTTGGAACCTGTTGTCAGGGTGGCTTTCCGTTTTGAAAGCTCCGACCACGCTCCCGACGATCGGGAGGGTCAGCGACCCGAACCGATATTATGGCCGGAACGTAGTCGTTCCCGGTCGATATTCCAAGAGGTTTTTTTGCGTCCGAACCGGACTTTATCGTGGCGCCCGGCGGAACGCGAGCGCCCGCGGTACGCCCGCCAGATCGCTGCGCGGCGGCTCCTGCGGGATCAGTCCGGCGGCGTGCGCTAGTGCGATGACGTCGGCCTCCTGGTACCGGCCGATTTCGAGGATCAATGTACCGCCAGGCGAAAGCAGCGGCGTGGCCTGACCGGCGATCAGCCGATAGGCGTCGAGCCCGTCGTCGCCGCCGTCGAGGGCGCGGTGCGGATCGTGCTCGCGCACCTCAGCGGCGAGCGTCGGGATGTCGTCGCTGCGAATGTAGGGCGGGTTGGAGACGATGAGATCGCACGGGCCGGCGAGCGCGGCGGCGAAATCGCTCACCGCGAATGTCGCGCGCGCGCCAAGCCCGAGCCGCGCCGCGTTGGCGCGCGCGGTCTGCACGGCGGCGAGGCTGATATCGGTGCCGATGCCGGTCGCACGCGGAAGCTCATGCAACAGCGCCAGCAGGATCGCGCCGGAGCCGGTGCCGAGATCGGCGATGCGCAGCGCGCGCGTCGTGTCGCCATCGGCGCGCAGGATCGCCAGCGCAGCCTCGACCACCGTCTCTGTGTCGGGGCGCGGCACCAGCGTCGCCGGCGAAAGTTCGAAATCGAGTCCCCAGAACTCCTTGCGGCCGAGGATTCGCGCAACCGGCTCGCCGCCGATCCGGCGGCGGGTGAAATCCTTCAGCCGCGCCGCTTCGAAAGCGGTGAGCCGCCGTTCGGCACTGGTGATGAGGCCGGTGAGATCGAGCCGTAGCACCGCGCCGAGCAGGAGCCGCGCGTCGAGTTCGGGGGTCTCGATCGCCACCGCCTTGAGGTGCGCGGCGAGCGCGCGGCGCGCGGCCTCGATGGTCTGTCCTGCGAGCGAGATATCCACAGCTATAGCGTTTCATGTTTTGATGGGAACGTCATTGCCGGGCTTGACCCGGCAATCCATCATTTTTTGAAGAAGATGGATGCGCGGATCAAGTCCGCGCATGACGAGGGGATGATTCCATCAAAAGCAGAAAGACTCTAGGCCGCCGCGCCTTGCGCCGCGAGTTGCGCGGCCTGATGCTCGGTGGTCAGCGCGTCGATCAGTTCGCCAAGCGCTTCGCCGGCGATCACCTGCGGCAGCTTGTAGAGCGTCAGGTTGATGCGATGATCGGTGACGCGGCCTTGCGGAAAGTTATAGGTACGGATCCGCTCGGAGCGGTCGCCGGAGCCGACCTGGCCGCGCCGGTCGGCGGAGCGCTCGGAATCGAGGCGCTGGCGCTCGGCGTCGTAGAGCCGCGAGCGCAGGATGTTCATGGCGCTGGCGCGGTTCTTGTGCTGCGAGCGGCTGTCCTGCATCATCACCACGATGCCGGTCGGCAGGTGGGTGATGCGGATCGCCGATTCGGTCTTGTTGACGTGCTGGCCGCCCGCGCCCTGCGCGCGCATGGTTTCGATGCGCAGGTCCTCGTTCCGGATGTCGATATCGACGTCCTCTGCTTCCGGCAGCACCGCCACCGTCGCCGCCGAGGTGTGGATGCGGCCTTGCGCTTCGGTGTCGGGCACCCGCTGCACGCGATGCACGCCGGATTCGAATTTCAGCTTGGCGAAGGCGCCGCGCCCCTGCACCTCGGCGATGATCTCCTTGTAGCCGCCGACGGTGCCTTCGCTTGCGGACATCACCTCGACCTTCCAACCCTGCAATGCGGCGAAGCGCTCGTACATCCGGAACAGGTCGCCGGCGAACAGCGAGGCTTCGTCGCCGCCGGTGCCGGCGCGGATTTCGAGAATGACGTTGCGCTCGTCCATGGCGTCTTTGGGCAGCAGCGCGACGCGGATCTGCTGGATCAGCTCGTCACGGCGCGCTTCGAGGCCAGGACGCTCGGCTTCGGCGAGGTCGTGCATCTCGGCATCGGTAGCGGGATCGTTCACCATCGCGTCAATGCCGGCGATCTCGGCGACTGTCGCGCGATACGCCTTCACCGCGTCGATCACCGGATTGAGGTCGGCCAGTTCGCGCGAGATGCGCACATAGTCCTCGCCGCCGACGTCGCCGATCAGGCGGGCTTCGAGTTCGGCGTGGCGCGCCAGCAGGATATCCAGTTTGGCTTCGGGCAGCATGGCAATGTCTCAACGAATGAACGGCGTGGCGGACGGAGCGACAAGCAACAGCCGCGCTACAACGACAAGCCTTCGGCCTCGGCGAACCGCTTCAATTCCTGGCGGATCGAGACACTGCCCGCCGGCGCGTCGAGCAGATCCGCCATCAGCGCCTCGGCCTTCCTGGCGTCGAGGTCGAGGATCAGCGCCTTGACCGGGCCGTGGGCGGTGGCCGACAGCGACAGCGAGCGGTAGCCCAGCGCGATCAGCGCCAGCGCGCCGATCGGCGTTGAGGCCATCTCGCCGCACAGCGAGGCGGTGCGCCGCGCGGCATCAGCCTTGCGGATGATGTCGCGCAAGGCGCGCAGGATCGGCGCCGACAGGGTGTCGAAGCGGTCCGAGACTTTCGAGTTGCCGCGATCGACCGCGAACAAGAACTGGAACAGGTCGTTGGAGCCCACCGAGACGAAATCGACCTTCTCCAGCAATTCGTCGAGCTGATAGAGCAGCGCCGGCACCTCGATCATGGTGCCGATGTCGATGCGCTCCGGCAAGGTGTGGCCGTGCTGGCGCAGGTAGGTCAGTTCGCGCTCGACGATCAGTTTGGCCTGGTTGAATTCCGCGATCTCCGAAATCATCGGGAACATGATCTTCAGCGCGCGGCCGCCGCCGGCGCGCAACAGCGCGCGCACCTGGCCGCGCAGCAGGCCGGGCCGGTCGAGGCCGAGGCGGATGGCGCGCCAGCCCAGCGCCGGATTTTCCTCGATCACGGTTTCCATATAGGGCAGTGCCTTGTCGCCGCCGATGTCGAGCGTGCGGAAGGTCACCGGCTTGCCGCCGGCGGCATCCAGCACCGCGCGGTAGAGCGACAGTTGCTCGGCGGCGCGCGGCAGGCTCTGCCCGACCATGAATTGCAGCTCGGTGCGGAACAGGCCGATGCCGGCGCAGCCGGTGTCCTCGATATGCGGCAGGTCGATGACCAGACCGGCGTTGAGCATCAATTCGACCGGCTGGCCGTCCTTGGTGACGGTGGGGCGGTCGCGTAGCGCCGAATACTGCGCCTGCCGCCGGGCGCGGAAGCGCACCCGCTCGGCATAGGCGGATTCCACTTCGGCCGAGGGGCGGAAGTAGATCGCGCCCGAGGTGCCATCGACGATGATGGCGTCGCCGGGGTCGGCGATCCCCGCCGCGTTCGGCACCTCGCCGACGGCGGGGATGCCAAGCGCCCGCGCCACGATCGAGACGTGGGAGTTGGCGGTGCCTTCCTCCAGCACCAGCCCGCGGAGCCGCTTGCGGTCGTAGTCGAGCAGCGCAGCCGGCCCCATCGCGCGGGCGATCAGGATGGCGTTGTCCGGGAGTTGCTCGCGCGACGGCGCGTGATCCTGGCCGACGAGTTGGCGCATCAGGCGATGGCCGAGATCCTCCAGATCGTGCAACCGCTCGCGCAGGTACGGATCGGTCGAGCGCAACATGCGCGCCCGGGTATCGGACTGCACGCGCTCGACCGCGGCCTCGGCGGTGAGGCCGGTGGCGACCGCCTCGTGCAGCTTGTGCGACCAGCCGTGATCGTTGGCGAACATCCGGTAGGCTTCGAGCACGTCGCGGTGCTCGCCGCCATCGGCGACGTCGCCGCGCTCCAACATCCGGTCGAGGTCGGCGCGCAGCTTGGCCAGCGCGTCGTCGAGCCGCTTGAGTTCCTGCGGCAGGTTCTCGGCAATGTAATTGGTGATGACGACGCGCGGCTCGTGCAGCACCGCATGGCCGAGGGCTATGCCGTCGGAGAGGATGGTGCCGGTGAGGTGCAGGGGGTGGCGCGCGGCGGGCTCCGCGCCGGGCCTTGCCAGCGCCGATAGTTCGCCCGAGGCGATCATCTCGGCGAGCACCATCGCCGTGGTTTGCAGCGCCTCGACTTCCTCCTCGACATAGGTGCGCTTGGCGCGGTTCTGCACCACCAGCACGCCGAGCGTGTTGCCGGCGCGCAGGATCGGCACGCCGAGGAAGGAGTTGTAGATTTCCTCGCCGGTTTCCGGGCGGAACGAGAACGCCGGATGGCTGTGGGCGTCGGACAGGTTTAGCGGCTGAGCCTCGCTGGCGACCAGACCGACTAGGCCCTCATGAGGGTTGAGTACGGTCTGGTGGACGGCGTCGCGGTTGAGGCCCTCGGTGGCGTAAAGCTCCAGCGTATTGTCGACACGCAGCACATAGGTCGAGCAGACTTCCGCCACCATGTTGGCAGCGATCAGCACCACGATCTTGTCCAGCCGCTCCTGGGCGCTGACCTTCTCCGCCATCACCTCGCGGAGCCGTCTCAGCAAGACGCGGGGGCCGCCCGACGCGCTCCGCATGTGCCGATATCCTTCCCTGCGGGCACCCGGCGACTAGCCCTGCCGCAGGTCCCAAACCTAAGAAATATAATAAGCTTTGGCGATTTTACACGTCGCGAGGGCGCGCAAAAAGCTGCTTGATGACCGAGCCGGAACCGGCCGCGCCGGCACCAGCGGCCGATCAGGCCGTATAGCGAATCGCGGCTCGGTTTGCCAAGCAAAACCCCTGCCAGATTTTCGAAACGGACCCGCGCGCCAGCCCGGCCGTCAGCCGGGGCCGGGCGACCGGCGCCAGATGCCAATGCACGGCAGGACAAACGCCGCTGGCCGCACGGCAGCGCTGGTGTCGCGGCAGCCGCCTCCGCCTGTTGCGGTTCCTAGCCCTTGTCGAGGCCGTAGAGCGAATGCAGCGTGCGTACCGCGAGTTCGGTGTAGGCGGCGTCGATCAGGACGGAGAACTTGATTTCTGAGGTGGTGATGGCGCGGATGTTGATGTTGCGCTCCGCCAGCGCGGCGAACGCCTTGGCGGCGATGCCGGCGTGGCTGCGCATTCCCGAGCCGATCACCGAGACCTTGGCGACGTCGGTGGCGCTGTCGAGCCGGGCGAAGCCGATCTGCGCCTTGGCGGCCGTAATCGTCTGCTTGGCGCGGTCGAAATCGCCGGCCGGAACGGTGAAGGTGAGGTCGGTGGTCTTGCCATCCTCGGAGACGTTCTGGACGATCATGTCGACGTTGATGTTGGCGGCGGCCAGCGGCACGAAGATCGCGGCGGCGACGCCGGGCTTGTCCTCGATCTGCCGGACCGAGATCTGGGCCTCGTCCTTGGAGAAGGCGATGCCGGTGACGACGTGGCTTTCCATCAATTCCTCCTCGCTGCAAATCAGCGTTCCGGGCGGTGTCGCGTGGGGGTCGATCGCGTCGGGCGCGTCGAAGCTGGAGCGCACGAAGATCGGCATGTTGTGGACCATGCCAAGCTCGACGGAGCGCACCTGCAACACCTTGGCCCCCTGCGAGGCCAGTTCCAGCATGTCCTCGAACGCGATCCGATCGAGGCGGCGGGCCTTCGGCACGATGCGCGGATCGGTGGTGTAGACGCCGTCGACGTCGGTGTAGATGTCGCAGCGGTCGGCCTTGATCGCCGCCGCCACCGCCACCGCCGAGGTGTCGGAGCCGCCGCGCCCGAGCGTGGTGATGCGGCCGGTCTGCGGGTTGACGCCCTGGAAGCCGGCGATCACCGCCACTTCCTTGCGTTCGGCGAAGCGCTTGATGATATCGCTGCCATCGATGTCGAGAATCCGCGCCGAGGCGTGGGCGTCCGAGGTCCTGATCGGGATCTGCCAGCCCTGCCAGGAACGGGCCTGGATGCCGAGCGCCTGAAGCGCGATGGCCAGCAGTCCCGAGGTGACCTGCTCGCCGGAGGCGACCACGGCGTCGTATTCGCGGGCGTCGTGCATCGGCGAGGCATCGCGACACCAGGCCACCAGTTCGTTGGTTTTGCCGGCCATCGCCGACACCACCACCGCGACCTCATGGCCGGCATCGACCTCGCGCTTGACGTGCCGGGCGACGTTCTGGATACGCTCGATGTTGGCGACCGAGGTGCCGCCGAATTTCATGACAAGCCGGCCCATGACGGATGGTATGTTCCTTGAGGACAACGCGGTATGATGCGGCCCGGATGCGCCGCGGGCGCCGAAAGGCGCGTATACATACCGGCGTGCCGACAGGCAGGCAACCGGTTTGCGCCGGCCGCCGGCGTCCGGCAATAGCATTTCCGCGCGATCACAGGAGGCGCGCGCCCATCATGACCATGCCATCAGATGTCGCCGGCCGGTCCGGCTCCAGCGTCAATCCGGCGGAGATCGAGAAGTTCTCGCGGCTATCGGCGGAATGGTGGGATCCGCGCGGCAAAATGGCGCCGCTGCACAAGATCAACCCGCTGCGGCTGGCCTTCATCCGCGACGCCGCCTGCCGCAAGTTTGACCGCAATGTCCGCAGCCTGAACTGCCTGGCGGACTTGCGGGTGCTTGACATCGGCTGCGGCGCGGGCCTATTGTGCGAGCCCCTGGCGCGGCTGGGCGCGCAGGTGATCGGCGTCGATCCGTCCGACAGCAACATCGCGGCGGCGCGGCTGCACGCCGACAAGTCCCATGTGTCGATCGACTATCGCTGCACCACACTGGAAGACATGGACCCGCGCGAGCGCTTCGATATCGTGCTGGCGATGGAGGTGGTGGAGCATGTCGTCGATGTCGGCGCGTTCCTCGCGCGCTGCGCCAGCGTGCTCAAGCCCGGCGGGCTGATGGTGGTGTCCACCCTCAACCGCACCTGGAAAAGTTTCGCGCTGGCGATCGTCGGCGCCGAATACGTGCTGCGCTGGCTGCCGCGCGGCACCCATCAGTGGGACAAGTTCGTCACGCCCGAGGAACTGGCGCATCATCTGGAGAAGTGCGGGCTCGGCATCACCGAGCAGGCGGGTGTGGTCTACAGCCCGTTCGCCGACCGCTGGAGCACGTCGTCCGACACCGACGTCAACTACATGGTGGTGGCGGAAGGCATGGGGTGAGACAAGCATCCAGAGGCCGGTTGACGGTATCGCCCTGAGCCGTCAGGTTGCCGCGCCGCCGCACGGCTTGATCTCCAACTGATCCGATCGCATTTCCGCATGTTCACCATCGCATCGCTCTGGGTCCCGTTCACCGTCGTCGCCGCGCTGGGGCAGGTGGCGCGCAACGCCATGCAGCGCTCGCTGACCGGGCCGCTCGGCACTTGGGGTGCGACCAACATCCGCTTCCTGTTCGGCTTTCCGTTCTCGCTGGTGTTTCTCGCCATCGTCCTGATCGCGACCGGCGATCCGTGGCCGTCGCCCGGGCTCGTGTTCTGGCCGTGGCTTCTGCTCGGCGCGCTGGCGCAGATCGCCGCGACCGGCCTGATGCTGGCGGCGATGACCGATCAGTCCTTCGTCGTCACCACCGCCTATCTGAAGACCGAAGCGATCCAGACCGCGATTTTCGGCTTCGTCTTTCTCGGCGACCGCCTCACCGGGCTCAAGGTGCTGGCAATCCTGATCGCCACCGCCGGCGTCGTCATCACCGCGTTGCGGCCCGGCGCCAAGGGCTTCGCCAAGGGGTTCGGCAGCCTGAAGCCGACCGTGCAGGGGCTGGTCGCCGCCGCCTGCTTCGCGCTGTCGGCGGTCGGCTTTCGCGGCGCCATCATCGTCGTGCCCGACGTGTCGTTCGTGACGGCGGCGACCTATACGCTGGTGTTCGGTCTCCTGGTGCAGACGGTGGTGCTCACCGTCTATCTGCTGGCGCGCGCGCCGGACGTCCTCGCCGCGATCCTGCGGATGTGGAAGCCGTCGATGGCGGCCGGCTTCACCGGCGCGTTCGCCTCGCAGTTCTGGTTCCTCGCCTTCGCGCTGACGGCGGCCGCCAACGTCCGCACGCTGGCGCTGGTCGAGGTGCTGTTCGCGCAGGCAGTGTCGTATTACTCGTTCAAGCAGCCGCTGTCGCTGCGCGAACTCGGCGGCATCGTGCTGATCGTGACCGGCGTCGCGCTTTTGATCGCGGCGTGACGTCGCCGATTTGATAGGAAATCAAAGAGGTCAGTTACGGTCTTCCGGCAGCACCGGCAGCGGCATCACCTCGATGCCCTCGTCGATCAGCGAGCGCGCTTCGTCCGCCGACGCCTCGCCGTAGATCGGCCGGTGCTCGATGTCGCCGTAGTGCATCTTGCGCGCCTCGTTGGGGAAGCGCTCGCCGACATTATCGGCGGTTTTGACGATGTGGTCGCGCAATTCCTTGAGCTTGGCGCGCAACGCCTGCTCCTGCGTCATCATCAGGGTGGGGGCCGTGGCTTCCTTCGACGCGGCCTCGGCCGGCACGGTGGCGCGGCCGCGCTTCGTGCCGGCAAGGCGCGGCGCCATCAGCGCCTTCTCGACCTTGACCGAGCCGCAGGACGGACAGACGACCAGCTTGCGCTTGTGCTGGGAGTCGTAGGCCGACGAACTCTGGAACCAGCTTTCGAAGCTGTGACCGTGCTCGCAGCGCAGGTCGTACTTGATCATGCCGGCCCTCGCACCAGTTGCAGGTGGTCCGGCGCGGCGTTGGGATCGCTGATGCTGAAGCGGCGGCCATGCTGCAACGACGGAATGCTGTTGCGCGCGGCCTGCACCTTGGCCGGATCGATGGTCGCCAGCGTCACGCCGACGTCGGTGCCGCCGTCGGCCAGCACCGTGCCCCACGGATCGACAATCAGCGAGTGGCCGAACGTCTCGCGTTTGTTCTCGTGAAGTCCGCTCTGCGCGGCGGCGAACACGAAGCAGCCGGTCTCTATAGCGCGGGCGCGCAACAGCGTGTGCCAGTGCGCTTCCCCGGTCTTCTTCGTGAAGGCGGAAGGCACCGCGAGGAACGACGCGCCGGCTTCCGCCAGCGCCCGATACAGCGAGGGGAAGCGCACATCGTAGCAGATCGTCATGCCGAGACGGCCCCACGGCAGGTCGGCGATCACCGCGGTATCGCCGGGCTGATAGTTGGCCGACTCGCGATAGCTCTCGCCGTTGCCGAGATCGATATCGAACATGTGGATCTTGTCGTAGCTGGCGACGATGTCGCCGGTCGGCGCCAGCAGGAACGAGCGGTTGACCGCGCGCTCCGGCGTGGCGCGCAACGCCAGCGAGCCGACGTGCAGATGGATATTCAACTCGCGCGCGAGATCGCGATAGGCTTTGAGCGACACGTCGTCGTTCTGCTCGGCGAGTTGCTCGAACAGCGCGGCGCGGTTGGTCTGCATCATGTTGCTGACTTCGGGAGTCTGCACGTAGTCGGCGCCTTGCAGCGCCGCCTCGCGGATCAGTTCGGCGGCCTGCTCGAAGCTCGGCCCCGGCAACAGGCCGGTGCGCATCTGCACCATCGCGGCGACAAAGGGCGAGCCGGCGGTCATGGCGCGATTCCTTCTCCTTCACCCGCGAGCAGCGCGTCGAGCCGGCGCTCGCGGTCGAGCGCGTAAAGATCGTCACAGCCGCCGATGGGAGTGCCGTCGATGAAAATCTGCGGAAAGGTCGCGCCCATCCCGACGCGGTCGTACATCCGCGCGCGCACCTCCGGGTCCTTGCCCGCGTCGTGGTGGGTGAAGGCGACGTTCTTGCGCGTCAGGAGCGCCAGCGCGGCGCTGCAATAGCCGCAGCCGGGGCGCGTGTAGATTTCAACCGCAGCGGTCATCCGGTGATGCCTTGTCCGTGAAGCCGTCAATTATATGGGGGTTTGCGGCGTGTCCACAACCTGGGCGAAGACCAGCACATCGACCTGCGCCGCCTTGACGCGGAGCAGCGCGCGGGCGCAGGCGTCGGCGGTCGCGCCGGAGGTCAGCACGTCGTCGATCAGGACGACGCGGCGGCCATGGACGGCGGCGGCCTTTCCGGGGGCGACCGCGAACGCGCCCTGCACGTTGGCGGCGCGTTCTTTCTTCGACAGGCCGATCTGCTGTTGCGTCGGCCGGATCCGGCGCAGCACGTCGCCCGCGACCTTGGCGCGGCTGTGTTGCGCGATCACTTGTGCGAGCGCGCCGGACTGGTTGTAGCGCCGGCTCCAGGCCCGCCGCCAATGCAGCGGCACCGGCACCAGAAGATCGGCGTCGGCCAACAGTTCGCTGCCGGCGCGCGCCATCCAGCGGCCCATGACGGGCGCAAGGTCGGTGCGATCCTGATACTTCAGGGCGTGAACCAGCGTTCTGGCGATGTCATCGTAGCGGACCGCGGCGCGGGCGCGGTGGAACGCCGGCGGGTCGATGGCGGCTTCCATCGACAAAACGCCCGGACCGGGATCGTAGGCGAAGGGAATGCCGAGGCGCGGGCACAGCGGCGGCGCGATGAATGACAGCCGGCTCCAGCACGCGGCGCAGACGCCGTCGCCGGTGACCGGCTCGCGGCAGGCCGCGCACAAAGTCGGTAGCGCGACGTCGCGCGCGGCGCGCGGGAGTCTTGCGGCGAAATCGCGGCACGCCCGCCAGGCGCCGCCAAGGCGGCGGACGGGGGACAGGAGGGGGGCGGCATCGCTCGACAGATCGCTCGACATGGGGGAGGAGGCTAGCCGCCCACGGCGCGCCGCTCAAGGAGGGGCCCTGCCACCCGCATTGCATGGGGCGGCGGTTGGGCGTACCACCGCGCCATGCCGGCTGCCCCGTCCTCGCCCGTCCTGTTCGACCGCGCGCTGTTGCGCGCGCGGCTGGCGCGCGCGGAAAAGCTTGGGCCCGCGACGTTCCTACTCGACCATGCCGTGAGCGATGCGGCGGAGCGGCTGTCGGCGGTCAACCGCAGCTTCGTGTCGGGGATCGATCTGGCGACGCCGAGTGATGCGTTGCGTGTTGCCCTGGAAAAGCAGGGGGTGGCGCTGACGCCGGTGGACATCCCCGATGCCGATACCGATCCGCTGCGGCTCGCGCCGGACTCCATCGATCTCGCCGTCTCGCTGCTGGCGCTGCAATTCGTCAACGACCTGCCGGGCGTGCTGGCGCAGGTGCGCCGCGCGCTGAAGCCCGACGGGCTGCTGCTGGCGGCGATGATCGGCGGCGACACGCTCACCGAGTTGCGGCAGGCGTTCGCGGCCGCGGAAGCGGAGGTCGAGGGCGGCGCGTCGCCACACGTCTCGCCGTTCGCCGACCTGCGCGACGCCGGCGGGTTGTTGCAGCGCGCCGGCTTCGCGCTGCCGGTGACCGATTTCGAGCGGCTGACGGTGCGCTACGACAACGCCTTCGCCCTGATGCACGACCTGCGCCGCATGGGCGCGACCAACGTGCTGGCGGAGCGGCGCAAGGCGCCGGCGCGGCGCGCCACGCTGCTGCGCATGGCGCAAGTTTACAGCGAGCGCTTCGCGGACGCGGACGGCCGCATCCGCGCCACCTTCGACATCGTCTGGCTGTTCGGCTGGGCGCCGCATCCGAGCCAGCCAAAGCCGCTGCGACCGGGGTCGGCGAAGTTCAGCCTTGAGGCGGCCGTGAAGCGGCATCGGAAATAACAGTGTCCCGGGCGCGGTGCGGCATTCCTGATGCCGCTCCGCAGAACCGGGACCGCCCGAGAACGCATCCTTTGTAACGGCCCCGGCTCTGCGCGGCAGCGCTGCGCGCTGCGGCGCGTCCGGGGTGCGGCCTCACATCAAGAGGTCGATCAGCGGCGGGATCAGGGGGATGTCGGCGGGCGGCATCGGGTAGTCGCGCAGCTTGTTGGCGCGGACCCAGGCCAGCGCCTGTCCTTCTTTTGACGCCACGGTGCCCTCCCAGCGCCGGCAGATATAGAGCGGCATCAGCAGATGGAAGCTGTCATAGGCGTGGCTGGCGAAGGTCAGCGGCGCGAGGCAGGCTTCCTTGACCTCGATGCCGAGTTCCTCGCGCAACTCGCGGATCAAGGCAGGTTCGGGTCGTTCGCCGGCTTCCAGCTTGCCGCCGGGAAATTCCCACAGGCCCGCGAGCTGCTTGCCTTCCGGCCGTTGCGCGATCAGCACGCGGTTGTCGGCGTCGATCAGCGCGCAGGCGACGACGAGGGTGAGTTTCACGACCGGTAGTCGCCGTTGATGGCGACGTACTCTTTGGTGAGGTCGCAGGTCAGCACGCGGTCGCGGCCTTTGCCCAGGCCCAGCGCGACCTTGATGCGGATGACGTCGTTGGTCATCGCCTTCGACACCTCCGCCTCGTCGTAGGACGGATCGCGCGCGCCGTTCTTCGCCACGCGGATGCCGTTGAAGGAGATCGAGAGCTTGTCGCGGTCGGCGGGCTCGCCGGCCTTGCCGACCGCCATCACCACGCGGCCCCAGTTGGCGTCCTCGCCGGCGATCGCGGTCTTCACCAGCGGCGAGTTGGCGATCGACATCGCGACGCGCCGCGCCGACTTGTCGGAGACGGCGCCCTCGACGGTGATTTCCACCAGCTTGCGCGCGCCTTCGCCGTCGCGGGCGACCTGTTCCGCCAGATCGGCGAGCACGCCATGAAACGCCTTTGCGAACGCCTTCAGGCGCGGGTCGCTGGCGCGCGAGATTTTCGGCGCGTCCTTCGCAGCACCCGTGGCGAAGGCCAGCAGCGTGTCCGAGGTCGAAGTGTCGCCGTCGATGGTCACGGCGTTGAAGGTGTCGGCGACGCCGGTCTTCAACAGCGATTGCAGCACTGCCGCCGACAGCGGCGCGTCGGTGAAGACGAAGGACAGCATGGTCGCCATGTCGGGCGCGATCATGCCCGCGCCCTTGGCCATGCCGTTGATGGTCACCTTCGCCTTGCCGATCTTTAAGGTCGCGGTCGCGACCTTGAAGAAGGTGTCGGTGGTCATGATCGCCTTTGCGGCGTCGTGCCAGCGGTCGCCTTCCGCCTCGCGCGCAAGCTGGCCGAGCACGCCGTCGAACTTGCTGGCGTCGAGCGGCTCGCCGATCACCCCGGTCGAGGCGAGAAAGACGTCATCGACGGAACAGCCGACGGCCTTGGCGGCGATCCTCGCGGTCAGCGCGGTGGCGGCGCGGCCGGTCTTGCCGGTGAAGGCGTTCGCGTTGCCGGAATTGACCACCAGCGCGCGGGCTTTGCCGCCTTTCAGCTTGGCGCGGCACCACTCGACCGGCGCGGACGGGCACTTCGAGGTGGTGAAGACGCCGGCGACCGTGGTGCCGGGATCGAGCAGCGCCAAGAACACGTCGGTGCGGCCCTTGTAGCGGATGCCGGCGGCGGCGGTGGCCAGCCGCACGCCGCCGAGCGGCGGCAGGTCGGGGACGGTTTTCGGGGCGAGGGGGGAGACGGCGGTGGACATAAAGGCTTCCGTTATTACCGGATATTGATGGTCGGAAGAACGGCTTCGCTTTCGCTCGCCTATGATCCGGCAATCCATCAACGAATATGGATGCGCGGGTCAAGCCCGAAATCCAATCGCGGCGGCCGTTTCTTCCGGAAACTCCTCGTAGAAATTGAGCTTGCCTCGGGGCAGTTCGACGGCCCTCACATTCTCAAGCGATCCGAGCGCGATCATCCCGGCCTTCGATTTGCGCGGGGCGTCGCGACCGTAGAGGACCAGCATCCGCGCTCCCGCGCGGCGTCAAGGCAATCGTCGCGAGTCGTGAACGGGTCCAGTTCGCCGGCGACGAAGCGGAACGAGGCATGGCGTGCGCCGGGCGCTTCGGTCATGGCGCGCTTGGCCGCCATCCGCTCCGGCGTCAGCCAGGCCGGATCGGCATAGACATGGCCGCGCGCCATCATGCCGATGACGGGTCCGTTGACGTTGAGGCGGTAGAGCGCCGGGCCGATGACCGGCAGGTCCACGGCGCGCGCCGGCCCCGATCCGAAACGGGTCATGCCGACTTCGACCGGCTTTCCATCGGCTTTCCACTCGATCCGCTGATCGCGCCAGTCCATGCCTTCCTCCATGAACTGGAGTATAATATACTCCCCTACACTATCGAGGCGAAAGGATTGCCAGCGCCGTGACCCATACCATCCGCCAGAAGGACAAGCTGATCGCGCGCGTGCGCCGCATCAGGGGCCAACTCGAAGGGGTCGAGCGCGCCCTTCAGGGAGAGGTGCCTTGCGTGGAAGTGCTGCGCCAGCTCGCCTCGGTGCGCGGCGCAATGAATGGCCTGACAGCGGAGGTGATGGAGGACCATCTGCGCGAGCACATTGTTGCGGCCGAAACCGAGGCGGCCCGCCGGCAGGGCGGCGAAGAGATGATCAGGGTCATCCGGACCTACGTGAAATGAGCCGGTGCGCCGGCGGAAAGGATCGGCCGATGGCCACCCGGGACATATCTTTCCTGACCCATGAGCACGTCTTTCTCGGTGACGATCACCGGCGCAACGAGCGCCGGGTCTGGCTGGTCATCGCGCTGACGGCCTCGATGATGGTCATCGAGATCGCGGCCGGAACGATCTACGGCTCAATGGCGCTCGTGGCGGACGGCTGGCATATGTCCACCCATGCCGCCGCCATGCTGATCGCCGCGCTGGCCTATCTCTATGCCCGCCGTCATGCGCGCGATCCGCGCTTTACGTTCGGCACCGGCAAGCTCGGCGATCTGGCGGGTTTCGCCAGCGCCGTCGTGCTCGCGCTGATTGCGCTCCTGATCGGGTGGGAAAGTTTCCTGCGTCTCGTCAACCCGGTTCCGATCAGCTTCGGCCAGGCCATCGCCGTGGCCGTGGTCGGCCTGATCGTCAACCTCGTCTCCGCCTGGCTGCTGCGGGACGACCATGCCCATCATCACGGTCACGGCCATCCCCACCATCATGACCATTCGCACGATCATGATCACGGCCAGAACCGGGGCCGCGCGCGCGACAACAATCTCCGCGCCGCTTATCTGCATGTCCTGGCCGACGCCCTGACCTCCATCCTCGCCATCGCCGCCCTGCTTCTCGGCAGCTTCAATGGCTGGTTGTGGGCCGATCCTGCCATGGGCATTGTCGGCGGCCTCGTCATCGCCCGTTGGTCATGGGGTCTGATCCGCGATGCCGGCGGCGTTCTGCTCGACACCGTGCCGGATGACGAGGACCTTCTCGGCGAGATCCGTGAGGCGATCGAGGGACGTGGCGACGCCATAACCGACCTGCATGTCTGGCAGGTCGGTCCGGGCCATCACGCCGCGATCGTCGCCATCGCCTCGCCGGAACCCAGAGAGCCGTCACATTACAAGGCGATGCTCGCGCACATCCACGAGCTATCGCACATCACGGTCGAGGTTGAGCCGCATCGGGGCCCCGCATGAGGCGCCCGTGCGTGACGAGACGACCGATTTACTTCTTCTCGGGCGCGGGCGTCGCAGGCGCGGGGACGGCCGGAGCGGCCGGCTTGTCCATGCGCTCGACCTTGGCGGTTTCGCGCAGCTTGGCGACGAATTCCGACTGCGCCTTGCGCGTCACGTACTGCTCGATCTGCGGCTTGACCTGATCGAACTCCGGCGGCTTGCGGTTGCGCTTCTCCTCGACCTTGATGATGTGCCAGCCGAACTGCGTCTTCACCGGATCGGAAATCTTGCCCGGCTCCAGTTCGAAGGCGACCTTGGAGAAGTCCGGCACCATCTGCTCCTTGGTGAAGAAGCCGAGATCGCCGCCGTCGGAGGCGCCGGGGTCCTTGGACTTCTCCTTGGCGAGCTTGGCGAAATCGGCCCCCTTGTCGAGTTCGGCCTTGATCGCCTTGGCCTCGTCCTCGGTCTGCACCAGGATATGGCGGGCGTGGACCTCCTGCTCGCCGGAAATCTGCTTGGCGGCGTCGTCATAGACCTTCTTCATGGCGTCGTCGGTGAGCGCCGCCTTGCCCTCGGCCGCCAGCAGGTTGTCCATCAGCAGGCGGTTGCGGGCGAAATCGAGCTTTTTCTTGAAATCGGGCTGTTCGGCGATCTTCTTGTCCTCGGCGGCCTTGGCGACGATCTTCATGTCGATCAGGAAGGCCAGCACGTTTTCCTTGCGGGTCGCGGGGTCCATCTGCGCCAGGCTGGGAGCCAGTTCCTCCTCGGCCAGCGCCACGTCGCTCTGGTGGATTTCCGCGCCGTTGACCTTGGCCAGCACCGGATTGGCGTCTTCGGCGCGGGCGGCGGAGCCGGAAAGCAGCGCCAGCGCGAGGCAGCTTGCCGCGGCCGCCGCGAACGGCGCGCGCGTGAGGGATGGGCGCAAGAAAGCAGTCATGAAAATTCCTGTTCTCCCGAAAGGGGCGGTTTGGAGGGCGGCGGACACTCGCTCAATCCGGTTGCCTTGGCAACGTGAAACTCGGCAACGCGAAACTTGGCAACGCGAAAACTCTGTCAAAATCATGAAATACCGGACATCCGCCCGGTCCGCGCGCGCCGTTGACAACCCCCTGGGCGGGCCATATCTGTCCGGCACCGGGTCAACGGTGGCCGTATCATCCGGTGCCCTTTTCGGTAAATCCTTGACGGTCGAACCGTTTCTGCGTGCAGCCAGACTTGATCCTCTGGCAGGAGCGGAGTGTTTCGAGGCGTCACGACGAGTTGATGGACGCGATGGAGCGGCGACGCGACGGATTGGCTCCCCGGCGCGACAAGACGCCCCGCCGCATGGTAAACGATCCGGTCGGCGGCGGACGCCGCATGATCTCGCGACTGGATGATCTTACGGCGGCAACGCCGGACCGCATGGACAGGAAGAATTTGGCATGATCGGCGCGCTCGCCCGCAAGTTTTTCGGCTCTCCCAACGACCGCCGGGTCAAGGCCTATCAATCGCGGGTCAACGCCATCAACGCGCTGGAGCCGGAGGTCGCGGCGCTGACCGACGAGCAGCTCAAGGCGCGCACCGACGAGTTTCGCGCCCAGCTCGCGAACGGCAAGACACTGGACGACATCCTGGTGCCGGCCTTCGCCACGGTGCGCGAGGCCGCCAAGCGGGTGCTCGGCCAGCGCCATTTCGACGTGCAGTTGATCGGCGGCATGGTGCTGCACGAGGGCGACATCGCCGAGATGAAGACCGGCGAAGGCAAGACGCTGGTGGCCACCCTCGCGGTCTACCTCAACGCGCTCGCCGGCAAGGGCGTCCACGTCGTCACCGTCAACGATTACCTCGCCAGCCGCGACGCCGCCTGGATGGCGCAGATCTATTCGTTCCTCGGGCTGACCACCGGCGTCATCGTCCACGGCCTCGACGACGAGCAGCGCAAGGCGGCCTATGCCTGCGACATCACCTACGGCACCAACAACGAATACGGCTTCGACTATCTGCGCGACAACATGAAGTACCGGCTGGAGGACATGGTCCAGCGCGAGCACTTCTACGCCATCGTCGACGAGGTGGACTCGATCCTGATCGACGAGGCGCGCACGCCGCTCATCATCTCCGGCCCGCTCGACGACCGCTCCGAGTTCTACAACACCATCGACACCTTCATCCCGCATCTCGACAAGACCGACTACGAGGTCGACGAGAAGCAGCGCACCGTGGCGCTGACCGAGGGCGGCATGGAGAAGATCGAGACGCTCTTGCGCGACGCCGGCCAGCTCAAGGGCGACTCGCTTTACGACGTCGAGAACGTCTCCGTCGTCCACCACGTCAATCAGGCGCTGCGCGCGCACACGCTGTTCACCCGCGACAAGGACTACATCGTGCGCGGCGACGAGGTCGTCATCATCGACGAGTTCACCGGCCGCATGATGCCGGGCCGCCGCTATTCGGAAGGGCTGCATCAGGCGCTGGAAGCCAAGGAGCACGTCACCGTCCAGCCGGAAAACCAGACGCTGGCCTCGATCACCTTCCAGAACTACTTCCGCATGTACAAGAAGCTGTCGGGCATGACCGGCACGGCGGCGACCGAAGCCGACGAACTGTTCGACATCTACAAGCTGGAGGTGGTCGAGATCCCGACCAACCTGCCGATCGCCCGCCTCGACGAGGACGACGAGGTCTACCGCACCCAGGACGAGAAATACGGCGCGATCCTCGCCGAGATCGAGCGCGCCAACGCGCGGATGCAGCCGGTGCTGGTCGGCACGGCGTCGATCGAGAAGTCGGAAGTGCTGGCCGATTACCTCAGGAAGCACGGCTTCAAGCAGATCGATTTCACCGACGCCAAGGCAATGGACAAGCTCTACGCGGCGGCGCGCAACAAAAAGCCCGCGAAGCTGTTCGCGGTGCTCAACGCCCGCTTCCACGAGCAGGAAGCCTATATCGTGGCCGAAGCCGGCGTGCCCGGCGCCATCACCATCGCCACCAACATGGCCGGCCGCGGCACCGACATCAAGCTCGGCGGCTCGCTCGACATGCGCATTGCCAAGGAACTGGAAGGCATCGAGGACGAGGCCGAGAAGGCGCGGCGGACCGACGCCGTCAAGGCCGAGATCGAGACGTTCCGCGACATCGTGCTCAAGGCCGAGGAAACGGTCGAGGTCGAGCCCGCGAAAGGCGCGCGCGCGGCCAAGACCGTGACCAAGCCCGGCGGGCTCTACATCATCGGCTCGGAACGTCACGAATCGCGGCGCATCGACAACCAGTTGCGCGGCCGCTCCGGCCGTCAGGGCGACCCCGGCCGCTCCAAGTTCTTCCTGTCGCTGGACGACGACCTGATGCGCATCTTCGGGTCCGACCGGCTCGAATCGATGCTGACCCGGCTCGGCCTCAAGGAAGGCGAGGCGATCATCCATCCGTGGATCAACAAGGCGCTGGAGAAGGCGCAGCAGAAGGTCGAGGCCCGCAACTTCGACATCCGCAAGAACCTGCTGAAATACGACGACGTGCAGAACGACCAGCGCAAGGTGATCTTCGATCAGCGCGTCGATCTGATGAAGAACGAGAGCGTCGCCGAAACCGTCGCCGACATGCGCCGCGCCTATGTCGAGGACGTGGTCAGCAAGCACATCCCCGAACACGTCTATGCCGAGCAGTGGGACGTCGCCGGCCTCAAGGAGGACCTGGAGCGGGTGCTCGGGCTCGACCTGCCGGTCGACGAGTGGGCCAGGGAAGAAGGCATCGCCGACGAGGAAATCCTGGCGCGGGTCGAGAGCCGCGTCGACGAGCACATGGCGGCCAAGGCGGCGCAATGGGGCCCCGAGGTGATGCGCTATGTCGAGAAGACGATCCTCTTACAAACGCTGGATCATCTGTGGCGCGAGCATCTGGTGATGCTGGATCACCTGCGGCAGGTGATCGGGCTTCGCGGCTACGGCCAGCGCGATCCGTTGCAGGAGTACAAGTCGGAAGCCTTCAGCCTGTTCGAGGCGATGATCGCGCACCTGCGCGAGGCGGTGACCGCGCAACTGATGCGGGTCGAGATCGTGCCGCCGGAGGAGCAGCAGCCGCTGCCGCCGATGGAGGTCCACAAGGCCAATCCGATCACCGGCGAGGATGAAATGGCGTTCGCCAACGTGTCGCTGGCGCCGGCGGCCAATGCCGACAAGGCGAGCCGCGATCCCGCCGATCCGGCGACCTGGGGCAAGGTCGGCCGCAACGAGGAATGTCCCTGCGGCTCCGGCAAGAAATACAAGCACTGCCACGGCCGGTTTGCGTAAGCGCGGAGGCTGGCTGCGCGCGATCTCCCCGTGTCCCGGATGCGATGCGGCGCAAGCGTCAGCGCCGTGCCGCTTCGCTGATCCGGGATCGTTCCAGATGGTGTCGTTGAAGCGGTCCCGGTTCTGCGGAGCAGCGTTGCACGCTGCACCGCGCCCGGGACATGGGCGTTTTTACGCTGCGCGGCTATGATGGTTGTTGTGTTGCCGCGTCGTGCGTCAAGCAATTCCGTGCGTTCCTCAGAACGCCGTGCCGGCGCGGCGGCGGCGCTCCGGGGTGGTGGCGTCGCGCGGCAGCGGGCCGATCCGCAGCATGGTGATGCGGTTGCGCTCGCGGCGCAGCACGCGGAAGCGGAAGCCGTGGAAGGTGAAGCTCTGGCCGCGCTCGGGGATCGAGCGCGCCTCGTGGATCACCAGACCGGCCACCGTGGTCGCTTCCTCGTCCGGCAAATTCCAGTCCATCGCGCGGTTGAGATCGCGGATCGGCACCGAGCCGTCCACCACCACCGAGCCGTCCGGCTGGACGCGGACGCCGGCCACCGCCTCGTCGTGCTCGTCGGAGATATCGCCGACGATTTCCTCCAAAATATCTTCAAGCGTCACCATGCCCTCGACCTCGCCGTATTCGTCGACCACCAGGGCGAAGTGGGTCTTGCGGCGGCGGAACGCCTTCAACTGCTCGGACACCGGGCGCATCTCAGGCACGAACCACGGCGGCAGCGCGATGGCGGTGACGTCGATCTTCGAGGCGTCGCCGTCGGCGGCGCGCAGCGCCCGCAGCAGGTCCTTGGCGTGCAGCACGCCGATGATGTTCTCCGGCTTGTCACGCCACAGCGGGATGCGGGTGTATTCGCTCGCCAGCACCTCGCGCACCAGATCCTCGGGCGGCTGGTCGGCGCAGACCGTCACCATGGCGGTGCGGTGGACCATCACGTCGGACACCGCGAGATCGCCGAAGCGGAACACGTTTTGAATGTATTCGGCCTCGCCGCTCTCGATCTTGCCGTGCTCGGCGGATTCCCCCACCAGCCCCTCGAGTTCCGCGCCGGTCAGGGCCTCGTGCTGCGAGGCTTCCTTGACGCCGAGCGCGCGCAGGATGGCACGGGAAGCGCTGTTGAGCAGCCAGTTGAGCGGGTAGAACGCCAGATACGAGATGTGCAGCGGATAGGCGATCCATTGCGCCACCGGCTCCGGCTTGCGGATCGCCAGTGTCTTGGGCACCTGCTCGCCGATCACGATATGGAGCGAGGAGAACACCAGGAAGCCGGTGACGAACGAGGTGAAGTGCAACGCCTTGTCCGGCAGGCCGAGCGGCGACAGCACCGGCTGCAACAGCGCCGCCACGGTGGGCTCGCCGACCCAGCCGAGCCCGAGCGAGGCCATGGTGATGCCGAGCTGACAGCAGGCGAGATACGCCTCGATGTTGCCCATGATGTCGCGGACCAGGCGCGCGCCGAGCTGGCGGCGCTCGACCATCGCCTTGACGCGGTAGCCGCGGCTCTTGACCAGCGCGAACTCGGCGGCGACGTAGAAGGCGTTGGCCGCCAGCAGCAATAGCGCGATCAGGATCTGGAAGACGGTCGAACTCATTGCGGTTCCGGGGGCATTGCGGCCTTACGCCGGCGCGGCCAGTTGTCCGGCAAGGAAATCGCGCACCACATGCGGCCCGACGTCGTTGGTGATGACGGCCTGCCCGATGGCGCGCAGCAGGATGAAGGTGAGGCGGCCGCGCTTCACTTTCTTGTCCTGCGCCATCAGGTCCATCAGCGCATCGGCGTCGGCGAGCCCCTCCTGCGTGAAGCCGGCGATGTCCTGCAACCGCGTCGGCAGCCCGACCGCGGCGAGGTGGCGCTGGATGCGCGCGGCGTCGTCAGCGGCGATCATGCCGAGTTGCGCGGACAGTTGCGCAGCCAGCACCATGCCGACGGCGACGCCCTCGCCGTGGAACAGGCGGTCGGAGAAGCCGGTGGCGGCTTCCAGCGCGTGGCCGAAGGTGTGGCCGAGATTGAGCAGCGCGCGCTCGCCGGTCTCGCGCTCGTCGCGAGCGACAATCGCCGCCTTGGCCCGGCACGAGGTGGCGACGGCGTGCTCGCGCGCCGCGCCGCCCGCGACAATCTCGGCGTGGTGCGCCTCCAGCCAGGTGAAGAACGCGGCGTCGCCGAGCAGGCCGTATTTGGCGACTTCGGCGTAGCCGGCGCGGAACTGGCGCGGCGACAGCGTATCGAGCACGGCGGTGTCGGCGATCACCAGAACGGGCTGGTGAAACGCGCCGATCAGGTTCTTGCCCTGCGGCGAGTTGATGCCGGTCTTGCCGCCCACCGATGAATCGACCTGCGCCAGCAGCGAGGTCGGCACCTGCACCACGTCGACGCCGCGCCGCACTGACGCCGCGGCGAACCCGGCGAGATCGCCGACCACGCCGCCGCCGAGCGCGATCACCAGATCGTTGCGCTCGATCCGTGCGGCGATCAGCGCCTCGCAGACCTGCTGGAATCCAGCGTAGCTCTTGGAGCCTTCGCCTTCGTTCACAACGATGCGCGAATGGGCGATGCCGGCTGCGTCGAGCGCCGCCTCGGCCGGCGCGAGCCAGCGCGCCGCCACGGTGCGGTCGGTGACGATCGCGGTGCGCGCGCCGGGACGTAAGCCGGCGATGCGGCTGCCCAGCGTCGCCAACTGGTCGCGGCCGATGACGATGTCATAGGCGCGCGCGCCAAGCGCGACCTCGACCACGGTCGGGCCGGTTTGGGGAAGCGGCACGGTCATCGCGGACAATCCTGATGCAGGGGGCGCGGGGCGTCATTGTCCCGGCACAGCCGGTCGTAAAGCGCGGCGAGGCATTCGTCCACGATCTTGTCGTGCGGCACGTCGCGCGAGGCGATGGTGATGTCGGCGAGGCGATAGGAGGGGCTGCGCTCGGCGATCAGCCGCGCGATGGTCGCGGCCGGGTCGGCGGTCTGCAACAGCGGCCGGTCGGAGCGCCGTTTGACCCGGCGCAGGATGACGTCGGCGTCGGCGTCGAGCCAGATCGACACCGCGCGCTCGCGGATGCGCTGGCGCGTCTCCTCGCGCATGAACGCGCCGCCGCCGGTGGCGAGCACGCTGGGGCCGCCGGCCAAAAGCCGCGCGATGACGCGGGCCTCGCCGTCGCGGAAATACGGCTCGCCGTGGGTCGCGAAGATTTCCGGGATGGTCATGCCGGCATGGGCCGCCTCGATTTCGAGATCGGCGTCGCGGAACGGCAGGTGCAGCCGCGCCGCCAGCCGCCGGCCGATGGTCGATTTGCCCGCGCCCATCATGCCGACCAGCACGACCGCGCGCGCGCCCAAGGCTGCGACGATGGCGCTGTCCTCGGTGGTGCGGTGGCCGGGCTGCACGGCGGTCTCGGTCATTGCGGGTCCTGTTGCGCCGCTGAAGCGGTTATCCCGCCCTGTATACTACCCCGGTGCAGCGACTTGCCAGAGGCGGTTGCCATGGGGGATGCAAGATGTAGTAGTCATTGAGGGATTCGGCGCCGCCGGTTCCGTCGCCTTCCGTCGTGCGAGAGACGTTCATGCCCAGCCTGCTGCGCTTTCTGACCGTGGTTGCGATCATCGCGGGCGCGGTCTATGGCGTGATCTACGCGCTGGCCAATTTCGTCGATCCGACCCCGCGCCAGATGACGGTGACGATCCAGTCCGACAAGTTCCTCAAGGATTGAGCGGTGAGCGGCTCGATTTCCGGGCATCCTGAAGTCGGGAGGAATATGCAGCACGGAAGCCGTCATACTCCGCGAAGGCGGAGTATCCAGTATTCCGTATCGAATCAGATTTTCCTTGATGCCTGCACGGGTTACTGGATCGTCCGCCTTCGCGGACGATGACGCCTCGTTTCCGGATCGAACTCTCAGGCGTGCGAAA
>JBIQLW010000009.1:0-116728 GCA_044463945.1 Bradyrhizobiaceae bacterium | reverse complement strand
CAGCAAAAAATCGCCTCACTTCTGCAAAGCCTTCGCGAAGGCGGACGATCCGGTATTCCGTGCGCGTGCTTGGGAAGCTTGGCTGGCAGGGGGTACCGGATACTCCGCGTTCGCGGAGTATGACGGCTTTCGTGTTGCACATCTGTCCAAGAAACGAATTTCCGGTCGCGGCAACAGCGTCACGGCTCTCTAAAACCCCAGCGCCAGCGCGATCAGTCCCAGGACGCCGATGATGACGCGCCACCACGCGAAGAAGGTGAAACCGTTGCGGGTGACGTAGCTCAGAAACGCCTTCACCACGATGATCGCGGTGACGAACGACACCACGAAGCCGATGGCGATGATATAGGAATGATCCAGCGTCAGGTCGTTGCGGCTCTTGTAGAGGTCGTAGACGAACGCCCCCAGCATGGTCGGGATCGCCAGGAAGAACGAGAACTCGGCGGAGGCGCGCTTGTCGGCGCCGAGCAGCATCGCCGAGACGATGGTCGCCCCGGAGCGCGAGACGCCGGGAATCATGGCGACGCATTGCGCGACGCCGATGAGAAGATAGGTCATCAGCGGAAACGCGGTGGCGTCGTGCAGGTGCGGCTTGAGGTCGAGCTGGTCGACCCACATCAGCACCGCGCCGCCGACGATCAGCGTGAAGCACACCACCCACGGATTGAACAGGTAGCTCTTGATGTAGCCGCCGGTGAGGCCGCCGATCACCGCCGCCGGCAGGAACGCCACCAGCACGCCGATGACGAAGCGCCGCGCGTCGGGATCGGTGAACATGCCGAGCGCCACCTGCCACAATTTGACAAAATAGATGGCAAGAATGGCGAGGATGGCGCCGAACTGGATCAGGATCGCGAAGCTTTTCCAGAAATCGTCCCCGCCGAGATCGAAGAACCGCTCCACCAGCAGCAGGTGCCCGGTGGACGACACCGGCAGAAATTCCGTGACCCCCTCGACGATGCCGAGGATCACCGCGCGTATGACATCAGAGATCATGGGAACTTTCGTTTTCAGCGAAGGCAGGCACGAAAATGTCGGTCTTCTCGCCCATTCGCCGGCCTGCCGCAACGTCAATCTGCGCAGGGCCGCCTGTTGAATCCGGCGGTTCGGCCGGGCGCGATTCCGGCGTAAGGAGCGCGGGACAGACGATATCCGCCGCCGCGCCGGGCGCGCCGGAGACGCTTTGTTAAGCACATAAATCTATCTAGGGACGCGATGTTCACGCTTTTCCATCACCCGTTCTGCCCCCATTCGCGCTTCATTCGCCTGGTGCTCGGCGAATACGGTCTCGACCTGCAACTGGCGGAAGAACGGACCTGGGAACGGCGCGAGGACTTCCTCATCATGAACCCGGCCGGCACCACGCCGGTGCTCACCGCCGACGGCCTCCCGGCGATTCCGGGCGCGGCGGTGATCGGCGAGTTTCTCGACGAGGCATATGGGGCGGCGCGCGGCGAGCGCCGGCTGCTGCCGCAGGCCATCTCCGAGCGCATCGAGGTGCGCCGCCTGATGGCGTGGTTCAACGACAAGTTCTTCGAGGAAGCCTCCGGGCCGCTGGTGACCGAGCGCATCTACAAGCGCTTCATGAGCGAGGAGGACGGCGGCGGCGCGCCCTCGGCCGACGTGATGCGCGCGGCCAAGGCCAACGTGCGCTATCACCTCGCCTATATCGGCTGGCTGGCGCGGACCCGGAACTACCTCGCCGGCGACCGGCTGACCTATGCCGATCTCGCCGCCGCCGCCCACCTGTCGGCGATCGACTACCTCGGCGACGTGCCGTGGAGCGAGGACGAGGCGGCGAAGGCGTGGTACGCGCGGATCAAGTCGCGGCCCTCGTTCCGGCCGCTGCTCTCGGAATGGCTGGCCGGCGTCCCCGCCTCGCAAAGCTACGTCGATCTGGACTTTTAAGAGCACGATTTCCAGCGATTGAACCGGTTGCCCCGACCGGAAACGAGGCGTCATCGTCTGCGAAGGCAGACGATCCAGTCATCCGTGCGGGCGCGGGGAAAATCCGATTCCATATGGCGTACTGGATGCTCCGCCGGAGCCTGTCATCGGGCCGCGCTTTGCGCGGACCCGTTGGCGGAGCATGACGGTTTTTGTGTTGCATGGGATGGCGGCAAACGCCTCGGTTCAGCCGTGCTTGAAAGCCCCCTCACAGTTCCGCCACCGTCGCCAGCAGCCGGGCGATGTCCTGCGGCCGCGACAGGCGGTGGTCGCCGTCCTGCACCATGGTCAGCACCACGTCGTCGGCCGGCAGGCATTCGGTGAGGCGGAAGGCGTGCCGCCACGGCACGTCGGGATCCTGCGCGCCTTGCAGGATGCGCACCGGGCAGCCGACATCGATGCCGCCGCCGAGCACAAGGTGCCTGCGGCCGTCCTCGACCAGCCCCCGCGTGATCGGATAGGGATCGCCGTATTGCGATGGCCTGAGCCACACGCCGTTGACCTCGATCTCGCGCTTCACCTCCGGCGGAAAACCCTTCCACATCAGCTCCTCGGTGAAGTCCGGCGCCGGCGCGATCAGCACCAGCCCGTGGAGCGGCGTGCCGCGCCGCTTCATCTCGCGCGCCAGAAGAAGCGCGATCCAGCCGCCCATCGACGAGCCGACTGCGACGGTCGCGCCTCGGCAGAAGCGGTCGAACACCGCGAGCGCCTCCTCCAGCCAGCGGCCGATGGTGCCGTCGGTGAAACGGCCGCCGGATTCGCCGTGGCCGGAATAGTCGAACCGCACGCAGGCGCGGCCCTGCTCCGCCGCCCACGCATCCAGCGCCACCGCCTTGGTGCCGGCCATGTCGGAATTGAAGCCGCTGAGCCAGAACAGGCCGGGCGTGCCGCCGGCGCGCGCCCGCACCGCGATCCGCCGGCTGTCCGCGCCGCTGCCGACATCAACGAACTCCGGCGCCGCCGCCGCGTCGTTTCCGGTTCCGGTTGCCCCGTTCATCGCTTGAGTCTCCCTGCCCGCGCCCGCGCCGTCCGCCAGCCGGCCCTCGATAAAGGGCCGCACTGTCGCTTGCACAGCGGCCGGGCGCAATCCATAGCGTTTTCGAGCGAAGCGGATCCCGGTTCGCGGGAAGAAAACGCGTCAAAATATAAAGATAGAGCCCCGCTTCTGATTTCATCGGAAGCGGAAAGGCACTATATCAGCGGCAGCCAGCCGCGGCGGCGTGACCGAAATGCCGCGCGTCAAGGCTTTTGCCGCGCGCGGGCCGGCTGCGCTTGCCCGGCGGCGCGGTTTCCTTCACACTGCCGGCCTCATTTCAACAACCTTGGAGAAGTCCCCATTCGCCGTCCGAACAGAGCTCCGCCCGTCGCCGCGAAAGACGGGCCGCGCACCAACGATGATATCCGCAATGCCCAGGTTCAGCTGATCGATCAAGACGGGGTTAACCGTGGCGTGGTGGAAACCGTCGCCGCGATCAAGATCGCCGCCGAAGCCGGCATGGATCTGGTGGAGATATCGCCGAACACCAATCCTCCCGTATGCAAGATCATGGACTACGGGAAGTACAAGTTCCAGGCGCAGAAGAAAGCCGCCGAGGCCCGCAAGAAGCAGAAGATCGTCGAGATCAAGGAGATCAAGCTCCGGCCGATGATCGACGACCACGATTACGACGTGAAGATGCGGGCGATGAAGCGGTTCTTCGAGGAAGGCGACAAGGTCAAGATCACCTTGCGCTACCGCGGCCGCGAGATGGCGCACCAGGACATCGGCACCAAGCTGCTGGACAAGGTGAAGGCGGAAGTCGCCGAGATCGCCAAGGTCGAGCAGGACGCCAAGTTCGAGGGCCGCCAGGTGGTCATGGTGCTGGCCCCGCGCTGAGCGGGCTGCCTCCATCCCCACCCCAACCCTCCCCCGCAAGCGGGAGAGGGGGCACGCCGTGCCAGCCGATATTCCGCACCCGGCACCCGGTCTTGTCGATAAGACCCCGTCCCCGCGCAGGCAGGGAGCCATAGTCCCGGTGCCTCTGTGGCCGAGAACGGCAGAGCCGTGCCCCGGATGCCGCGCAGCGCGCCAGCGGTGCGCTGCTGATCCGGGGCCGTCGCGACCGCTGCCTATGTGGTGGTCCCGGTTCTGCGAAGCGGCATGAAGGATGCCGCATCGCGCCCGGGACGCGCTTCCCCGTTGCCTTTGCCGCCGTCCTCTGGCATAAGCCCGGTCTTCACCGCCCGGCTGATAAAAGGGCTGCCGTGGCGGTGGCCATGCGGATCGTTTCCGTTCGGAAAAATCCAGCATACCCAACGCTCTAGCGAGCATTTTGGCCGCGCGACGCCTCATCGAGGGCGGTTTTGCCGTGGCTTTCAGGAGAGCCAAATGCCCAAGTTGAAGACCAAATCGGGCGCGAAAAAGCGCTTCAAGATCACGGCCACCGGGAAGGTCAAGCACGCCCAGCGCGGCAAGCGCCACGGCATGATCAAGCGGACCACCAAGCAGATCCGCCAGCTGCGCGGCACCCGCGTGCTGTTCAAGACCGACGGCGACAACGTCAAGAAATACTTCTTGCCCAACGCCTGACGCCATTCTGCCGCGGCCTCGCGGCATCCCGTATAACCCGTTGATTTCGAGAGGAGTTCAGTCATGGCTCGCGTCAAGCGCGGTGTGACGGCTCACGCCAAGCACAAGAAAGTCTACAAGATCACCAAGGGGTTCTCCGGCCGCCGGAAGAACACCATTCGCGCCGCCAAGGCCGCCGCCGACAAGGCGCAGCAATACGCCTTCGTCGGCCGCAAGCTGAAGAAGCGCACCTTCCGCGCGCTGTGGATCCAGCGGCTCAACGCCGCGGTGCGGCCCTATGGCATGACTTACAGCCGCTTCATCAACGGCCTCGCCAAGTCGGGCATCACCGTGGATCGCAAGGTGCTGTCGGACCTCGCCATCCACGAGCCCACCGCGTTCCAGGCGATCGCCAAGAAGGCCAAGGCCGCGCTGGCGGCGTGAATTGAGGCCGCTGGGCGTCCCACAAGTACGGTGTCATGCCCCGCGCAGGCGGGGCATCCAGTAACCACCGACCAAATGATTGAGCACCGGGGTTACTGGATCATCCGCCTTTGCGGATGATGACGACCCGATGTGCCGACGGCGAGCGGATTCCCATGAGGTGACCGTCGCCATGTCCGTTTCTGAAAAGTCCGATCTCGACAATCTCCAATCCAAAATCCTTTCCGACATCGCCGCCGCCGCCGACGAGGCCGCGCTGGAAGCGGTGCGGGTCGCGGCGCTCGGCAAGAAGGGCGCGATTTCGGCGCTGCTGGCCACGCTCGGCAAGATGTCGCCCGACGAGCGCAAGACCGAGGGCGCGAGGATCAACCTCGCCAAGGACGCGGTGACGCAGGCGCTCGCCGCCCGCCGCGAGGTTTTGAAAGCCGCCGCGCTCGATGCGCGTCTCGCCTCGGAAACCATCGACGTCACGCTGCCGCTGCGCGACACGCCAGCGGAGGCCGGCCGCGTCCATCCGCTGAGCCAGACCTGGGACGAGCTCACCACCATCTTCGCCGACATGGGTTTTGCGGTAGCCGAGGGGCCGGACATCGAGACCGACGACTACAACTTCACCAAGCTGAACTTCCCGGTCGGCCATCCGGCGCGCGAGATGCACGATACCTTCTTCTTCAATCCGAAGGACGACGGCTCGCGGCTTCTGCTCCGGACTCACACCTCGCCGGTGCAGGTGCGCACCATGCTGAGTCAAAAACCGCCGATCCGCGTCATCTGCCCCGGCCGCACCTACCGCATCGATTCCGATGCGACCCATACGCCGCAATTCCATCAGGTCGAGGGGCTCGTCATCGACAAGGGCTCGCATCTCGGCCATCTCAAGTGGATCCTGCACGAGTTCTGCAAGGCGTTCTTCGAGGTCGATCACATCAACATGCGCTTCCGGCCGTCGTTCTTCCCGTTCACCGAGCCGTCGCTGGAGGTCGATATCCAGTGCCGCCGCGATAAAAACGAAATCCGCTTCGGCGAGGGCGAGGACTGGCTGGAGATTCTCGGCTGCGGCATGGTGCATCCCAATGTGCTGCGCGCCTGCGATATCGATCCCGACGTCTATCAAGGCTTCGCCTGGGGCATGGGCATCGACCGCATCGCCATGCTGAAATACGGCATCGCCGACCTGCGGCAACTGTTCGAAGGCGACGTGCGCTGGCTGTCGCACTACGGCTTCAAACCCCTCGACATCCCGACGCTGGCGGGAGGATTGAGTTCGTGAGCGACGTCGTTACGGCCGACGCGACAGAGCTCAGCGTCTCCGTTCCCTCTCCCCTTGTGGGGGAGGGTCAGGGAGGGGGGTAAGCGGCAATGCCCCACGCAACGGTCAGCAAGCTCCAACGCAGCCGCGCAAGGCAATTGCGCCAGACGATGACGCCTGCCGAAACCTTGCTGTGGCGCTATCTGAAGGCCGACCGCATCGACGGGCTCGGCTTTCGCCGCCAAGTCCCGTTCAGGAGTTACATCGCGGACTTTGCCTGCCTGTCGGCGCGGTTGATCGTCGAGCTTGACGGCGAGTCGCATGATTTCGTTCCACAGCGGAATTCTGATGAGACGCGCGATGCGTTCTTCGTGAGTGAAGGCTTTCGCGTGCTGCGCTTCACCAATGCCGATGTGATGTCGAATCTGGAAGGTGTGGTGGAGGCGATCCGCGAAGCGGCGGCATCTCGCGCCCCCGATCCAGCGGTGCGATCCTCGACCCTCCTCCCCAACCCTCCCCCACAAGGGGGGAGGGAGCAGAAAAATCCGTCTCTCCCCCGCAAGGGGGCAGGGAACAAGACGGCGTCGCTGTCTGAAAATCATTCGCTCGAAATAATTGCCGTTCCAACCCGAGGTCCGCAGTCATGAAATTCACCCTCTCCTGGCTGAAGGATCATCTCGACACCGACGAGCCGCTGGACAAACTGGCCGACAAGCTCACCATGATCGGGCTTGAGGTCGAGCATATCGAGAACAAGGCCGAGCAGCTTCGGCCGATCCGCATCGCGCGGGTGATCTCCGCCGTGCAGCATCCGAACGCGGATCGTTTGCGCGTGTGCATGGTGGATATCGGCGACGGCGGCGCGCCGGTGCAGGTGGTGTGTGGCGCGCCCAACGCGCGCGACGGCCTCGTCACCATCTTCGGCCCGCCCGGCACCTACATTCCCGGCAAGAACATCACGCTCAGCGTCGGCACCATCCGCGGCGTCGAATCGCGCGGCATGTTGATTTCCGGCGCCGAGATCGAGATTTCCGACGACCACAGCGGCATCGTCGAACTGCCGGCGGACGCGCCGGTCGGCACGTCCTATGTCGAATGGGCGAACCTCGGCGATCCGGTGATCGAGATCAACCTGACGCCGAACCGGCAGGACGCCACCGGCGTCCACGGCATCGCCCGCGACCTCGCCGCCGCCGACATGGGCAGGCTGAAGGACCCCGGCATCAAGCCGGTGAAGGGCGAGTTTCCCTGCCCGGTGCAGGTGAAGGTCGAGGACACGGCGCTGTGTCCCGGCTTCGCGCTGCGCCTGGTGCGTGGAGTCGAGAACGGCCCCTCGCCGGCGTGGCTGCAACAGCGCCTCACGGCCATCGGCTTGCGCCCGATCAACGCGCTGGTCGATATCACCAACTTCATGACCTACGACCGCGCCCGGCCGCTGCACGTGTTCGACGCCAGGAAAGTGCATGGCAATCTCACCGTGCGCCGCGCCCGCGACGGCGAGGAGCTGCTGGCGCTCGACGGCAAGACCTACAAGCTCGATCCGTCGATCTGCGTCATCGCCGACGACAGCGGCGTCGAATCGCTCGCCGGCATCATGGGCGGCGAGGCGTCCGGCTGCGACGAGACCACCACTGACGTGCTGATCGAATCGGCGCTGTGGAACGAGATCAACATCGCCCAGACCGGCCGCAAGCTCGGCATCAATTCCGACGCGCGCTACCGCTTCGAGCGCGGCGTCGATCCGGCCTTCATGGTGCCGGGGCTCGAACTGGCGACGAAGATGGTGATGGAGTTGTGCGGCGGCACGCCGTCCGAGACTGTCGTGGTCGGCAAGGCGTTCCCCGACGACCGCGTCATCGACTATCCGCTGTCCGAACTGAAGCGCCTCACCGGCATCGAGGTGCCGCTGCCGGAAGCGCGCGGCATCCTGCAACGGCTCGGCTTCATGGTGGCGGGCAACGGCCCGGTGGTGAAGATCGCGGTGCCGTCGTGGCGCACCGACGTTCACGGCAAGGCCGACATCGTCGAGGAGATCGTGCGCATCGTCGGCGTCGACAAGGTGCCGATGACGCCGTTCCCGCGCGGCGACGATCCGCGTAAACCCGTGCTGACCACGCTGCAATCGCGCACCCGCCGCGCCCGGCGCGCGCTCGCCGCGCGCGGCATGGTGGAGGCGGTGACGTGGTCGTTCATCGCCAAGCCCCACGCCGAGCTGTTCGGCGGCGACCGGCCCGAACTTTCGCTCGCCAATCCCATTGCATCGGAACTCTCCGACATGCGGCCGAGCCTGCTGCCGGGCCTGATCGCGGCGGCGCAGGCCAATCACGACCGCGCCGTCAGCGACGTCGCGCTGTTCGAGGTCGGTCAGGTGTTTCACGGCGACCGCCCGCAGGATCAGGTGATGGCGGCGAGCGGCGTGCGGCGCGGCTTCGCCTCGTCGCAGGGGCTGGGGCGAAGCTGGACCGGCTCGGCGCAGGCCAACGCGTTCGACGCAAAGGCCGACGCGCTCGCGGTGCTGGCCGCGGCCGGCGCGCCGGTGCAGGCGTTGCAGATCGCGCCCGGCGGCGGCAAGGATTTTCCGGCGTGGCTGCATCCCGGCCGCTCCGGCGCGATCCGGATCGGGCCGCAGAACGTGCTCGGCCATTTCGGCGAACTGCATCCGCGCGCGCTGGAGGCGCTCCGCGCCGACGGCCCGGTGATGGCGTTCGAGGTGATCCTCGACCGCATCCCGGAAGGCAAGGCCAAGGCGACGCGCGCCAAACCGCAACTCGACCTGTCGCCGTTCCATCCGGTGTCGCGCGACTTCGCCTTCATCGTCGCTCGCGACGTGAAGGCGGCGGACCTCGTGCGCGCCGCGCAAGGCGCCGACAAGAAGCTCGTCACCGACGTCACAGTGTTCGACGTCTACGAGGGCAAGGGCATCGATCCCGACAAAAAGTCCATTGCGGTCGCGGTGACGATCCAGCCGCGCGAAAAAACCCTGACCGATCAGGAGATCGACGCCATCGCCGCGAAGATCGTCGCGGACGTGACGAAAAAGACCGGCGGCACGCTGCGGGGGTAGTTCGCCGTCACCTCTGTCCGGCCCGATCCCGCGAGCAACGCATGACCTTTCCCGGCCTTGACGGTTTCAGCTTCGCGGCGATCGCAGCCCTGCTCGTCACCGCTTTCGTCGCGGGGCTGGCGCGCGGCTTCTCCGGCTTCGGCTCGGCGCTGATCTTCATGCCGCTGGCGAGCGCCGTGATCGGCGCGCAGGTCGCCTCGCCCGTGCTCGTGATTGTCGAGATCATCGCCACCGCGGGCCTGGTGCCCGGCGCGCTCCCCAAGGCCAACCGCCGCGAGGTCATGCTGATGATCGCCGGCACGCTGATCGGCGTGCCGCTCGGCACGCTGTTCCTGCTCCATGCCGATCCGCTGGCGGTGCGCTGGCTGATCGTCGCGCTGATCGTGCCGCTGCTGGCGCTGATGATGGCCGGCTGGCGCTATCCCCGGCCGCCGGCCGCGCCGATGACCGCGCTGGTCGGCGCGATGGCGGGGTTCTTCGGCGGCGTCGCCCAGATGGGTGGCCCGCCGATCGTGCTGTACTGGCTGCGCGACGCCGCCACCGCCGCGGTGATCCGCGCCAGCGTCATCCTCTACTTCGCCATCGCCGACGTCATCATCCTCGCCAGCTATCTGGTCGGCGGGCTGTTCACCGCCGCCGTCATCGCGCTGATGCTGGTGGTCGGCCCGGTGTTCGGCCTCGGGCTGTGGCTCGGCGCGCATATGTTCGGCTTCGCCAGCGAGACCACGTTCCGCCGTGTCTGCTACGGCCTGATCGCGGCCTCGGCCCTCATCAGCCTGCCGCTGTTCGACGGCTGGCTGCGCTGAGCGCGCCGGCTATCGCGGAGCGGAAAGGCTCTATCGCGGATGCGACACCCGCTTCTTCGCGCGCGGCTTCTTCGGCTGCGGCGGCGGCTTGGCCGGGCCGATCTTCTTCAACGCCGCGTCGGCGGCGCGCTCGCCACTCTCCCACGCGCCCTCGACGGTGCCGTACAGGGTCTCGTGCGTCGCCTCGCCGGCGAGAAAGACGTTGCCGAACGGCTCGCCGAGAATCGTCCGCGCCCCGGCCGCGCCGGGCTGCGCCGCCGACATCGCGCCGCCGATCAGGGCGTCCGCGCCCCAGCGTGTCGCTGTGCCGCGCTCGATCTTCGCCGCCGCGTCGCTGCCGAACAGTCCGCCGAGCCATTCGCGCGCGAACGCCACCATGGCCTCCTCGCCCTGCGCCGACAGATCCGCGCCGAAGCGCCCCGCGACATCGACGGTACACAGCGGCGCGCCGCCGACATTGGCGACCAGCAGCGCGGTGCGCGCATCGGTGCTGCGCTCGATCACGCTCTCGTCGCGGTTAAGCCCGAGCGCGTTGCCGGTCATGCGCAGCGCGATGCGCTCATAGCTGCCGAGGCCGAGGCCGGTTGCGGCGTCGCGCTGGCGCTTCGGCAGATCGGGCGCGAACGCGATGCGGCCCGCTGCCAGCACGTTGGTCGAGACGGTCACGATGGCGGCGCGCGCGGAGATCCGCCCCGCCGGCGTCTCCACCGCGACGTCGCGGTTGCTCCACGCGATCCGCGTCGCCGGCGTGGCCAGCGTCACCGGAACGCCGTCGCCAAGCCGCGTCAGCAGCGCGCCGAGCCCCGGCCGGCAGACGATGGCGGCAGTGCGCTCCTGCAAGCGCGCGCGATCCATCGCCGACAGTTCCGTGAGGTCCTTGCCGGTGGCGCCGGCGCCGAGCACGAACGAAACTGTCGCCGCCCAGGTGCCGAGATCGTCCGGCAGCGCGGCCGCGCAGGCGACGTCGCTCCTGCCGCGCGCGGCGGTGTCGATGGCGCGGCTGGCGCGCACCAGCGTCGCGAGAAAATCCTCCGCCTCGCCGGCGCGCGCGTTGCGGCGGCCGATGCGGATCTTCTGGCCCGGCGAAACCGGATGGATCTCGATGCCGTTGTCGCGCGCGAGCTTCACCAGCGGATTGCCGTCGGGATCGTACAGCGCGCGCGCGCCGCGATCGAACGGCGCGCCGAGCGTCGCCTGATCGGTCAGGCAGCGGCCGCCGATGCGCGGCGCCGCCTCCACCACGATCACGCTGCGCCCGGCGGCGATGATGCGCCGCGCCGCCGCGAGCCCGGCGGCGCCGGCCCCGATCACCACGACATCGGCCTCGCGCGGCGCCGCGGCCGCGGCGCGCGACCACGGCAGCGCGGCCAGCGCCGCCGAGCCGAGAACGAAGCCGCGTCGCGAAACGCTCATGAGACGATTTCCAGCATCATGGTTTCCGGGCGTTGAACGATTTCGGGAACGCATCGATAAGTTGCCGCATCCATTGAGGTGCGGCAACCGTCATCGTGAATCAATCGTCAACGCCGCGCGCCGCCAATGAACCAAATTGCAATGGCTTTCGTCCATGCTTCAGGGAGCGGTCGGAACGAACCGTGCGGGGAGATTGCCATGGGCTTTGTGCTCGATGTCGTTGGCAAGCTGATCTCCGGCTACCTTCAGAAGGAGGTGCCGGGATACGAACCTTTCACGCCGAGCGATCCGGAGCGCCTGCGTGACATCATCATGCCCGGCGACGTGCTGCTGGTCGAGGGCAACAACCGCGTCTCCGGCATCATCAAGTATCTGACCCAATCGACGTGGTCGCACGCCGCCCTCTATGTCGGGCCGATCGACGGCGCCGCCGAGCCCGGCGGCGAGCCGCATGTGCTAATCGAGGCCAATCTCGGCGAGGGCGTGGTGTCGGCGCCGCTGTCGCGGTACTTTCCGTATCACACGCGGCTGTGCCGCCCGGTCGGGCTGTCCTTCGAGGACCGCTATACCGTGTGCCGCTACGCCATCAACCGCATCGGCTTCGGCTACGACACCAAGAACATCATCGATCTGGCGCGCTATCTGGTGCCGCTGCCGATCCCCCAGCGCTTCCGCCGCCGCATGATCGCGCTCGGCTCCGGCGATCCCACCAAGATCATCTGCTCGGCGCTGATCGCGCAGGCCTTCGAGGCGGTGCGCTATCCGATCCTGCCGAAGATCACCCGCACCCGGAGCCGGCAGGCGCGGCGCGAGATCCTTCACATCCGCGATTCCTCGCTCTACATGCCGCGCGACTTCGACATCTCGCCGTATTTCCAGGTGGTCAAGCCGACCATCGAACTCGGCTTCGACTACACCTCGCTGCACTGGGCCGACCGCCAGAAACCGCTCGCGGAGGTGGCGGCGCATACCGCCCCCTTTCCGGGAGCCGCTAAGGCGCCGCCCCTCGTTCCGGACCCGGCTGAGCCGGCTGTGGCGCGCGCTGCTGAGGAAATAGCCGCCTGAACAGAGCGTTTTCAAGCGAAGCATGTCCTCGGGCTTGACCCGAGGATGGATACCGGCCTTCGCCGGTCGTAGCCGGCTTCGGCCCGGCGACGGCCGGTTCGCGTCGAGAAATCGCATCAAAACAAGAATCTGGAGCCGCTCCGATTCGATCGGAACGGAAATGTCCCTGGCTGTTTCCGCTCCCGCGCTGCGGCAGCGCGGGCACACCGGGCGAAATTGTCGCAGCCTGCCGGTTTTTCGATCAAGCTCTGTTTGAAAAAGCGGCAGCGCTTTAGTAAACGAACCCGCTAGCGTCGGAAGCCTTTGTTCCCCCTATGCCAACGGGGCAGGCTGTGCCTTCGGCCTGCTTCAACCATAACGGGTATCTTAGACGGGGGTGCTTCATGCTCGACGAAAAGCTCGAACCGATTTTCAATGAAGTTTTGCAGCGCAACCCGGGGGAGAATGAGTTCCACCAGGCGGTGCGCGAGGTGCTGGACAGCCTCGGCGCGGTGATCGCCAAGCATCCGGCCTATGCCGAAGCGGCGCTGATCGAGCGCATCTGCGAGCCGGAGCGGCAGATCATCTTCCGCGTGCCGTGGATCGACGACAACGGCAACGTTCGCATCAACCGCGGCTTCCGCGTCCAGTTCAATTCCGCGCTCGGCCCCTACAAGGGGGGCCTGCGCTTCCACCCGAGCGTCTATCTCGGCACCATCAAGTTCCTCGGCTTCGAGCAGACCTTCAAGAACGCGCTGACCGGGATGCCGATCGGCGGCGGCAAGGGCGGCTCCGACTTCGACCCCAAGGGCCGCTCGGAGCGCGAGATCATGCGCTTCTGCCAGTCCTTCATGCTGGAGCTGCACCGCCACCTCGGCGAATACACCGACGTCCCGGCCGGCGACATCGGCGTCGGCCAGCGCGAGATCGGCTACATGTTCGGCCAGTACAAGCGCATCACCAACCGCTACGAGTCCGGCGTGCTGACCGGCAAGGGCCTGACCTGGGGCGGCTCGCGGGTGCGCACCGAGGCCACCGGCTACGGCGCGTCCTATTTCGTCGAGCGGATGCTCGGCACCCGCAAGCAGGGTTTCGACGGCAAGAAGGTGCTGGTGTCGGGCGCGGGCAACGTCGCCATCTACACCATGGAGAAGGTGGCGGAGTTCGGCGGCAAGGTGATCGCCTGCTCGGATTCCAACGGCTACGTGGTGGACGAGAAGGGCATCGACCTCGACCTGCTCAAGGAGATCAAGGAGAAGCGTCGCGGCCGTGTCTCCGACTACGCCGCCGCGCGCGGCAACGGCGCGAAGTTCGTCGCCGGCGGCCGCATCTGGGACGTGCCGGCCGACATCGCGATGCCGTCCGCGACCCAGAACGAATTGACCGGCGCGGACGCTACCAAGCTGATCAAGAACGGCGTGATCGCGGTGGGCGAGGGCGCGAACATGCCCTGCACCCCGGACGCGGTTCACAAGTTCCTGGAGGCCAGGGTGCTGTTCGGCCCCGGCAAGGCCGCCAACGCCGGCGGCGTCGCCACCAGCGCGCTGGAGATGCAGCAGAACGCCTCGCGCGATTCCTGGACCTTCGAGGATACCGAGGAACGGCTGGCGACGATCATGCACAACATCCACGACACCTGCGCCCAGACCGCCGAGGAATACGGCTACGCCGGCAACTACGTGCTGGGCGCCAACGTCGCCGGCTTCATCCGCGTCGCCGAGGCGATGCAGGCGATGGGCGTGGTGTAAGGCGTTCGCCGCGTCCCGGCTCAGCGAAGCGGATTGCGCTTGCACGCGCACCGCAGCCTCTAACCGGAAACGAGACGTCATCGTCCGCTAACGGGTCCGCGCAAGCGCGGCCCGATGACAGGCTCCGGCGGACGATCCAGTACGCGGGGCCAGCGCAAGGGAAATCCGGTCCAACACGGGGTACTGGATGCCCGCCCGCGCGGGCATGACGGCCCCTCAGCGCTTCTTTGGACGTGACGCCTCCGCGATACGCTCTTGTCTAACGCAATGGGCATCCCTACCTCTGCATTCGTTTTCGCGAGGGGGATACCCGCCATGCTCGACGCCATCGTCAGCGCGCTGAAGCAAGTCCTGTCGCCGCCGATGCGCGCCATCCTGTGGCGCTCGATCGGCCTGGCGCTGATCCTGATCGCGATCGTGGCGGTGGGGCTGCAACGGCTGCTGAGCTGGCTCGCCACCTCCGGCATGATCTGGGCGGAGGCGACGCTTGGCCCCGACTACCACACGCCGCTCAACGTGCTGTCGTGGTTCGTCTCGATCGCGGCCGGCTTCGGCATCGTGTTCGGCGCGATCTTCCTGATGCCGGCGATCACTTCGCTGGTGGCGGGCGTGTTCGTCGATGACGTCGCCGACATCGTCGAGCGCGAGCACTATCCGGCGGAGCGCCCCGGCACCGCGCTGCCCTACGGCCTCGCCATCCACGAGGGCATCAAGTTCGCGTTGCTGACGCTGCTGGTCTATCTGATCGCGCTGCCGTTCGCGCTGTTCGCCGGGCTCGGCTTCCTTGCCTTCTTCATCGCTACCGCGTGGCTCCTGGGGCGGCAGTATTTCGAATTCGCCGCGCTGCGCTTCCATCCCGTCATCGAGGCCAAGGCGATGCGCAGCCGCCACGCCGGGATGGTGTTCGCCGCCGGGCTCGTCATCGCCGCCTTCGTCTCGATCCCGATCGTCAACTTCGCGACGCCGGTGTTCGCCATGGCGCTGATGGTGCATCTGCACAAACAACTGAGCGGTCCGCGCCCCGAACTGATCGAACCCGCCCCGCCGCCGAAACGACTTGCGCCCCAGTAAAGCGCTACACTGTCTTCTCCGGCCAGCGGCACAGGTCGTTGATGAGGCAGACCTCGCAGCGCGGCTTGCGCGCGAGGCAGGTGTAGCGGCCGTGCAGGATCAGCCAGTGATGGGCGTGCGCCATGAACGCGGGCGGGATCACCCGTTCGAGATGGTGTTCGACCTCCAGCGGCGTTTTCCCCGGCGCGAGGCCGGTGCGGTTGGCGACGCGGAAGACGTGGGTGTCCACCGCCATGGTCGGCTGGCCGAACGCGATGTTGAGCACGACGTTGGCGGTCTTGCGTCCGGCGCCCGGCAACGACTCCAGTTCAGCGCGGGTGCACGGCACCTTGCCGTCGAACTCGGCGATCAGCTTCGCCGACAGCGCGATGACGTTCTTCGCCTTGGTGCGGTAGAGCCCGACGGTCTTGATGGCCTCGCGCAGCCGCTCCTCGCCGAGCGCCAGCATCCTCTCGGGCGTATCGGCGATCGGAAACAGGGTGCGGGTCGCCTTGTTGACGCCGGCGTCGGTCGCCTGCGCCGACAGCACCACCGCCACCAAGAGCGTGAACGGGTTGAGATGCTCCAGCTCCCCCTTCGGCTCCGGGTTGGCTTCCCGGAACCGGCGAAACGCCTCGGCCACCTCGGCGGCGGTCCACGGCTTGGGCGACCTGGGCGATTTGGGGGCGGGCTTCGCCCCGGCTGCGACCGGGGATTTGGCCGCGCCGGTCCGCCGCGGTTTTGCCGCAAGAGTCCCGCGAGGCTTTTTCGCCGGTCGGGGGAGGGCCGATCTGGACCGGGAGGCGGATGGGCGCGTGCTTTTGACCATGATCGGGTATAATGACAGGTCATGACCGCAGGCAACGCCTTTGACCTGACCGACGCCCCGGAGCCGGAACTGTTTTCGGCGCTTCTGGTGCCGCATCGCTCATTGAGCCGCAAGAGCTTCATCGTACTGATGGCGGTCATCAGCGTCGTCAACTTCACCGCCGGCATGGTCTTCCTGTTCAGGGGCGCGTGGCCGGTGCTCGGCTTTTTCCTGCTCGACATCCTGGCGATCTACTGGGCGTTCCGGATCAACTTCCGCGACGCCAAGGCGGTCGAGGAAATCTCGATGACGCATTCCGAACTGCGGGTGCGCCGGATCAATCATCGCGGCCACGCCACCGAGTGGGTCTTCAATCCGCTGTGGGTGCGGCTCGACCAGAAGGTTCACGCCGAATATGGCATCGAGCGGCTGTCGCTGGTGTCGCGCGGGCGCACTCTCGCCATCGCCCAGTTCCTCGGACCCGACGAGAAATCGAGCTTCGCCAGCGCGCTCACCAGCGCGTTGCAGGCCGCGCGCCGCGGCCCGGTCTATCACCATCCCGCGCGTTGAACCTTGTCGGGAAACGGGTGGTGCCGGCGCCGGCAAAGCCTTACATCGGCATCATGATGAATCTCGCCATTCATGAGCACCGCCTCGCCAAACCGGGATCGCAGGACGCGGCATTGCGCGACTACGACAGCGTGCGCCGCGCCATCGCTTTCATCTCCGCGCACTGGCGCGCGCAGCCGACCATCGAGGCCATCGCCGATGCGTCCGGACTGACGCCGGACGAACTGCACCATCTGTTCCGCCGCTGGGCCGGGCTGACGCCGAAAGCCTTCATGCAGGCGCTGACGCTCGACCACGCCAAAAGCCTGCTGCGCGAGGAGGCCAGTGTCCTCGACGCCGCGCTGGAATCCGGCCTGTCGGGACCGGGCCGGCTGCATGATCTGTTCGTGACGCACGAGGCGATGTCGCCGGGCGAGTGGAAGGCGGGCGGCGCGGGCATGACGCTGCGCTACGGCTTTCATCCCTCGCCGTTCGGCACCGCGATCGTGATCGCCAGCGAACGCGGCCTCGCGGGGCTCGCCTTCGCCGATCCCGGCGACGAGGCGACGGCGCTGGCCGACATGCGGCGGCGCTGGCCGCGCGCCGATTACGTCGAGGATCATGCGGGCACCGCCGCGCTGGCGCAACGCATCTTCGACACGCGGTTGTGGCGGCCCGACCAGCCGCTGCGCGTGGTGCTGATCGGCACCGATTTCGAGGTCCGCGTCTGGGAATCGCTGCTGACGATTCCGATGGGGCGCGCCGCCACCTATTCGGATATCGCAAACCAGGTGCGAAGTCCGAAAGCCGCGCGCGCGGTCGGGGCCGCGGTCGGCCGCAATCCGGTGTCCTTCGTGGTGCCGTGTCATCGCGTGATCGGCAAGAGCGGCGCGCTGACCGGCTATCACTGGGGCATCACCCGCAAGCAGGCGATGCTCGGCTGGGAAGCCGGACAGGTCGGCGCGGCGTAAGGTTTCCCGCTCTGTCGGCATCATCATTTGTCATGCCCGGACTTGATCCTGGCATCCATCTTTCCAGAAATGATGGATTGCCGGGTCAAGCCCGGCAATGACTCTGCGAGAATTGCACCCGTGTGTTTCCGTTTACGCCGCGAGATCGAGCACCGACGCAACGGTCGCGTCGGCGTTGAGGCGATAGATCACCGGCACGCCGGTGGCGAGTTCGCGCTTGAGAATGGTTTCAGGCGTCAGTTTCTCCAGCACCATGATGAGCGCGCGCAATGAGTTGCCGTGCGCCGTGACCAGCGTGCGCTCGCCGCGCAGCACGCACGGCAGAATCTCCTGCACGAAATACGGCAGCGCGCGCGCCAGCGTGTCCTTCAGGCTCTCGCCGCCGGGCGGCGGCACGTCGTAGGAACGCCGCCAGACGTGGACCTGCTCGTCGCCCCATTTCTTGCGCGCCTCGTCCTTGTTGAGGCCGGAGAGATCGCCGTAGTCGCGTTCGTTGAGCGCCAGATTCTTGTGGATCGGCACGCCGCTCTGTCCCATCTCGCGCAGGATGATGTCGAGGGTGTTTTGCGCGCGCGTCAGCGCCGACGTGAAGGCGACGTCGAAGGTGAAGCCCTGCGCCTTCAGCTTGCGCCCGGCTTCCACGGCTTCGCTCCGTCCCTGCTCGGTGAGGTCGGGATCCTTCCAGCCGGTGAACAGGTTCTTCAGATTCCATTCGCTCTGGCCGTGCCGCACGAGGACGAGAAGTCGGTCGCTCATTCTTTCCAATTCCACTTCGTGGTTTTCGATGATCGCATCCCGGCGCGAACGCGCGATGCGGCTTTTATAGCGTTTTCGAGCGAAGTGGAAACCGGTTCGCGTGAAGAAAACGCGTCACAACAAAGACTCTAAAAATCGCTCAGGCCCAGCACGTCGGCCATCGAATACAGCCCCGGCGATTGGCCGCGCGCCCACAGCGCCGCCTTCAGCGCGCCGTGCGCGAAGATCATGCGATCCTCGGCCTTGTGGGTGAGTTCGATGCGCTCATAGGGCCCGGCGAAGATCACGGTGTGATCGCCGGTGACGGTGCCGCCGCGCAGCGAGGCAAAACCGATGTCGCCTTCGCGCCGCGCGCCGGTGATGCCGTCGCGGCCGCGCGCCGAGTGATCGTGCAGCGCGACGTTGCGGCCGGCGGCGGCGGCCTCGCCGAGCATCAGCGCGGTGCCGGACGGCGCATCGATCTTGGCCTTGTGGTGCATCTCGACGATCTCGATATCGAAGCCGGGATCGAGCGCGCGCGCCACGCGCTTGACCAGCGCGGCGAGCAGGTTGACGCCGAGACTCATGTTGCCGGCCTGCACGACGATGGCCTGCTGCGTCACGCTCTTGATGATGGCGTAATCGGAAGCCGAAAGGCCGGTGGTGCCGATCACATGCACGAGGCCGCGCTGCGCGGCGATGGCGACATTGGCGATGGTGGCGCGCGGCACGGTGAAATCGAGAATGCCATCGGCGTCGGCGGAGAGCGACCACAGGTCGGCCGACACCTTGATGCCGTTGGCCGGCAGTCCCGCCAGGGTGCCGGCATCCTGCCCGATCCATTGCGAGCCCGGCGCTTCGAGTGCGCCGGTGACGACGGCCCCGCCGGTTTCCGAAATGGCGCGCACCAGCGTGCGGCCCATCCGGCCGCCGGCTCCCGCAACGATCAATCGCATGTCCGCCATGGCGTGTCCGATATGGCTTGGGCCCGGTGATGTCGCGGTATAGCCGGGCGAGAGCGTTCCGGCAACCGAGGCCGCGTTACGGCTGCGGGCCGTCGTAGCCCTCGATCACCACGATGTCGCCCTCGCTGTGCGGTTTGCGCATCTCGACCAGCCGGGCGTATTCCGGCGAGTTGTAGCAGGCCAGCGCGGTGGCGTAGTCCTTGAACTCGATCACCACGTTGCGCGAGCGCGAGGTGCCTTCCTTGCACTCGAACGGACCGCCGCGCACCAGGAACCGGCCGCCGTATTTCTTGAAGACGGGGCCGTTTTCCGCGACGTATTGCTTGTAGCCGTCCAGGTTGTGAACATCGACGCGCCCGATCCAGTAGCCTTTCGCCATGCCATCCTCCGCTTCAGCGTATTGTGTGTTCGATCTCGGCCACGATCGCATCGGCCGCGGCTTTGGGGTCGGGCGCCGCCATCACCGGCCGGCCGACCACCAGATAGTCGGCTCCCGCCGCGATCGCCCGCGCCGGCGTCATGATCCGCTTCTGATCGCCGGCGTCGCTGCCGGCGGGGCGGATGCCCGGCGTCACCAGGTCGATGCCCGCGCCCACGAGCGGGCGGAGGCTCGCGGCTTCCTCGGCCGAGCACACCAGCCCATGGACACCGAGCGCCTTCGCCTGCCCGGCGCGGTGGCGCACCAGATCGGAGACGCCGAGCCGGTAGCCGGCGGCGGCGAGGTCGGCCTCGTCGTAGGAGGTCAGTACGGTGACCGCGAGAATCTTTAGCCCTGAGCCGGTCACCGCCTCGACCGCCGCCTGCATGGTCTGTGGGTAGGCATGGACGGTCAGGAACGTCGCGCCGAGACCCGCCACACTCTCGACGCCGCGTGCGACGGTGTTGCCGATGTCGTGCAGCTTGAGGTCGAGAAACACCTTCTTGCCGCGATCCGCCAGTTGCCGGACCAGCGGCAAGCCGCCGGCGTAGGCAAGCTGATAGCCGATCTTGTAGAACGTCACGCTGTCGCCGAGCCGCGCGATCATCGCCTCGGCGGCTTCGACGCCGGGGACATCGAGCGCGACGATCAGCCGGTCGCGGGGCGGGATCGCGGGTTCAGCCATGTTGCCTCATCTGTTCGGCGACCTCGATCAACTGCCGCGCCAGCGCCTTGAGCATGTCGCGGTCGTTGCCGTGCCGGAGCCGGTCCATGTCGTCGTAAGCCTGATCGGCGAACGACAGCGAAAGCTGGTTGGGAATGACGGTGATACGGCAGCCGGACAGCATCAGCCGCAGCATCATCAGGCAGCGCGCGCCGCCGAACCGTCCGGTCGAGGCCGAGGCCAGCGCGAACGGCCGCCCGCGTAGCGCCTGTCCCGGCGGCTCGTTGCGCTCGCGCACCCGCGTCACCCAGTCGAGCGCGTTCTTGAGCAGCGGCGGCGGCGAGGAGTTGTATTCCGGGCTGACCAGCAGCACGCCGTCATGCGCGCCGATTTGCCGCTTCAGGTTGACCGCCGGTGCCGGCACGCCGGAACCCGCTTCGAGATCGCCGTCGTAGATCGGCAGCGGATAGTCCGCGAGCGAGATCAGCGAGACGTCGGCGCCGGCTTCGACCAGTTCCGCCATCGCCGCGCCCGCCAGCCGCACGTTGTGCGAGCCGGTGCGCAGAGAGCCCGGGATCACCAGGATTTTCACCGGGTTCATGCTTGAGGCCGCCTCGGGTCAGTTCGCATGAATCATGTCGTGTCCGCTTCGCCTCCACCGCACCCGAAGCGGAGGGTCAGCCCTTGCGGTACACCCAGACCCGCGCCGGCGGAAGGTTCATCCAGATGCGTTCCGAGGCTTCGGTCGCGACACCCGGCAGCGACTTCGGGATCGGCGGCGTCACCGAATAGGTGAACTGCACGAACGGCGCGCCCGGCGTCAGCGCCGAGAAGGCGTCGCGGATCAGCTTCAGCCGGGTCAGCATCGGCTTGGTGACCAGCGGCAGGCCCGACACCACCGCCGAGGCCGGCGCTTTCAGCACCTTTCCCAGCGCATCCCGCAGCATGTAGGCGTCGCCCTGCACCACGGTGGCCTGTGGGTAGCGGTCGCGCAGCAACGCACAGAAGCCGGGATTGTATTCCACCAGCACCAGCCGGCTTTGCTCGACGCCGTGCTCGATCAGCGCGTTGGTGATGGCTCCGGTCCCCGGCCCCAGCTCGACCACCGGCCCCGACGCATGGGCATCGACATATTGCGCCATGGTGCGGGCGAGCACGCGGCTCGACGGCATCACCGCGCCCATGTGCAGCGGCTTCTCGATCCATGAGCGAAGGAAGCGGACCTCGTCGTCGAGACGGGGCTGCTTCTTCAACGCGCGCACGGATGATTGCAGGGACATTTCGCACCCAGAAAGGGGCCACGGCGACGGGATATCAACTTCCAGTCACAAAGACGTAACGCGCGCCGCGAAACCGGTCAAGCGAAAGGCTTATTGCGCGGCGCTGCGGCTGCCGAAGAAGTCCTTGACCTTGGTGAAGAAACCCACCGCCTCCGGCTGCGTCGCACCGGACGACAGCTTCTCGAACTCGGCCAGAAGTTCCTGCTGTTTCCGGGTGAGGTTCTGCGGCGTTTCCACCACGACCTGGACGTACATGTCGCCGGTCTGCCGGGAACGCAATACAGGCATTCCCTTGCCGGCGATGCGGAAGCGGCGGCCGGACTGGGTGCCGGACGGCACCTTGACCTTGGCCTTGGCCTTGTCGATGGTCGGAACCTCGAACTCGCCGCCGAGCGCGGCCGCCACCATCGAGATCGGAACCCGGCAATGCAGGTCGGCGCCGTCGCGCTGGAAGAAGGGGTGCGACGCCAGCGACAGGAAAATATAGAGGTCGCCGGGCGGGCCGCCGCGGACGCCGGCCTCGCCCTCGTTGGCGAGCCGGATGCGGGTTCCGTCCTCGACGCCCGCCGGGATATTGACGGAGAGCGTGCGGTCCCGCGTCACCCGCCCGGAACCGGCGCAGGACGGGCAGGGGTCCTCGATGGTCTGGCCGCGCCCCTGACAGCCGGGGCAGGTGCGTTCCAGCGTGAAGAAGCCTTGCGCCTGACGGACGCGGCCGGCGCCGCCGCACATCGCGCAGGTCTTGGGCTTGGTGCCGGCCTTGGCGCCGGTGCCGGAACAGGCTTCGCAGGTCACCGACACCGGAATTTCGATCTGCGCGGTCTTGCCGGCGAAGGCTTCCTCCAGCGTGATCTCCATGTTGTAGCGCAGGTCGGCGCCGCGCTCGCGGCCGCCGCGGCCGCGCTGTCCGGCCATGCCGAACAGGTCCTCGAAGATATCGGAGAACGACGACGCAAAGCCCGCGCCGAAGCCCGGCCCGCCGCCGCCATGGCCCTGTTCGAAAGCGGCATGGCCGAAGCGGTCATAGGCCGCGCGCTTGTTCTTGTCCTTGAGGACCTCGTAGGCTTCGTTGATTTCCTTGAAGCGGACTTCGCTGACCTGGTCGCCGGGATTGCGGTCCGGATGCCACTTCATCGCGAGCTTGCGGAATGCGGCTTTCAGGCCGGCGTCGGAAACCGACCGATCGACTTCAAGCGTTTCGTAATAGCAGCGTTTCGCCGACATCAGCGCCCCCCGCAACCGTTACTGCCGGAACGCGCTGCGCCACCCCCGGGCATTGTCGTTGTCCCCCCGGCCCCCGGGGCGCGCCCGGGGGCATTCGTCGCACAACCATCGCACGCCATGGCCGTCGATCCCTGACGGTTAGGCCGACTTCTTGTCGTTCTTGTCGTCGTCAACCTCGGTGAACTCGGCATCGACGACATCGTCCTTCGCCGCGTCCTTGGCGGCGTCGCTCTCGGCCTGCTGCTTGTACATCGCCTCGCCGAGCTTCATGGACACCTGCGCCAGCGTGTTGCTCCGGGTCTTGATGGCCTCGGCATCGTCGCCCTTCAGCGCTTCCTTGAGGTCGCCGAGCGCATCCTCGATGGCGCGGCGATCGCTGTCGGCGACCTTGGAGCCGTGCTCGGCCAGCGCCTTCTCGGTCGAATGCACCAGCGCGTCGGCGTGGTTCTTGGCGTCGACCGCCTCGCGGCGCTTCTTGTCCTCGGCGGCGTTCGCTTCCGCCTCCTTGACCATCTTCTCGATGTCGGCTTCCGACAGACCGCCCGACGCCTGGATACGAATCTGCTGCTCCTTGCCGGTCGCCTTGTCCTTGGCCGACACGTTGACGATGCCGTTGGCGTCGATGTCGAACGTCACCTCGATCTGCGGCATCCCGCGCGGGGCCGGCGGAATGCCCATCAGGTCGAACTGGCCGAGCATCTTGTTGTCGGCCGCCATCTCGCGCTCGCCCTGGAAGACGCGGATGGTGACGGCGTTCTGGTTGTCCTCCGCGGTCGAGAACACCTGGCTTTTCTTGGTCGGGATCGTGGTGTTGCGATCGATGATGCGGGTGAACACGCCGCCCAGCGTCTCGATGCCGAGCGACAGCGGGGTGACGTCGAGCAGCAGCACGTCCTTGACGTCGCCCTGCAACACGCCGGCCTGGATCGCCGCGCCGATCGCGACGACTTCGTCCGGGTTGACGCCCTTGTGCGGCTCCTTGCCGAAGAACTGCTTCACGACTTCCTGGATCTTCGGCATGCGGGTCATGCCGCCGACCAGAACCACCTCGCCGACTTCGCCGGCCGAGAGCCCGGCGTCCTTGAGCGCCTTGCGGCACGGCTCGATGGTCTTCTGCACGAGGTCATCGACCAGCGCCTCGAACTTGGCGCGCGTCAGCTTCATCGTCAGGTGCTTCGGGCCGGACTGATCGGCGGTGATGAACGGCAGGTTGATCTCGGTCTGCGTCGTGGACGACAGCTCGATCTTGGCCTTCTCGGCCGCTTCCTTCAGGCGCTGCAACGCCAGCTTGTCGTTGCGCAGGTTGATGCCCTGCTCCTTCTGGAATTCATCGGCGAGATAGCCGACGAGCCGCATGTCGAAGTCCTCGCCGCCGAGGAAGGTGTCGCCGTTGGTGGACTTCACCTCGAACACGCCGTCGCCGATCTCGAGGATCGAGATATCGAAGGTGCCGCCGCCAAGGTCGTAGACGGCGATGACGCCCTGCTTGGCCTTGTCGAGACCATAGGCGAGCGCCGCCGCGGTCGGCTCGTTGATGATGCGCAGCACTTCAAGGCCGGCGATCTTGCCGGCGTCCTTGGTGGCTTGGCGCTGGGCGTCGTTGAAATAAGCGGGAACGGTGATGACGGCTTGTTCGACCTTCTGGCCGAGATGGGCCTCGGCGGTTTCCTTCATCTTCTGGAGGATGAAGGCCGACACCTGCGAGGGCGAATAGGTCTGGCCGTCGGCCTCGACCCAGGCGTCGCCGTTGGATGCCTTGACGATCTTGTAGGGGACGAGCTTCTTGTCCTTCTCGACCGTCGGATCGTCATAGCGGCGGCCGATCAGTCGCTTGACGGCGAAAATGGTGCGTTCGGGATTGGTGACGGCCTGACGTTTCGCAGGCTGCCCGACCAGCCGCTCACCGTCGTCGCTGAAGGCGACGATCGAGGGCGTGGTGCGCATACCTTCGGAGTTCTCGATCACCTTCGGGTTCTTGCCGTCCATGACGGCGACGCACGAATTGGTGGTACCGAGATCGATCCCAATGACCTTTCCCATGGTCCTGATATCCTTCTTGTTGCGGCTGGTCGGCTGGGCCCTGACGGCGCCCCGGTCCAACCCCCCAAATATCGAATGTTCGCGAGACTGCGATCGTGAGCCTCATATAGGAGGGGGGGTGTGGCCCGCAAGGACCGGCGACGCCCGCGGCGCGCGAAAACGCCTGTTCGCGCGAAGATTTCCGGCGCTTGCGCCCGGCCCGATCCGGCTGATGGCGGGCGACACGAACCGGCCGCCGTCGCGCCGGTTCGGAAAAGGTATGTGATAACGTCTGCGAAAGAGAGGAATTGCGTGAGGGAAACCTGCGTCAGGAATGCTCTTGGCAAAACCGGCGCCCTGGCCGACCATTGAACGGCCTCAATACGCACCCAATAAGATTCTCCATGAAACACCTTCTTCGCCTTTTCGCTGTCGTCATCGTCGCCACGCTGTGGGCGGGGCCGCTGTTCGCCGCCGATCCGGTCTATCCGGCGGGCTCGCGGCTCGGTCTGGTTCCGCTGGTCGGGCTCGCGCCCGCCAAAACCTTCGTCGGTTTCGAGACCGAGGATCGCAGCGTCCGGGTGCTGATGACCGAACTGCCGGCGGCGGCCTATCGCGAGGTCGAGGCGACGTTCAAGAAAAATCCCGACGGCGCCAACGGCATCAAGCCCGAGACCGTCGAGACGGCCGCCGGCCAGGCGTTCTACACCGTGGAGACGGGCAAGGACGGCGCCGGTTCGGTCCGCCGCTATTCCATGATCCTGTCGGGCGGGACGTTCTCCGGCTTCATCGCGGTTCAGGTGCCCGAGAACGCCAACCGAATTTATACCGACGACGCCATCCGCAAGATGTTCGCCTCCGTCGGTGTCCGTCCGAGCGTCCCGGTGGAGGAGCAGTTGGGGACGCTGCCGTTCAAGGTGACCGAACGGGGCGGCTTCAAATCGGTGCGGACGCTGACGCCGGGCGGCGCGGTCATGCTCGCCGATGTCGACGAGGCCGCCGCGATCGAGACCGCGCCGTTCATGGTGCTGGGAATCGTCGGCTCGGTGCCGGACAGGCCCGACGACCGCGCCCGTTTCGCCCAGCAGGCAGCCGCCCTCATTCCCGGTCTGCGCGAGGGCCGCATCACGATGGCCGAACCGATCCGGATCGACGGCGGGCCGGGCTACGAGACGCGCATCGACGCGCTCAGCGGCAAGGACGGAATCCCGGTGACGGTGGTGCAATGGCTGCGGTTCGGCTCCGGCGGCACCGCGGTGCGGGTCATCGGCAGCGCGCCGCGCGACCATTGGCAGGAGGCGTTCAACCGCTTCCGCACCGTGCGCGACGGCATCGCATACCGCTAGAGTCTCTTTGCGGAATCACGGTTCGTCATGCGCGGACATGACCCGCGCGCTCATCTTGTGAAATGATGGATTTTCCGTCGAAGCATGAAACGCTACGGATTTAAGCCGCCGGAATCGCCGCCTTCTCGATCACGAACACCGTTTGCGTCTCAGCATGCCGCGTTATCTCGACGTGATCGCCGGTCTGGGCGATCAGGTGCGGAATGTCGATCGCCGCCAGCGGGTCGGAGCAATGCACCTCCAGCCGGTCGCCGGGTGCGAGCCGTCGCAGCGCCTTGCGCGTCCGCAAGACCGGCAGCGGGCATTTCAGGCCGGTCAGATCGAGTTTGGTCAGCGTCATGGCCGGCACCATGACGACCGCCGGACGGAGCGTCAACCGCGGGGGTCCCGCGTTGTGTCGGCCATTGGCCGACACGGGCAGCCGGCCTCTCACCCTTTGTCCCTCTCCCTTCCCGGTAGGGTAGGGGCAAGCGGATGATTGCGCCAAAAGCAGGAAGCAAAAGTTCAACCTAGGCTTGAATAAGCCAGGAAACCGACGATGTCGCCGGGCGCGACGCGGGTGACGGCCTCGCCGAGTTCGACCAGGCCGTCGGTTTCCACCAGCGACGACAGCATTCCCGCGCCGTCGCGCTGGAACTTGACCGCCTCGACGCTGCCGTCCGCCGCCCGGCGCAGTTGGGCGCGGACATATTCGCGGCGGCCCGGCTTCTTGTCGTGGTGAAACGCCGCGCGCACCGGCATCGCCATGGTCCGGGTCTGAAGCGCGCCGGAGAGCGACAGCACGGTCGGCCGCACCACATAAGTATAGGTCACGAAGCTCGCGACCGGGTTTCCCGGCAGCCCGATCAGCGCCGTGCCGTCCACCACCCCCATGGCGACGGGGCGACCCGGCTTGATCGCCATGCGCCACAGCACGAGTTGGCCGACGCTTTCGATCCCCGCGCGGACGTGGTCCTCCTCGCCGGCGGACACCCCGCCCGAGGTCAGGATCAGGTCCGAGGTCGCGGCCGCCGCCTTCAGGCTCGAAGCCACCCGCGCCGGGTCGTCGGGCAGGATGCCGAGGTCGGCGACCTCGCAGTCCAGCTGCTCGGCAAGCGCCATCAGCATGAAGCGGTTGGAGTCGAAAAGCTGGGAGGGGCGGCGCGGCGCGCCGGGCGGCACCACCTCGTCGCCGGTGGAGGCCACCGCGACGCGGATGCGGCGGCGGACCACAAGCTCCGCCTGACCGAGCGCCGCCGCCAGCGCCACCTCCTGCGGCCGCAGCCGGGTGCCGGCGCGCAGCGCCACGCTGCCGGCGGCGACGTCTTCGCCCGCGATGCGGACGTTGGCGCCGGGGCGCAATCCCGGTGGCAGCACGGCGCGGCCGTCGGCGTCGATGCCGACATCCTCCTGCATGAAGACGGTGTCGGCGCCCGCCGGCAGCGGTGCGCCGGTGAAAATCCGCGCGGCGTGGCCGGGCGACAACGGCGACAGCTCCGCCGTGCCCGCCGCCACCCGGCCGCTGACCGGGACGGCGCACGGGGCGCTCGCCGGCAGCCCGGCGCCGTCCACCGCATAGCCGTCCACGGCTGAATTGGTGAACAGCGGCAGCGGCACCGGCGCCACCAGATCGGCCGCCAGCACGCGGCCGTTGGCGCGGCGCAGCGGCACCGTCTCGACCCCGTCCACCGCCTTGACCCGCGCGGTGATCAACGCCACCGCGTCGTCCACCGACATCACCGGCGGCCCGGCGGCGAAACAGTTGTCGAACAGTTGGGTCATTCCCTTGCTTTCCGGCTGCCGCGCGCGCGGCATGATCCGCCCGCCGGCAGTCATCGCATCCCCGGCCGCCCGACTCCGAACGCCTTCTGGCCGATGAGCTTTGGCGATACCATAACGCGCGGCGGGCGCGGCGCGAAATGCGGCCGATCGCCGGTCGGGCCATATGATGAAAGGCACAAGCGCAAGGGCGATGGCGAGCGACGGTGACAAAATCATCGGAGTGCTGCTGGCGGGCGGTCTGGCGCGGCGGATGGGCGGCGGCGACAAGCCGATGCGCCGCGTCGGCGGGCAAAGCCTGCTGGCGCGGGTCATCGCCCGCCTGGAGCCGCAATGCGACGCCCTGATCCTCAACGCCAACGGCGATCCGACGCGGTTTTCCGCGTTCGGCCTGCCGGTGGTGTCCGACGCGGTGGACGGCTTCGCCGGGCCGCTCGCCGGGATCCTCGCCGGGCTCGACTGGGTGGCGGCGAACCGGCCGGATGCGCGCTGGATGCTGAGCGCCGCCGCCGACTGCCCGTTCCTGCCCGACGATCTGGTCGCCCGGCTGTTTTACGCACGGGCCCGGGAGGATGCGCCGCTGGCGGTCGCGGCGTCAGGCGGCCAGCGCCATCACGTGATCGCACTATGGAGTCTGACGCTGCGCGACGACCTGCGGCGGGCGGTGGTCGATGAGGGCCGCCGCGCAGTCGGCCGCTGGATGGCCGGCTACGCTGTGGCCGCCGCCGAATGGCCGGTCACGCCGCGCGATCCCTTCTTCAACGCCAATACCCCCGCCGACCTCGACGAGGCCGACCGCCTCGCCGCCCTGGACCGCACCTGATTTGGGTTGCCACCGGATTTTCGGGACCTTATAGGTCTGTGCGCCGCGCGCGAGGGCGGCCCAAAATCATGCGGGTGTGGCGGAACTGGTAGACGCGGCGCACTCAAAATGCGTTGCCCAAAAGGCTTGGGGGTTCGAGTCCCTCCACCCGCACCACATCCGGCAAGCGATGCCCCCGCGATTCCGTCTGCGACAATGCGATGCTATTTCGTCTTCGCCTTGGCGGCGGCGCGGGCGTCGGCGATGGCCTGATCGAACTGCGCCATGGTCAGGATGCCCGGCACCCGAAACTTGCCGATGATGAACGACGGCGTGCCGCGAAAGCCGAATGCCTTGGCCTGATCGTTGTTGCGCGCCAGCACCGCGTCGATGTCGGTGGCGCGGGCGTCGAGATCGCGCGTGGCGCGCGCGACGTCGATCCCGGCGCCGGCGAGCAACTCGCGGGCCTTGTCCTCGGTCAGCCGGCTGTTGAGGCCGATCAGCGCCTCGTGCGCCGCGACGTATTTATCCTGATAGGCGGCCGCCAGCGCGATCCGCGCCGCGTAGACCGACGCGCCGCCGAGGATCGGCCAGTTCTTGAACACCAGCCGGACGTGGCCGTCGTCCTGCGCCACCTGCTGCAATTCCGGTTCGATCTTGCGGCAGTACGGGCACTGATAATCGAAATACTCGACGATGGTGACGTCGCCGTCGCGGTTGCCAGCCGCCGGAATCGCCGGGTCGCGCAGCACCGCCGCTTCCGACAGCACCTCATCCTCCGACACACCATTGCCGGCGGCGGCCCGCGCCGCCGGCAATCCGAAGCCTGCGCCGCCCGCGACGACTCCCAGCACGGTGAGCGCGCGACGGCGCGAGAGATCAGCCATTACGCCGCGCCCTTCAGCCGCTTGTTGCATTCGCTGTAATAGCCGCCGCCCTTCTGAATCCATTTCAGGCCGCCATTGGCGTTGGCCGCCTTGTTGGCATTGTACTGATCGACGCAGGTGTGCATCCGCGCCTTGCTCGGCTTTTCCTTGGCGTATTTCGGATCGATCGCGCTCGGGAACCGGGCGTTGCCGATGGCGGCCGGCGCGGCCGCGGCCGGCGCCGTCGCGGTGGTCTTGGGTGCGCTATTGGGCGTGGCTGCGGGCGCCGCGGCCGCGGCATCGGCGCACTGGGTCTTGCGGAAGTCGTTCCACTTCTGGCCGTTCAGCGTGCCCGCCGTCTTGGCGGCCTGATATTTGGCGCTGCATTCCTGTGCGGTCAGCGCGTGAGCCGGCACCGTCACCGACAGCATGGCGAAGCCGGACACCGCCGCCGCACAAAGCAATTTGAGATGATTCATTCCGAGATGATGGATCGTTGTCATTGTCGTTCTCCCCGGCGCGTTGCCGTGTCAAAACCGCGCAATCCTAGCCGAGGCCGGGAACGTTTCAACGCCGTCGGCGCTTTGTCAGGCAAATTATTGTGAAGCGCGCATTCGGGCCATTCATCGGATGTTCAGCATCGCCGCCGTCACTGGTCAAGTGCCTCTCCCGTCAGAGGCGGTCAGCCGCTTGTCAGGCGGGCGACGCGCGATCATCCTCACCGTGCTTCGCCGGAGGTCCGCCTCATGCTCGATGGTCTTGACGCAGTCGTTCTCGCCCGCGCGCAGTTCGCATTCACGATGTCGTTCCACATCGTGTTTCCCGCTTTCTCGATCGGGCTCGCGAGCTACCTCGCGGTGCTGGAGGCGCTGTGGCTGTGGACCAGACGCGAGGTCTTTCTCGCTTTGTTCAATTACTGGCTGAAGATCTTCGCCATCGTCTTCGGCATGGGCGTGGTGTCGGGCGTGGTGATGTCCTACCAGTTCGGCACCAACTGGGCGGCGTTCTCCGACAAGACCGGGCCGGTGATCGGCCCGCTGATGGCCTACGAGGTGCTGACCGCGTTCTTTCTCGAAGCCGGCTTTCTCGGCGTCATGCTGTTCGGCCTCAAGAAGGTCGGGCCGCGCCTGCACTTCATCGCCACGCTGATGGTCGCCGTCGGCACGCTGATCTCGGCGTTCTGGATTCTGTCGGCCAATTCGTGGATGCAGACGCCGGCGGGCTACGCCGTCAACGAGGCCGGGCAGTTCGTCGCCGCCGATTGGTGGAAGGTGATCTTCAACCCGTCGTTCCCCTACCGCCTCGTGCATATGGTGCTGGCCGCTTATCTCACCACGGCGCTGGTGGTCGGCGGCGTCGGCGCGTTTCACCTGCTGAGCGATCCGCAGCGCGAGGGCGCGCGCGTCATGTTCTCGATGGCGATGTGGATGGCGACGATCGTCGCGCCGATCCAGATTGTCGCCGGCGACCAGCACGGCCTCAACACGCTGGCGCACCAGCCCGCCAAGGTGATGGCGATGGAGGGCCACTACCGGAGCCATCCCGACGGCGCGCCGCTGATCCTGTTCGGCCTGCCCGATCAGGCGGGGGCGAAAGTCGATTACGCCGTCCAGATTCCAAAGCTGTCGTCGCTGATCCTCAAGCATTCGCTCGACGCGCCGCTGGCCGGGCTCGACACCGTGCCGCGTGAAAACTGGCCGCCGGTGCCGGTGGTGTTCTGGTCGTTCCGCGTCATGGTGGGGCTCGGCTTCCTGATGGTGGGCCTCGGCCTCCTGAGCCTGTGGCTGCGCTGGCGCGGCCGGCTGTACGACTCCCGGCCGCTGCATTATTTCGCCATGGCGATGGCGCCGGCCGGCTTCGTCGCGGTGCTGGCCGGCTGGTTCACCACCGAGGTCGGTCGCCAGCCGTTCACGGTCTACGGCCTGCTGCGCACCGCCGATTCAGTGTCGCCGCTGGCCGCGCCGGCGGTCGCCTCGTCGCTGATCGCCTTCGCGGTCGTCTACTTCCTGCTGTTCGCCGCCGGTGTCGTCTACATCCTGCGCCTGATGGCGCAGCCGCCGCACGCCGGCGAGGAAGGCCCGCGCGGCGACGAGCCGAGCCACGCCGCCGGCATCACGCCCGCCTCGGGTGTTGCGACCTACGCGAAACGGTGAGCGCCATGGATCAGGTTTCGACAATCGCCCTGGTCTGGGCTTTCATCATCGCCTTCGCGGTGTTCGTCTATGTCGTGATGGACGGCTTCGATCTCGGCATCGGCATCCTGTTCCCGCTGTTTCCGCGCAAGGACCATCGCGACGTCATGATGAACAGCGTCGCCCCGGTGTGGGACGGCAACGAGACATGGCTGGTGCTCGGCGGCGGCGGATTGTTCGCGGCGTTTCCGCTGGCCTATGCGGTGCTGATGCCGGCGCTCTACACGCCGATCATCGCCATGCTGCTCGGCCTGGTCTTTCGCGGCGTCGCCTTCGAATTCCGCTGGCGCTCGCAGCGCGAGCGCAACCGCTGGGACCTTGCCTTCGCCGGCGGCTCGCTGGTCGCGGCGCTGGCGCAGGGCATCGCGCTCGGCGCCATCCTGCAAGGCATCAAGGTGACTGAGCGCGCCTATGCCGGCGGCTGGTGGGACTGGCTGACGCCGTTCAGCGTCCTGACCGGCGTCGCGCTGGTCATCGGCTACGCCTTGCTCGGCGCGACCTGGCTGGTGATGAAGACCACCGGAGAATTGCGCGAGCGCGCCTATCGCCTGAGCTGGTGGCTGTTGATCGCGATGCTCGGCGCGATCGGCGTGGTCAGCCTGGCGACGCCGTTCCTCGACGCCGAATACGCGCGGCGCTGGTTCGCCTGGCCGAACATTCTGTTCACCGCGCCGGTGCCGGTCGCGGTGGCGGCGGTGGCCGCGCTGTCGCTGCGCAGCCTGGCGCGGCGGCAGGATCATTGGCCGTTCCTGCTGGCGCTGGTGCTGTTCGCGCTGTCCTATGCCGGGCTCGGCATCAGCATGTATCCCTACATCGTGCCGCGCAGCATCACCATCTGGCAGGCGGCCGCGCCGGAAAACAGCCAGGTGTTCATGCTGGTCGGCGTGTCGATCCTGATTCCGATCATCCTGATCTACACCGGATGGGCCTACTGGGTGTTTCGCGGCAAGGTGGACCCCGAGAGCGGCTATCACTGATGGCGCGGCGCGACGACGACACGCAGCTTCCGCTGCCGCGACGCCTGTTGTGGTTCGCCGCGCTATGGCTCGGCGGCGTCGGCGCGGTGACGCTCGTCGCCTACGGCCTGCGGCTGTGGATCGCGCCGCATTGATCCGCCGCACCTCTGCGGCTTGCCATCGCCGCCATGGTGCGATTTGATATCCGCTCGACATCCATCCGCGCTTCGCGGCCTCGTCCGGGGTCCGCGTCATCGACCACAAGGATCGCCGAATGCTTCTTCGACGCCTGCTCTGGATGCCGCTCCTGGCAGCGGCCGTGCTCGTCATGCTGCCGACATCGCCGGGCTTCAGTCAAATCCAGATCGAGGACATGAGCATCGGCGACGAGCCCGGCCGCATCCCCGACGAATCGGTGCAACTGCCGCCGCAGTTCCAGCGGCAGATGGTGCTGTATCGCACCACCGAGCCGCCCGGCACCATCATCGTCCACACCTCCGAGCGGTTCCTTTATCTGGTGCAGGGCAACGGCCGCGCCATCCGCTACGGGGTGCGCGTCGGCCGCGAGGGCTTCCAGTGGCAGGGTCTGCTGAAGATCACCCGCAAGGCCGAGTGGCCGGACTGGACGCCGCCGCCGGAAATGATCAAGCGCCAGCCCTATCTGCCGCGCTTCATGGCCGGCGGGCCGGGCAACCCGCTCGGCGCCCGCGCGATGTATCTCGGCGCCACGGTCTATCGCATCCACGGCACCAACCAGCCCGACACCATCGGCAAGGCGGTGTCGTCGGGATGCTTCGGGATGGTGAACGCTGACGTGATCGATCTCTACAGCCGCGTGCCGGTCGGCACCAAGGTCGTCGTCCGCCAGCGGCCGTCCCTGTGATCCGCCGCCCGTCCCGCGCGTCCCGCGCCCCGTTCATGAGCGAGATAGTGCCATGCTGAATTTCGATTTCTCCCGCGCCCGCGCCGCCATCGTCGGTCTCGCCGCCGTCGCGGCGTTCGCCGCGCCCGAGCGCGCCGACGCCCAGATGCTGAAGACGGTCAAGGACCGCGGTCACCTGATCTGCGGCGTCTCGACCGGCCTGCCGGGGTTCTCCAACGCCGACGACAAGGGCGTGTGGTCGGGTCTCGACGTCGATCTGTGCCGCGCGGTCGCCGCCGCCGTGTTCAACGACGCCACCAAGGTCAAGTACGTCCCGCTCAACGCCGAGGACCGCTTCAAGGCGCTGCAAGCGGGCACCATCGACCTGTTGTCGCGCAACTCGACCTGGACGATGTCGCGCGAGGCCGAGTTCGGCCTGAGCTTCGCCGCGGTGAACTATTATGACGGTCAGGGCTTCATGGTCCGCAAGAGCGCCAACAAGGACTCGGCGCTGGAACTCGACAACAGCAAGGTTTGCGTGCAGTCGGGCACCACCACCCAGCTCAATCTCGGCGACTATTTTCGCGCCAACAACATGAAATTCCAGGAGATGGCGTTTCCCGACATGACGAAAACGCTGAAGGCTTACGACAGCGGGACCTGCGACGTGTTCACCAGCGACGTCTCGCAGCTTTATGCCGAGCGGCTGCAACTCTCCGCGCCCAACGACCACGTCATCCTGCCCGACGTGATCTCCAAGGAGCCGCTGGGGCCGGCGGTGCGTCAGGGCGACGGCCAGTGGCTCGACATCGTGAAGTGGTCGCACTTCGCCATGCTCAACGCCGAGGAACTCGGCGTGACGTCGAAGAACATCGACGAGGCGCTGAAATCGCAGAAGCCGGACGTCAAGCGGCTGGTCGGCGCCGAGGGCACCTATGGCGAGCGCATCGGCCTCACCAGGGACTGGGCGGTGCGGATTATCCGGCAGGTCGGCAACTACGCCGAATCCTACGACCGCAACGTCGGCACCGCCTCGAAGCTCGGCATCCCGCGCGGCCTCAACCACCTGTGGAGCGAAGGCGGCATCCAGTACGCCCCGCCGATCCGGTAGCGAACAGCCCGTCAGAGCCCGACCGGAAACGAGGCGTCATCGTCCGCCAACGGGTCCGCGCAAAGCGCGGCCCGATGACAGGCTCCGGCGGACGATCCAGTAACCCAGGCGGGCGCAAGGGAAATCCCTTGTCGAAACGGAATACTGGATACTCCGCCTTCGCGGAACATGACGATTTTCGTGTTACGGCGGCGGCGTTACAGCCGCCGCAGCAGCATCCTGTCCGCCACCCGCTCGATGATCCGGCGCAGGCCCGGCCAGCGCTCCTGCTCGACCACCAGACGGAAGCCGAGGTTGGCCGGCGGCACCCCGGCGGCGCAGCCGCCGGTGCTCGGATCGCGGATGAAGTCGGTCATGTAGGCGCGGTGCGCGCCCTGCACCACGCGGACGCCGCAATTGGTGTTGGTCACCCGCGTCGCGCCCGAGGCATCGACGTCGTGGCGGATGAAGCAGGTGTCGGTCCATTCCCAGACGTTGCCGGCCGCGTCCTGCAATCCGTTGCGGTTGCGGCCGAACGCGCCGATCGGCTGCGGTTCGAGCACCATCGGGCGCTCGCGCCCCGCCTCCGCCTCGTAGCGCGCGATCCAGGCGCGCACCGGGTCGACGGTGTCCGTCACCGGCAGGGCGTCATCGGTCGCCTTTTCGGCGGCCGCGAACACCCATTCCTCGTCGGTCGGCAGCCGGTGCAGCCGCCCGGTCCTGACCGTCATCCACCGCGCGTAAGCGGTGGCGTCGCGCCAGCTCACGCCGACCATCGGCCGGTCCTCGGCGGCTTCGGCCCCGGCGATGCGCGGGCAGCCGCCGTCATCGACGCAGCGCGCATATTCGGCGGCGGTAACCTGACGCACCATGATCCGCAACGGAGAGCCGAGCCGCATCTGACGCAGCGGCGCGGTCGCCGGCTGGCCGTCGCGTGAGAAATCGCCGGCGACGCGATAGGGAAAATCGGTCGCCTTGATGACGGCGACTTCGGCCGTCGGCGGCGTGGGCGGCACCGGCAGCGTTGTCGCCGCCGTCGCCGGAGGGCTTGCCAGCACCACGGCCGCGCAAGCCAGTGTGAGGGTCATTGCGGTTCGCATGATCCGTCCTCCCGGCGGGCGCGGCGCGCCGGCATCGGCGCGCCGCCTCGCCGCTCGCTCGGAGTCCGGTTCAGCGATGCCGGATCGGACTCCGTCTCTTTCGGGGACGCATGATCCGCATTGTCGGGATCATGCTAGTCATTTTTGTTGGAGCATGATCTTTTCCGAAAACCGGTCTCCACTTTTCGGGATCATGCTCTCAGCGTGTCACCACGGTCGGGGCGATCGCGCTGGACTTGCCGACCGGGATCGCGCCCGGAGGCGAGACCTGCTTCATCAGGTCGTTGTTCCACTCGCCATCGACCTTGACGTGCGCGGTCGCGCCGAGTTCAGCCGCCTCGATCAGGTTGTGGTTGACGTAGGCGTAGATGCCGGGCTGACGGAAGGTGTAGAGCGCCGCCGCCGCCGAGCCGCCACGGACGAACCAGGTTTCGAGGTCCTTCTCCGGCGGGTTGCTGAACTTGCCGGTCTCCCAGACGTAGTCGCCGTGACCGCCGATCAGGTGAGGCCGGGTGTCACGATTGGCCTGCGAGTGGACGATCATCACCGTCTCGCCGACCTTGGAGGTCATGGCGTTCTTGCCGGTCAGCGCGCCGACGCGGCCGTTGAACACGACGTGGGTCGGCACCAGCTTGCGCATCACCTCCATGGTGTCGGCGTAGGACTCGCCGGGAGAGCCGTAGGACTTGTACTTCCCGTTCTCATCCCTGGGGATGTAGAGGTCGTTCTCGCCGACATAGTAGATGCGGTCGTAGTGCAGCGGCTTGCCGTTGCCGTCCTTGAGGCCGTCGCGCGGCAGCACCATGATGGCGCCGTGCATTCCCGACACCACGTGCCACGGGATCATCCCTTCCGGCGCGCAGTGATAGACGAAGGTGCCGGTGCGGGTCGCCTTGAAGCGCAGCACCACCTGTTCGCCGGGATTGACGTGGGTCAGCGCACCGCCGCCGAGCGCGCCGGTCGCGGCGTGGAAGTCGATGTTGTGCGGCATCGTGTTGGTGTCGGGGTTGACCAGCGTCAGTTCGACGTAGTCGCCCTCGTGCACCACCATCATCGGGCCGGGCATCGATCCGTTGAACGTCATGGCCTGGAGCTTGGTGCCGGCATCGTCGATGACGACTTCCTTCTCCCGGATCGTCATCTTGAACTCCATGATCTTCGGGCCGGCCTTGGTGGCCTGCTCATGGGCGTGGACGAAGGGCGGCGCGACCAGTTCGACGGCCTGGCGCGGCAGGTTGAGATCGTCGGCGAGCGCAGGCGCTGCGACGAGAAGGGCGGTGATGGCTGCGCCCAGGAGGGCCGTTCGACGGGTGATCATGACACTCTCCTCTTCGGTGTCCGTGTTTCGCGAGTGTCAGTATGCAGCGGCCCCTCGCGCGCTCTTTGCGGCTACGCAAGTTCGCAACTAACAAATCGATCGCCGATCACGCCGTTATTTGCGTCAGCACAACGAGCGCGCCGCGACCGGGCGCGGAAGCCGCGCGCATCGACGCTCACGGCCCCGCCCATTCGCCTCTCTCATAGCGCCGCCAAAGCTCGCGCCGCACCCGGTGCCATTTCCCTTGCTGGAAAATCTCGGAGCGGCGCCACGCGCTGTCCTCCTCGATGAAGGCGGCCTCCTCGGCGCGGGGCCCGTGCAAGGCAATCATCGCGTCGGCAAGCGCCTCGACCTCTCTTGTCGGGAGGAGACGAGGCCGAAGACCCAAATCCCACACATGCCAGAGCAGCGTCGCCCAGATGGGCGACGTGGCGACGAGCCATGCCATCCAGATCCAGCTTTCCACCTCACGCTCACGGCAGCCGGTCTCAAATATCTGAATTTAAGATAACTGAAAATCAGATATAGAGGGAAGCCCCATCTGGCATCGGATGGGGCGGCATGTGGTCAAGACGCTTGGAACGGATCGGCACAAAGCCCTGATCGCGTTCCTGACCGAGAGGCGCGAAGCCGCCGGGCTGACCCAGGCCGAACTGGCGGCGAAGCTCGGGGAGTATCAGTCGTTCGTCGCCCGCCTCGAAAGCGGTCAGCGGCGCGTGGATGTGGTCGAACTGATAGACCTCGCCGAACAACTCGGGTTCGATCCCGCCGCCGCGGTCAGAAAGCTGTCGCGCATCAGGTGATGCATGGCCCGCACCGCAACGACCGCCGCGTGCGATGCGTCGTCACGTCATGTCCAATGAGAGATTCAGCGAACGCGGCTGCGTCGCCTCAGTCCTTCGGCGTCAGCCGTAGCAGGCGACCCGGATTGCTGTCCTCGATGATCCACACCGCGCCATCCGGCGCAACCGCGACATCGCGAATGCGCGCCCCCATGTTCCAGCGCTCGGCCTCGTCGGGCTGCCCGTCGGATCGGAAACGCACGCGCACCAGGGCGCTGACCCGCAAGCCGCCGATCAGCGCCGAGCCGCGCCATTGCGGAAACATCGCCCCCTCGTAGAAAGCGAAGCCGGCGGGTGCGATGACCGGAGTCCAATAGACTGCGGGCGGCGCGAACTCCGGCCGCGTCGCGTGACGCGGAATCGGCGTGCCGTTGTAGTTGTCGCCATTGGAGACGAACGGCCAGCCGTAGTTTCGGCCGGGCTCGATGAGATTCAACTCGTCGCCGCCGCGCGGCCCCATCTCATGCAGCCAGAGCTTGCCGTCCGGCGCGAACGCCAGACCGTAGGGATTGCGGTGCCCGGTGGTCCAGGTCTGTGCCGGAACGCCGCCATCGCCGGCATGAGGATTGTCGGCGGGCGTGGAGCCGTCGGGATTGAGACGCAGAACCTTGCCGCGCGCCTGCGCCGGGTCCTGCGCGGTCATCGGCTGCATCCGGTCGCCGACCGTCAGAAACAGATGCTTTCCTTGAGGATCGAAAGCGATGATGCCGCCCGGCTGACCGCCGCCGCCCGCCGGCGTCTGCCGCCAGATCGCGGCGCGCTCGGTCAACGTCGCGCCCTTTTCGGAAACCGAAAGCGTCGCGCGCGACAGCACCAGGCGGCCGCCGTCACCCGGTTCGACATACGTGAAATAGATTCGCGAACTGCTTGCGAAGTCCGGCGCGGGCGCGATGTCGAGCAGGCCGTTCTGACCCGACGCGAGAACGGCGGGCACGTTGCCGACCTCGGTCTTGGCGCCTTGCTGGGTGACGACAAAGATGCGGCCCGGCTTTTCGGTGACCAGCAGACGTCCATCGGGCAGGAAGGCAATGGCCCACGGCGTGTTGAACTCGGCAACCGCATGAGGGACGAAGGGACGCGGGCTGGCGCGTCGCGTACCGGCGTTGATGCTTTCCGCATCCGCCGCGGTGCCGACAATGAGCGCGGCCGCCAATGCAAGCGATGCGATGAACGGTTTGCGTTGTCCCATGAGTCTCTCCAGTCTCTCCGAAACGCGCTTGCCGACGGCATCGCGCCGCACTGGCGATGATCGGGATGTCCGGGTCAGACGATCTTCTCTGCAACCGGGAAAGCCGCCATATTATGTCGTCGTCGGCGCGCGGCCACCTTCCGACGCCACGGATAGAAAAAGCGCCTCGGAAACGATCATGGGCCCGGCCGGGCAGCCAGGGGCTGCGCACCGCGGCGAAACTGCCGGCGCAGCCATCTCAATTTATTGATACAGCTTGGAAAACTGGAGCGGGCGAAGGGATTCGAACCCTCGACCCCAACCTTGGCAAGGTTGTGCTCTACCCCTGAGCTACACCCGCGTCCGAGCGTCGGCGGCGCACCGCCGAGCGGCAGAGCTATGCCAAAAGCCGCCCGCGAATGCAACAGCCTCAAGCCGCGGCGCGCCAATAAACCGCGACCGGCCGCCCCGGCGTCAGACAGCGGCCGCCACGCCGGCATGGCGACCCGTGCGCCGGGTTCCGCGCGAAGCGGCTATCCTGCTGCCCCGTCGCCGGTTTCCCTCCGTGCCGCACCGCCCGCCCGCGCCCCGTCCGCCGGCCGGGCGGCGGCAAATGACGCGGGGCCTGCGGATTGCAAATCGCCGCCCGCCGGGCCATCTACAGCCGCATGGGCCGGGTGTCCGGCGAGACAGACCATCAGGCGAGGTTAACGTGACACTTATCGAGCAGGGCAACGGCGCCGCGGCCCCGGCGGCGGCCGATCTCATCAAGGACACCACCACCCAGACCTTCATGAAGGACGTCGTCGAGGAATCGAAGCGCCAGCCGGTGCTGATCGATTTCTGGGCGCCGTGGTGCGGACCGTGCAAGCAGCTCACCCCGATCCTTGAGAAAGCCGTGCGCGCCGCCCGCGGCAAGGTGAAGCTGGTCAAGATGAACATCGACGAGCATCCGGCGATCCCCGGCCAGATGGGCATCCAGTCGATCCCGGCGGTGATCGCCTTCGTCAACGGCCAGCCCGCCGACGGCTTCATGGGCGCGCTGCCGGAGAGCCAGGTCAGTGCCTTCATCGCCAAGCTCACCGCCGGCATTCCCGACGGCGCCGGCGACATCGCCGACCTGCTGGCCGAAGCCGACGAGGCGGTCGCGGCGGGCGATCCGTCAACGGCGGCGACGATCTTCGCCGAGGTGCTCAAGACAGACGCCGCCAATGTCCCGGCGCTGGCGGGGCTGGCGCGCTGCTATGCCCAGACCGGCGCGATCGCGCAGGCCAAGCAGACGCTGGCACTGGTGCCTGAGGCCAAGCGCGGGGATGCGGCGGTGAGCGCGGTGCAGGCGATGATCGACCTCGCCGAGCAGGCCGAGGCGGTCGGCCCCGTCGCCGAGCTGGAGCAGAAGGTCGCCGCCGATCCGCTCGATCATCAGGCGCGCTTCGACCTCGCCACCGCGCTCAACGCCGGCGGCAAGCGCGGCGAGGCGACGCAACATCTCCTTGAGATCATCCGGCGCGACCGCAAATGGAAGGACGACGCCGCGCGCAAGCAACTCGTGCAGTTCTTCGAGGCGTGGGGCGGCGACGACGAGGCCACCATCGAGGGCCGCAAGCGCCTCTCGACGATTCTGTTCTCCTAACGAAACCCGCCGCAGCGTCAGGGCCGCTCATGCCGATCAACGCCGAATATCGCGGACCCGCCGAGCTACCGGAAGTGATTCCGGTGTTTCCGTTGCCGGGCGCGCTGCTGCTGCCGCGCGGCCAGATGCCGCTCAACATCTTCGAGCCGCGCTATCTGGCGATGGTGGACGACGCCTTCCGCGACGGCTACCGCCTGATCGGCATGATCCAGCCCGATGCCGCGCACACCAGAGACGCCGAGCGCCCGGCGCTGTTCCGGGTCGGCTGCGTCGGCCGCATCACCCAACTGGCGGAATCCGGCGACGGCCGCTACATCCTCGAACTCACCGGCGTGTCGCGCTTCCGCGTGGTGGAGGAACTGACCGTGCTGACGCCGTACCGTCAGTGCAGGGTCGATTTCTTCCCCTATGTCGATGACTTCACCGCGCGCAAGGGCGAGGCGGACGTCGATCGGGCGAGGCTGCTGGAAGTGCTGTCGGCGTTTCTCAAGGCCAACCACCTTCAGGTCGATTGGGACGGCATCGAGAAGGCGCCCAACGAGGCGCTGGTCAACGCGCTGGCGATGATGTCGCCTTACGGGCCGGCCGAGAAGCAGGCGATGCTGGAAGCCCCCGATCTCAAGACCCGCGCCGAGATTCTCATCGCCGTCACCGAGATGGATCTCGCCAAGAAGCGCACCAGCAGCGGCGATCCCCCGCTGCAATGACGCTCGCCGCCGCGACCTCACGTTGAGAGAACGAGAGCCGCCGGAAGCCCGGTGAACCACTGAACGGCGGGATCTGGAGCGTGATCGGCTTGAATTGAAGCGCGGGCTGTTATCCTGGGTGCCTGACCGGAAATTTGCTTTGGTGGTGACAACACGAAAACCGTCATGCTCCGCGAAGGCGGAGCATCCAGTATCCCATATCGGTCAGATTTTCCCATTTGCGCCCGCCCGGATGACTGGATCGTCCGCCGGAGCCTGCCATCGGGCCGCGCTTGGGGCCGCGCTTGCGCGGACCCGCTGGCGGACGATGACGCTTCGTTTCCGGTCAGCAGGCTCTGAGGTGTGAGCGGTAAAGCCGCGAGGATCGAAGGATGGCGGTCATCGCCCTTCGAGGCCACGGCTCGCGCAATGATGCGTCAGGGCGACGATTTCCGATTCAACCTCGGCAAATCATGCTTTAGTCCCTGTTCCGGCTCGACAGATAGCGCTGCCACCGCCAGGCGTCCTGGCACATCGCCGCGACGTCCCGCGTCGCCTGCCAGTGCAGCTCAGTGCGCGCCTTGCCGGCGTCGGCCCAGCATTCGGCAACGTCACCGGGGCGGCGCCCGACGACGCGGCGCGGCAACGGCTGTCCGGTGCTCTGCTCGAATGCCGCGCACAGTTCGAACACCGAAACGCCGCGGCCGACGCCCAGGTTGAACGAGGTCATGCCGGCGTGATCCTCAAGGTAGCGGACGGCGGCGACGTGCCCTTCGGCGAGATCGACGACGTGAATGAAATCGCGCACGCAGCTTCCGTCCTTTGTCGGATAATCGTCGCCGAAAATATCCAGCCGCTCGCGCTGCCCGGCCGCGACCTGCAACAGATACGGCATCAGGTTGTTCGGGGTGCCGCGCGGCTGCTCGCCCAGAAGACCGCTCTCATGCGCGCCGACCGGATTGAAATAGCGCAGGTTGGCGATCCGCCACGACGGGTCCGCGGCCGCGAGGTCGGTCAGGATGTCCTCGATCATCAGCTTCGAGCGCCCGTAGGGATTGATCGCGGAGCGCGGAAAGTCCTCGCGGATCGGCAGCGTCGCCGGCGATCCGTAAACCGTCGCCGAGGACGAGAACACGAACGAGCGAACGCCGGCCGCCTGCATCGACGACAACAGCGCCAGCGTGCCGCCGATATTGTTGCCGTAATAGGCGAGCGGCATCTGGATCGATTCGGCGACGGCCTTGAAGGCCGCGAAGTGCATCACCGCGCTGATGCGGTGACGCGCGAAGACGTCCGCGAGCCTGTCTTCATCACGGATCGACATCTGCACGAAAGGGGGCCTGCGCCCCGCGACCGTCTCGATGCGATCGAGCACGTCGGGCGAACTGTTGGAGAGATCGTCGAGAATGACGACATCGTAGCCGGCGTTCAAAAGCGAGACGCAGGCGTGCGATCCGATAAAACCCAAACCGCCGGTCACAAGTATCATCATGTCAATCCTGATAATGCCGTCTTTCAATCCGGAACGTTTCGCCGCACGCCGCCGCAGCCTGAATCGCCGGGCGGACCTGCCCGAAAAAGAATCGCCGATCGTTTGCAATGAAACAGGTTTGGCGCGATTCGGTCATTCGGGCGGCTCGGATGGAAGACGAAAGACGTTGCTGGCGCCGCCGGTTGCCGCAAGCAAAGGGTCAAGACTGAATACGTCTCTCATCACAAAACGCAATCCGTGGCAAATCGGACGACTTTCGTTATGGATGCCCCGTCGTGGCGGGGCGCGCGCGTCCGGCTCCGCCTGTCCTGTGGACGGCCATGCCTGACAATGACATTGTGGGTTGCTGTCGTCGAAGGACGAAACGTCCCAGGTCCCCGATCGGAGCCCGCACATGCCCACGTCCGCCACTGAGCACCCCGAATCCAGCGTCGATCGCAAACTTCTGGAAATCCTGGTGTGTCCGGTGACCAAGGGGACGCTTGAGTACGACCCGGTCCGGCAGGAACTGATCTCGCGCGCGGCCAAGCTCGCCTACCCGATCCGCGACGGCATTCCGATCATGTTGCCCGAGGAAGCCCGGCCGATCGACTGACGGCCGGGGCCGGGCGTCTACTCATGAAGCGCCGCGTCCCGGATGCGATGTGGCGCAAGCGTAGCGCCGTGCCGCCTCGCTGATCCGGAACCGTTCCGGGCGATCCTGTTAGCGCGGCCCCGGTTCTGCGGTGCGGCGTTGCACCCGCGACCCGCGTCCGGGACACGGTCTACGACTACCGGCGACGCGCCTCGCCAGAAGCCGCAGGCCAACTTTCTCCCGCACGGAACCGGAATGAAAATTCATCCCATGATGGGGCTTATGCGCAAATAATATTTTGTTATTTCGCTTCATGCGGCGTGTTCCGATAGAAATTTGCTACACCAGCATCAACTGAACCTGAACGGGCCCGGCGCCGGCGCCATCCGCTGGCCGGCCCGGTTGCAATTCTGCTGGAGGAATTTCCATGGCCCGCCTGCCCATTCTTACCGCTGACACCGCTCCCGAAGCCGCCCGGGAGGGCGTGCGCAAGGCCGAGCAGGCCAACGGCTTTCTCCCCAACCTGATCGGCCTTCTGGCCAACGCCCCGGTGGCGCTGGAAACCTACCAGACCGTCTCCGGCATCAATGCCCGCAGCGGTTTGTCGCTGGCCGAGCGCGAGGCGGTGCAGATCACCGCCGCCGCAACCCACGGCTGCGGCTTCTGCGTCGCCGGCCACACCGCCGTCGCCACCAAGAAGGCCGGACTGACCGAGGATATCGTCAACGCGCTGCGCGCCAACGCCAAGGTTCCGGACGCCAAGCTCGACGCTGTCGCGAATTTCACCCGGGCGATCATCCGCAGCCGCGGGGCGGTCGCCGACGCCGAGTTGGCCGCCTTCAAGGCCGCCGGCTTCAACGATGCCAACGCGCTCGAAGTGGTGCTCGGCGTCAGCCTCGCGACGCTGTGCAACTTCGCCAACAACCTCGGCAAGCCGGATCTCAATCCGCAGCTTCAGCCCTATGCGTGGGCCGGGCCGGCCACCGCCGTCGCTGCCGAGTAAAGCGCAGGATTCCGTCATGACCACGCTCCCCGCCGATCTCACGGCATGGCTCGACGCCGCAGCCATCCGCCTCGACACCTCCAACGATGACGCGGCCGAGGTGCTGCCGCGCCTCGCCGACGCCGGCCTGTTCCGCATCGGCGTCCCGGCGCAGCACGGTGGCGCCGGCGGTGACGTCAACGACGCGGTCGCGGCGATCGCGGCGGTATCGGAACGCTCGCTGGCGGCGGGGTTCGTGTTTTGGGGTCACCGCACCTTCATCGAATACCTGCTGCAAACCCCCAACGCCGCGTTGCGTGAACGGCTGCTGCCCGATCTGCTGACCGGCCGGCGCGCCGGCGCGACCGGGCTGTCCAACGCCATGAAGTTCCTCTCCGGCATCGAGGAATTGCAGATTCGCGCCGCGCCCCAGGCCGACGGCGCGCTCCGCATCGACGGCAAGCTGCCGTGGGTCACCAACCTGCGCCTCGGCGGCTTCGAGGTCGCCGCGGCGATCCGGGGCGAGGGCGATGAGCCGGCCTTCGTCGCCGTGCTGTCGTCGGACGACGTTGGGCTGGAACGCTCCGCCGATCTCGACCTGATGGCGATGCGCGCCACCTCGACCGCCGCGTTGACATTCGACAACGTCCGCATCGCGCCCGACCGCATCCTGCACCGCGACGCCGGCGCATGGCTGCCCAGGGTGCGCCCCGCCTTCCTGGCGCTGCAATGCGCGATGTCGAGCGGGCTGGCGCGCCGCGCCCTCGATGAAGCCGCCGCGCGGCTGAACCGCGAGCGCGACGTCCTGACGCAACCCGTCACCACGCTGGCCGCCGCGTTGCGTGCCGCCGAGGCGGCGCTGCGCGACGGCCTCAACGGCCACCGCTTCGTCGAGCACCCGGCGCAACTGTTCCGCCTGCGCATCCGCCTCGCCGAGATCGCCGCCGAGGCGCTGCAACTCGAACTCTACGCCTCCGGCGGCCGCGCCTATCTCATCGGCCCCGGCGAGGGTTTCCAGCGCCGTCAGCGCGAGGCCGCGTTCCTGCCGATCATCACCCCGAGCATCGTGCAGTTGAAACTGGCGCTGCAACTGCACGAACAGCCGCTGGACGGACAGCCAGCGGCGGAAAGCGCCATCGCGTGACGCCATGACCCTGTCCGCCGTTCCCGTTTCCGTGACGTCAGCGCCGGTGCTTGCCGCCAGCGGCGTCACCCTGCGCTACCCCGGCCAGCCGCGCGCCGTGGTGGAGGGTTTCGACTTCACGCTGGAAGCGGGCGAGACGGTGAGCCTGCTCGGCTCCAGCGGCGTCGGCAAGTCGAGCCTCTTGCGCGTGCTCGCCGGCCTGCAAGCGCCGACCGAAGGCCACGTCACCATGAATGGCGCGCCGCTTGACGGCGTGCATCCGCGCGTCGCCGTCGCCTTTCAGGACCCGAGCCTGCTGCCGTGGCTGACGCTGGAGAAGAACGTCGCCTTCGGCCTCGACTTCAAACACCAGCCGAAGCTCGCGCGCGCCGAGAGCGAGGCGCGGGTCGAAATGGCGATCCGCGAAGTCGGGCTGACACAATCTCGCCGCAAGTTTCCCGCGGAGCTTTCCGGCGGCATGGCGCAGCGCGCGGCGCTGGCGCGCTGCCTCGCCCGCAAGCCGGAAATCCTTCTGCTCGACGAACCGTTCGGCGCGCTCGACGAAGTGACCCGCACCGAGATGCAGCACCTGCTGCTCAAGGTGGTGCGCGACTTCCGCACCGCGGCGATTCTCATCACCCACGATATCGACGAGGCGCTTCTGGTATCCGACCGCATCCTGCTGCTGGGTGGCGCACCGGCCAACGTGATCGGCGAATGGCGCATCGACCTGCCGAAGCCGCGCGAAAACTTCATCGCCGAGCTTGGCGCGATCCGCGTCGAAATCCTTTCGACGCTGCGCAATGCCGCGCAGCGCCGCGCCGCCTGAATCCGTTCGCGGCGCGGATTGCCGCGTGAGCGAAACGACACCTGAAAGGTTTGCCATGTCGGCCGATGAATTTACCCGCTTCGACGTTTCACGCCGCCAGATGCTGCGGCTCTCGGCGTTGCTCACCGCCGCCGGAGCCGCGCCGCTGCTGCGCGCTTACGAAGCGCGCGCCGAAGCGCCGGACGCGCCGCTGCGCATCGGTTATCTGCCGATCACCGACGCGACGCCGCTCTTGGTGGCGCACGGCAAGGGCTTCTTCGAGGAGCAGGGCATCAAGGCCGAGAAGCCGGTGCGGCTGCGAAGCTGGGCGCAGGTGCTGGAAGCCTTCATCTCCGGGCAGGTCAATGCCGTGCATCTGTTGTCGCCGATGACGGTGTGGGCGCGCTTCGGCAGCAAGGCGCCGGCGAAAGTGGTGGCGTGGAATCACACCAGCGGCTCGGGCCTCAGCGTGCTGCCGCACATCAACAGCGTGAAGGATCTCGGCGGCACCACGGTGGCGATCCCGTTCTGGTACTCGATCCACAACGTGGTGCTGCAAATCCTGCTGCGCGACAACGGCCTGACGCCGGTGTCGAAGCGCACCGGCAAGCCCGCCGCCAACGAGGTCAATCTCATCGTGATGGCGCCCGCCGACATGGTGCCCGCGCTGGCCTCGAAGCAGATCAGCGGCTACATCGTCGCCGAGCCGTTCAACGCGGCGAGCGAAGTGCTCGGCGTCGGCAAGATGCTGCGCTTCACCGGCGACGTGTGGAAGGATCACGCCTGCTGCCTCGTCTTCATGCACGAGCGCGACATCGCGCAGCGTCCGGAATGGGTGCAGCGCGCCGTCAACGCCATGGTCAAGGCGCAACTGTGGACCCGCGATCATCGCGCCGAAACCGCGGCGCTGTTGTCGAAAGACAATCCGAACCAGTACACGCCGCACAGCGTCGAGGTGCTGACCAAGGTGCTGGCGCCGCCGGACAGCGACGAGAGCGCCTACGTCAAGAGCGGCGCGATCCGGCACGCCGACTGGCGTGAGCGCCGCATCGATTTCCAGCCCTATCCTTATCCGAGCTACACCGAGGAACTGATCCGCCGGCTCAAGGACACGCTGGTGGAAGGCGATCGCGGCTTCCTCGATACGCTCGATCCGGCTAGCGCCGGCCGCGATCTGGTCGACGACAGTTTTGTGAAGAAGGCAGTGATCGCAAGCGGCGGCATGGCAGCGTTCGGCCTGCCGGACTCCTTCACGCGGACCGAGGTGATTGCAGCGTGAGCACAAGCTGGCCCACCGACAGCCTGACCCGCGCCGAGCGCCGGCTCGTCACCGGCGCATCGCGTAGCGGCGCCGTCAGTCTCGCGTTTCTCACGCAGCCGGCGTGGCGCAGCGCTGCGCTGGGCATGGGCGGGCTGATCGCGCTGCTCGCGATCTGGTGGCTCGGCACCGACGTGCTGGCGTCGCAGGACGGCTTCATCCGCCAGTTCTCGCCGACCACCGCGATCCCGAAACTGATCGCGCTCCTCGGCGGGCCGGACCTGCCGGTGCATATCATGGTGAGCCTGCGCCGCGTGCTGGTCGGTCTCGGCTTCGCGCTTCTGATCGGCGTGCCGCTCGGGCTCGCGGTCGGCTCTTTCGGCCGGCTCAATTCCGCGACCTCGCCGGCGTTCCAGTTCCTGCGCATGATCTCGCCGCTGTCGTGGATGCCGATCGCGGTGATGGTGTTCGGCGTCGGCGACGATCCGATCTACTTCATGCTGGCGTTCGCGGCGGTGTGGCCGATCGTGCTCAACACCGCCGAGGGCGTGCGGCGCTTGCAGCCGAGTTGGCTCAGCCTGGCGTCGAGCCTTGCCGCGACGCGCTGGGAAACGTTGTGGCACATCATCCTGCCCGGCGTGCTCGGCCATGTGCTGACCGGGTTGCGGCTCGCCATCGGCATTGTCTGGATCGTGCTGGTGCCGTGCGAGATGCTCGGCGTCTCCGCCGGCCTCGGTTACTTCATCCTCGATACCCGCGATCGCCTCGCTTATTCCGAACTGATGGCGACGGTGCTGATGATCGGCCTGCTCGGCTTCCTGCTCGATGCCGGCGCGCGGGCGCTCTATCGCACGGCGACGCGCAGCCGCGCATAGCGCCGCTGCCTCATCCTGAGTATCTGACCGGAAGTTCGTCTTTTGCACGGAGCCGCAACCCGATAACCGTCCTTCCGCGAAAGCGGAGTATCCGGTATTCCGTGCGGAAACGAATTTCCCATGCACCCGTCCCGATTACCGGATCGTCCGCCTTCGCGGACGATGACGCTTCATTTCCGGCCTTCCTCTCAGGGTGACGGCTCCATCCTGTCGTGTCATTTCTGACAGCTCGGGCACCAGAACGTCGAGCGGCCGTTCTGCACGAAGCGTTTCACTGTACCGCGACAGCCCGGCGTGGGGCACGCTTCGCCCTCGCGGTCGTAGACCTGAAACGAATGCTGGAAGTATCCCAGTTCGCCCGAGGTCAGGCGATGATCGCGCAGCGACGAGCCGCCGGCCGCGATCGCCTGATTGAGCACGTCGTGAATCGCGGCGACCAGCCGCACGGCATGATCGGTCGGCGCGCCTTTTTTGTTTGCTAGCGTTGACGCTGCGCGCTTCGGCGACAGATGCGCGCGATAGAGCGCCTCGCAGACATAGATGTTGCCGAGCCCGGCGACCACGCGCTGGTCGAGCAGCGCGGCCTTGAGGCTTACCGCCTTTCCGGCGACGGCCTTCGCCAGCATCGCGGCGTCGAAGGCGTTGCCGAGCGGCTCTGGCCCGAGCCCCTTGAGCAGCGGCTCCTCGTCCAGCGCGGCGCGGGGAATGACTTTCATGTAGCCGAACCGGCGCGGATCGTTGAAGATCACGCTTGCGCCGGACGACATCTGAAACAGCACATGGTCGTGCGCGCGATCCTCGCTGCGCGGGTAGTGAAATTCGCCGGGTGTCGCCTCGCCCGCCGCCGTCACCACCCGGAACGAACCGGACATGCCGAGGTGCATCAGCAGCACGTCGCCGGAGCCGAGGTCGGCCAGCAGATATTTGGCGCGGCGGCCGAGCCCGGCCACGGTCTGGCCGGTCAGCCGCGCCACGAAATCCGGCTGGAACGGAAAGCGCAAATCGGCGCGGCGGGTTTCGGCGCGCACGATGCGCGCGCCCTCCATCGCCGGCTGCAAGCCGCGACGCACGGTTTCGACTTCGGGGAGTTCTGGCATTGGCTTCTCTGTCTTGCTGACGGCAGAGTATACGTCTCTTGGTCGTCATGGCCGGATTTATTCCGGCCATCGCCTTGATTTGCGGCCCGCCTATGTCGCATCGCTCTCGGTGAACACCAGCCAGTTATAAAACGGATCGGTCACCGTCATGGTGGTCGCGCCCCATGGCTGCCGTTGCAGCCCCGGCCGCGCGTAACCGTAGTGCTTCGCCAGTAGCCCGGTCTGATACTCCGCAAGGCCCGCCGTCTCGATCATCACCCGCGCGCCCGGCGCGCAATCGCCGTGATGTTCGCTGAGGTGCAGCCGCGCCGCGCCCAGCGAGAGGCCCATATAGAGCGGCAGGTCCGGTTCGAAACGGTGCTCGAACTCGACCTTGAAGCCGAGAAAGTCGAGGTAAAATTCCCGTGCCTTGCGGATGTCGAACATCCGCAGGATCGGGGTGACGGTGGTAAAACGCGCGGCCATCGGCGTTCCCTTGCGATTTTGCCCGGTTAACCACGGCGCGCGGCGGATGCGGCCGTCAGCGGGTCTGGTGTGTAGCGTACCGCAGCGCGGCAGGCTATGGTCCGGCCCGGAGAGTATCGGCATGGCACCAACCGACCAAACCACGCATTTCGGCTACCGCGACGTCGCCCTCGACGACAAGCAGGCGCTGGTGAACGACGTGTTCTACAGCGTCGCCTCGCGCTACGATCTGATGAACGATCTGATGTCGGGCGGAATGCACCGCCTGTGGAAGGACGCCATGATCACAGCGCTCAACCCGCCGCGCGGCGACACGCCGTTCGCGCTGCTGGATGTCGCCGGCGGCACCGGCGACATTGCCTTCCGGGCGGCGAAAGCTTCCGGCCACGGCTTCCGCGCCACCGTCTGCGACATCAACGCCGACATGCTGGCGGTCGGCCGCGAACGCGCCTTGAAGCAGCACCTCGACGACCGGGTGTCGTTCGTTGAAGGCAACGCCGAGACGCTGGCGTTCCCCGACCGCGCCTTCGACGCCTACACCATCGCCTTCGGTATCCGCAACGTGCCGCGCATCGACGCGGCGCTGCGCGAGGCCTATCGCGTGCTGCGGCCCGGCGGCCGCTTCCTGTGCCTGGAGTTCTCCACGGTGGATGTGCCCGGTCTCGACAAGCTCTACGATCTGTTCTCGTTCAAGGTGATCCCGCCGCTCGGCCGCACCGTCACCGGCGACGCCGAGTCGTATCAGTACCTCGTGGAATCGATCCGCAAGTTTCCGCGGCCCCCGGCCTTCGCCGACATGATCCGCGCCGCCGGCTTCGCGCGGGTGAGCTGGCAGCCGCTGTCCGGCGGCATCGTCGCGCTGCATTCGGGCTGGCGCTTGTGATCTCCGCACTGCCTCATGTCGCGCGGCTGACGCGCGCCGCTTACGTGTTTGCGCGCGAGGGCGTGTTCGGCGTGGTGGATCCGGCGCTGGTGCCCGCGCCCGGCCAGATCCTGCTGCGGGCGGCACGGCTGATCGAGCGGCGCGGCGCGAAGTCGGGCCCCCGGCTGTCGCGCGCGCTGACCCGGCTCGGTCCGGCCTATCTCAAGCTCGGGCAGTTTCTCGCCACTCGCCCCGACGTGGTCGGCGTCGCGGTGGCGCGCGATCTCGAAAGCCTGCAAGACCGGCTGCCGCCGTTCCCGCAGGCCGAGGCCGAGAGCGTGGTCGCGGCCTCGCTGGAGCGTCCGGTGGCGCAAGCCTTCGCCACCTTCGGTCCGGCGGTCGCCGCCGCCTCGATCGCGCAGGTGCATCGCGGCGAGGTGGAGCACAACGGCATCCGGCGGCAGGTCGCGGTCAAGGTGCTGCGGCCCAACGTCGGCGTCCGCTTCCGCCGCGACCTCGCGGATTTCTTCTTCGTCGCCACCAATGCCGAGAAATATTCGGCGGAAGCGCGGCGGCTGCGGCTGATCGAGATCATCAACACCATGTCGCGCACCGTCGCCATGGAGATGGACCTTCGCCTCGAAGCCGCGGCGCTGTCGGAGATGGCGGAGAACACCCGCGACGATCCCGATTTCCGCGTGCCGGTGGTGGACTGGGACCGCACCACCAACAACGTGCTGACGATGGAATGGATCGATGGCATCGCGCTGAACGATCATCAGCGCCTCGCCGCGGCGCAGGTCGATCTGCCCGACCTCGGCCGCAAGGTGATCCAGAGTTTCCTGCGTCACGCGCTGCGCGACGGCTTCTTTCATGCCGACATGCACCCCGGCAACCTGTTCCTCGACGACACCGGGCGGCTGGTCGCGGTCGATTTCGGCATCATGGGGCGGCTCGAGATCAAGGAGCGGCGCTTCCTCGCGGAAATCCTGCTCGGCTTCATCACCCGCGACTACCGCCGCGTCGCCGAGGTGCATTTCGAGGCCGGCTACGTGCCGCCGCACCACTCGGTCGAGAATTTCGCGCAAGCCATTCGCGCCATCGGCGAGCCGATCCACAACCGCACCGCCGAGGAAATCTCGATGGCGCGGCTGCTGTCGCTGCTGCTGGAGGTCACCGCGCTGTTCGACATGCAGACCCGGCCGGAATTGATCCTGTTGCAGAAGACCATGGTGGTGGTCGAGGGCGTGGCGCGCAGCTTCGATCCCAAGCTGGATATCTGGACGGTGGCCGACCCCGTAGTGCGTGACTGGATCGAACGCAATCTTGGGCCCATCGGCCGCATCCAGGGCGCGATGGCTGGGGCCGGCGAGCTCGGCAAGGCGATGAGCGGGCTGCCGGCCATCGCCTCGCGCTCGATCCGGGTGCTGGAACAGCTTGAAACCATGGTCCGTGACGGGTTGGTGCTGGCGCCTGACACCGTCGCCGCGCTCGGCCGCGTCCGCGCCCGCCAGAACCGCTGGCGCACCCTGGCGCTATGGGTCATCGCGCTGAGCTTTCTCGGTATGCTATGGGCGGTGCGTTGAGCGCCTTTCGATTGCATCGGGATATCATAGGATGATAGCATTGCTATCATCCTATTTGGGATAGCACCCATGGCCAGCCTGACGATCCGCAAGCTCGATGACGCGATCAAGACCGAGCTACGCTTGCGTGCGGCGCAGCATGGCCGCTCCGTCGAAGACGAGGTTCGCACCATTTTGCGCGCGGCCACTAAGGCTCCGCTGGAACCGGCGGCGATCCAGGCCGACCTGTACCGCAGTGCAGCATCGCAGCAAGCTGACGAAATATCGGGGCTTCTACGTACAACGCTGATTATCGGCGGCGGCATTGCCGCCTACAAGGCGCTCGACCTGATCCGCCGGCTGAAGGACCAGGGCTTCATCGTGCGCTGTGTGCTGACCCATGCTGCGCAGCAATTCGTCACCCCGCTGGCCGCCAGCGCGCTCTCCAACCAGCGCTGCTACACGGACCTGTTCGACCCCGCCAGCGAGTTCGACGCCGGACACATCCGGCTGGCGCGCGATTGCGATCTGATCGTCGTCGCCCCCGCGACGGCCGATCTGATGGCAAAGATGGCACAGGGTCACGCCACTGATCTTGCTACCGCGATCCTGCTCGCCACCGACCGGCCGGTGCTTCTGGCCCCCGCCATGAACCCCTTGATGTGGGCCAATCACGCCACCCGCCGCAACGTCGCCCAACTCGCGCGCGACGGCGTCCGTATGATCGGCCCCGACAGCGGCGAGATGGCGGAGGCCGGCGAGGCCGGAGTCGGCCGCATGTCGGAGCCGGTGGCGATCGCCGTCCGCGCCCGCGAGATAGCGCGGCCGCCCCGCGCCCGCCCGCTCAGGGGCAAGCGCATTCTCATCACCGCCGGCCCGACGCATGAGCCGATCGACCCGGTGCGCTACATCGCCAACCGCTCGTCCGGCAAGCAGGGTTTCGCCATCGCTGCCGCCGCGCAGGCGGCGGGCGCGGATGTCGTGCTGGTGTCCGGCCCGGTCGGGCTGCCCGATCCGCCGGGCGTCGCGGTCAAGCGCGTCGAGAGCGCGCGCGACATGCTGGCCGAGGTCGAGGCGGCGCTGCCCGCCGATGTTGCGATCTTCGCCGCGGCGGTGGCCGACTGGCGGGTCGCCAACCAGGGCGAGCAGAAGATCAAGAAGACCGCGAGCGGTTTCCCGCACCTCGATCTGGTCGAGAACCCCGATATCCTCTCAACCGTCGCCCACCGCGCCGAGGGGCGGCCGCCGCTGGTGGTCGGCTTCGCCGCCGAAACCGAACACCTGCTCGACAACGCGCGTTGGAAACTGGCGCGCAAGGGCTGCGACTGGATCGTCGCCAACGATGTTTCGCCGGCGACCGGCATCATGGGCGGCGACCGCAACACCGTGCATCTGGTCAGCCGCGACGCCGCCGCACCCGACGGCGTCCGCGTCGAGTCGTGGCCGGGAATGGCCAAGGATGCGGTGGCGGTTCAACTGGTGGATCGTATCGCCGCCACGCTCAAGGAACCCGCGTCATGACCGATTCCCCGTATGCCGCCGTATCGGTCGAATTTCTGCAACTGCCGCACGGGCGCGGTCTGACGCCGCCGGCCTACCAGACGGCGGATGCTGCCGGCATGGATCTGGTCGCCGCCGTCCCCGAAGACACGCCGCTGGTGTTGCCGCCCGGCCGTTTCGGCATGATCCCGACCGGCCTCGTCATCGCGCTGCCGCCGGGCTTCGAGGCGCAGGTGCGGCCACGCTCCGGCCTTGCCGCCAAATTCGGTGTCACCGTGCTCAATTCGCCCGGCACCATCGACGCCGACTACCGCGGCGAGATCAACGTGCTGCTGGTCAATCACGGCGACGCGCCGTTCACCGTCCGGCGTGGCGAGCGCATCGCGCAGATGGTGATCGCGCCGGTGACGCGCGCGCGGCTGGTTCCCGCAATCGGCGACCTTTCCACCACCACGCGCGGCAGCGGTGGCTTCGGCTCGACCGGGCGCTGAAACCGAGCGCCCCATGGCGTTTCCGAGCGAAGCATGTCCTCGGGCTTGATCCGAGAATGGAAGGCGGCTTACGGCGGCCGTTAAACAGAGAGAGGCTCCAAGCCCTCCGGCCTCAAGCCGCAGGCTGCGGCGGCCACGGCCGGTCGGGCCGGTAGAAGATGCCGAGCTTCAGGCTTTCAGCGATCCGTTCCGCCTTGACGCGGAACGCCTCGCTGATCTCGTCATCGAACAGCTCGATGCAGGTCTGGTCGAACAGCTTCAGCCATTGGGTGAACAGTTCGGGCGTGATGCCGGGCAGAACCATGTGCTTGATCAGCGGGTTGCCCTTGTAGCGGCCGGTGGTGAGCATCACCGAGGACCAGAAGGCATACATCTTTTCGAGGTGCGAGGGCCAGTCGTGGATCGCCGCCTCGAAGATCGGAGCGAGTTCCTCGTCGGCGCGGACCTTGGTATAGAAGGCGTCGACGAGCCGACAGATGTTGTCCTCGGAGATGTGGTCGAACTTGTCCATCGTGCGCACCGTCTCGTTCGTGCCCAAATCGGGCGTTGACTACGACGTCGCTTGCGGAAAAGCAATATCTTTTGTATATCTTTAACGCGACCTGCCGGGAGCCTGACATTGCGCCTCACCGCTTACACCGACTATTCGATGCGCGTCCTGATGTATCTCGCGCTGAAGGAGGACGGGCTCGCGACCATCTCGGAGATTGCCACGAGCTACTCGATCTCGAAGAACCACCTGATGAAGGTGGTGCATCAGCTCGGGGTCGCGGGTTACGTCGAGACGGTGCGCGGCCGCGGCGGCGGATTGCGGCTGGCGAAGCCGACCGAGTCGATCGGGCTCGGCGAGGTGGTGCGCCGCACCGAGCCGGATTTCGCCATCGTCTCCTGCTTCGAGCCGGTGGAGGAGCCGTGCGCCATCCGCCGGTGCTGCGTCCTGAAGAATGCGTTCGAGAAGGCCCGCGATGCGTTCATCGACGTGCTTGACGGCTATACGCTGAAGGACCTCATCGAGCCGCGTGGCCGTCTGATCCGGCTGCTCGACATCCGCGAGAGCGCCACCGCGTCGTCATAGGACGCGGGCCTTTTTCGCGCGACGATATGTCGATCTGACACGGGAATACCGGATGTTCCGCCATCGCGGAGCATGGCGTTTCATATTATGCCTTCCGGTTGTATCCCGGGCGCGGTGCAGCGTGTAACGCTGCTCCGCAGAACCGGGATCGTATCAAAGGCATCGTTTGGAACGGTCCCGGATCAGGGAAGCAGCGCTGCGCTGACGCTTGCGCCGCATCGCATCCGGGACATGGCAGGGCGTCACGCTGTGGCTGTCGTCGAAGCTGCTGCGGGAGCTGACGCCTTGGCCTCTGCAAGCTGACGCCGCAGCTTGCGCAGTTCCTCGAACTGTTTAGTGACATCGCGCAGGATCGCGGCGGTGCCGGCCATCGCGCCAGCCGCGTCCTTCAGCATCACGATGGTAAACTCGACCGAGACGCGGCGGCCGTCCTTGCACAGGCCCGGCACCGCCAGGAGGTCGGCCTCGCCGTAGCGGCTGGTGCCGGTCGCCATGGTGCGGTGATAGCCGTCCCAGTGCCGCTTCCTCAGGTTTTCGGGGATGATGATGTCGAGCGACTGGCCGAGCGCTTCCGCATCGGTGAAGCCGAAGATGCGCGTCGCGCCGGGATTCCAGAATGTGATGAGGCCCTGCCGGTCGGTGGCGATGATGGCGTCGGCCGCGGTGGACAGAATGGCCTTGGCAAGCTCCGCCATATCGGCTGCGGGCGTCGGCACGGTCATGGACGTTTCCTCGTTTGACGGCGCGTGACAAGGCGCCGTCCCGCTGGATATCGGATCGGCGCTGTTGTTGGAAAGCCCGACGTTCGGCGCAAGCTCATTTCACCTGCGGCAGATATTCGAACTGGTGGAACGGCGGCGGCGACGGCAGCGTCCATTCCAGCGTGGTGGCGCCGGCGCCCCATGGATTGCCGGCGGCGCGTTGCTTGCGGGCGAGGGCATAGGCCATGCCGATCAGAAACACGATCAGCCCGGCCGCCGAGATGTACGAGCCGACCGACGACACGAAATTCCAGCCGGCGAAGGCGTCCGGATAGTCGATGTAGCGGCGCGGCATTCCCGACAGGCCGAGGAAGTGCATCGGGAAGAACGCCATGTTGACGCCGACGAAGGTCAGCCAGAAATGCAGCCGGCCCCACGTCTCGGAATACATGTAGCCGGTGATCTTCGGAAACCAGTAGTACCAGCCGGCGAAAATCGCGAACACCGCGCCGAGCGACAGCACGTAATGGAAGTGCGCGACGACGTAATAGGTGTCCTGGAACGAGCGGTCGGCGCCGGGATTGGCGAGCACGACGCCGGTGACGCCGCCGATCGTGAACACGAAGATGAAGCCGGTCGCCCACAGCATTGGCGTCTTGAACTGGATCGAGCCGCCCCACATGGTGGCGATCCACGAGAAGATCTTGATGCCGGTCGGCACCGCGATCACCATGCTGGCGGCGGCGAAATAGGCTTGCGCGCCGCTCGACAGGCCGACCGTGAACATGTGGTGCGCCCACACCACGAAGCCGATGGCGATCAACGCATAGACCATGCCGAGATAGCCGAAGATCGGCTTGCGCGAGAAAGTCGCGATGACGTGACTGACGATGCCGAAGCCCGGCAGGATCATGATGTAGACTTCGGGGTGACCGAAGAACCAGAACAGATGCTGGTAGAGGACCGGATCGCCGCCGCCTTCGGCCGCGAAGAACGAGGTGCCGAAGTTGCGGTCGGTAAGCAGCATGGTGATGGCGCCCGCCAGCACCGGCAGCGACAGCAGGAGCAGGAACGCGGTGACCAGCACCGACCACACGAACAGCGGCATCTTGTGCATGGTCATGCCGGGCGCGCGCATGTTGAAGATGGTGGTGATGAAGTTGATCGCGCCGAGGATCGACGACGCGCCGGCGATATGGATCGACAGGATGACGAAGTCGACCGCCGGCCCGGGATGTCCTGAGGTCGAGAGCGGCGCATAGAGTGTCCAGCCGGTGCCCGCGCCGCTGGAGCCGGGCTCGCCCTCGACGAACATCGACATGATGAGCAGGACGAAGGAGGCGACCAGCAGCCAGAACGAGATGTTGTTCATGCGCGGGAACGCCATGTCCGGCGCGCCGATCATCAACGGCACCATCCAGTTGCCGAAGCCGCCCATCAGCGCCGGCATCAGCGTGAAGAAGATCATGATGAGGCCGTGGCCGGTCACGAACACGTTATAGGCGTGCGCGCTGCTGAAGATCTCCACGCCGGGATATTGCAGCTCCATGCGGATGGCGACGGAGAATGCCGCGCCGATGACGCCCGCGCAGATCGAGAACACGAAGTACATCGTGCCGATGTCCTTGTGGTTCGTCGAATAGGCGTAGCGCCGCCAGCCGGTCGGGTGTTCGGGGTGGGAACGGTCGGAGAGAGTCTCGGCAGTTGACATGGTCTTCTCGTCCATGGCGATCGCTTCGCGATTTCCGCGCCATCGCGGTTCGTGCCGCGACGTGAGAAGCATCGGAACGGCTGACGTCGAATACGGCGCGCCGGAACGCCTGCCAGGCCCGGCTACGCAATCCTCCGCATGGGACGTTATTGCGCACGCAATCGTGATCTGCGTGCCGATGTTGCGCGTGTAGTGCTGCGGTCGCCTCGTTGCTCGTCCCCTGTCACCGCCGGGGCAGCAAGGAAGATGCCGGGACAGTGACGGGACGAAGGTCCGACAGCTCGGGGCCGTTTGCAACGTCAGACGGTGGCGTGCAGCGGCGCGGCTGCCGATCTCATTTCTCGCCCGTTGGACAGCATTGACAAGCGATAAATATCGAAGCCTCGCATCAACAATGCTGATGCGCGCAAATCGTTGCGGCGATGCGCGTCACGCCTGCACCGAATCCGGCTGCGCGCGCACTTGCCGCCGGGCGAGCGTGTGCATGAAGGTCAGCGCGTCGCCGAACACCTCGGCGTCGTGTTCCACCGGATACACGGCATAGACCGGAATCATGAAATCCGGCGCGCCTTCGACGACGTGCAGCGATCCGGCGTCGAGATAGGGACGCACGATGCGCACCGGGAAATAGCCCGAGCCGCCGTTCCTGAGCGCGTATTGCAGGCCGAGCCAGCCGATATTGGCGGACAGCGCCGCGCCGCCGAAATTGGGAAAACACACGTTGTGACGGGCGTAAAATTCCGGGCCCCATTCGATATAAACATAGCCGGGTCGGGGCTCGGGCGGACTGCGGGGATCGGTCGAAACCATCACCAGTTGCTCGTCGAACAGCTTTTCGACCTTGAGCCCCGGACGGCTCTGCGGCGTGTAGAGCACGCCGATGTCGATCCGCCCCTCGATCAAGCCGCGCATGATCTCGGGCTCCGGGCCGCTCTCGACATGAATGGCGATAGCCGGCCGGTGCGCGCGCATCATCGGCAGCCATTGCAGCAGGAACTCGTCCCACAGCCCGATGCGCGCGCCGACCGCCAGCGCACCGCTGAGGCCCTTCGGAATGCCGACGTCGTGGCGCGCCTGCTCCACGGTGCGCACCAGCGTCGCGGCGTGGCGCTGGAACTGGCGGCCGGCGGCGGTGAGCGTGGTGCCGGCCTTGTTGCGCACGAACAGCGTGCAGCCGAGATAGCTTTCGAGCGCGTGAATCCGGGTCGAGACGGTGGACTGGCTGACGTGCAGGCGTTCCGCCGCGCTGACGAAATTCCCCGCCGCCACGACCGTCAGGAAGGTTCTTGCAAGTTCAGTGTCCATAATGACCCGTTCGGCTTCATATTTAATTCGTAGATATCAAGCGCCAATGGTTTTCGGTTGTCAAAACCAATCGGTGCTCTAGTGTCCTGAAACCGAAGTTTGCCTCAGCCGGGAACCTTTTTGCGGGCTCCGCCATCCAACGACCATCAAGGAGATGGCTCATGGAACAGGCTCTGGACCAGACGCAAAACCTGGAGATCGATCAAAAAACGCGAATCGACCACGGCTGGCCGGACGAGGCGGATCTGATCCGCCGCGCGCTGGCCCGTGACGGATCCGCCTTCCGGACCATCATGCAAACCAACAACCGGCGACTCTACCGGCTGGCGCGCGGCATCGTGCGCGACGATGCCGAGGCCGAGGACGTGGTTCAGGAAGGCTATGTCCGGGCGTTCACCCACCTTGCCGATTTTCGCGGCGGCTCCTCGCTTTCGACCTGGTTGTCGCGGATCGTCATCAACGAGGCGCTCGGCCGGCTGCGGTCGCGCCGCTCCACGGTCGGCCGGGATGCGCCCGCCGAAATCATTCGGTTTCCCCTGGCCGCGAAGGCCGACGATCCGGAGCGGACCATGGCACAGCGTCAGATCCTGCAACTCGTCGAGCAGGCGACCGACAAATTGCCCGAAGTCTATCGCGTGGTCTTCGTCACCCGCGTCATCGAAGGCATGAGCGTCGAGGAGACCGCCGCAATCCTCGGGCTGCGGCCGGAGACCGTGAAGACCCGGCTGCATCGCGCCCGCCGGCTGGTGCGCGATCAGATCGACAGGCAGATCGGGCCGGTGCTGATGGATGCCTTTCCGTTCGCCGGCCGGCGCTGCGCGCGCCTTACCAATGTGGTGATGCGGCGGCTGGGATTGCCGGACTGAGCGCGCGACGGCCGCGTCCACGCAGGGAGGAAACCATGTCGCAGGATCAAGCCGCCCCCGCCGGGCCGGATCTCACGCAGGGCGTCACGCTCAACGATTTCCGCGACGGCAAGCTGTCGGGCCATGTCGGGGAGGATGAGGTGCTGCTCGTGCAGTCCGGGCCGGAGGTGTTCGCCATCGGCGCCCATTGCAGCCATTATCACGGACCGCTGGCCGACGGGCTCGTGGTCGGCGACAGCATCCGCTGCCCGTGGCATCACGCCTGTTTCAGCCTGCGCAGCGGAGAAGCGACCCGCGCGCCGGCGTTCGATGCCCTGAACGTCTGGCAGGTCGCGCGTAACGGCGACCGCGTCGTGGTGCGCGACAGGATCGTGCCCGCGCGCGCCGGCCGCGCGCCGTCGCGCGACGCGCCGGAGCGGATCGTCATCGTTGGCGGCGGCGCGGCGGGCTTTGCCGCCGCCGAGATGCTGCGGCGGAAGGCGTTCGGCGGGCGCATCGTGATGTTGAGTCAGGACCGAGCGCCGCCGGTCGATCGCCCGAACCTGTCGAAGGACTATCTCGCCGGCAGCGCGCCGGAGGACTGGCTGCCGCTGCGTGCCGGCGATTACTATCGCGACGCCGATATCGATCTGCGATGCGAGGTCGAGGTCGCCGCCATCGATCCGGCGGGGCATCGGGTGACGTTGGCGGACGGCGCGGACGTACCCTACGACCGACTGCTGCTTGCGACAGGCGCGGAGCCGGTGCGGCTGCCGATTCCGGGTGCGACGCCCGCGCAGGTCCACACCTTGCGCTCGCTCGACGATTGCCGCGCCATCATCGCCGCCGCCGATGGCGCAAAGCGCGCGCTGGTGATCGGCGCCAGCTTCATCGGACTTGAGGTCGCGGCTTCGCTGCGGACGCGCGGCATCGAGGTCCATGTCGTGGCCCCGGAGAAACGACCGATGGAGCGGGTGCTGGGCGCGGAGATGGGCGATTTCGTCCGCGCGCTGCACGAGGCGCACGGCGTGGTGTTTCACCTCGAAGACACCGTCGAACGTCTTGACGGAAAGCGCGTGACGCTCAAAAGCGGCGGTTCGTTCGATGCCGATCTGGTGGTGGCCGGGGTCGGCGTGCGTCCGCGCCTGGCGCTGGCGGAGCGCGCCGGGCTCGCGCTCGACCGTGGCGTCGTCGTCGACGCCTGTCTGCAAACTAGCGCGCCCGATATCTACGCGGCGGGCGATATCGCGCGCTGGCCCGACGTTCACAGCGGCGCGAACATCCGCGTCGAGCACTGGGTGGTCGCCGAGCGGCAGGGGCAGGTCGCCGCGCTGAACATGATGGGCGAGCGCACCCCGTTCGACGCCGTGCCGTTCTTCTGGAGCCAGCACTACGACGTGCCGATCAACTATGTCGGCCATGCCGAGCAATGGGACGAGATCGCGGTCGATGGCAGCATCGCCGACAAGGATTGCCTGCTGCGCTACAAGCATCGCGGCCGGGTGCTGGCGGTCGCCTCGATCTACCGCGACATCGCAAGCCTTGAGGCCGAACTCGCAATGGAGCGCGCGGCGCGCGCCGCCGCGTGATCGTCGCGCATTTTTTCAGGAACCTCCCGGCGCGCGCCGCATCCAATCGACATTCACAGCGTCACAGGCCGGCATCGCCGTGATGCCGGCAACGGGAGATTCAGCATGTTCGTTCGTTGGAGCGCGGCGCTCGCCGCCGTTTGTCTGCTCGCCAGTCCGGCTTTCGCGCAAGGGGCGAAGCCGACCGATCCGCAGATCGCGCACATCGCCTATACCGCCGGCGTCATCGACGTGACGGCTGCCAAGCAGGCGATCAAGAAATCGAAGAACAAGGCCGTCGTCAGCTTCGCCAGGGACATGGTGCGCGACCACGAGGCTGTCAACAAACAGGCGCTGGCGCTGGTCAAGAAGCTGAAGGTGACCCCGGAAGACAACGACACCAGTCGCGCGCTGACGAAGCAGGCCGCCGACAAGCAGGCGGAACTGGCGAAGCTGAAGGGCGCGGCCTACGACAAGGCTTACGCCGCCAACGAGGTCGCCTTCCACAAGACGGTGATCGGCGCGCTGGAGACGACGCTGATTCCGGCCTCGTCCAATGCCGAGTTGAAGGACCTGCTCCAGACCGGCGTGAAGATCTTCCAGGGCCATCTCGAACACGCCGAGCACGTCGCGGCGGAGCTGAAATAGGAGCGCATCCGATGCGGCTGACGTTCCTTGCGGCGCTCGCCGTGGCGGCGGGCGCGCTCGCGGCGGTGCCGGCGCGGGCCGACACCATTCGCGTCATCATCGACAAGCTGGTGTTCGCGCCGGCCGATGTCGCTGCCAAGGTCGGCGACACCATCGAGTGGGTCAACCACGACGGGCTGGCCCATACCGCGACCGTCAAGGGCGACTGGGACGTGACGATCCCGCCGAAAAAGACGGTCTCGTTTGTGCTGAAGAAGGCGGGCAAGGTCGAATATTACTGCCGCTTTCATCCCAACATGAAAGGCCGGCTCGCGATTGCGCCGAAGTGAGGCGGGATGCGTCTGAGTGTCTGGCCGGACGTTTCGACAGACGCGGGGCACAATAACCGTCATGCTTCGCGAAGACGGAGTATCCAGTATTCCGTATCGGATCAATTCGCCACGCATTCGCATGGATTACTGGATTGTCCGCCTTCGCGACGATGACGCCTCGTTTCCGGTCGGGCTCCTGTTGTCCCTTGTCTTCCCTGACTTGCCTCCAAAAGAGGAGGGAAAGAAGGGGCGGGGAGGGATGCTCTATCGCGCGTGAGGTTTGGCTCCGGCATGATGGCCGAGCAAAACGTCCCGCAGCACGATGGCGTGGCTGTGGGCGGTGTCGCGCGCGCCATAGACGAGCGTGACGGGACCGGCCTGGGCCAGCTTGCGCAGTTCGGCAAGCTCGCCGGTCTTGTGCTTGAGTTCGGCGGTGTAGCGGCGACGGAACTCGTCCCAGCGCTCCGGATCGTGTCCGTACCATTTGCGCAGTTCGGTGCTGGGCGCGGCCTCCTTGGCCCACCGATCAATTGCAGCGGACTTCTTCGTCAGGCCGCGTGGCCACAGCCGATCGACCAGCACGCGGACGCCGTCGGCGATGTCCGGCGGATCGTAGGCGCGCTTCAGCGCGAGGTTGGCGGGCAGAATTTTCAGCGTCATCGGGCTCGACCCTTCATCCGGCCGGCGGGCAACGGCGGATGGCATCGCTCGCCGTCACGTCGCGACCCGCGCCATCTTCGCAACCGTCGCGCGATGACGCAAACGAGAATGATCGATGGCTGGTTTCGATGTTCCGGATAGCACCGGCAGCCGGGCCGCCGATGGGCAAAGCCGCAACGCGGGCAACTGCCGCGTTGCGGTACGCCGCGTCAGAGTTTCACCGCGCGCAGCCGCAGTGCGTTGCCGATCACGCTGACCGACGACAGCGCCATTGCGGCAGCGGCGACGATCGGTGACAGCAGCAGCCCGAACGTCGGGTAGAGCACGCCGGCGGCGATCGGCACCCCGGCGGCGTTGTAGAGGAAGGCGAACAGCAGGTTCTGACGGATGTTGCTCATCACCGCCTTCGACAGATGCCGCGCCTGAACGATGCCGGTGAGGTCGCCCTTGAGCAGCGTCACGCCGGCGCTCTCCATGGCGACGTCGGTGCCGGTGCCCATGGCGATGCCGACATCGGCGGCGGCGAGCGCGGGAGCGTCGTTGACGCCGTCGCCGGCCATGGCGACGACGCGGCCCTCGCCGCGCAGCCGGGCGACGATGGCACCCTTGCGGTCCGGCAGCACTTCCGCCTCGACCGCGTCGATGCCGAGCTTTTTCGCAACCGCGGTCGCGGTGGTGCGGTTGTCGCCGGTCAGCATGATGACCTTGATGCCGGCTTCGGACAGGGCTTTCAGCGCCCCCGGCGTCGTGGCCTTGACCGGATCGGCGATGGCGATGATGCCGGCGAGCGCGCCGTCCACCGCGACGTTGATGACGGTCGCGCCGTCGCCCCGCAGCGTCTCGGCTTCAGTCGCGAGCGCCTCAGTGGCGACGCCGGATTCGCCGAGGAACGCGGCATTGCCGAGCAGGACGTCGCGGCCCTCGACGCGGCCGCGTGCGCCCTTGCCGGTCGGTGAATCGAAATCGTCGACGCGGCCGAGCGCAAGCTGCCGCTCCGCCGCCGCCTGCACGATGGCGTCGGCGAGAGGATGCTCGCTGGCGCGCTCGACGCTGGCCGCGAGCCGCAGCAGTTCGGTGTCATCGAAACCGGGGGCGGCGCGCAGCGCCACCACCGCTGGCCGGCCCTCGGTCAGCGTGCCGGTCTTGTCCACCACCAGCGTATCGACGCGCTCCATGCGCTCCAGCGCCTCGGCGTTCTTCACCAGAAGACCGGAGCGGGCGGCGCGGCCGACGCCGACCATGATCGACATCGGCGTGGCGAGGCCGAGCGCGCACGGGCAGGCGATGATCAGCACGCTGACCGCGGCAACGATGCCGAAAGTGAAGCGCGGCTCGGGACCGAACGCCGCCCACGCGGCGAACGCCAACAGCGCAGCCGCGATCACCGCCGGCACGAACCAGCCGGCGACGCGGTCCGCGAGCCGCTGGATCGGCGCGCGCGAGCGCTGCGCCTGCGCCACCATCTGCACGATCTGCGACAGCAGCGTATCGCGGCCGACCTTATCGGCGCGCATGACGAAACTGCCCGATTTATTGAGCGCGCCGGCGATCACGGTGTCGCCGACCTCTTTGGTCACCGGCATCGATTCGCCGGTCACCAGCGATTCGTCGAGGCTGGAGCGGCCCTCGATCACCGCGCCGTCCACCGGCACCTTCTCGCCGGGGCGCACCCGCAGATGATCGCCGACATGCAGGCTGTCGATGTCGACCTCGCGCTCGCTGCCGTCGGCTTCGACCAGCCGTGCGGTTTTCGGCGCCAGCGCCAGCAGCGCCTTGATCGCGCCCGAGGTCGCCTCGCGCGCGCGCAATTCGAGCACCTGCCCGAGCAGCACCAGCACGGTGATGACGGCGGCGGCCTCGAAATACACCGCGACGGTGCCATGGTGATCGCGGAAGGCGGCGGGGAAAACGCCGGGCGCCAGCGTCGCCACAAGACTGTAGAGATAGGCGACGCCGGTGCCCATCGCGATCAGCGTGAACATGTTGAGGTTGCGGGTTTGCAGCGACTGCCAGCCGCGCACGAAGAACGGCCAGCCGGCCCACGCCACCACCGGCGTTGCGAACGCCAGTTGAATCCAGTTCGACAGTTTTGGGTCGATCAGGCTGTGGCCGACGAGATGCGCGCCCATGTCGAGCACGACCACCGGGGCCGCCAGCGCGAGACCGATCCAGAACCGCCGCGTCATGTCGGTGAGTTCGTGATTCGGCTGCTCGTCGAGCGTCACCACGTCGGGTTCGAGCGCCATGCCGCAGATCGGGCAGCTTCCGGGACCAACCTGGCGGATCTCCGGATGCATCGGGCAGGTGTAGATCGTGCCTTCGGGGACGTTGTCCTGGCGCGGCTGCGGATTGAGATAGCGGTCGGGATCGGCGGCGAACTTGGTGCGGCAGCCGGCCGAACAGAAGTGATAGGTGGTGTGGTCGTGGTCGAAGACGTGCTTGCGTGTGGTCGGATCGACCCGCATCCCGCACACCGGATCGATGACGCGCCCGTCGTCGGGCGGCGTCGCGGCGTGACCATGGTGCGCGTGGTTGTGATGTGCGTGATTGTGTGCCGCGCCACCACAGCAGGACGAGATGGCGGACGCCGGGGCCGTCGCGTGGCTCGCGCCGCCGCAGCACGACGACGCGGGCTGCGCCTCGGCGTGGGCGTGGCCGCCGCAGCACGCGCCGGCGGCCTTGCGGTCTGATGGGGAGGCGTCTGACATGGGTCGGTTCCTGAGCGATGACGGTGCTTGATTGATATACCCTATGGGGGTATATATCCGTCATGCGAAAAGAGATCAAGGCCACGGTGGCCAAACGCTTGAACCGGATCGAAGGACAGGTGCGCGGGCTGTCGCGCATGGTCGAGGACGACCGCTACTGCATCGATATCGTCACGCAGATTTCGGCGGTGCGGGCGGCGCTGCGCCGCGTCGAGGAGGAAGTGCTGCGCGATCACGTCAGCCATTGTGTCGAGCACGCCATCCGAAGCGGCGACAAGGCCGACCAGCGCGCCAAGATCGCCGAACTGATGGACGTGATCGGCCGCGCCGCGCGCTAGCGCCTTTCCGCGTTTGACGGAATCATCCGCCGTCATGCGCGGACTTGATCCGCGCATCCATCTTTCTGAAAATGATGGATTGCCGGGTCAAGCCCGGCAATGACTTCTCGTAGTGCACGGTCACCGCGCTGTGATCGCCGCCGCCTCGACAGCGCGGCCGCCCGCGGATATTGCGAAGGCCGTTAATCGAGAGTGTCGCGAATGACCTTTTCAACCGCCGCGAAACCGGCTTCGCAATGGGGCCAGGCCAGAGCCGTCTCGTTCTGCGCCGCGCTGATCGCCGTCATCGCGGCGCTGACGCTGGCCGGAGCGTGGTTCTTCCAACTGGTGCTCGGCCTGCAACCCTGTCCGCTGTGTCTCGAACAGCGTTACGCTTACTATCTCGCGGTTCCCCTCGCCATCGCGGTCGCGGTCGTCGCCGGGCGCGGCGGGCCGCGCTGGCTGGTCTATGCGGGATTGCTGATCGTGGCGCTGGCGGCGCTCGGCAATGCCGTGCTCGGCGGCTATCACGCCGGCGTCGAGTGGCAATGGTGGCAGGGACCAACCGATTGCAGCGGGCCGGTGACCAATCTCGGCAGCGCCGGCGATCTGCTGTCGCGGCTCGATACCGTGAAAGTGGTCCGTTGCGACGAGGTGCAGTGGCGTTTCCTCGGGCTGTCGATGGCCGGCTACAACGTGCTGCTGTCGCTGTTGATCGCGGCCTTGGCGCTGCTCGGCATCCGGCATCTGTCGCGGCCGGCGTAGGCGGCGGCCGGCTCAATCGTCGGCGTCGTCCTGCGGCCGGTCGAACAGATGGACGATGCCGGGCGTGACGATGCTGACGAACACGAACCGCGCCAGATGGTGCGCGCCGACGAACACCGGATCGATGTGCAGCGTCAACGCCAGCGCCAGCATCGCGTCCATCGCGCCGGGCGCGAACGCCACCATGAGGTCGCTCAACCGGATATCGGTGGTCATGAAGACCGCCGCGACGAACAGCGCCGACACCACGATGGCGACGGCGAACGAGCCGAGCGCCGCTCCCATGTAGCGCAGCACCGTCCGCGCCGAGATTCTGGCGAAACGGGTCCCGATCAGCGCGCCGATGCCGATCAGCGCCGCGGCGCGGGCCACCGGCGGCAGGCCGCCCTCGATCATGCCGGAGCCGTGCAGCAGCGCCGAGCCCAGCATGGCGCCGAACATCCAGCTTGCCGGAAAGCGGATCAGGCGCATGAGCCATGCCGCCGCGAGCGCCGCCGCCACGAGGCTTGCAAGCTCGCCCGGCGTGGCGATGGCCGGTGCGGTCGTGGCCGGGGCGGGCGACGACAGGCCGCCGGCCGCCAGCAGCAGCGGCAGGCCGGCTGTCAGGATGATGACGCGCATGGTCTGCACCACGGCGATGCCGGCGACGTCGGCGTTCTTCTCGCTTGCCAGCATCACGATCTGCGACAGCGCGCCCGGACTGCCGGCGAGCAGCGCCGAGGTGCGGTCCCAGCCATGCACCCGTTGCAGATAGACGTTGCTGCCGAAGGTGGCGCAGACGGTGGCGAGCGCCAATAGCGAGATCGTCAGCGGATAGGCGCTGATGTCCTGAAGCATCTGGCGCGACACCAGCGAGCCGAGCGAAATGCCGAGCAGCACCAGCACCGTCTGGGTAAGCAGCGGCGGCATTCCCAGCGGCCGGCCGGCAAAGGCCGCGGCCGCGACGGTGATCATCGCACCCGAGATCAAGCCGCCCGGCAGTTGCGCCCACTGAAACAGCAGCCCGCCGGCGGTACCGAGCAGCAGGGTTTCCAGGGTGTGCAGCAATGTCGACGAGCGGACGGCGGCGGGAAGCATGGCGGCGATGTATCGCATCTTGCGCCGCCGTCAACTCGGACGCGCCGGCCATAACGCGCGACCCGGCCGCGGGGCATCGCGGCCGGGCCGGGCGGGCCTGGAGGTTTGCGGTCGCGGCCGGATCAGGCGGCGATGCTGTTGATGCCCGAATCCTTAAGCAGTTCGGCGAGTTGCTTGCGGGCGTAGAACATGCGGGTCTTCACCGTGCTCTGCGGGATGCCGATGATCCGGCCGGCCTCCTCGACGGACATCTCGTGGTAGTAGACGAGGTCGATGATCTCGCGATGCGCCGGCGACAGCTTGGCGATGCAGGCGCGCAGGATGGCGCGGGTCTTGCTGCGTTCGAGCGCGGCCTCGGGCGTATCGGCGTGGTCGGCGCTCTCCTGCACGCCCTCCTGATCGAGGTTTTCGTGCGTCCGCTGGCGCAGCGCGGTCAGCGCCTTGAAGCGGGCGATCGACAAGAGCCAGGTCGAGACTTGCGCGCGGCCCTCGAACTGGCCGGCGGTCCGCCACACGTCGAGGAACACCTGGCTGACGAGATCTTCCGCGGTGGTTGTGTCGCGCACCATGCGCAGGACGAAGCGGTATACCCGGATGCGGTGGCGGGCATAAAGGATGTGCATCGCGGACTTGCTGCCATCGGCGATCCCCTCCAGCAGCATTTCGTCAGAGGTTGCTTGCGCGGCCAGAATCCCCTGCCGTGCGGCGGCATTGATGGCGATGATGTTGTGCATGACCGGCTCCCTGTGTCGCCTTTTGCGGCGTTGTTGAGGGAGATTCCTATCCGGCGGATGTTTCAGAACATCTCCATGCCAAGGGGAAAAAGGTTTCGTCGGTGAAAGAAATGTTTCATTTTGCACTGCAAAATGAAACATTCGGGACAGAATGTCGCGGCATCACACAATAAAGTGTCGCGACGTTACGCCTTGTCCCCGGCCGGGCTGAACAGGTAGCCGCCGCCGCGGATGGTGCGGATCACCGAGGGTTTTGCCGGATCGGGCTCGATCTTGCGCCGGATCCGCATGATCCGCAGATCAACGGCGCGGTCGAACGCCTCGGCGTCGCGGGCATTGGCCAGTTCCAGCAGGCGCTCCCGCGACAGAACCCGCTTGGGATTGGCGGCAAACACTTTCAAAAGGCCGAACTCCGACGCCGTCAGCGGGTGCTCGTTGCCCTCGTCGTCGCGCAGCGCCTGGGCGTCGAGATCGAGCCAGCGGGTGCCAAACCGCACGAGGTGGTGGTCGGCGTCCGATCTCGTGGCGGCGGGGGCGGCGGCCCCGGCAGCCGGCTTGCCGGTGCGCCGCAGCACGGACCGAATCCGCGCCATCAGTTCGCGCAGCTCGCAGGGTTTCGCGACATAGTCGTCGGCGCCGAGTTCGAGCCCGACGACGCGGTCGATCGGGCTCGCGGTCGCGGTCAGCATGATAACCGGGACGTTGGTGCGGGCCTTGAGGTCGCGGATGATGGACAGGCCGTCTTCCTCGGGCATGTTGAGGTCGAGCACCACGAGATCGGGCACGCCGGCGGCGATGGTGTCGCGCAGGCTCTTGCCGCCGTCGCACAGTGTCACCGCGAAGCCGTGCATCCGCAGGTAGTCGCCGACCATCTCCCGGGCCGGGGCTTCGTCGTCAACGATGATGATGTGCGGACTCTGGCTCATGTCATGCTGCGGCAGTCACGGGAAGTCGGATCGTGAAGGTAGCGCCCTGGCCGGGGCCGGGGCTGTCGGCGGTGATGGTCCCGCCGTGCATATCGACAATGCGTTTAACAATCGATAGCCCGAGGCCGGTGGAGCTTTCGCCGGCGGTGGGCTTGGCGGACAGCCGCTGGAAGCGGCCGAACAGCCGGCCGAGGTCCTCCGGCGACAGCCCCGCGCCCTGATCGGTGATGCGGATGACCACATGGTCGGGCTCGTAGACCACGCCCAAGGAAATGTCACCGCCGATCGGGCTGTACTTGATGGCGTTGCTGACGAGGTTGTCGATCGCCTCCCTCATGCGGTCGGCGTCGCACATGGTCTGGCGGTCGGGCGGGGCCGACACCGCGATGACCTGCTGCTTGTTGGCGGCCGACAGCCGGTTGGCCTCGGCGACCTCGGTCACCAGCGCGGCGATGTCCACCGGCTCGCGGCGGATGGTGATGTCGAAGGCGTCGGCCATGGCATCGGAAATCAGGTGATCGACCATCGAGGTCAGCCGCCGCGTGGCGTCGCGGATATGGGTGACCTGGGCGGCGATGCTGTCGCGCGAGGCATTGGCGCCGATCAGTTCGCTCAGCATCTCGGTGCGGCCGAGAATGACGCCGAGCGGGTTCTTCAGGTCATGGGCGACGGTGCCGAGGATCTCGTTCTTGAAGCCGTTGGCGCGCTGGAGCCGCAGCCACTGGGCCGACAGCCGCCGGTTGGCCAGCATCAGGGCGCGGGTGCGTTGCGCCACGCGATCCTCCAACTGAGTGTTGGCCTCGTGAAGCTGCTGGTAGAGGATGACGTTGTCGAACGCGATCGACAGTCGGCTGCCGAAAATCTCCACCAGCGCGCGGTCGGTTTCCGACAGCGGCCGCTCGGCTTGCAGCAGCACCACCACCTCGCGGCCGCTGCCGGTTCGGATGTAGAGCACGGTGCGGTGATCGGCGAATTCGTGCTTGCGGCGGCGGAAGGCGTCCTCGACCATCTGGCGCAAGTCGTTGTCGAGGGCGCGCGGCCCGGCGCTGCCGATGAAGCGGCTGTAGCAGCCGGAGCCGGCGAGCACCGCGAAATCGTCACTGACGCTGCCGCCGTCGCGCAGCACCAGGATGCCGGCGCAATCGACGTTGAGCAGCGAGGAGATCTGGGTCAGCACGCCTTCCGCCAGCCGCTGCATCGACTTGAAGTCGTAAAGCGTGGAGGCGGCGTCGATGATGATTTCGAGGCCGCGCCGGGTCTGCACCATGCGTTCGAGCTGCTGGTAGCTGCGCAGCGCCGCGGTGAGCGAGGTGAACAGCTTGTCGGCGGTCAGTTCGGTCTTGGCCTTGTAGTCGTTGATGTCGTAATCGACGATCACCCGGCGCTCGGGCGCCTGACCGGGCTGGCCGGTGCGCAGCACGATGCGCACGGTTTCGTTGCGGATTTCGTTACGGATGAATTCAACGAGGTCGAGGCCGGCGGAATCGGTTTCCATGATGACGTCGAGCAGCACCGCCGCGATATCGGAGTGCTGGCGCATCAGTTCGCGGCCCTCGGCGGCGGAATAGGCGGAGAGGATGTCGAGGCCCTGGCCGTTCAGCACGTAGTCGCTGAGCGCGAAGCGGGTGCCTTCATGGACCGCCGGATCGTCGTCGATCACCGCGATTTTCCATTTGCGGGCGGGAGACGATGAAAGGGCGGGTCCGGTGTCGTCGATCAGGTGGAGGACATCGTCCTGGTCGGCCATGATTTGGTTCCGTCGCTGCTCAGATCGGCTCTGCACGCAGCGCGCGAGCGCCGCGGCGGCATGATAGTCCGATGGGGGAGATTTGTCGCGGCCTGCGGGCTGCCGGTGTCTGTCGCGCGGGCGGCCGGAAAGTTCACGGCGCCGGTTCCCCGGCCGCGTCGGGCTGCCAGGCGGGCTATGCCGGCAAGCGGAAGTCGGGGCGCCAGCCGAGGTCGCGTTGCGCCTTGCCGGTTGCAACCAGATCGTTGGGGCCGGCGACGTTGTAGATGCCGGGCTTGCCGCGATCGATCGCCAGCAGCGCGGCATAAGCTGCGGCGTCGACGTGCAGCGGTGCGATGGCGCTCGGCGTGTCGCTGCCGGTGCCGGGGCCGTGCAACTGGCCGTAGCGCAGTACGATGCCGTCGAGCGGCGGCGATTGCAGGGTCTGCGTTTCCAGCGACACCACGCCGGCCAGCGTGACGCCGCGCGGGCCATCGGCCGCATGATCGAGCGGGTCGCTCTCCGCATGTGGCTGCGGCCCCGGCGCGTACATCCAGGCGATGCTTTGGGCGATCAGCCGGCGCGCGCCGGCGGCGATGGCGGCGGCGATCAGGTTGCGGGTGCCTTCGATGCGGATGCGAGAATTGCGGCCGATGGCGTCGGCCATCTTCGCGGGATCGAGGCCCGGCGGGAGGTCGGTCAGTTGATGGATGACGATCTGCGGGCGCGCGGCGGCCACGGTGGCCGTCAGCGCCGCGGCGTCGAACACGTTCACCACCGCGGGCTCGGCGCCCAGCCGGCGCAGCGTTTCGGTCTTCGAGTCGAACCGCGTCGTCCCGACGACATGGTGGCCGGCATCGCGCAGCAGGGGAATCAGGCGCTGGCCGACCGCCCCGGTGGCGCCGGCAAGAAAGATGCGGTAACTCATCGCGGCTGATCCTTGGAGATGGTCCGCGCCTGCACCGGCGCGCCGAAGTTACAGGAAATTATAGGTCTTGGATTCGTTTGAAGATGCAAATTATGCTGCATGGGACATCTGCATGAAGGGCACGGCCCGCGCGTGCGGCGGCGTTTCGTCGCGATCCGGGACTGTGGACAGGCTTTCTTCAATCCGGCAGCGCACGGCGCGCGGAATGATCCGCGCGCATCAATGCTTGCGATAAAAATCCGACGAGAGGGAGGATACCATGTCGAGACGTTTGATCGTCAGCCGCCGCCGGCTGCTGACCGGGGCGGCCGGCGTCGCCACGCTTGCGGTCACGCCCGCGTTGCGCGCGCCGGCGGTCGCGCAGAACGTGCCGCTCAAGGTCGGCCTGATGCTGCCCTATACCGGCACCTACGCCAAGCTCGGCAAGTTCATCGACGACGGCTTCCGTCTCTATGTCGAACAGAAGGGCGGCAAGCTCGGCGGCCGCAACATCGTCTTCGTGCAGGTTGACGACGAATCGAAACCGGAAGCCGCGACCGACAACATGAACCGTCTGGTCGGCCGCGAGAAGGCCGACGTGGTGATCGGCACCGTGCATTCCGGCGTGGCGATGGCGATGGTGAAGGTGGCGCGCGACACCAAGACGCTGTTGATCATTCCCAACGCCGGCGCCAACGACGCCACCGGGCCGGCCTGCGCGCCCAACATCTTCCGCTCGTCGTTCTCGAACTGGCAGCCGAATTATCCGATGGGCAAGGTGATGTTCGACGACGGCCACAAGAACGTCGCCACCATCACCTGGAAATACGCCGGCGGCGCCGAGCAGATGAGCGCCTTCAGGGAAGGCTTCACCAAGGCCGGCGGCAAGGTGGTCGAGGACCTGACGCTGCCGTTCCCGGAAGTGGAGTTTCAGGCGCTGATTACCCGCATCGCGCAGCTTAAGCCCGACGCGGTGCATTGCTTCTTCGCCGGCGGCGGCGCGGTGAAGTTCGTCAAGGACTATGCGGCCTCCGGCCTCAACAAGACGATCCCGCTTTACGGCGCGGGCTTTCTCACCGACGGCACGCTGGCGGCGCAGGGTGACGCCGCGAACGGCGTCAGGACCACGCTGCACTACGCCGACGATCTCGATATTCCCGCCAACGTCGCCTTTCTCAAGGCGTTCAAGGACAAGACCGGAAATGCCGGCGACATCTACGCGGTGCAGGGCTATGACGCGGCGGCGCTGCTCGACGCCGGCCTGAGCGCGGTCGGCGGCGACGACAAGCAGCGCGAGAAGATGATCGCGGCTATGGGGGCGGCCAAGATCGACAGCCCGCGCGGGCCGCTCAGCTTCAACAAGGCGCACAATCCGATCCACAACATCTATCTGCGTGAGGTGCGCAACGGCCGCAACGAACTGGTATCAATCGCGCAGAAGAACGTTGACGATCCGGCGCGCGGCTGCAAGCTGGCGTGAGCGGTCGGTCATCCATCTGCATGTCTAACGGACGTTCGTCTTTTGGACGACAGATGTACAACACGATAACCGTCATACTCCGCGAAGGCGGAGTATCCAGTACTCCGCGTCGGGCCGCGTTTCCTATGGACTCGCACGGATGACTGGATCGTCTGCCTTCGCGGACGATGACGTCTCGTAACGGCCCGCCACCCACAACGGGCATTTCAGCCTAAACCGCATTGGGCGTCTTTCGGAATCCGCTTATGGACCTCGTCACCTTCGGCGTGCAACTGCTCAACGCCGTTCAATACGCGATGGTGCTGTTTCTGGTCGCCAGCGGGCTGACGCTGGTGTTCGGCATCCTCGGGGTCATCAACCTCGCCCACGGCGCGTTCTATATGCTGGGCGCCTACCTCGCCTACTGGATCGCCGCCGCCACCGGCAGCTTCTGGCTGGCGATGGTGCTCGGCGTCGTGATCGCGTTCGCCGTCGGGCTGGTGGTGGAGAGCGTCTTCATCCGCAGGCTCTACGGCCGCGATCATCTGGTGCAGGTGCTCTTGTCGTTCGGGCTGATTCTGGTGATCGACGAGGCGCGTGAAATCCTGTTCGGCAAGGACGTGCATTCGGTCGCGCCGCCGGCGTGGCTGTCGGGCGCGATCCAACTCACCGACAACCTGTCCTATCCGGTTTACCGGCTGGCGATCTGCGGCTTCTGCCTGATCGTCGCGGCGGCGATCTTCTTCGTCATCACCCGCACCAGGGTCGGCATGATCGTGCGCGCCGGGGCCGAGAACCGCGAGATGACGCGCGTGCTCGGCATCAGGTTCGACGTGGTGAACCGCTATGTCTTCGCGGTCGGCATCGCGCTCGCCGCCCTCGGCGGCATCGTCGTCGCGCCGGTCTCGACGGTGTTTCCCGGCATGGGCGACGGCATGTTGATCCTGTCCTTCGTCGTCGTCGTGCTCGGCGGCATCGGCTCGGTCGCCGGCGCGGCGGTCGGCGCGCTGCTGATCGGTCTCACCGACACCTTCGGCAAGGTGTTCTTTCCCAGCGTCTCCAGCATCCTGATCTATGTGCTGATGGCGGCGGTGCTATTGTGGCGGCCCAACGGCATCCTCGGCCGGCGGGAGGTGTGAGCGATGCGCAGGCCGCTCGTCCTCGTCGTGCTGCTCGCCATCGCGCTGGCGCTGCCGTTCGTGGTGCCGACCTATTACGTGCAGTTCGCCAGCAAGGCGCTGATCATGGGCATCCTCGCCATGGCGCTCAACCTCGCGGTGGGGCACGGCGGCATGGTCAGCCTGTGCCATGCCGCGTTCTTCGGCCTCAGTGGCTACATGCTGGCGCTGCTGACGCCGGGTTACGATCCGGCGTCGCTGCTCGTGACCTTGCCGGTCGCGGTGCTGGCGTCGGCGGTCGCGGCGCTGTTGATCGGCGCGCTGGCGCTGCGCACGCGCGGCGTCTACTTCATCATGGTCACGCTGGCGTTCGGCGAGATGCTGTTCTTCCTGTTTCACGACACCGACATCGCCGGCGGCTCCGACGGCGCTTACGTCAACGCCAGACCGGAGATCGTGATCGCCGGGTATCAACTGCTCGATCTTGCCTCGCCCGTGGTGTTCTACGGCGTGGTGCTGGCGTTCGCGGTTGCGACCGTGGCGCTCCTGACCGTGCTGGTGGGATCGCCGTTCGGGCGGGCGCTGGCGGCGGCGCGCGACAACGAGCGCCGCGCCCGCTCGCTCGGCTTCCCGATCTTCCGCATCCGCCTGATCGCCTTCGTGGTGTCGGGCGCGCTCGCCGGCGTCGCCGGCTATTTCGCCGCCGCGCAGTTCGGCTTCGTCGCGCCGCAGATGCTGGGCTGGCATCTCTCCGCCACCGTTCTGGTGATGGTGCTGATCGGCGGCCTGCGCTCGGTGACCGGGCCGCTGCTCGGCGCGCTGGTCCTGATCGGACTGGAGGAAGTGCTGAAAGCGACCACCGACCACTGGAAACTGATCGAGGGGCTGGCCGTCATCGTCATCGTGCTGGCGCTGCCGAACGGCGTGCGCCAGTTGTGGCCGTTGATCTTCGGAGACGCGGCGGATGCGCCGCGCCCCGCACCATCGTCGATGGCGGAGGGGCGGCATGGCTGAGGTCGGCTCCCGCGCGGCGCTTCGGGCGAGCGGCTTGCACAAGCGCTTCGGCGGCCTCAGCGCCGTCGCCGACGTTTCAATCGATGTGAATGTCGGCGAGATTCATGCCGTGATCGGCCCCAACGGCGCAGGCAAGTCCACCCTCGTCAATCTGCTGTCCGGCGAGCTGATCGCCAGCGCCGGCGCGATCATGCTGGGCGCGATCGATGTCACGCGGTTGCCGCCGGATCGCCGCGCCCGCCACGGCCTCGGCCGCGCCTATCAGAAGACCACGATCTTCCCGAAGTTCACCGTGCATGAGAACGTCCGCCTCGCCGCGCAGGCGCGCGCGCCGTCGCCGCTGCGCATGTTCGCCCGCGCCGGCACTGACGCGGCGGTGCAGGAGCGCGCAACGCAGGCCATCGCCCGCGTCGGGTTGTCGGCGCGGACAACCGTGGTCGCCGATCGCCTGAGCCACGGCGAGCAGCGCCAGCTTGAAATCGCCATGGTGCTGGCGACCGATCCGCGCATCATCCTGCTCGACGAGCCGCTGGCCGGCATGGGGCAGGGCGAGGCGCGCGGCATCATCGACCTGGTCGCCTCGCTGAAGGCGGATCGCGCGGTGCTGCTGGTCGAGCACGACATGGATGCGGTGTTCGAGTTGGCGGACCGCCTGACCGTGCTGCACGAGGGTCGCGTGATCGCCTCGGGCGCGCCGCGCGAGGTGCGTGCCCACCCGGACGTGCGCACTGCCTATCTCGGCGACCATGGAGACGCGCCATGAGCGCGCTGCTCACCGTCGCCCGCCTCGAAGCCTTCTACGGCGCGAGCCAGATCCTGCACGGCATCGACCTTTCGATCGGGAAGGGCGAGCAGGTGGCGCTGATCGGCCGCAACGGCATGGGCAAGACCACGCTGCTGCGCGCGCTGATGGGGCTGGTGCCCGACTGTCGCGGCGAGGTCCGCTTCGCCGGCCGCCACATTCGCGGTCGCGCGCCGGAGGAGATCGCCCGCGCGGGCGTCGCGCTGGTGCCGGAAGGGCGCGGTGTCTTCGCCTCCCTGACGGTGGAGGAAAACCTCACCATGGCGGCGCGGCCGGGCCGCGACGGCCGGCGGTCGTGGACGCTGCCGCGCGTCTTCGCGTTATTTCCGCGGCTACGCGAACGGCGCGGCAACGGCGGCAATCAGCTTTCCGGCGGCGAGCAGCAGATGCTGACCATCGGCCGCGCGCTGATGACCAATCCCGATTTGATCCTGATCGACGAGGCGACCGAGGGTCTCGCGCCGCTGGTGGCGCGCGACATCTGGACCACGCTCGGCGTCATCGCCGGCGAGGGCATCGCCACCGTCGTGGTGGACAAGGATTTCCGCAGTCTGGCGAGGATCGCCGACCGTGTCGTGCTGCTGGCGAAGGGGACGGCGGTGTTCGACGGCGCGCCGGCCGCCCTGATGGCGCGGCCGGACCTCTTGGAGCGCCATCTCGGGGTATAGATCGTGTGCGGACGCCGCGCCGCGCGCCGTTATTCTCCCGAAACCGGGACGCTGAGGTGGGCGTAGACGATGCCGCCGTCGATGGCGATGGCGTTGCCGACCACATAGTCGCCGGCGCGAGAGGCGAGATAGATCGCAAGGCCCGCCATGTCCTCGTCGTTGCCGATGCGCTTGGCCGGGATCCACTGCGAGATCTTGTCGGCCTGATCGCGCGCCGCGCGATTCATGTCGGAGGCGAACGCGCCGGGACAGATCGCGGTGACGACGATGTGGTCTTGAATCAGCCGGGCCGCCATGCGCCGGGTCAGGTGGATCACCGCGGCCTTGCTGGCCTGATAGGAATACGTCTCCATCGGATTGACCGAGAGGCCGTCCACCGAGGCGATGTTGATGACCTTGCCGGGCCGCTCCTTCGTCGCCGCCGCGCGCAGCGGCTTCGCCAGCGCCTTGGTCAGGAAGAACAGCGACTTGACGTTGAGGTTCATCACCTTGTCCCAGCCGCTCTCGGGAAAATCGTCGAACGTCGAACCCCACGCCGCGCCGGCGTTGTTGACCAGGATGTCGAGCTTCTGCTCGCGCTTCATGAATTCCTCGGCGAGCTTGTTGCAGCCTTCCACCGTGGACATGTCGATCGGCAGCGCGATGCACTCGCCGTCGTAGGCGGCGGTCAGCTCCTTCGCCGTCTCCTCGCAGGGGCCGGCCTTGCGCGCGGTGATGTAGACCTTCGACGCGCCGTAGGCGAGAAAGCCCGAGGCGATCATCTTGCCGATGCCGCGCGAGCCGCCGGTCACCAGCGCGACGCGGCCTTGAAGCGAAAACAGATCCTTGAACATGGTATCTCCCGTTGATGGCGGGGAATTAGTCCCCGCGCCGGGGAGGCAAGTCAAGACGAGCGGCGTAAGCCTTCAGCGCCAATAGTTGTTGGCGGCGGCGACGGTCTGGAAGTGGACGGCGATGACGTGCGAGGACGCGATCAGTTGGGCGGTATCGTGATCATAGGCGCCGCGCAGGCTGGAGCGCACTTCGTCGGACGGCTGGGTGTACTTGACGCCGACCCGCGACAGTTTCACCGCCAGTTCGAAGCCGGCCTGCGGGGTTTCGGTCTTGAGGGAGGGAAGCCAGGTGTTGCTCATGGGAGAATCCGCGCTGGAGAGATTAGAACCGTTCTCATCTGAAGCACCCGGTGCCGGCACTGGCAAGGTCGGCGGCGCAAATAGATGTAGATAATTTACATCTTTTTGAGCGTTGGAGGAGCGGCGGCGCTGTCGCCGCGCAGCCCCTGACTCAAATCGCGTTCAATGAAATCAGGACCTTATCAGGCGACATCGACGCGGCGGAAGCGATTCCACAGCGCCGTCGCGGCGCCTGAGGTCAACACCGGCAGGTAGCGCTCGTCCTGATAATTGCCGTTGAGGGAGATGCGCGGCAGCGCGGTAGGATGCGCGGCGTTTTCGGCGAAGATCATGCCGGGCCGCGTCGTCACCGCGGTATCGAACCCGGCGCGGCGCGCCAGCGCGAACTCGCGCACCCCGGCGGCGAGCCTGTCGCCGTAAGGATAGGCGAGATGCCTCACCGGCCGTTGCAGCACGGCCTCGATGTCGGCGCGATTGGTGGTGATTTCGCCGAGCGCGGCGGTCTCGCTTTGCTTGGCGAGGTTGTCGTGGGTGACGGTGTGGGCGCCGACGGTGAGCAGCGGCTCGGTGGCGGCGAACGCCTTCAGTTCGTCCCACGACAGGCACAGTTCGCGGCTGATGGTCGTCGCATCGATGCCGTGACGGGCGCACAACGCGCCGACCTCGCGGTTGATGGCGGCGCTGTCGGGCAACTGGCGCAGTGCTTCGTGGAGGTAGGCGAAGGCACCTTGCTTGCCCTTGAGCGTACGGGTGTCGAGACGTGTCGCGGCGCTGCCGATGTCGGTTTCGATCGAATCGGCGCGCGCCAGTACCCGCTCCAGCGCCACCCACCACATCCGGCCGGTGCCGTTCGCAAAATCGCTGGTGACATAGACAGTGAAGGGTGCGCCGAATTCGCGCAGTACCGGCGCGGCATGATCGCGATTGTCGCGATAGCCGTCGTCAAGGGTGATGCAGGCGAAGCGGCGCTTGAAGTCGCGCTCGGCGAGCCGGCGGCGCATCTCGTCGAGGCTGACGAGGTCGATGCCGCCGCGGCGCAGATGCGAAAGCGCCGCGCGCAGGAAGCCGGGAGTGATCTCCAGGTGATGGTTCGGCTGGAACGCCATCTCGCGGCGCGGCCGGACGTGATGCAGCATGAAGATGCAGCCGACGCCGGCCAGCATCGGCCGCAGCAGATGGTGAACGCCTGTGACACGCAGCGCGCCGAGACCCGAACGTATCACCTGCTCGCGAAAAGACGTCATTCCAATCCGGTTGTTCGATCGATCGTGGCGCGGCGGGCAAGCGATAGTCCCGGCTGGTGCGGGGGCGTATCGTGACGACCGACGAGGGCGCGAGCCTATCCTGTTCGCCGAGTCGGACAAACCCTGTTGGAAAGACTTCGGCGGAATGCGTCATCACACCACATTTCGAAATTGACAGCGATCCAAGCATTTGTTTTCACTCCGTTTCAAGACCCGTAGGGAATCGGATGCGCGGACTTTTCAGGTGGAGCAGGAAGTGGTGGCCGGGTCTTGTTCCGCTTGCCGCGCTGTGGCTTTGGGCGGCATGGGATGAAACGGTGCCGCTTGAGCAGGAGCTTGCGGCTGCGGCCACGGCCGCGCTGAGAAGCGATGTTCTCGACAAGACGCGGATCGACGTCGCCGGCCGCGACGTCACTTTTTCCGCCGACGCCTTCTCCCAGGAAGGGCGGCGCAGCGCGCTCGCCTCGGTCGAAGCGGTGCCCGGCATCCGCCTCGTCAACGACAGCACCCGTCTGGTGCCGGAAGCAAAGCCTTACGTCTGGTCGGCCGAGCGCGACGTCGTGCGGGTGACACTGAGTGGGGCGACGCCGCTGCCGGCGATCAAGGCCCGGCTTCTGGACACCGCGCGGACAACGCTCAACGGCGTCGAGGTGGTGGACCATACCGGCTTCGCGCGTGGTGCGCCGTCGCGGTTCGACGCCGCGGTGCTGTTGCTGATCGAACAGATCGCGCGGCTGAAGGAAGGCAAGGTCACGCTGTCCGACAAGACCGTCAGCCTGTCCGGCATGGCGCGCGATCTTGGCGGCCGCGAGGCGATCTGGGCGGGCTTGCGCAACCTGCCCGAAGGCTATTCGGTCATCGCCAACGATATCGCCGCGCCGCCTTACGTATTTCAGGCCAACAAGGATCCGGTCGGCGGCACCCTGACCTTGAGCGGCTACGTGCCTGACAACACTGTTCACGCGGCGCTGGTCGAGGCGGCGCAGCGCAAGTTCTTCAGCGAGAAGGTGAATGACTCGCTGAAGGCCAGCATCGGCGCGCCCAAGGGATTCGCCGAGGCGGTGACCCGCGCGCTGGGCGCGCTGTCGCGGCTCTCCACCGGCTCGCTGGAAGTCGCCGACCGCGAGGTCAAGCTGTCCGGCGACGCGCTGTTCGACGGCGCCGCCAACCAGATCCGCCAGAGCCTCGCCAAGGACCTGCCCGAAGGCTGGAAGGCCAAGGCCGAGATTTCGGTCAAGCCGGCCGCCGCGCCGGTCGATGCCGGGGTGTGCCAGCGGCTGTTCTCGGAAGTGCTGGGCCAGGCCAGCATCCGCTTCGAACCCGGCAGCGCCACCATCAATGCCGATTCCGCCGGGCTGCTCGACCGCCTCGCCGAGATCGCGTTGCGCTGCCCGGCCGCGGCCATCGAGATCGTCGGCCATACCGACGGCGACGGCGACGCCGCCGCCAATCAGGCGCTGTCGGAGGCGCGCGCCAAGGCGGTGGCCGACTATCTGGTCAGGGCCGGGCTGCCCGCCGACCGCTTCAAAACTTCGGGAATGGGCAGTTCCCAGCCGATCGCCGACAACGACAGCGAGGCCGGCAAGGCGCGCAACCGCCGCATCGATTTCGTGGTGAGGTGAGCGCGATGACCGCTTTCATAACCTTTCATTGGGGCTGGCTCGTCGGCGCGCTGCTGCTGGGGCTGGCGATGGGCTGGATCGCCGTGGTCCAGCACGGCGAGGGGCTGTCGAAGACAACCATGCAGCGCGTCGCGCTGGCGCTGGCGGTGGTTGTGGGCATCGCGGTGGCGCGCGTCGTTCCCGGCCGCCCCGGCTACTGGCTCGATCTTGGTCTGGTCATGTTTGCTTCCTATCTGGTGGGCTGTGCCATCGGCTCGGCGTTGCGCGACCGCGTCGTGGCGCGACAGGTGGCGGCGGGGCGCGTCCCGCCATCCTCCGATCCGCCACCCGGCCCGAGCCTCGGCCCCTGAAGCGGACCCCTGAACGCCAGGGAGGGCTCGACGCGCCGGGAAAAGTGGCGTCGCGTCGCATGGAGCGCTGTGCCGCAGGCCGGCAGGGTTGACGGCGCAGGGGCCGGCGATGATGTTTCCGCAACGGGTTTTTCTGGTGTGGCGATTCAGGTGGCGCGCTATCGTGCGCGATCCGGCGAGCCCCGGATGCGGATCACGAGAGGACCATGAACGACGCCCGTAAAAGACACTCATGAAAGGTGCCCGTGAAAGTTGCCCGTGATCCTGACGGCCCGGTTTTCCTTCGTCCCGAAACGCGCTACCACGGCGCTGCCGAAGCGTGTGTCGCGGGGGCCATGATCCCGGTCGCGGGTCGGATGCCGCGCGGCATCGCCATTCGAGGTTGAGATGCAGGAGCTCATTCGCAGAACGCTGGAGGTTCTGCGCGCCGGACAGGTCCTGCGTCGGCTTGGTGTGGTGATCAGCCTCACCGTGATCGCGATCGCCTGTTACATCCTGTTCCACCTGCTGCGCACCATCGACGTGGACCGCGTGATCGACGCGCTCGGGCGCAGCGACCTGCGCTCGATCGCGCTGGCCGGCGCATTCGTCGCGGCGAGCTATTTCACGCTGACCTTCTACGATCTGTTCGCGCTGCGCACCATCGGCCATCCCGAGGTGCCTTACCGGGTCAGCGCGCTGGCAGCGTTCACCAGCTATTCGGTCGGCCACAACGTCGGCGCCAGCGCCTTCACCGGCGGCGCGGTGCGCTACCGCATCTATTCGTCGCGCGGCGTGAGCGCGGTCGATGTCACCAAGATCTGCTTCGTCGCCGGCCTGACCTTCTGGCTCGGCAACGCCGCCGTGCTGGGACTCGGCGTCGCCTATCATCCCGAGGCGGCGTCGGCGATCGATCAACTGCCGCCGTGGGTCAACCGGCTCGCCGCCTTCGCCATTCTCTTGGCGCTCGGCGGCTACGTCGCCTGGGTGTCGGCGCGGCCGCGCCAGGTCGGGCGCGGGCCGTGGGCGGTGGTGCTGCCGGGCGGCGGGCTGACGCTGTTGCAGATCGCCATCGGCATCGTCGATCTCTCCTTCTGCGCGCTGGCGATGTACATGCTGGTGCCGAATGAGCCCGATGTCGGCTTCGTGGTGGTGGCGGTGATCTTCGTCTCGGCGACCCTGCTGGGCTTCGCCAGCCATTCGCCCGGCGGTCTCGGGGTATTCGACGCCGCCATGCTGCTCGGCCTGTACCAGATGGACAAGGAAGAACTGCTGGCGGGGATGCTGCTGTTCCGGCTGCTCTATTATATTGTTCCGTTCATCTTCTCCGTCATCTTGCTGACGTTTCGCGAGGTTATTCTCGGGTCGCGGTCGAGGCAGCCGCAGCCCCTTACGGCCGGGGATGCCGCGACCGGCCTCGGCCTTCCACGATCGGAAAAATACGGTGACTCTGGCGCCTGACCGCCCATCCGCCCCGCTCGATCTCGCCGCCGGCCCGGCGGCGGCCGATCCGTCGTCGCCGTTCGCGGCATGGCCGGACCGCCTGCGTCATGCCGCGCTGATCCTGCTGACCACCGTCATGGTCCTCGGGGCGCTGACGATCTCCGGCGTGCTGCCGCTGGCGCACGCCGTGGTGGCGCTGGTGTGCATCGGCGGCGCGGCGCTGGTGCCGTGGCGGCTGCACGACCCCGCCGCCGCGCGCGACGAGCCGCCCGCCGCCGATCCGGTGGAGGCGCCGGCGGTGGCAGCGGTGGTGGCCGGAATGAGCGACCCCGCCGTGCTGCTGGACCGCGCTGGCCGCGTTCTGCATTTCAACGCCGCGGCGGCGCAACTGGCCCCCGGCCTGCGGCCGCGCGAGCCGGCGCTGATCGCGCTGCGCGCCCCGGAAATCGTCGCTGCCTTGCGCGAAGCCATCGCCAGCGCGTCGCCGCGCAGCGTCACCTTCGTCGATCGCGCGCCGGTCGAGCGCTGGCTGGAATTGACCATCATGCCGATCGTGGTCCCGACCACCTTCGGCGGCAAGGATACCTGCCTGCTCCTGATCTTCCACGACCAGACGCCGCTGCGGCGGGCCGAGGAGATGCGCGCCGACTTCGTCGCCAACGCCAGCCACGAATTGCGCACGCCGCTCGCCGCGCTGTCCGGCTTCATCGATACGCTGCAAGGCCCGGCGCGCGACGACGCCAAGGCGCGCGAGCGCTTCCTCGGCATCATGCACGCGCAGGCCACGCGGATGGCGCGGCTGATCGACGACCTGCTGTCGCTGTCGCGGGTCGAACTCGCCGCCCATGTGCGGCCCGAAACCGTGATCGATCTGGTGCCGCTGCTGCGTCAGGTGATCGACGGGCTGGAGCCTCTGGCCAAGGAGCGCGGCGTCGTCATCGAACCGGCGTTGTCCGACACGCCGGCGACGATCGCCGGCGACCGCGAGGAATTGCTGCGGCTGTTCGAGAACCTGGTGGAGAACGGCCTCAAATACGGCGCCTCCGGCGGCCGCGTGACGGTGTCGCTGACCGAAGGCGAAAGCCCCGAGGGCGCGCCGGAATGGCAGGCGAGCGTGCGCGACTTCGGCCCCGGCATCGCGTCCGAGCATCTGCCGCGCCTCACCGAGCGGTTCTATCGCGTCAATGCCGGCGACAGCCGCGCGCAGGGCGGCACCGGGCTCGGACTGGCGCTGGTGAAACACATCCTCAACCGCCATCGTGGCCGTTTGCTGATCGAGAGCACGCCCGGCGAGGGCGCGACCTTCACCGCCTGCCTGCCGCTGCGCTCGGCAAACTGATTTCCGAAATCGAAACGCTCAAACTGTCGCGGCGGCGTCCCCGCGAAGCGGGGACCCATAACTCCGGCGTTGGCCACTATAAATAACCTTTGGTTGATGGAGCCGAACCGCCGCGGCGTGTGGATCGCCGCCTTCGCGGGGGTCGACGACTGCCGTGCTGCAAATCCGTGAACCAGGCGAAGTCGCGGTCGGACGCCGAGGCGTGACGACTCCAAAGCCCAGTCTTTTCAATCGCTTGCCACTGTCATCCGAGTGTCATCGAAGGTTCGTAAAAGCGCAATCGTCGCGGCCTAAACAGCCGCGTGCAGGCGCGATCGAGGGCGATCGTCGCCGCGTCCACAGGATGGAGAAAGCCCGTGAAACTGTTTCGCAGCCTTGCCGCCGCCGGTGTCGTCACCGCCGGTCTCGGCGTCGCTCTGACCGCGACGCTCGCCGCCGATATCTCCGGCGCGGGCGCGACCTTCCCCTATCCGGTCTACGCCAAATGGGCGGAAGCCTATAAGAAAGAGACCGGCAACGGCCTCAACTATCAGTCGATCGGCTCCGGCGGCGGCATCAAGCAGGTCACCGCGCGCACCGTCACCTTCGGCGCCTCCGACATGCCGCTGAAGCCGGCCGAACTCGACAAGACCGGCCTGATCCAGTTTCCCACCGTGCTCGGCGGCATCGTGCCGGTGGTCAACCTCGACGGCATCAAGAGCGGCGACCTCACCCTCGACGGCCCGACGCTGGCGAAGATCTATCTCGGCGAGATCAAGACCTGGGACGATCCGGCGCTGAAGACGCTGAACCCGAACGCCAAGCTGCCCTCGCAGGCGATCGCGCTGGTGCATCGCTCCGACGGCTCGGGCACCACCTTCATCTTCACCAACTACCTGTCGAAGGTCAGCGCCGACTGGAAGTCGAAGGTCGGCAACAGCACCGCGGTCGAATGGCCGGCGGGCATCGGCGCCAAGGGCAACGAGGGCGTTGCCAACAACGTCAAGCAGACCAAGGGGTCGATCGGCTACGTCGAAACCGCCTACGCCAAGCAGAACAACCTGACCACCACCAAGCTCGTCAACAAGGACGGCAAGGCGGTGGCCGCGACGCCCGAGAGCATCGCCGCCGCGGCGGCCGGGGCCGACTGGGCGAAGGCGCCGGGCTTCCACATGATCCTCACCGACGAGACGGGCGAGAAGGCGTGGCCGATCGCCGGCGCGACCTTCATCCTGCTGCCGAAGGAGCCGAAGAATCCGGCGGAAGCCGCGGTCGCGCTCAACTTCTTCGCCTGGGCCTACAAGAACGGCAGCCGGCTGGCCGAGGATCTCGACTATGTGGCGCTGCCCGACAGCGTGGTGCGGCTGATCGAGGCGACCTGGGCCCGGGAGGTCAAGGATGCCAACGGCAAGCCGGTCTACAGCGTTACCAACTGACGATGACGATCCGGCCGGCGGGTTTTGTCCGCCGGCCGGATCAACAAGGCAGGACGTCATCGTCCGCGAAGGCGGACGATCCAATACTGGCAGGCGTTTCGTGTTTGTCGCCGAACGTTTTGGAAGACCGGGTGCCCGCCTGCGCGGGCATGACGATCGAGAACATGAGCACGGTACGCCAGGAGGCGGTGCATGGTTGACGCAACATGGGAAGGTGCGCGGGTGAGCGCCCGGAATGCGGCTGAGCGCGCCAGCGCTTTGCGCAAGCTGCAACTCTCCGACGCGCTGTTTCACGCCATCACCCGCGGCGCGGCGATCCTGGTGCTGCTGCTGCTCGGCGGCGTGATGATCGCGCTGTTCGTTGGCGCGCTGCCGGCGCTGCGCACCTTCGGCTTCGACTTCATCACCACGCAAAGCTGGAATCCGGTGACCGAGAAGTTCGGCGCGCTGGCGCCGATCTACGGCACGCTGGTCACGTCGCTGATCGCCATGGTGATCGCGGTGCCATTTGGCCTCTTGATCGCGATGTTCCTCACCGAACTGTGCCCGATGTGGCTGCGGCGGCCGATCGGCATCGCCATCGAACTGCTTGCCGGCATTCCCAGCATCATCTACGGCATCTGGGGCCTGTTCGTGCTGGCGCCGTTCCTGCAACAGCACGTCCAGCCGGCGCTGATCTCGGCCTTCGGCAACGTGCCGGTGCTGTCGAACCTGTTTGCCGGTCCGCCCTACGGCATCGGCGTGCTCACCGCCGGCGTCATCCTCGCCGTGATGGTGCTGCCGTTCGTCACCTCGATCTCGCGCGACGTGTTCGCCGCGGTGCCGCCGGTGCTGAAGGAAGCTGCCTACGGGCTCGGCTGCTCGACCTGGGAGGTGATGCGCTACGTGGTGCTGCCCTATACCCGCGTCGGCGTCATCGGCGGCGTCATGCTCGGGCTCGGCCGCGCGCTCGGCGAGACCATGGCGGTGACCTTCGTGATCGGCAACGCCCACAAGATCTCATCGTCGCTGCTGGCGCCGGGCACCACCATCTCGGCGACCATCGCCAACGAGTTCACCGAAGCGGTCGGCGATCTCTACACGTCGTCGCTGATCGCGCTCGGCCTGATCCTGTTCGTCATCACCTTCATCGTGCTGGCGATCGCCCGCTACATGCTGCTCCGCATCGAGAGGAAGGCCGGCTGATGGACGCCTCGCTTTACGCCGCGCGCCGCCGCCGCAACGTGCTGGCCACCGCCGCCGCCTATGTCGCGACCGGCATCGGCCTCGCCGTGCTGGCGCTGATCCTGATCGTGCTGATGTGGGAAGGCGGCCGCGGGTTGTCGCTCGCGGTCTTCACCGAGATGACGCCGCCGCCGGGATCGGCTGGCGGGCTGCTCAACGCCATCGTCGGCAGCATCCTGATGACGGTGATCGCCATCGCCATCGGCACGCCGGTCGGGATGCTGGCGGGCACCTACATGGCCGAATACGGCCGTCACGAAAAGATTTCGAGCGTGGTGCGCTTCATCAACGACATCCTGCTCAGCGCGCCGTCGATCGTCATCGGCCTGTTCGTCTACGAGGTGATGGTGGTGCCGATGGGCCACTTCTCCGGCATTTCCGGCGCGGTGGCGCTGGCGGTGATCGTGATCCCGGTGGTGGTGCGCACCACCGAGGACATGCTGATGCTGGTGCCGGACACGCTGCGCGAGGCGGCGGCCTCGATCGGCCTGCCGCGCGCGCTGATGATCCGCCACATCGCCTATCGCGCGGCGCGCAGCGGCATCATTACCGGCGTCCTGCTGGCGGTGGCGCGCATCAGCGGCGAGACCGCGCCGCTGCTGTTCACCGCGCTCAACAACCAGTTCTACAGTCACAACCTCAACGCCCCGCTCTCCAGCCTGCCGGTGGTGATCTTCCAGTTCGCCCTCAGCCCCTATGAGGACTGGCAGAGACTGGCCTGGACCGGCGCGCTGATCATCACCATGTCCGTGCTGGCGCTCAGCATCGTCGCCCGCGCGCTGTCCGGCACGAGGAAAGCATCATGACCATCGCCACTTCGATCGCCACCGCCGCTTCCGCTCATGCGCCGATCGACCCGGCCGCGCTGCGCGACAAGGTCGCGATCCGCAATCTGGAGTTTTTCTACGGCCAGTCGAAAGCGCTGAAGGGCATCACCCTGCCGCTCTATGAAAACAGGGTGACCGCCTTCATCGGCCCCTCGGGCTGCGGCAAGTCCACGCTGCTGCGGGTCCTGAACCGGATGTACGACCTCTATCCGGGCCAGCGCGCCGAGGGGCAGGTGCAGTTCGATGGGCTCAACATCGTCGAGCCGGGCCTCGACCTCAACCTGTTGCGCGCCCGCATCGGCATGGTGTTCCAGAAGCCGACGCCGTTTCCGATGTCGATCTACGAGAACATCGCCTTCGGCATCCGCCTCTACGAGAAGCTGCCGAAACGCGAACTCGATGCCCGCGTCGAGCAGTCGCTGCGCCGCGCCGCGCTGTGGGACGAGGTGAAGGACAAGCTGTCCGCCAGCGGCCTCGGGCTGTCGGGCGGCCAGCAACAACGCCTGTGCATCGCGCGCACCGTGGCGGTACGGCCGGAGGTGATCCTGTTCGACGAGCCGTGCTCGGCGCTCGATCCGATCTCGACCGCCAAGATCGAGGAACTGATCGACGAGTTGAAGGCCGACTACACCATCGTCATCGTTACCCATAACATGCAGCAGGCGGCGCGCGTCTCCGACTTCACCGCCTTCATGTATCTCGGCGAGTTGATCGAGTTCGGCCCGACAGACCGGATTTTCACCTCGCCGGGCGACCGCCGCACCCAGGATTACATCACCGGACGGTTCGGGTGAGTCATGGCGATGCCGCGATTATCAGATGTCATGTTGAAGTGCGAGGGAAGCGCGCCCCGAAGCGTCATCCCGAGGTGCGCGCGAAGCGAGCTTCGGAGGATGGCCGGAGATCCATTTTGGATGAATGGGCAACACGACAGCCGTCATACCCGCGAAGGCGGGTATCCAGTATTCCATGTCGGAGATGGATTTCACCAGCGTCCGCAGGGCGTACTGGATCGTCCGCTTTCGCGGACGATGACGCCTCGTGTTCAGTCAGGCTCTGAGGATGGCGGCTTCGTGATCGTCTCGATGGAGATTGAAAATGGCTTTTGAACATACCGCCAAGGCTTTCGACGGCGACTTGCAGGAACTGACCCGGCTCGTCGCCGAAATGGGCGGCCTCGCCGAGCGGCAGATCGTCGAATCGGCGGACGCGCTGGTGCGCCGTGACGTCTCGCTCGCCAGCCGCGTGGTCGCCGCCGACATCGACATCGACAAGTTGCAGCGCGATCTCGAAGCGCACGCGGTGCTCACCATCGCGCGCCGCCAGCCGATGGCGGTGGACCTGCGTCAGATCGTCGGCGCGATGCGGATCGCCACCGACCTGGAGCGGATCGGCGACCTCGCCAAGAACAACGCCAAGCGCGCGATGCAGCTCGACAGCGATTTCAACCCGCTGCAACTGATCCGCGGGCTGGAGCACATGACCGACCTCGTGGAGGCGCAACTCAAGGCGGTGCTGGACGCCTACGCCGCGCAAGACGTGCCGGCGGCGATGGCGGTGTGGAAGGGCGACGAGGAGGTCGACGCCATCTGTACCTCTTTGTTCCGCGAACTCCTCACCTATATGCTCGAGGACCCGCGCAACATCGGGTTCTGCATCCACCTGATGTTCTGCGCCAAGAATATCGAGCGGATCGGCGACCATGCCACCAATATCGCCGAAACGGTGGTGTACATGGTCGAGGGCCAGCCGATCACCGACAAGCGGCCGAAGGCGGACCAGACCACAGCGTTCGCCAGCGCCGTCGGCAAGTGATGGAAGGACAGCGATGAAGGCTCGCATTCTGGTGGTGGAGGACGAGGAAGCGCTGACCACGCTGTTGCGCTACAACCTCGAAGCCCAGGACTACGAGGTCGAAACCGTAACGCGCGGCGACGAGGCCGATGTCCGCTTGCAGGAGAGCGTGCCCGATCTCGCGGTGCTGGACTGGATGCTGCCGGGCCTCTCCGGCATCGAACTGTGCCGGCGGCTGCGGGCGCGCCCGGCGACCAAGCAGCTTCCGATCATCATGCTGACCGCGCGCGGCGAGGAAAGCGAGCGCGTGCGCGGGCTCTCGACCGGCGCCGACGACTACATCGTCAAGCCGTTCTCGGTGCCGGAACTGCTGGCGCGGGTGCAGGCGCTGCTGCGCCGCGCCGCGCCGGAGCGGGTGGCGACCGTGCTGACCTACGGCGACATCGAACTGGATCGCGAGAAACGCCGGGTTGCCCGCGCGGGCCGCCCGGTCGATCTCGGGCCGACCGAGTACCGGCTGCTGGAATTTTTCCTCGAACATCCGGGCCGGGTGTTCAGCCGCGAGCAGTTGCTCGACGGCGTGTGGGGCCGCGATATCTACATCGACGAGCGCACCGTGGACGTGCATATCGGGCGCTTGCGCAAGCTCATCAACCCCGGCGCGGCGGAGGACCCGATCCGCACCGTGCGCGGCGCCGGCTACGCGCTCGACGACCGTTTTCAGAAGGCGGGGTGACGGCCCGCCGGCGGGTCGCTCCACGTGCTCACGTCTCTTCGCCGAACAGACCGATGATCGTGTCGCGCAGCCATCGCGATGCGGGATCGGCCATGGGTCCGGCCGATAAAACCCGACCCGAGGAGAAACGCGATGGTTCGTGGCATGAGGGCATTTCAGGCCGGGCTGCTTTTGCTTGCCGGGTTGATGACGGGGCCGGCAGCGGCCGAGCTTCCCAAGATCACGCCGGCCGATTTCGCGGCCACCCCGCTGGTGCTGGCCAACGGCATTCGCGGCGAACTGGTGAAGCTGGAAAGCGCTTCGCCGCTGGACTACGGCCCGATGATGAAAGGCGACCTCGGCAAGCCGGTGACGCTGACGGCGCAACTGTTCCTGCCGGCCAATGCGGCGGGTCCGGTTGCGGCTGTCGTCGAGACGCCCGGCAGCGGCAATCTCGGTCCGCACCATTTCGCTCACGCCAGCGCGCTGACCTCGGCCGGCATCGCCGTGCTGGTCATCGACCCGTTCCTCGGCCGCGGCATCGACAATACCATTGCCGATCAGGGCAAGCTGACCTTCGCGGCCAGCGCCTATGACGTGCTCGCCGGGGTGAAGTATCTGCGCACGCGCAAGGAGATCGATCCGAGCCGGATCGGCGCCACCGGCGGCAGTCGCGGGGGCACGGCGGTGATGATGGCCGTCGCCGCGCCGGTTTCCAACGCCGTGCTGGGCGAGGGCAAGGGATTGCGCGCGGTGATGGCCGGCTACCCGTGGTGCGGCGTGCAGTTCCGGTCGGCCCGGATCGCCGAGGGCGAGAGCCTCCTGATCTTGCAGGGCGACCGCGACGACTGGGTGTCGCCGCAGCAGTGCCAGGATGCGGCCCACGCCATGGAGGTGGCGCATCAGGACGTGGTGATGAAGCTGGTTCCCGGCGCGCTCCACGCCTTCGACCGCGAAGGCGTGCCGCGCACCGCGATTCCGGAGGCGGTGACCTCGACCATCTATCCGACGATCTACATGAGCGACGACGGCACCTATTACAACATGCGCACGGGGCAGGTCGATCCGTCGGTGACCGCGGCGTCGCTGATCGAGTATTCGGTCAAGGGTGGCTTCGTGCGCAAGGGCACCACCATCGGCAGCGAGGGCACGCAGGCCGCCGACTACATCCGCGAGATGACGGATTTCTTCAAGGCGAAGCTGGCGCATTGAACGGCGCGCCTCGAAGGTGACGGCGTACGAACACCATCCTTCGAGGATCGCGGCTTTGCCGCTTGCGCCTCAGAGCCTGACCGGAAACGAGGCGTCATCGCCCGCGAAGGCGGACGATCCAGTCATCCGTGTGGGCGCAATGGAAAAATTTGACCCGATATAGAGTACTGGATGCTCCGCCTTCGCGGAGCATGACGGCTTTCGTTGTTGTAAATTCACCCAAAAAGCGAATTTCCGGTCAGACACTCAGGATAACGGCACGCGCCTCAACCTAAGCCGATCACGCTCCAGGATGACGCCGCCGTCATCTCTCAATACTGCCGCGCTTCGGCGAGGCGCTCGGCGTGGAAGTTGGCGTCGCCGAACAGTTCCTCGCACACCCGCGCGCGCTTCATGAACAGACCGATGTCGAACTGGTCGGTCATGCCCATGCCGCCGTGCATCTGTACGCCTTCCTGCACCGCGCGCGTCGTCGTGGTGCCGGCGCGCGCCTTCGCCACCGCGACCGCAGCGCTGGCCTGGCCGAGGTCCTGATCCAGCACCTGCAAGGCTTTGAGCACGGCGGCGCGAGTGATTTCGATGTCGATGTAGAGTTGCGCGGCGCGGTGTTGCAGCGCCTGGAACTCGCCGATCGCCTTGCCGAACTGCTTGCGCTCCTTGAGATAGGCGACAGTGCGGCCGAACACCTCCTCGCTCAAGCCCACCATCTCCGACGCCACCGCGCCCCGCCCGATGTTCAGCACGTCGTCCAGAAGCGCGCCGCCCTGATCGACTTCGCCGAGCACCGCGTCGGCGCTGACCTCGACATTGTCGAAGGTGACGCGCGCGGCGTTGTGGGAGTCGACCATGATCGTGCGTTCAACGGCGACGCCTTTTGCCTTGGGATCGACCAGGAACAGCGTCAGCCCGTTTTCCTCGCCGGCGCTGCCGCCGGTGCGGGCCGCGACGATCAACAGATCCGCGACGTGGCCGTCGAGCACCAGTGCTTTCGCGCCGCTGAGCCTGAAGCCATTGCCGGCGCGCGTGGCCTGCATCGCGATGTGCGCGGGCCGGTGCTTGGCCCCTTCATCGACGGCGAGGGTGGCGATGAGCGTGCCGTCGGCGATCCTCGGCAGATACGCGGTCTGCTGTGCGGCGCTGCCGCGCTTGAGCGCGGAGGCCGCGAGCACGGCCGTTGAGAGGAACGGCGAGGGCATCAGCGTGCGGCCGATTTCCTCCAGCACGATGCCGGCCTCGACCGCGCCCAGTCCGCTGCCGCCGGAATCTTCCGGAACCAGAAGGCCGGTGAAGCCCATCTCGGCGAATGCCTTCCACAACTCGCGGGAGAAGCCGATGGCGTCGCGGTCGTCGCGCAGCTTGCGCAGGTGCGCGACCGGCGCCTTGTCGCTGATGAAGCCGCGCGCACTGTCGCGCAGCAGGGTCTGTTCTTCGGTGAGGACGAGGGGCATGGAGCGTTCCAACTGCAATGAATTCTGTGTGGTGCGAACATCAGGTAGAGGCTTGTCATGCCCGCGCTTGTCGCGGGCATCCACGTCTTGGCAGCGCGACGGGAGCGAAGACGCGGATGGCCGGGACGAGCCCGGCCATGACGGAGAGAGACTAGGCCCCCGGCAGGTCGAGGATGCGCTTGGCGACAATGCCGAGCATCACCTCGCTGGTGCCGCCCTCGATCGAGTTGGCCTTGGTGCGCAGCCACGCGCGGGCGCGTGCGCCGTCTTTCGAGCGTTCGCCTTCCCATTCCAGCGCGTCGATGCCGCCGGCCGACATCAGGATTTCGTAGCGCCGCTTGTTGAGTTCGGTGCCGTAATACTTCATCGCCGACGAGAACGCCGGATGGCTCTGTCCGGCCTTGGCGAGATCGACCGCGCGCTCGGACGCGCAGGCCAGCGCCGCCTCGTCGATGTCGAAGCGGGCAATCTCGCCGCGCAGCATCGGATCGTCGAGCCGGCCCTGCGCGTCGCTGCCGATCGAATCGGCGGCGATCTGGCCGAGCGGGCGGCCGACGCTGCGGTCGCCGAGCCCGGAGATCATCGCGCGCTCGTGCTGCAAGAGATACTTGGCGACGTCCCAGCCACGGTTGACGGTGCCGACCACGTTGGCTTTCGGCACCCGCACGCCGTCGAAGAAGGTTTCGCAGAACGGCGACTTGCCGGAGATCAGAAGGATCGGCCTGGTCGAGACGCCTTTCGAGGCCATGTCGAACAGGATGAAGCTGATGCCCTCGTGCTTCTTCGCCGTGGGGTCGGTGCGCACCAGGCAGAAGATCCAGTCGGCGTAGTTGGCGTAGGAGGTCCAGATCTTCTGGCCGGTGATGATGAAATCGTCGCCGTCGCTCTCGGCGCGGGTTTGCAGCGAGGCGAGGTCGGAGCCGGCGTTGGGCTCGGAATAGCCCTGGCACCAGCGGATCAGGCCGGCGGCGATCTTCGGCAGGTGCTCGGCCTTCTGCGCCTCGGTGCCGTATTTCAGCAGCGCCGGCCCCAGCATCCAGATGCCGAAGCTGGACAGCGGCGGCCGCGCGCCGATCGCCGCCATTTCCTCCCGCAGCACCTTGGCCTCGGCCGGGTCGAGCCCGCCGCCGCCGTATTGCTTGGGCCAGTCCGGCACGGTCCAGCCCTTGTCGCGCATCCGCTCGAACCACGCCTTCTGCGCTTCGGAGGAATAGGTGGTGTTGCGGCCGCCCCAGAAGACGTCGTCGTCGTTGGCGACCGGCCTGCGCATCTCCGGTGGACAGTTGGCTTCGAGCCAGGCGCGGGTTTCGCGACGGAATTGATCGAGATCGGGCATCGGTGACGGGTTCCTGCTGGAATTTCGCGCGGTGGAATGGCGCGCAACGTGGCATGAAGATTAGCGGTCACCTTGAGAATAGCAATATGGCGCGCGGGGCGCGCTGCGGCTGTGGTATGCCGGGAGGCCGTCATCGCCCGAGAGAGAACCATGCGCCTCAAACTGCTGTCGCCCGCGGAAATGAGCGACGATCAACGCCAGACTTATGACGAGTCCATCGCCAGCAAGCGCGGCAGTCCGCCGCCGCCGATGATGGCGTGGCTCAACAGCCCGGAGATGGCGCGCCACGCCACCCGGCTCGGCGCGTTCCTGCGCTATGACACCGTGTTCCCGGCGAAGCTGTCGGAGATCGCCATTCTGGTGACGGCGCGGCACTGGAGCGCGCATTACGAATGGTACGCGCACAAGCGGCTGGCGCTGGCCGGCGGCCTCGACCCCGCGATCATCGAGGACATCCGCTGCCGCCGCACGCCGGCGTTCGACGATCCGAAGGCGCGGATGATCTACGACGTCGCGAAATCGCTGCACGAGGGCAAGGGGCTGGCGCAACCGCTGTACGACGAGGCGGTGAAGCTGCTCGGCGAGCGCGGGCTGGTCGAGATCATCGGACTGTGCGGTTACTACACGCTGGTATCGATGACGCTGAATGCGTTCCAGTTCGACCTGCCGGCGGGCGAAATATCCGAGTTGGAGGATTGAGGCGATGACCGTGGCACCGCTCGAACGATCCGCGCGTCCCATCATGGCCGGCGTCCGCATCGGTCATGTCCATCTCAAGGTCGCCGACCTCACGCGTGCGCTGGACTTCTATTGCGGCGTGCTCGGGTTCGAACTGATGCAGCGCTACGGCGATCAGGCCGCGTTCATCTCGGCTGGCGGCTATCATCATCACATCGGGCTCAACACCTGGGAGAGCAAGGGCGGCTCGCCGCCCGCGCCCGGCACCACCGGCCTCTATCATACCGCGATCCTCTATCCGACCCGCGCCGCGCTGGCGGACGCGCTGGCGCGCGTGCTGGAAGCCGGCATCGCGCTCGACGGCGCCAGCGATCACGGCGTCAGCGAAGCCTTGTATCTGCGCGATCCCGATCAGAATGGCGTCGAACTTTATTGGGATCGCCCCGAGGACGCATGGCCGCGCAACGCCGCCGGCCAGCTTGCGATGTTCACGCGGCGGCTGGACGTCGAGGGTCTGCTGCGCGCCCGCGAACCATGATCAACGCCGCCGCGATCAGTTGCAGCGCGATGCATATCGTGAACGGCACGCTGTAGCCGCCGGTGAGGTCGCGCAGCACGCCGATCACGCCGGGCCCGAAGGCGTAAGTGACCTGGGCGACGGCGGTGTTGAGGCTGATGAGCACGCCGAACGCCTCCGCCGGAAAGTCGCGCTGCACGATCAGCGCCGGCAGCGTGATCAGGTTGCCGACCGAGAAGCCGAACAGCGCGCAGGCGAAATAGACCGTGTGGGTGCTGCCGAAGTTGATGAGGATCGCCAGCGCCAGCGCCTGACTGGCGAACGACAACGCCGAGGCGAGGCGCTGGTTGAGCCGGTCGATCACCGTTGAGAACAGCACGCGGCCGGCCACCGCCATCGCCGTCAAGAGCGCCACCGCGATGGCGGCGTGCTCGCGCCCGACCACCGGATCGAGAAACGCGATCAGGTGGACGATGACGCCGACCTGCGCGAACAGCACCAGCGCGAAGGCGATCGCCAGCGTCAGGAACGCGACGTTGCGGAACGCCATGGCGCGGATGCGGGTGGCGGACGGACTGCCGCCCGCGCCGGGAGTCGCGGCGGTCTGCGGCCGTGCCGGCGGCGTGCCGACCGCGAGTCCGATCACCGGCACCAGCAGCAGCAGCGCGGCTGCGGCCGCGGCCAGCATCGCGCCGGTGAACTGCCAGTGAGCGATGGCGGCGGTGAGCAGCGGCACGCCGACGATGCCGCCGCAGCTTGCGCCGTTCAGCGCCAGGCTGATGGCCATGCCGCGCTTGCGGTCGAACCACAGTCCGAGCGTGTTGCTGATGGCGCCGAGGCTGGTGCCGGCCCAGCCGAAGGCCAGCAGTGCATAGACCGCGTAGAGTTGCCAGAGCGCGTCGATGTATCCGAGCAGCGCCGTCGCAGCCGCCATGCAGACCGCGCCGGCGATCAGGCAGACGCGCGCGCCGAATTTGCCGATGGCGTCGCCGACGAACGCCACCAGCGCCGCGCCGAACAGGTAATAGATCGTGGTCGCGCTGGAAATCCACCCCGTCCGCCAGCCGTGCAGGCGTTGCAGTTCCGGCAGGTAGACGCTCTGGCCGTAGAAGCCCAGCCCCCAACTGAAGGTCGCCATCACGAAGCAGACCGCGACGATGCGCCAGCCGGCGTAGCGGATCGATCCTTCATCGGCGATGGCGATGTCGCCCGGTCGTGTCATGGCGGCCTTGTGATGTCGTCGTGGCAACGCTACGAGTTTCAGGCGAAGCAATATAGTCTGTCTTTCATGACGATCGTTCGGCGTCCGCCGAATTGTCCCGCGCTCGGACGGCGGGTCATGACACCGTGGCCCGCCGCCGTGTCAGCGCCACCACCGCGAGGGCTGCGAGTCCAAGCGCGATCGGCGGATAGACCACCAGGTTGACCATCGACCAGCCGAAGTCCGCCAGCAACTGCCCGGATACGAACGAGCCGACCGCCATGGTGCCGAACACCAGGAAGTCGTTGAACGCCTGCACCTTGTTGCGCTCCTGCGGCCGGTGGGTTTCCAGCACCAGGGCGGAGGCGCCGATGAAGCTCAGGTTCCAACCGAGGCCGAGCACGACCAGCCCGGCCCAGAAATGATGCGTGGTGATGCCGGCGAGCCCGATGCTGGCGGCGGTCGCCTCCAGCAGCAAGCCGGCGGCGGCGACGGTCGGCGCGCCGAAGCGCGCGATCAGCGCGCCGGTGAAGAAACTCGGGCCGTACATCGCCACGATGTGCCACTGGATGCCGGTGTTGGAATCGCTGAGCGGCAGGCCGCACAGCTTCATCGCCAGCGGCGCCGAGGTCATCACCAGGTTCATCATCGAATAGGACACCATGCCGGTGATCGCCGCGGCGATGAAACGCGGCTGCCGCGCGATCCGCATCAGCGGGCGGCCGCTGACGAGGTCGGTCGGTGGCGGCGGCGGGGCGTCGACGCCGGCCACCACCGCCATGGCGATCAACGCGATCACCGCCTGCACCGCGAAGGAGAAGGCGAACAGATAGGGCGGCCAGATATCCATGGTCCACTGCACGAGTTGCGGACCCAGCACCCCGGCGAACACGCCGCCGGCCATCACCCACGACACTGCCCTGGGCTGGAACGCGACGCTGGCGCCGTCGGCGGCGGCGAAGCGATAGGACTGTGACACCGCGCCGTAGAAGCCGCCGAGCAGGGTGGCGACGCAAAACAGCGCGAACGAGCCGTAGAGGATCGCCAGGCAGCCGAGCACGCCGGTCAGCGCGCCGAAGGCGGTGCCGATGACGAAGGCGGCGCGGCGGCCGAAGCGGCGCGAGATATAGCCGGTCGGCAGCGTCGCGATGGCGAGGCCGACGACGTAGACCGACAGCGGCACCGTCGCCAGCGCCAGGCTGGGCGCGAGCGTCGCGCCGACGATCGAGCCGGTGGCGAAAATGACGGCGGAGTTGGCCCCTGTCAGCGCCTGCGCGATCGCCAGCCGCGCCACGTTGGCGCGCGCCCGCCGGTCGTCGATGATGGCTTCCGTCATCTTCCGCAAATCCCCGAACCCGCCTCACGTCCCGGATCGGCGTGATCCGGAACTGCAAGCGTCGTTAGTGCTCTCGGAGCCCGCCGGACCCGCGAAGGAAAAATCCTCTCCGGTATCGCGGTCCCGATGGCAGGAATTGGCGCGGATGCGCCGCGCGGAAGATAAATCGTATCGCGGGCGGTTTATCAATGCGCCCGAACGCGGGTCAGCCCAGCATTTGCGGGGCGCGACCGAGCCGCGCCTCGGCGTCGGCCGCCATGCGCGTCACGATCTCGGCCGCGCCGAGGTCGGCGGTGATGAGGTCCGCCGCCTCGCCGACGATGACGGCGGCGACGTCGGTGTCGCCGTCGGTGGCGGCCTTGAGGTAGCGGGGTTTCTCGGTGGCGGCGGCTTGCCGCAGCGCGTCGAGATCGCCGTGCCAGCGGGCGATGAAGGGATTGCGCAGCGTGCGGATGGTCCATGGCGGGGGCCAGTCGATGCCGCGCGCCACGTCGATGGCCGAGCTGCGGATGGTGTCGTCGCCGTGGGCTGCGATCGCCGCGCGCTTGTTGTTGGGATGGGCCAGGGATTCGCGGCTGGCGTAGAACACCGAGCCGCACAGCACGCCGGCCGCGCCCAGCATCAGGGCGGCGGCGAGGCCGCGACCGTCTGCGATGCCGCCGGCGGCCACCACCGGCACCTTGCCGCCAAGCGCATCGATCACCGCCGGCACCAGCGGCAGCGTGGCGCGGCCGCCGCCATGGCCGCCGGCCTCGGTGCCTTGCGCGACGATAATGTCAGCGCCGTCGCCGACCGCCTTGCGCGCTTGCGCCAGCGTCTGCACCTGCGCGATCAACGGAATGCCGGCGCGCTTGATCGCCGGGGCGAAGTCATCGATGTCGCCAAAGGAGAGGAACATTGCCTTCGGGCGATGCGCCAGCGCCAGGTCGAGCAATGCAGGATTCTTGCGCAGCGACCAGGTGATGAAGCCGATGCCGACCGGCGCGTTGCCGGCGTTCAGCAACTGTTGCCCGAGCCAGTCCCTGTCGCCATAGCCGCCGCCGACGATGCCGAGCCCGCCGGCGCGGGTCACGGCGGAGGCCAGCGCGCCGCCGGCGACGCCGGCCATCGGCGCCAGCAGGATCGGATGTTCGATGTTCAAAAGCGAGGTGAGCGCGGTCTTGATCGCCATGGCGGCCTCAAACGTCGGAGACGGGGAGGCTGCCTTCATGCGCCGGCGCGGCGCATGAGGCAATGCGCAACCGCGCACTCGCGGCGTGCGGATTTTCGGGCCGCGGGCCTCCAGCGGGTCACGCGCGCGAAAACACCACGATGAGGTTGTTGGCGGGCATCTCGACGGTGTCGCGGAGCACGAGGCCGTGCCGCATCGCGACGGCGCGGACATTGTCGAGATCGCGCACGCCCCATGCCGGGTCGGCCTCGCGCAGGCTGGCGTCGAACACCGCGTTGCTGACGGCGGTGTGCTGGCCGCCGCGCTTGAACGGACCATAGAGAAACAGCCGGCCGTCCGGCCGCAGCGCGCGGCCCGCGCCGGCAAGCAGGCCCTCCGCGACGCGCCATGGCGCGATGTGGATGACGTTGGCGCAGAACAGTGCGGTGAGGCCGTGCGGATCGGCTCCCGGCATGTCGGCGCGCCACGCCGGATCGGCGAGGTCGAGGCGCTGCGGCGCGCGAAGGTTGGCAAGCCCGGCGTGCGCCCGCCACGCCGCGATGCTTTTCAGGTGCGCGTCGTTGGTGTCGCTTGGCCACCATGTGATCTGCGGCGCGTTGCGCGCGAAATGGACGATGTGCTGGCCGGTGCCGCTGCCGGCCTCCAGCACGTCGCCGGTCCGCTCGCGCAGGAACGGCGCCAGCACCGCCCAGATGGCTTGATGATTGCGATGGAACGCGGCGGCGTCGAGCCGCCCGTCGGGTTCGACCCGGCGGCCGTCCTTGCCGAACTCGACGACATACTCGGCCATGCGTCTGCTCTCCTTCATGCCTGATCAAGGAGTCGCTTTGTTCGATGAACGAGCAACGCGACAGTTCGCGAACGAAGCGACATCATCCGGCGCCGAGTCGAAAATGCACTTTGGTCGGATGACGTTTATGCGTTGACGGCGTATATCATCGAAGGAATTTCGCGCCGTGCATCGTCCCCTCGCCTGAGGATACGCCGGCCGGGATGAATGCGCGATATGAATGTGCTTCGACGCCGCGACTGAATAGCATGGAATTGATGCAGGATTTAGCTCCGTGAGAAAGTTCTTCTTTATCGCTCGGGACCGCTTTCAAACAACGGCGTTGCTGGTATTGCTTGGCATCGCCGCCATGCCGGGACTGGCTCAGGCGCAGTCCGCCGTCGATCAGGGACGCCAGATCGCGTTCGATCGCGGCAAGGGCAACTGCCTGACCTGTCATGTCATCAAGGGCGGCAATTCGCCCGGCACCATCGGGCCGCCGCTTGAGGACATCAAGTCGAAATATCCCGACCGCAATGAACTGGTGGCGATCGTCAGCGACCAGACCAAACGCAACCCGCTGACCGTGATGCCGCCGTTCGGCCGCAACCACATCCTGACCGAGCAGGAAATCAGCGCGGTGGTGGACTTTTTGCAGACGCTGTGACGGCCGCTGAGCGGCCGCGTGAGCGCAACAAGGAGATCGAGATGACAGCTTCGACATGGAATGGCGCAATCAGGCGCCGCACGGTGCTGCAAGGCATCGCGGCGGTGGCGGTGGTTGGCGTCTGCGGCGTCCGCTTCGGCCTCGCCGAGGCGCTGGCCGCCGCCAACGACAAGTATCCCGAGGAGGCGTTCAGGCAGAAAAGCGAGGCCGACGCCGTCAAGGCGCTGTACGGCAAGAGCGCGGAAGCCTCCGACAAGGTCAAGCTCGACGCGCCGGAGATCGCCGAGAACGGCGCGGTGGTGCCGGTCAGCGTTTCGGCGTCGCTGCCCGACGTCACCTCGATCGCAATTCTCGTGACCGAGAACCCGAACGCGCTGGCGGCGGCCTATCGCATTCTGCCGGGCACGGCGCCGACCGTGTCCAATCGCCTCAAGATGGCGAAGACCAGCAACGTCATCGCCGTGGTGGAAGCGGGCGGCAAGCTCTACAGCGCCACCAAGGAAGTGAAGGTCACCGTCGGCGGCTGCGGCGGCTGAGCGGGATTTCGTTTTTGACGCGTTTTCTTCATGCGAACGGTTTCCATCCTCGGATCAAGCCCGAGGACATGCTTCGCGTGAAAACGCTTTGGTAAGGACATCATCATGGCATCGACCATTCGCGTTCGCGCCACCAATAGCGGCGACACCACCGAGGTTCAGGCGCTGATCCAGCACCCGATGGATTCCGGCTACATCAAGAACGCCAAGGGCGAACTGATTCCGCCGCACTTCATCCAGCAGGTCACCGTCGAGCATGACGGCAAGACGGTGTTCGTCGCCGACTGGGGACCGGCGGTCTCGAAGGACCCCTATCTGAAGTTCGCCTTCAAGGGCGGCAACAAGGGCGACGATCTCAAGATCAGTTGGACCGACAACAAGGGCGCGGGCGACTCGCTCACCGCCAAGATTCAGTAAGGCCGACAGGGAGGGTGACGATGCGCGTTCTATCCGGGCTGGGGCTCGCGGTCGCGGCGGCGCTTCTCGGCGCGCTGTCGTGCGCGTCGGCCGCGGAGACGCCCGACCCTCCCGCCGACCTCAAGGCGTTCCAGAGCTTCTTCAAGGACAAGTTTCCGAAGGTGAAGTTCGAGGACTTCGTCAACGGCCCCTATTCGATGGACGAGGGCCTTTACAGGCAATGGAAGGAGAAGGAGGAGTTTCCGCCTTACGAGTTCGCGCTCGATCTCGGCAAGGAGTTGATGGCGAAGCCGTTCAAGAACGGCAAGACGCTGGCCGACTGCTTTCCCAACAAGGGCATCGGCATCCGGCAGAATTATCCTTACTTCGACGGGAAGCAGGGCAAGGTCGTCACGCTTGAACTCGCCGTCAACCAGTGCCTCGAAGCCAACGGCGAGCCGCCGTATTCCTATGTCAAGGACGAGATGGCGGCGGTGACCGCCTACATGGCCTATACCTCGCGCGGCAAGCCGTTCGACATCAAGATCCCGGACGACCCGCGCGCGCTTGAGGCTTACGAGAACGGCAAGCGCTATTTCTATACGCGGCGCGGCCAGCTCAATTTCTCCTGCGCCACCTGCCATGTGCAAAGCCCCGGCGAGCGCGTGCGCGCCGAAGTGCTGGCGCCGGCGCTCGGCATTCTCAACGCGATGCCGATCTACCGCTCGGAATGGTCGGGCATGGGCACCACCAGCCGCCGCTTCACAAGCTGCAACAGCCAGGTTCGCGCCGTGCCGCTGAAGCCGCAGGACGACGAATATCGCGATCTCGAATACTATCTTTCCTACGTCAGCAACGGGCTGCCGATCTCCGGCCCCGGCGCGCGGCCGTGACGCGGCGGAGGTTGTGATGCGGACAATCATGATGCGCCGGTCGACCGTCGCCCTTGCCGCCGTGCTGTTGAGCGGCGCGGCGCTGCCCGCGCGCGCGGCGAGCACCGAGGCCGACTACAAGGCCGCCTATGCGGCGGCGGAAGCCGCCAATGCCCAGGCCGGCAAGCTGCGCAACCAGTGGACCACGGCGGTCTCCGCGCTGGCCGCCGCGAAGAAGGCCGCCGAGGCCGGTGACTTCGACAAGGCGGTGGCGGAATCGAAAAAATCCGAGGCGCTGTCGAAGGCGGCGATCTTCCAGGCTCACGAGCAGAAGGACAACTGGAAGCTGTTGGACATCCGCTGATTGAGTGAGTTGAGATAGAGCCGTTATTGCGAGCGAAGCGTTTCGGAAATCACAATGTCGTCCCCGCGCAGGCGGGCGCTCGGGTGATGACTCTCGCAGGATAACGTGAACTGCTGCAAATGTTCGGGTTCATCGCATGACCATCCGCCGCCGCGATTTTCTGGGATGGACCGCGGGCGCGGCATTGGCCGGCGCGATGCCGCGCCGTCCGGCCCGCGCCGCAGGCGAGGCCGGCGTCTATGAGTTGCCGCGCTTCGGCAATGCCCGCATCCTGCACATGACCGACACCCACGCGCAGTTGCAGCCGGTGCTGTTTCGCGAGCCCGGCGTCAACATCGGCGTCGGCGCGATGGCCGGCCAGCCGCCGCATCTGGTGGGGCAGGCGTTCCTCGACCGCTTCCGGATCGCCGCCGACAGCGCCAATGCCTACGCCTTCACCTGCCTCGATTTCGAGAAAGCGGCGGCGCGGTTCGGCCGGCTCGGCGGCTTCGCCCATCTCAAGACCCTGATCGACCGCCTGCGCGGCGAGGCCGGCGAAGCCAACACCATGCTGCTCGACGGAGGCGACCTGTGGCAGGGCACGGGTCTCGCCAACGCGATGCAGGGCGCCGACATGGTGGAGGCCGCCAACCTGCTCGGCATCGAGGCGATGACCGGCCATTGGGAGTTCACCTACGGCGAGGCGGTGCTGCGCGCCAATCTCGAAAAGTTCAAGGGCGCGTTCATCGCACAGAACGTGTTCCTTACCGAGGAGGCGGCGTTCAACGACGCCCCCGCCTTCGATCCCGCCTCCGGCCGGGTGTTCAAGCCCTATGTCGTCAAGCAACTCGGCGGCCGCCGCGTCGCGGTGATCGGTCAGGCGTTCCCCTATGTGCCGGTGGCGCACCCCAGGCGCTTCACGCCGGACTGGACCTTCGGCATCCGCGACGATGCGTTGCAGAAGCTGGTGCATAGCTTGCGCGCCGACGACACGCTCGACGCTGTCGTGCTGTTGTCGCACAACGGCATGGACGTCGATCTCAAGCTCGCGGGCCGGGTCAGCGGCATCGACGCCATTCTCGGCGGCCACACCCACGACGCGGTGCCGCAGCCGATCCCGGTGAAGAACGCCGGCGGCGTCACGCTGGTGACCAATGCCGGCTCCAACGGCAAATTCCTCGGCGTGCTCGACCTCGATCTCGGCAAGGGCCGCGTGCGCGATGTGCGTTATCGCCTGCTGCCGGTGTTCTCCGAACTGCTGAAGCCGGACGCCGAAATGGAGGCGCTGATCGAGCGGCTGCGCGCGCCGTACGCGGCGGCGTTCGACGTCAAGGTCGCGACCGCGCCGCATCTGTTGTATCGGCGCGGCAACTTCGACGGCACCATGGACACGTTGCTGTGCGACGCCTTGCGCCATCAGCTCGACGCCGAGATCGCGCTCTCGCCGGGCTTCCGCTGGGGTCCGAGCGTCTTGAGCGGACAGACGATCACCATGGAGGACGTGCTGGCGGAAACCGCCACCACCTATTCCGAGGTTTATACCCAGATGATGACCGGCGCGCAGATCAAGGGCGTACTGGAAGACGTCTGCGACAACCTGTTCAATGCCGATCCGTATTATCAGCAGGGCGGCGACATGGTGCGGGTCGGCGGCCTGTCCTATGCCTGCGCGCCGAATGCGAGCGTCGGCAACCGCATATCGGATCTGCGGCTGGTCAACGGCCGCCCGCTCGACGCCGGCAAATCGTACAAGGTGGCCGGCTGGGCCTCGGTCAACGAACAGGTGGGCGAGCCGGTGTGGGAGGTGTTCGCGAAACACCTGCGCGAGGGCAAGCTGCCCCCCGCTACCGGCGCGGTGCATTTGCGCGGCGTCGATAACAATCCCGGCGTCGCCGGGCAGGGGTGAAGCCATGCGGAGAATGACACGGCGTGACATCGGATGGGCGCTCGGCGCGACGGTTATCGCATTACCGCTCGGCGCGCGTCGCGCGGTGGCGCAGACGCAACCGAAGCCGCTGCCCGACAAGCCGTTCGCCGAGCATCGCGTGGCGCTGCAACTGTCGGATTCCGACGCGAAGAAGGAAAGCCTCGTGCTCAGCGTCGCCAACAACCTCATCAAGGCTTACGACCCCGACCGCATCGCCATCGAGGTGGTGGCGTTCGGCCCCGGCATCGACCTGCTGCGCACCGACAACGCCAACCGCGCGCGGGTGGAAAGCCTGATCGCGCAAGGCGTCAAGTTCGACGTCTGCGTCAACACGCTCGACACCATCGAACGCGAGACCGGCAAGCGGCCGCAGATCATTCCCGGCGCGGTCCCGGTGCAGGTCGGCGTCGGCCATATCCTGTCGCTGACCGGGAACGGCTTTACGCTGGTGCGGCCGTGAGTCTGGAGAGTTTTTGAATGAAGATGCAACACGAAGATCGTCATACTCCGCGAAAGCGGAGTATCCAGTATTTAGTGTCGAATCGGATCCCCATCGCGCGCACAGGAAATACTGGATCGTCCGCCTTCGCGGACGATGACGCCTCACCGTCCGCTGGATTCTGAGGTTGCGAGCGGCGACCTGGTCTCGAACAAGGAGTTTCAAAATGCGCGGGTTTCTTCAGGCGGCGATGTTCATGGCCATTGCGTTGATGTCGCTGTCGTCCGCCGGCGTTGCCGCCGACGCCAAGGCGCACCGCCTCGCCATCCAGGTCGATCAGAACGATCCGGCGGTGATGAATCTCGCGCTCAACAACGCCACCAACGTCATCGAATATTATCGCGGCAAGGGCGAGAGCGTGGACGTCGAACTGGTTACCTACGGTCCCGGCCTGAACATGCTGCGCGACGATACCTCGCCGGTGAAGGACCGCATCCGGCATATCAAGGACCTCGCCTTCCCCGGCAAGATCCAGTTCTCGGCCTGCGGCAACACCCGCAAGGGCATGGAGAAGAAGGAAGGTCACGCCATTCCGATTCTCGCTGAAGCGACCGAGGTGCCGTCCGGCGTGGTGCGGCTGATGGAATTGCAGGAGCAGGGCTGGAGCTACGTGCGGCCATGAGAACGGCCGTCGCTGTTGCGGTCGCGCTGATCGCCCTTGCCGTTTCGCCCGCGCGCGCCGACGACGCAGCGATGGTGACCTACAAGTCGCTGACGCCGGAAGTGGCGTTGCAGGCCGCGCAGGCGGCGCTGAAAACCTGCCGCGACAACGGCTATCAGATTTCCGTCGCGGTGGTCGATCGCTTCGGCCTGCCGCAGGTGCTGCTGCGCGACCGCTTCGCCGGACTGCCGGCCAACGATGCCGCCACCCGCAAGGCTTACACCGCGCTGGGCTTCCGCGCCTCCACCGCCGACCTCGCCGCCTCGATCCGCGACGGCCGGCTGGACCCGGCGCTGGCGCAACTGCCCAACGTGGCGATGCTCGGCGGCGGGCTCGTCATCGAAGCCGGCGGCACGCTGCTCGGCGGCATCGGCGTGTCCGGCGCGCCGGGCGGCGACAAGGACGAGGCGTGCGCCAAAGCGGGCCTCGACGCGATCCGCGACAGCCTCGATTTCTGACGCGCTTCGTCCGGTTCCGAGGAATAGTGTTTTTCAGTGCCCGTCGATGGGACTATATTGTTCTCCGAACCGGCACCGAGGCGATCATGATTTTCCGTCAACTGTTCGACAGCGTTTCGGGGACCTACAGCTATCTGCTCGCCAGCCGCGCCGGCGGCGAGGCGCTGCTGATCGACCCGGTGCTGGAGAAGGTGGACCGCTATTGCCAGTTGCTGCGCGAACTCGATCTCAGGCTGGTCAAGGCGGTCGATACCCATCTGCACGCCGATCACGTCACCGGCTTGGGCGAACTGCGCGACCGCACCCAGTGCGTCACCATCATGGGCGAGCAGAGCAAGGCCGACGTGGTGGCGATGCGGGTCGGTGACGGCGACAAGATCACCATCGAGGGGCTGGCGCTCGACGTGATGTACACGCCCGGCCACACCGATGATTCCTACAGCTATCGCATGGCGGATCGCGTCTTCACCGGCGACACCCTGCTGATCCGCGGCACCGGGCGCACCGATTTCCAGAACGGCAGCGCGCGGGCGCAATACGATTCGATCTTCAACCGGCTGTTGAAACTGCCCGAGGAAACCATGGTGTTTCCGGCGCACGACTACAAAGGCGACACGGTGTCCACCATCGGCGAGGAGCGGCGCTACAATCCGCGCTTGCAGGTGCGCTCGGTGGACGAATACGTCGAACTGATGGGCAAGCTCAACCTGCCCAACCCCAAGCTGATGGACGTGGTGATCCCCGCCAACATGAAGATCGGCCTGCACCAGAGCGTGCTGGCCGACGAGGGCGCGTCGCTGCGGCCGCGCGACGCCATCGCCCGGCTCGGCCAGCCGGATATCCTGCTTGTCGATCTGCGCGAGCAGGCCGAGCGCGCCAAGCACGGCACGCTGGAAGGCGCGCTGCACGCGCCCTATCCGGCGATTGCCGACAGCCTGAAGCCGGGGGGCATGTTGCGCGAGGTCGCCGCCGCGAGCCGCCGCCGCGTCGTGTTCTTCTGCGCCTTCGGCGAGCGTTCGGCGATGGCGGTGAAGGCCGCCAATGAGGCCGGGCTCGCCGGCACCATGCACCTCGAAGGCGGCATTGACGCCTGGAAGAAGGCGGGAGGGCCGGTGGTTGCCGGCTGAAGCCGCGCAGGGCTTGGGTGCCGATGACGGTGCGATTTACGTCGCGCCCCTGAGCGCGGTGAATGACGTCGCGCGGCAACTGCCGGTCTATGATCTGCTCACGCTGCTGTCGCCGGAGACCGACGCGGCGATGCTCGCGGCGCTGACGCCGCGCCGGCGGCTGCATCTGGTGTTTCACGACATTGTCGAGGCGCGCGAGGGCCTGATCGCCCCCGATGTCGCGACGGTCGAGGCGCTGCTCGATTTCGGCCGCGCGCGTGCCGCGCCGCTCTTGGTGCATTGCTGGGCCGGCATCAGCCGCTCAAGCGCCGCGGCTTACATCCTCGCCTGCGACCGCCATCCCGGACGCGAGGATGAGCTTGCGGCCGCGTTGCGCGCCCGCGCGCCGTTCGCCACGCCGAACCGGCTGATGGTGGCGCTGGCCGACGATCTGCTCGGCCGCCGCGGCGCAATGGTCGATGCGGTGACGCGCATCGGCCGCGGCGCGGATGCCTTCGAGGGCGCACCGTATCGGCTGGGGCTGAATTTTTGATGCGGGATGAAGTTTGTCGGTGCGACGGCGGCTATCCTGAATGTCTGACTGCTTTTGTACAGAGGTGCCCCGCGATAACCGTCATACTCCGCGGAAGCGGAGTATCCAGTCCCCTCTGTTGGATCGCATTTCTGTCGCGGCCGCCACGGATGACCGGATCGTCCGCCGGAGCCTGTCATCGGGCCGGCGAAGCCGGACCCGTTGGCGGACGATGACGCCTCGTTTCCGATCGGACGCGAGGCAGTGATGCGCTTGCGTTGCTCTCGAAGGATCGCTGTCACCCTTCGAAGTGCGCAAGAGCGCACACCTCGGGATGACGGCGACTATCCCAGCACGGCGGCGACGCCGAGCAGGAAGCCGATCTCGAACGCCTGCTCGATGCCGCCGAGCACGTCGCCGGTATAGCCGCCGATCAGGCGGCGCGCCCACAGCGCCAGCGCCGCCGCCAGCACCGCGCCGATCAGCGCGCCGAACACCACCGCCGTCGCGGAGATCACCGTGAGCGGCAGAACCGCCAGCGCCACGAAGATCAGGCCGAGTTGCAATTCGTCGATGCGCGGCCGCGACTCGGCATAGGCGACCTTCATCGCCGCGACCTCGCCGCTGTAGGAGAGGCGCGTCATCGTCCAGGCCGGCGCGGCGCGGGCCGCCGCGTGCGCGGCGATCAGCGCCGCCACGCCCTGCCACGGCGTCAGCGCCGCCAGCGCCGCGACGCGCAATGCGACGTTGAAGCCAAGCGCCAGCGCGCCGTAGGTGCCGATGCGGCTGTCTTTCATGATGGCGAGCCGGGTGTCGCGGGTCCAGCCGCCGCCGAACGCATCGATGGTGTCGGCGAAGCCGTCCTCGTGCAGCGCGCCGGTGAGCGCGATGGACGCCGCCACCGCCAGCATCGCGGCGATGGTGCCGTTCCATAGCTCGGTGGCGATCAGCAGGACGAGGGACGCAACGACGCCGACGCCGATGCCGATCAGCGGCGAATATTTCAAGCAGCGCGTCAGCCAGTCCGGCGCGATCGCGCCACGCGCCGCGCCGACCGGCAACACGGTGAGAAACCGCACGGCGTTGCGCAGGTGCTCGATTTCGCTCATTCAGATCGTTCCCGCGAGCACGTCATCCAGACTGGCGACGTCAGTGACCAGCCGCGCGGCCGCGCGGAGCAGCGGCAGCGCCAGCAACGCGCCGGTGCCCTCGCCGAGCCGCATCCCGAGGTCGAGCAACGGCGTGGCATTCATGGCGTCGAGCACAAGGCCGTGGCCGCGCTCGGCGGAGCGGTGCGCGAACACGCAGTAATCGCGCGCCGCCGTGGCGAGGCGGATTGCCGCCAGCGCGGCGGCGCTGGCGATGAAGCCGTCGATCACCACCGCGCGGCGCGCCGCCGCCGTGCCGAGCACCGCGCCGGCCATCATCGCGATCTCGAAACCGCCGAACTCGGCCAGCACGTCGAGCGGCGCGGTGGCGTCGCTGCGCGCGGCGGCTTGGGCCAGCGCCGCGCGCTTGCGCGCGAGGCCGTCGTCGCTCTGCCCCGCGCCGACGCCGATGCAGTCGTCGAGCGGAGCGGGCGCGAGGCGGTGCGCGATCAGGGCGGCGGAGGCGGTGTTGCCAATCCCCATCTCGCCGATGGCGATGACGTCCGCGCCGGCCTGAATCGCTTGCGTTGCGATCTCGCGGCCGCGCGCCAGCGCGGCGATGGCCTGCTGCGGCGACATCGCCGGCGCGCGCGCCGCATCCGCCGTGCCGCGCGCGATTTTTGCGGCGATCAGGCCGGGATGCGGCGGCAGATCGGCGGCGACGCCGGCATCGATGACGCGCAGCTGCGCGCCGGTGGCGGCGGCAAAGGCGTTGGCGCTGGCGCGCCCCGCGAGGAAGGTTTTGACCATCGCCGCCGTGACCGCGGCGGGATATTGCGACACGCCCGAGGCGGTGAGGCCGTGGTCGCCGGCGAACACCAGCAGCACCGCGTTGGCGGCGGCCGGTTCCGCCGGGTGCCGGATCAGGCCGAGTTGCACCGCGAGGTCCTCGATGCGGCCGAGCGAGCCGGGCGGCTTGGCCTTGCCGTCGATGTGCGCGCGCAGGGCGGCCTCGTGCGCGCGATCGAGCGGCGCGACATCCGGCAGCCATGGCGCGGTTAAAGCGTCTGTCATCGAAATCCTCGTCGGCCGTCGCGCGCGGTTGACCCGGCACGGCGCGGCGGTTAGCGTCGCTCGTCCTTCCACATGGACGGCGAAAAGGAAAGCCGGTACGGGACCTTTTCAAGACCGTGCCGCTCCGGACCGTTGATGCCGCAGACTCCATCGCCATCCCTGTTGTCCACGACGCTGGTTCTGGGCGGCGCGCGCTCCGGCAAGTCGCGCTTCGCTGAAAGCCTCGCGTGCGGCAGCGGTCTGGCGCGCGTCTATCTCGCCACCGCCACGGCGGGCGACGCCGAAATGCAAGCGCGGATCGCCCACCATCGCGCCCGGCGCGGCGACGGCTGGCGCACGGTGGAGGAACCGCTGGCGCTGACCTCCGCGCTCAGGCGCGAGGCCGGCGCGGGTCGCGTCGTGCTGGTGGATTGCCTGACGCTATGGCTGTCCAACCTGATGCACGCCGGACGCGACGTCGAGGCCGAGACCAGCGCCTTGACCGATTGGCTGCGCGCGGCGCGCCATCCGGTCGTTCTCGTCTCCAACGAGGTCGGCCTCGGCCTCGTGCCGGAAACGCCGCTCGGCCGCGCCTTCCGCGACGCGCAGGGGCGGCTCAACCAGGCGGTCGCCGCGGCCGTTCCCGAGGTGGCGTTCATCGCCGCGGGGCTGCCGTTGTGGCTGAAACGCAATTCAAGCGAGAGAGCAACATGACCGAACCCGCGACCGACGACGCCGTCAACGCCCGGCACAACGACAAGATGCGCAAGGTGAAGGCCGCGCGCGACCGCATGATGGCGACCAAGACCGCCGAGAAGGGCCTGTTGATCGTCCATACCGGCAACGGCAAGGGCAAGACCTCGGCCGCGCTCGGCATGGTGTTCCGCCACATCGGCCACGACATGCCGGTCGGCATCGTGCAGTTCACCAAGTCGGCGAAATGGGACACCGGCGAGGCGCGGCTGCTGCGACGGTTTCCCGATCTGGTGACGCTGCACATCATGGGCGAGGGCTTCACCTGGGAAACCCAGGACCGCGCCCGCGACATCGCCGCCGCGCGCGCCGGCTGGGAGCAGGCCAAGGCGCTGATCCGCGACGAGCGCCACCGCCTGGTGCTGCTCGACGAGCTCAACATCGTGCTGCGCTACGATTACCTGCCGCTCGACGAGGTACAGGATTTCCTGCGCACCGGGAAGCCCGACGGCAAGCACGTCGTCATCACCGGCCGCAACGCGCATGACAGGCTGATCGAGATGGCCGATCTGGTCACCGACATGACCATGGTCAAGCATCCGTTCCGGCAGGGCGTGAAGGCGCAGAAGGGCATCGAGTTCTGACCTTGCGTCTGCCCTCCACCCCCGCGCTGATGATACAGGCGACCGGCTCCAACGCCGGCAAGTCGACGCTGGTCGCCGGCCTCGCGCGCGTGCTGGCGCGGCGCGGTTTACGGGTCACGCCGTTCAAGCCGCAGAACATGTCGAACAACGCGGCGATCGCGGTGGACGGCGGCGAGATTGGCCGGGCGCAAGCCGTGCAGGCGCGCGCGGCGCGGCTGCCACCGAGTTGCCACATGAATCCCGTGCTGCTGAAACCCGAGACCGACACCGGCACGCAGGTGATCGTGCGCGGCCGTCGCATGGGAACCTTGCGCGCGGCCAATTTTCTCGACCGCAAGGCGGAGCTGCTGCCGCTGGTGCTGGAGAGCTTCGCGCATCTTGCGCGCGATGCCGACATCGTGCTGGTGGAAGGCGCGGGCAGCCCCGCGGAAATCAACCTGCGCAGCGGCGACATCGCCAACATGGGGTTTGCCATTGCGGCCAACGTGCCGGTGGTGCTGGTGGGCGATATCGATCGCGGCGGCGTCATCGCCAGTCTGGTCGGCACCCACGCGGTGCTTGAGCCGGAGGAGCGCGCCTGCATTCACGGCTTCCTCATCAACAAGTTTCGCGGCGAGGTGAGGCTGTTCAACGCCGGCCTTGAGGCGGTGACGCGCATGACCGGATGGCCGTCGCTCGGCGTGGTGCCGTGGCTGCCGCAGGCGGCGTGGCTTCCCGCCGAGGACGCACTCGATCTGGAGAGCGCCGCGCGCACGGACGGCGCGTGCGTGATCGCGGTGCCGATGCTGGCGCGCATCGCCAATTTCGACGACCTCGATCCGCTGGCGATGGAGCCCGGCGTCGCTCTGCGCTTCGTGCGGCCGGGTGAGCCGATCCCGGCCGAGGCGCGTGTGGTGATCCTGCCCGGCAGCAAATCGACGCTGGGCGATCTCGCCTTCCTGCGCGCGCAGGGCTGGGACATCGACATCGCGGCGCATGTGCGGCGCGGCGGCCATGTGCTCGGCCTGTGCGGCGGCTATCAGATGCTGGGCAAAACCATCGCCGATCCCGATGGCGTCGACGGCGCGGCGGGATGCGTCGAGGGGCTGGGGCTGCTCGATATTGAAACCGTGATGCAGGGTGACAAATCGACAACGCTGACGCGCGGCGTCCATTGCGCCAGCGGGCTTGCGGTCGCGGGCTACGAGATTCATCTCGGCCGCAGCTTCGGGCCGGATTGCGCGCGGCCGATGCTACGCATCGACGATCGCCACGACGGCGCGGCCTCGCGCGACGGCCGCGTGCAGGGCACCTACTTGCATGGGCTGTTTTCCAACGATGCGTTTCGCGCCGCGTGGCTCAACGGACTCGGCGCGGCGTCAGCGCTGGCTTACGAGGCGCGCGTCGAAGCCGCGCTCGATGCGCTGGCCGATCATCTGGAGAAACATCTCGATATCGAAGGGCTGTTTGCGATCGCGCGGCGGCGGAAGGCGCAATGAATTGTCGTGAAGGGATGGCGCAAGTCTATCCGTGTGCGTCCCGGATGCGATGCGGCACAAGCGCAAGCGCCGTACTGCTTCGCTGATCCGGGACCATAACGAACGATGCCTTTGATACGGTCCCAATTCTGCGGTGCAGCGTTGCACCGCGCCCGGGAACACGGGGCCGCAGGCAGTTACTCAGGGTAACGGCTTTCGCTTCATCCCGCTCCGAACGCAATACAGGCGAGAGCGCCGATCGCCGCAAACTGAAGCGCGCAACTCGCAGCCAGCATCTGCAGCGCGCGGGGGATGTCGGCAGGCACGGCGTCGCGGTCGGCGGCGTTGAGCCAGGGGTCGTCCACCACGCCCTCGCTGTAGCGGCGCGGCCCGGCGAGGCGGACGCCGAGCGCGCCGGCGATTGCGCTTTCCGGCCAGCCGGCGTTGGGCGAGCGGTGATTGCGGGCGTCGCGCAGCATGGTTTTCAACGCGACGACAGTCGATCCGCCGGCGACCGGCGCGGCCAGTGCCAGCAGCAGGCCGGTGAGCCGCGCCGGAACAAGGTTGACGAGGTCGTCGAGCCGCGCCGCGGCCCAGCCGAATTCGCGATACCTGTCGGTGCGATGACCGATCATCGAATCGGCGGTGTTGATCGTCTTGTAGGCGAGAAGGCCGGGCAGCCCGAGCAGCACCAGCCAGATCATCGGCGCGACCACGCCGTCTGAAAAATTCTCGGCGCAGGATTCGATGGCCGCGCGGCTGACGCCGCCCTCATCGAGGCTTTGCGGATCGCGCCCGACGATCCGGCTCACCGCCGCGCGCGCGGCCATCAGGCCGCCGCCGGCGAACGCGGCGCGCACCCGCGCGACATGCCGATAAAGACTGTTCTGCGCGATCAGCGTCGAGGCCAACAGTCCAAGCACGATGTTGCCGACTATGCCGCGCGGCATCAGCGCTTCGATCAGGTTACCGATCAGCAGCGCAGCAATCACCAGTAAAAAAGTTACGGCGATACCCGCCAGCCTGCGCCGTGCCGACGACCATGTTGCGCGATTGAGCGTGTGATCGAGCGCGGCGATGGCGCGGCCGATGATCGCGACCGGATGAGGGATGCGCCGCCACACGCCGTCCGGGTCGCCGATCACGGCATCGGCGGCGAGCGCCACCAGCGCGATGACCAGCGTGTCGCTCCATGGAAGCATTAGCGCACGGCAGCCGAAGCGCCGGCTTCGCGTTCGGCGCGGGCGATTTCGCTGACGATGCGGTCGAGCGCGTCGGCGACCATCGGGCCACCGCACACCGTCAGCCGTTCCGGCACCACCAGGCGCTTCGCCGGCGGATAAAAGTGCTCCAGTGCCGGATGCAGCAGGAAGGCGCGGCCCTCGTCCTCGGCGAAGTCGCTGTCGCTCGACACCACGATGAAGTCCGGCCGCAGGCTGACGATGGCTTCCAGCGAGGCGAAGCCACCCGATTTCAGCCCGAGATCGCCGGCGGCGTTCGACAGACCGACTTCCGCCATCAGCGAACTCATCAGGCTGCGGCTGCCGGATACCCAGCCGCGCCGCGAGATCGACAGCACGCGATAGCGCTTCTGCGCCACGAACCGCCGCGTCCGTGCGATAGCCTCGTCGATGCGCGCGACGTAAGCCTCGGCGCGCTCGGGGTGCCGCGTCACCTCGCCCATCTTGCGGATTTGTGCCTTCACCTCGTCGAGCGAATGGGCGACGTCGAAGGTGACAAGCGTCTCGCCCTGCTCCTTCAGCAGATCGCGGGTGGTGCGCTTGGTGAAGCTACCGGCGACCACGATGTCGGGTTTCAGTACCAGCACGTCCTCGGCCTCGCCCGACAGGCGCGGGTAGCGCTGCGCGGCGGCGGCGCTCCACGAGCGAGAGGCGTCGCGCGAATAGGGGCCGAGACCGAGAATCTGCGCGGGGTCCGCGAGCGCCAGCAGAAGTTGATCGGTGCAGGCGTTGATCGAGGCGATGCGCGGCAACTCCGCCGCGCGCGCCGGGAAAACAGCGGAGAGAACGAGCGCGAGAAACCCGGCCATGATCTGCCATCGCCTCTCGCGCGGCGCGGCGCGGCGTGGCAAGAGAGGCGCATGAGACACGGCGGCGATCCTGGTGAAGCGATGGCGCGATTCGGCGGCGCGCCGGATCGGTGGCTCGATCTGTCCACCGGCATCAATCCGAACCCGTATCCCGTCCCACCATTGCCGAACGATGTCTGGCAACGCTTGCCGTCGCGCGCTGATGAGGCCGCGCTGCTCGCAGCCGCGCGGCGCGCTTATGCGGTGCCGGACGGCGTTGACATCGCCGCCGCGTCCGGCACCCAGGCGCTGATCCAGTGGCTGCCGCGTCTCGCCGCCCCCGGCGCTGTCGCCGTCGTGTCGCCGACCTACAACGAGCACGCCGCCGCGTGGCGGCTCGCGGGGCACGAGGTGATTGCGGTTGCCGCCGCCGAGTCTGTTCCCGAGGCCGCGCGTCACGCCGTCATCGTCAATCCGAACAACCCCGATGGCCGCATCGTCGATCACGCCGCGCTGGCGCGCATCGCCGACGCCGTAGCCGCGCGCGGCGGCGTGATGGTGATCGACGAAGCCTTCGCGGATCTCGATCCGGCGATCGGCGCGGCGGCGCTGTGCCGGGATTTGCCGGTGGTGGTGCTGCGTTCGTTCGGAAAGTTCTACGGGCTCGCCGGGCTGCGGCTCGGCTTCGCGCTCGGCGCGCCGGAGCGGATCGCGCGGATCGACGCCGCCATGGGGCCGTGGCGCTGCGCCGGGCCGGCGCTCGTCATCGGCCGCGCCGCGCTCACCGACGAGGCATGGGCGGATGCGACGCGCGCAAAACTGCGGCGGCAGGCCGCACGACTCGATGCCGTACTGCAAGCCGCCGGGTTCGCGCCCGCCGGCGGTACCGCCCTGTTCCGTCTGGTCAGGCATCCACATGCGTCAGCCTATCACACGGCGCTGGCGCAGCAGCATATCTGGTGCCGCCGCTTTGATTGGGCGGACGATCTCTTGCGCTTCGGCCTGCCGCCGGATGACGCCGCGCTGGCGCGGCTGTCGCGCGCGCTGGCGCAAAGTGAGATGAGGTAATCCCGAATCGAGAGCCGTCGTCCTTCGGAAAGTTGCTTTTCGGGATGAAGGGGCAACGCGACCACCGTCATGACCGCGCAGGCGGGCATCCGGTATTCCATGTCGAATCGGGTTTCCACCGTGTTCGCCTTGGAATACTGGATCGTCCGCCTTCGCGGTCGATGACGCCTCATTTCCGATCCGACTCTCTGAATGGTGCCGCCCCATCACGCTCACACGCCCGCCCATGGCACGATGATCATGC
>JBIQLW010000008.1:0-118340 GCA_044463945.1 Bradyrhizobiaceae bacterium | reverse complement strand
TATGACGGCTTTCGTGTTGCAGATTCACCCGGAGAACGCACTTCCGGTCAAACTTTCAGGGTAACGGCCCACGCTTCAATTGAAGCCGATCACGCTTTATCGCGCCACCGGCAGGCTTGCGGCGATGTCGCGTAGCGCGGCGCGCGGCAGCAGGATTCCCGAAAGCTTCCACGTCAGCGAACTGCGGTGCAGCACGATCGCGGTGGCCTGATCCGGGTCGGCGGATTTGCTGATGCGAATGCTCAGCTTCACCGGGTTGATGAAGTGCATCCGGCCGAGCTGGACAAGCAGGTTGACGTGCTGCAAGTCGGTGAGCGACGGCAAGGTCGTCAGCGCGGACGACGATCTGGCCTCGGCGAGCCGGCCCGAGGTGAGGATTTCGGTCAGGTTCTCCGCCGTCAGCATCTTCGACACCAGCGCGTCGGCGACCGAGGCGCCGTAGGTCGTGACCAGCATCTTCTCCATGGTGCCGACGTGCCGCCCCGTGCCGACGCGCTCCAGATAGGCGGTGACGATCTGGTCGCTGAGCGAGCGGCTCAGCCGGGGCAGGTCGGTGCGCGCCACGATGGCGGCGCCGTCGCCGGCGCGCGCGGCGCTTACCAGGCCGGCAAGACTGTGGAGGGCCGAGCCGTAATAGGTGGCGGCCAGCGCGATGGCCGCGACCACGATCCCCAGAAGCCAGCGCATGTCGTGTCTGTCTGCTCTCCATCCGACACCGGCGAACAGTCGCCGAGTCGATCACCGTTGCGAAAGCGGGCTGTTCGCAACTGCACCTAAACGTTCGCTTTGTCCAATTTTTTGTGGCTAAAATCCTGTTGATCGGTTGTGGCTTTTATGAGCCATTTGGAGCCACGACCGCCAGCCGGCGCGGTGATATCAGGCGGGCCGCGAGGTTCCGATTGTGCAAGCTGGACTGCCGAGGTCCGGTTGCGTGAGACGGATGCGGGCCGCGCGGCGCGGCTGCGCCGCAGCGGACAAGAAAGCCGAGGGGAGGAGTGTTCATGTTCATTCGCGCAACCACGCTGTTGAAGGCAGCCGCCGCGGGTCTGCTGCTGGGCGCCTCCGCTGTCGCGGCGCAGGCGCAGGACGCCGTCAAGATCGGCCTGATCGTGCCGATGACCGGCGGACAGGCCTCCACCGGCAAGCAGATCGACAACGCCGTGAAGCTCTACATGCAGCAGCACGGCGACACCGTCGCCGGCAAGAAGATCGAGGTGATCCTCAAGGACGACGCGGCGCTGCCTGACAATACCAAGCGGCTGGCGCAGGAGCTGATCGTCAACGACAAGGTCAACATCATCGCCGGTTTCGGCGTGACGCCGGCGGCGTTCGCGGCCGCGCCGCTCGCGACCCAGGCCAAGGTGCCGGAGATCGTGATGGCGGCGGGCACCTCGGTCATCACCGAGCGCTCGCCCTATATCGTGCGCACCAGCTTCACCCTGGCGCAGTCCTCCACCATCATCGGCGACTGGGCGGTGAAGAACGGCATCAAGAAGGTGGCGACGCTGACCTCGGACTACGCCCCCGGCCATGACGCGCTGAAATTCTTCAAGGAGCATTTCACCGCCGGCGGCGGCCAGGTGGTCGAGGAGGTCAAGGTGCCGCTGGCCAACCCCGACTTCGCGCCGTTCCTGCAACGGATGAAGGACGCCAAGCCGGATGCGATGTTCGTGTTCGTGCCGGCCGGGCAGGGCGGCAACTTCATGAAGCAATATGCCGAGCGTGGCCTCGACAAGAGCGGCATCAAGGTGATCGGGCCGGGCGACGTGATGGACGACGACCTGCTCAACGGCATGGGCGATTCGGCGCTCGGCGCGGTGACGGCGCACATCTATTCGGCGGCGCACCCCTCGCAGGCCAACATGGACTTCGTCGCCGCCTACAAGAAGGCGTTCAACCAGCGGCCGGGCTTCATGGCGGTCGGCGGCTATGACGGCATCCATCTGGTCTATGAGGCGCTGAAGAAGACCGGCGGCAAGGCCGACGGCGATTCCCTGATCGCGGCGATGAAGGGCATGGCGTGGGAAAGTCCGCGCGGCCCGATCTCGATCGATCCCGAGACGCGCGACATCGTGCAGAACGTCTATATCCGCAAGGTCGAGAAGAAGGACGGCGAGCTTTACAACATCGAGTTCGAGACCTTCAAGGACGTCAAAGACCCCGGCAAGACGAAGAAGTGACCGACTTGCGGCCGAACTGCCATCTTGAGAGTCTGACCGGAAAGTCGTGTTCTGGACCAGTATGCAACACGAAAATCGTCATACTTCGCGAAAGCGGAGTATCCAGTATTCCGTGTCGAATCGGATTTTCCTTGCATCCGCCCGGAGTACTGGATCGTCCGCCGGAGCCTGTCATCGGGCCGCGCTTTGCGCGGAGCCGTTGGCGGACGATGCCGCCTCATTTCCGGTCTGGCTTTGAAGTGCAAGCCGCATTCGCCGCGAGCAGGCTAAAATGACCGCGCTTCCCACCATCCTGTTCGACGGCGTGGCCTACGGCATGTTGCTGTTCATCCTGTCGTGCGGGCTGGCGGTGACGCTCGGGTTGATGAATTTCGTCAACCTCGCCCACGGGGCTTTCGCCATGGCCGGCGGCTATGTCTGCGCGGTGCTGGTGAATCAGCATGGCTGGCCGTTCTTCGCGGCGCTGCCGATGGCCTTCATCGCCGGCGCGCTGATCGGCATCGTCATGGAGCAGTCGCTCTACAAGCACCTCTATCATCGCCATCCGCTCGATCAGGTGCTGTTCACCATCGGGCTGGTGTTCATGGCGGTGACGGCGGCGGACTATCTCATGGGATCGTCGCAGGTCTTCATCCATCTGCCGCAGATGTTGCAGGGCCAGTTCGAGGTGTTCGGCGTCGGCGTCGGCCGCTACCGGCTGATGATTATCGTGATCTGCGGGCTGCTGACGCTCGGCATCCAGTTGACGCTGGCGAACACCGGTTTCGGCAGCCGCCTGCGCGCCGCGGTGGACGATCCGCGCGTGGCCTCCGGCCTCGGCATCAATGTGCCGTGGGTGTTCGCGCTGACGTTCGCGTTCGGCTCGGGGCTGGCAGGGCTCGGCGGCGCGCTGGGCGCGGAAATCCTCGGGCTCGACCCGTACTTTCCGCTCAAGTTCATGATCTATTTCCTGATCGTGGTCACCGTCGGCGGCTCCTCGACCATCACCGGGCCGTTTCTCGCCTCGCTCCTGCTTGGCGTCGCCGACGTCGCCGGCAAGTATTACGTGCCCAAGCTCGGCGCTTTCGTCATCTACACGGTAATGATCGTGATCCTGATCTGGAAGCCGCACGGCCTGTTCGGCCGCGTGGTGCAGCGGTGAGCGGGTCATGAGCGCGGATCGCGGGGCCGGCGCGGTGTTGCTCAGGCGGGCCCGCTGGGGCCATGGCGAAACGGCGTTCTGGCTGATCGCGGTGGCGAGCATCTTCGTGTTCTCCGGCCGCTACCTGATCCTCACCGAAATGGCGTGGCTCGGCCTGTTCGCGCTGTCGCTCGATCTCATCCTTGGCTATGCCGGCATCGTCTCGCTCGGCCACGCGGCGTTCTTCGGCGTCGGCGCATACTGCGCCGGGCTGCTGGCGGTGCATGGGCTGGTGCGCGAGCCGGTGCTGGCGCTGCTGGTGGCCGGCTGCGCCGCCATGGTGCTCGGCTTCGCCACCAGCTTTTTGGTGATCCGCGGCTCCGAACTCAGCCAATTGATGGTGACGCTCGGCATCGCGCTGTTGTTGCGCGAACTCGCCAACCGCTTCTCCGACATCACCGGCGGCTTCGACGGGTTGCAGGGCATCGTCATCGATCCGATCCTCGGCCTGTTCGCCTTCGACCTGTTCGGCAAGGTCGGCTTCATCTATTGCCTTGCGGTGCTGTTCGTGCTGTTCCTGCTGGCGCGGCTGATCGTGCATTCGCCGTTCGGGTTGTCGCTACGCGCGATCCGCAACAACCCGCTGCGTGCCGCCGCCGTCGGCATCCCGGTCAACCGCCGGCTGATCGCGATCTACACCGTGTCGGCGTTCTATGCCGGGATCGCCGGCGCGCTGTTTACCCAGACCACGGCGCTGGCCTCGCTCGACGTGTTCTCGTTCGAGCGCTCCGCCGACCTGTTGCTGGTGGTGGTGATCGGCGGCGCCGGCTATCTCTACGGCGGGCTGATCGGCGCGGTGGTGTTCCGGCTGTTGCAGGACGTGTTCTCATCATGGACGCCGCAGTTCTGGCAGTTCTGGATCGGGCTGGTGCTGGTCTTGATCGTGCTGATCGGGCGCGAGCGGATGTATCGCGGCGTGTTGTGGCTGCCGCGCCTTGCGTTGCGCCGGGTCGCCGCGCTGCGGGGCGGGCGCGCCGCCTCGGGGCAGGGCGTGCCATGACGGTTGCGCTGGAAACCATTGGGCTCGACAAGCAGTTCGGCGGCCTGCACGTCACCCGCGACCTCTCGTTGAGGGTTGCGCGCGGTGCGCGCCACGCCCTGATCGGCCCCAACGGCGCCGGCAAGACCACGGTCATCAACCTGTTGACCGGCGTCATCCGGCCCGACGGCGGCCGGATCGTGCTGGACGGCGCGGACATCACCGCCCTGTCTGTGCGCGAACGGGTGCGGCGCGGGCTGTCGCGCACCTTCCAGATCAACCAGCTCTACGCCGATCTGGCGCCGCTGGAGACCATCGGGCTCGCGGTGTCGGAGCGGCTCGGCCATGGCGGCGACTGGTGGCGGCGGCTCGGCAGCCGCGTCGACGTCAATGTCGAGATTGCCGCGGCGCTTGAGCAGTTCCATCTGCTCGATGTCATGAACGAGCCGACTGCGACGCTGCCCTACGGCAAGCAGCGGCTGCTCGAGATCGCGCTGGCGATCGCCACCAAACCGCGCGTGCTGCTGCTCGACGAGCCGGCCGCCGGCGTGCCGCAGAGCGAGCGCCACGATATCCTCGCCGCCATCGCTGGCCTGCCGCGCGAGGTCACGGTGCTTTTGATCGAGCACGACATGGACCTGGTGTTTTCCTTCGCCGACCGCATCTCGGTGCTGGTCAACGGCGCGCTGCTGGTCGAAGGCGCGCCGGTCGAGGTGGCGCGCGACCCGCGCGTCAAGGCGGTCTATCTCGGCGAGGGCATTGATGGCTGACCTCCTGAGCGTCGCGAACCTGCGCGCCGGCTACGGCGAGGCAGTGGTGCTGCCGGACCTGACGCTGCGTCTTGCGGACAGCGAGGTGCTGGCGCTGCTCGGCCGTAACGGCACAGGCAAGACCACGCTGATCAACTCCATCGTCGGCGTCACCCGTCGCTTCGGCGGCGTCATCCGGCTCGGCGACACCGACCTGACGCCGCTACGCGCCGATCAGCGCGCCCGCGCCGGCATCGGCTGGGTGCCTCAGGAACGCAACATCTTCCGTTCCCTCACCGTCGAGGAAAACATGACGGCGGTGGCGCGGCCCGGCCCGTGGGACGCCGAGCGGGTCTATGCGATGTTCCCCCGCCTCAAGGACCGGCGCAGGAATTTCGGTAACCAGTTGTCCGGCGGCGAGCAGCAGATGCTGGCGATCGGCCGCGCGCTGACGCTCAATCCGAAAGTGCTGTTGCTCGACGAGCCGACCGAAGGACTGGCGCCGATCATCGTCGACGAGTTGCTGGCGGCGCTCGGCCGTATCACCCGCGCCGGCGGCACCTGCACGATCATCGTCGAGCAGAACGCCCGCCGCATTCTCCGTCTCGCCGATCGCGTGATAATCCTCGATCGTGGCACTATCGTTCACGAGGCGTCGAGCGCCGCGTTACAGGCGGACGGCGCGCCGCTGGAGCGTTTTCTCGGCGTCGGCGGCGCGGCGTGAGGCGCTTGTTGCCGCGCCACGGCGTGGCTACGCTGGCCGTTGAGCTGAAGGGCGAAGATTGTTGTGGGAGGTCCGACGATGCCGACGATGCAAAGAACAAAACCGCCGTTTCGCGCCGATGAAGTCGGCAGCCTGCTGCGCCCGCCGCGCATCAAGGACGCGCGCGCCCGGCTGGAGAAGGGCGAGATATCGGCCGACGAGTTGCGCCGCATCGAGGACAGCGAGATCGAGAAGGTGGTCCACAAGCAGGCGTCGCTCGGGTTGAAGCTCGCGACCGACGGCGAGTTCCGCCGTTCGTGGTGGCACTTCGATTTCCTCAAGAGTCTGGTCGGCTGCGAACTGTTCCATCCCGATGTCGGCATCCAGTTCGCAGGCGTCCAGACCCGCCACGACGCGGTGCGGGTGATCGGACGGGTCGATTTCCCCGACGACCATCCGATGCTCGATCATTTCCGCTTCCTGAAGACGCGCGCGGATGCGGCCGGCGTCACCGCCAAGATGACGATTCCCTCGCCGGCGGTGCTGCACTTCCGCGGCGGCCGCAACCTGATCTCGAAGGAAGCCTATCCCGACCTCGAACCGTTCTTCGAGGACCTCGGCAAAGCCTACCGCAAGGCGGTGCGCGCGTTCTACGACGCCGGCTGCCGCTACCTGCAATTCGACGACACGGTGTGGGCCTATCTGTGCTCGCAGGACGAGGTGAGGAAGCTGCGCGAGCGCGGCGACAATCCGGACGGGTTGCAGGAGGTCTACGCCCGCGTCATCAACTACGCCATCGCCGACCGTCCGGCCGACATGACCATCACCACCCATGTCTGCCGCGGCAACTTCCGCTCGACCTGGATTTCGTCCGGCGGCTACGAGCCGGTGGCGGAAACGCTGCTCGGCAGGATCAATTACGACGGTTACTTCCTCGAATACGATTCCGACCGCGCCGGCGGGTTCGAGCCGCTGCGCTTTCTGCCCAGGGGCGGCAAGGTGGTGGTGGTCGGCGTCGTCACCTCGAAGTTCGGCGAACTGGAGGACAAGGCCGCGGTCAAGGCGCGGATCGCGGAAGCGGCGAAGTTCGTGCCGCTGGAGCAACTGGCGCTGTCGCCGCAATGCGGTTTTGCCTCGACCGAGGAAGGCAACGTTCTCAGCGAGGACGAACAATGGGCCAAGCTCAAGCTGGTGGTCGATGTCGCCGGCGAGGTGTGGGGGTGATGAGGCTGTATTCTGCGGCGCGTGTCGCGCGGACATGGGGCGGGATGGGTGTCGCGCTGATCTTGTGGGTGCTTGTTATCGGAGCATCCCCCGCCACGGCTCAAGCCGGGCACTGGACGGGCAACTGGCGGCAACTCGAATCCAACGCGGGCCAATGCTCGTCCTGTCGGATCGCGATTGCGGGCATCGGGCGTGTGCTGACCGTGGTCGCCAATAATGGCTGGTCGGCGCAGGTGACTGCCGATGTGGAGGATGGCCTTGCCACGGCGCGCGGCGAGGGAAGCTGGAATGGCGCGGCAACCGCGCGGCTCATGGGCCTGCCGTTCTCCATTCATTTCATCGAACGCGGCGATCGGCTGCACATGACCATGCACATCCTGCGTGCCGGGCGGGTATGGACGATCCGTGCTGCTTTCGGCCGTGCCTAGGTGAATCGAGGTTAGAGCGGATCAGGTCCACCGGAAGGAAGTGGATTTCGCGCGGAGGGGCGTTTGCTTTGTGGGAAGATCGTGGTAGAGGATTGCGGTCAATGATTTTCTGCCCACGATTTCTGCCCACTCTCGCGCCGCCCACCGGGTCCGATGAAACACGACCAGCTCCTTGGCCAGATTACCGACTTCTGCCGGCAGGCCGACATGGCGGAGTCCACCTTCGGCCGCCATGCGGTCAACGACGGCAAGCTGGTGGCGCGGCTGCGCGAGGGCAAGCGCATCACCGTCGAGACGCTGGAGCGCATCCACACTTTCATCGCCGCCAACACGCCGGGCGGGGTGGCGCCGCCGCGCGAGCCGGACGCGCCCATCGAGCGCCGCGACCCGCGCGCCAATTTCCGCTTCTTCGAGAACCGCCAGAAATATCTGCTGTTCGTTCACACCTGTAGCGAGAAGCGGGTGATCGCCGACCGCATCGCGATGGAGCTTGGCAGCATCCATCCGCGGCCGCCGGCGCTGCGGCTGTTCGATGCCGGCTGCGGCGACGGGACGGTGCTGGCGCGGGTGCTGCGCGCGATGCACGGCCGCTTTCCCAGCGTGCCGTTCTACGTCGCCGGCAAGGAATTGAGCCTCGAAGACGTCAAGCTTACCCTCGACAAGCTGCCGGACCGGCTGTTCGAGCACCCGGCGACGGTGTTCGTGCTCACCAATATGTATTACGCCGAAGCGCCGTGGCTCGCGCCGCGCGCGGCCGCCGCCGCTGCCGGCATGGTGTGGCGCGAGGTGGGCTTACGCGGACAATCGGCAGGCGAGTTCGAGACTCAGATCAACGAGTTGAAGCCGTTCCTTCAGGAAAACTGGCGGGCCAGCGTCAGCGAGCGCTCCGGAATGCCGATTTACGAGCGCCCGGTGGTACTGATTCTCTATCGCGAGGACCATCAGTTCCTGCTCGATCCTGTGATCCCGCGCGCCGGCCGCGCCGAGGCCAATTTCGATCTCATTATCGCGTCCCAGCCCTACCGGGCGAAATCCTCGGAAGCCTTCCGGGCCAAGCGCATCGTCGCGCCGCTGTCGCGCGCGCTGCGGCCGGGCGGGCGGCTGATAGGAATCCATTCTCACGGCAGCGATCCAGCGATGGAAATCATCCAGGCGGTTTGGCCGGGGGAGAATCCCTTTCCCGTCAACCGCCACGAGTTGCTCCGCGCGGTCCGTTACGAGTTGGGGGCGGCGGCCCGCGACCTCAATTTCAATGCGTATTCTGATAGCCGTTCGATCTTCCGATATGATATGGAGGCGCTGCCGCACGAGGTTACCGGACCGATCGGGACCTCGACGGCATTCGCAGCCTGGAATGCGGCGGTCTATGTCGCCCAGATCGAGGATGATCGCCTGGCGGACATCACCCAGAGCGGCGGTTATCTCGATGCCACACGGGACGTTCTGCGCAAGCATAACGGGCTGTGGTTCTACGATGAGTCCTACGTCATCTCGCGCCGCCGCGACTGACACTTCAGGAAAACTAATGGAAAGAGCCGCCGCGAAAGGGCGGATGACAAGAGGTTGGTTCGATGCGCGCGTCCTATCTGTTCACCAGTGAATCCGTTTCCGAAGGTCACCCCGACAAGGTCTGCGACCGGATCTCCGACGAGATCGTCGATCTGTTCTTCCGCGAGGGGCCGAAAGCGGGCATCGATCCGTGGGCGATCCGCGCTGCGTGCGAAACGCTGACCACCACCAACAAGGTCGTCGTCGCCGGCGAGACGCGCGGCCCCGCCAGCGTCACCAACGATCAGATCGAGCAGACCATCCGCGACGCCATCAAGGACATCGGCTACGAGCAGGACGGCTTCCACTGGAAGACGGCGGACGTCGAGATCCTGCTGCACCCGCAGTCCGCCGACATCGCGCAAGGCGTCGATGCGCTGCAACCTGGCACCAACCGCGAGGAGGGCGCCGGTGACCAGGGCATCATGTTCGGCTACGCCACCAACGAGACTCCGGAACTGATGCCGGCGCCGCTGCACTATGCCCACAAAATCCTGCGGCTGATTTCGGAAGCGCGCCACGCCGGCAAGGAGAAGGTGCTGGGCCCCGACTCCAAGAGCCAGGTGACGGTGCAGTACGAGAACGGCAAGCCGGTCGGCGTGCGCGAGATCGTGGTGTCGCACCAGCACCTCGTCGAGGACATGACCTCGAACCAGGTGCGCGAGCGCGTCGAGCCTTATGTCCGCGCCGCGCTGCCGGAGGGCTGGATCAACGGCAAGACCATATGGCACGTCAACCCGACCGGAAAGTTCTTCATCGGCGGCCCCGACGGCGATTGCGGACTCACCGGCCGCAAGATCATCGTCGATACCTACGGCGGCGCGGCCCCGCACGGCGGCGGCGCGTTCTCCGGCAAGGACCCGACCAAGGTCGATCGCTCGGCGGCCTACGCGGCGCGCTATCTCGCCAAGAACATCGTCGCCGCCGGTCTCGCCGACAAGGCGACGCTGCAACTCGCCTACGCCATCGGCGTGGCGCGGCCGCTGTCGATCTACATCGACACCCACGGCACCGGGAAAGTGCCGGAGGACAAGCTGGAGAAGGCGGTGGCGGAGTCGATGGACCTCACCCCGCGCGGCATCCGCAAGCACCTCGATCTCAACAAGCCGATCTATGCGCGCACCGCCGCCTATGGCCACTTCGGCCGCACGCCGGACGCCGATGGCGGCTTCTCGTGGGAAAAGACCGACCTCGCCGAAGCGCTGAAGAAGGCGGTTTAGCAATCAACTCACGACGTCATGGCCGGGCTCGTCCCGGCCATCCACGTCTTGATGCAGATTCAGAAAAGACGTGAATGCCCGCACAAGGCCGGGCATGACGAAGTCGAAATAGCGGATCGCACGTTTGTGTCGACCGCTCCGAAGAAGGATAGCCAAATGACCACCGCCACCGCGAAAGCGCCCACCGGATTCACCGACTACATCGTCGCCGATATCGGCCTCGCCGATTTCGGCCGCAAAGAAATCTCGCTGGCGGAAACCGAGATGCCCGGTCTGATGGCGACGCGCGAGGAATACGGCCCGAAGCAGCCGCTCAAGGGCGCGCGCATCGCCGGCTCGCTGCACATGACGATCCAGACCGCGGTGCTGATCGAAACGCTGAAAGCGCTGGGCGCCGACATCCGCTGGGTGTCGTGCAACATCTATTCGACCCAGGACCACGCCGCCGCCGCCATCGCCGCCGCCGGCATCCCGGTGTTCGCCATCAAGGGCGAGACGCTGACCGATTATTGGGACTACACCGCGAAGCTATTCGACTGGCACGGCGGCGGCCATCCCAACATGATCCTCGACGACGGCGGCGACGCCACGCTCCTGATCCATCTCGGCGTGCGTGCCGAGAACGGCGACACCGCGTTTCTCGACAAGCCGGGCGCCGAGGAGGAGGAAGTGCTGTTCGCGCTCATCAAGCGCCTCCTGAAGGAAAAGCCGAAGGGTTGGTTCGGCGCGGTCGCCGCCAGCATCAAGGGCGTGTCGGAGGAAACCACCACCGGCGTGCATCGTCTTTATGAAATGCAGAAGGCCGGCACGCTGCTGTGGCCGGCGATCAACGTCAACGATTCCGTGACCAAGTCGAAGTTCGACAACCTCTACGGCTGCCGTGAATCGCTGGTGGACGGCATTCGCCGCGGCACCGACGTCATGATGTCGGGCAAGGTGGCGATGGTCGCGGGCTTCGGCGACGTCGGCAAGGGCTCGGCGGCGTCGCTGCGTCAGGCCGGCTGCCGCGTCATGGTGTCCGAGATCGATCCGATCTGCGCGTTGCAGGCGGCGATGGAGGGCTATCAGGTGGTAACGATGGAGGATGCCGCGCCGCAGGCCGACATTTTCGTCACCGCCACCGGCAACAAGGACATCATCACCATCGACCACATGCGCGCGATGAAGGACCGCGCCATCGTCTGCAACATCGGCCATTTCGACAACGAGATTCAGGTCAACACCCTGAAGAACCTGAAGTGGACCAACATCAAGCCGCAGGTGGACGAGATCGCGTTCCCTGACGGTCACCGCATCATCATGCTGTCGGAAGGCCGCCTCGTGAACCTCGGTAACGCCATGGGCCATCCGTCGTTCGTGATGTCGGCGTCGTTCACCAACCAGACGCTGGCGCAGATCGAACTGTTCGCCAACAACGCCGACGGCAGGTACAAGAAGGAAGTTTACGTGCTGCCGAAGTCGCTCGATGAGAAAGTCGCGCGTCTGCACCTCGCCAAGATCGGCGTCAAGCTCACCGAACTGCGCAAGGACCAGGCCGATTATATCGGCGTCAAGGTTCAGGGCCCGTTCAAGAGCGATCACTACCGCTATTGAGCGCATCCCGGACGCGGTGCAGCGTGTAACGCTGCGCCGCAGAGCCGGGACCGTATCAACGGCATCGTCCGTAACGGTCCCGGATCAGCGAGGCGGCACGGCGCTTGCGCTTGCGCCGCGTCGCATCCGGGACATGGGTTTTTCCAGCAGGGTGGGGTGCGCGGCGCTTACGCCACCCGCACCGAGTTCACGAACCTCTCCACCTCCTGCTTGAGCCGACCGCTGTCGCGCGACAGCGTCTGCGCCGCGGTCAGAACCTGCGACGAGGCGGTGCCGGTCTCGGCGGCCCCGCGCTGCAAGTGGCCGACGTTCGAGGAGGCTTCCTGCACCCCGAGCGCGGCATGTTGCACGTTGCGCGCCACCTCCTGCGTCGTCGCGCCCTGCTCCTCGATCGCCGCCGCGATCGTGGACGAGATGCCGGACAGCCGCTCGATCGAGTTGCGGATCTCGTTGATCGAGGCGACCGATTCCTGGGTCGCGACCTGAATACCGCTGATCTGCTGACCGATCTCGCCGGTCGCCTTGGCGGTCTGCTCGGCCAGCGCCTTCACTTCGGAGGCGACCACCGAGAACCCGCGGCCGGCCTCGCCGGCGCGCGCCGCCTCGATGGTGGCGTTGAGGGCGAGGAGATTGGTCTGTCCCGCGATGTTGTTGATGATCTCGACGATGTCGCCGATGCGGGTCGCCGCGCTCGACAGCGCGCTCACCCGTTCGGTCGCGGCGTGGACCTGACCGACGGCGTCGCCCGCCATCCGCGCGGAGTCCTGAACCTGACGGCTGATCTCGCGTACCGACGACGTCATTTCCTCGGTGGCGGTGGCGACAGAATTGACGTTGGACGCCGCTTCCGCCGATCCGTTGGCGACGCGCTCGGCGAAGTCGCGGGCGTGATCGGCGTTGGAGGCGAGCGTGGTTGCCGACGCTTCCAGTTCGGCCGCGGCGGAGGCCACCGCCTCGACGATCTCGCCGACCGCGGTTTCGAATGAATCGGCGATCTTCGTCATGTCGGATTTGCGCCGGGCGTCGGCGCGACGCTGCGTCGAATTGATCTCGCCGCGGTCGAAGCGGACCAGCGTCTGCACGGTCTGGAGATTGCGCAAGGCCTCGCCGATCTCGTCGTCGCGCTCGATCTCGATGCGATTGTCGAACTTGTCCTGCGCGAGGTTCAGCATCGTCTCGTTGAGGTGGCGCATCGGTCCTTCGAACGCGCGCAGCGTCCGGCGTCCCGTCAGCCCGCAGGCGACGACGCCGCCGCCGGCGAGCGCACTCAGCGCGATGCCCCATGGACCGCCGACCGCGACGGCGCCGAGCACACCGCAGGCGAGCAGGACGCCGGCCTGTAGCGTAATCAGGGTAATCAGCCGCGCCCGCAACGTGCGGGTGAAGATCGCGAAACGGTCGAAGAGCGAACGCTTGCGGATGATCCCGGCATCGATCCGGTAGCGATGCGGCTTCTTTTCGCGTATCGCGGCATAGACGTCCTCGGCCTGCGCGCGCTGGTCGGCTGGCAGCTTGGTGCGGATCGAGGTGTAGCCGGTGACCTGTCCGTTCTCGCGGTTGGGAAAGGCGGTCGCCAGCACCCAGTAGAAACCGCCGTTCTTGCGCCGGTTCTTGATCGCGCCGACCCATGGCTTTTCGGCCTTCAGCGTCTCCCAGAGATTCTCGAACGTCTCTGGCGGCATGTCGGGATGGCGGATGATGTTGTGCGCCTTGCCGATCAATTCCTCCGTGCTGAACTCCGCAGCGTCGACGAAATCCTCGTTGACGTAGGTCAGTCGTCCCTTGAGGTCGGTACGGGACACGATGAGCGTGTCATCGGTCACGGGATATTCGGCGTCGGTAACGGGGAGATTCTTGCGCATGATGGAAATCCATTGACCTCTTGGGCTTGCGGCGGTTGCGGTAATCGACTTCAAACGCGAAAGTTGTTACGGGCGATGGAAGCCGCCAATAAAGCGGAAGGCGTCGCAGGACTCTCGACCGCGAATCCATCCGGCTCTCGGGAATCGCGCCTTGTTGCGATGGATCAGGTGAATCGTAGAGAAGGCCGGTAAAAAAAATGCAAACCGCCGTGTCGCTATCCGGTGTCCGCGGCGTTGTAAGCGCCGCTGTGATTTAACCGATTACCGCAGGGCATCGTCGAAAGCCGGTTCTTTCGGCGGCGCGCGGTCATATAGTGATGAGGCTGCTTCGTGTTCGTGCGGATACGCCTCGAATGCGGGGCGGATGCGTTGCCGGATATGCCGGACGGGATGCGAAGGTTCGAGGAGATCGCGTTGGCAAAGTCAAACGTCAGGAACTGGATCAGGCCCGGCGTGGATGGCGCAAATCTGGAAGTCGATGATTTCCTGAGTTTCCGCGTCACTCATCTCAGCGCCTTGCTGCTTCGCAACAGCACCCGGCGTTATCTGTTGATGCACGGATTGAGCCTGCCGGAATGGCGGGTGCTGACGATACTGGTTCGCCATGGCCCTGGCACCACGCGCGAACTGCGCGATGTCTCCAGGATGGACAAAGGGCAGATGAGCCGCGCTCTGCTGACACTGGAGCGGCGTGATCTGGTACGGCGGTCGCGGGACGCGACGCACGAGTTGCGGCACCATCTGGAAATCTCGGAGCAGGGGCTCGCGCTGTACCGCCGGATCATGCCGACGGCGCGGCGCGTTCAGGCCGCGCTGCTTCGGCATCTGACCATCGAGGAGCGCAAGACGCTCGATGTCGTCATCGATAAACTCAACGCCGCGGCGCGGGACGAAACCCCGTCGCCCGACACGCGCGAAAACCTTACACCAGCCCCCGCCGCACCGCTTCCACCGCCGCTTCGGCGCGCGAGGAAATGTTGAGCTTGCGGTATACCGTCTTGACGTAGCCCGCCACGGTGTGCGGCGTCAGGCCGAGCACGCGCGCGGCCTCGGTGACGCGAAGCCCGCGGCCGAGCAGGCGGAGGATATCGAGTTCGCGCGGCGTCAGCGCTGTCTCCGCTTCCGCCGCGATTCCGGCGCCGGCGGTCGCCCCGCCGCGCCGCGCGAAATGGGCAAGCATCCGTCGCGCGATCGAGGGCGACAGCGGCGGCTCGCCGAGGTCAATGCGGTGCAGATAGCCGACCAGCGTGTCGGCGTGCTGGTCCTTGAGCAGATAGCCCCGGGCGCCGGCGGCGATGGCGTCGAACAGATGCGCGTCGTCGTCGTAGATGGTGGTCACCACCGGCAGCACGTGCGGGTGGCTGTCCGCCAGCATCCGGATCAGGTCGATGCCGCTGCCGTCCGGCAGGCCGATGTCGATCAGGGCGATGTCGCGCACGGCGGAATCATCGGGCTCGGCGGGCGAAGCCGGCCGCGCCTTGATCCACGCGCGTGCCGCCTGACAGGTCGCGGCTTCGCGGATCGCGATGCCGTCGAAGGCGGTGGCGAGAGTCCGCGAGAGCCACGCGCGCGTATCGGCCTGATCCTCGACGACAAGGCCCTGCCGTTTGCGGGAACCGGGTGTGGGAGAAGATGCCATCGGCTCAGCTCGTCAGGTGCCGGACATCCGGGGAGCGGCATCGGCGGGTGAACTGTAAGAGGCGTCGGGTCGCGGCGACACCCCCTGAATGTGGGGACGTAACGCTGCCGGCTCATCTGGCGCGGTTGTGCTCTCGGCGGCGAGCGGGATGTCGATGACGAGGACGCTGCCGCGCGAAACCGGCAGCGCCGTGAACGATCCGCCGAGATCGGTGATGCGGCGGATGATGCCGCGCAGGCCGCTGCCGGGAGCGCCGCCTTTGGCGTGGGCCGGATCGATGCCGACGCCGTCGTCGGCGATGCGGATCGACAGCGTCTGTGCGTGCTGGGTGGCGGCAATCTCGACGCGCGTGGCGCGGGCGTGGCGGATGACGTTGCTGACGATCTCCCGATGCGCCGAGACGATGCTGCGGTAGATGCGATAATCGAGCAGCCGCGCGCTGTCGTCGATGGCGTCGAGCGGCCAGCGCAGTTCGATGCCGGCGGCGGCAAGCCGCTCGCCCGCCTCGTGACGCAGCGCCGCGATGATCTGGCCGAGCGGCAACTGGTCGGCGGACAGCCCGCTGACGATGGTGCGGATGTCGGCCAGCGCGTCGCGCAGCACGCGATGGGTATCGGCGACCTCGGTCTTGTAGAGACCCGACAGCAGCCGCGCGCCGACGTCGTCGTGCAGGTCGCGCGCGATCCGCCGCCGCTCCTCGACACCGCCGCGCTCGAAGGCGTCGCGGCTGACTTCGACGTAGCGCATCAGCCGCACCAGTTCCTGCGCCAGTTCACGGTCGACGCTGCCGAACAGCTTCCGGCCGCGCCACGGATAGCGCAATTCCAGCGCCGGCGTGTCGGCGGCGGCGGGCAGCCGCACTTCGAGCCCTTCCTGGGCGATCACGACATCGGTGACCGCGACGTCGAGCGGTTGCATCACCAGCGGATCGAACAGCCGGCGCAACACGCCGTGCCAGCGCTCGGAGCGCTCCTGCGGCGAGGCCGCGAAGGTGACATCGACGACCTCGCGGAACAGGGCCGGGCTGTCGATGCGGCCACGCGGTTGCAGCCACGCGCGCAGGCTGTCGCGCGCCGGCAGGTAGACGAAGGCGACCGCGAGCAGCGCGATGCTGAAGGAGACGTCATGCTGGAGATGCAGCGCGTAGAGCAACAGTGCGTCCACCGCGAGCAGCAGCGCCACGCCGCCGGTATAGAACATCACCCGGAACGCCCACTCGTCGAGATCGAACAGCCGGTAGCGGCTGACGCCGAGCGCCAGCCCCGCATAGATCAGGAGGAAGAAGCCGAAGGCGTGGCCCTGCTGCATCACCGGCGCGGCGTTGACCAGGACCGGCGCGACGATCAGCACCACGAAGGCGCCGGCGCCCACGATCACCGACAGGCCGAGCCAGCGCAGCGCGGCGCGGCCGCGCGGATCGCGGCGGGTGGCGAACCATTGCACGCCGACCAGCACGACGATGACCAGCATGTAGAGCAGCGTCGGCAGTTGCGACACCAGCGTCTGGTCATCCTGGATGCGCAGGATATCGGCGCCGAGCCACGCCACGGTCGCCGCCGCCGGCACCAGCAGCGCGCGCGGTGGTACGAGCCGGCGCGGATAGAGCAGGAACAGCGAGATCATTGCCGCGCCGAAACCGAGCGCGCCGATGTGGTTGAACGCGCTCAGAAGGCGCATCAGCGTGCCGTCGATGGCAAGCTCGCGCGACGAATACACCGCCGCGCTGTAGGCGGAGAGCATGATCATCACGCCGGCCAGCGCGAACAGCCGCGTCGGCAGATCGTCTGGCCGCAGCGCCAGCACCCACGCCCCGAGCAGGAGCGAGCCCGCGCCGGTGATGAGCTGGACCCAGAACGCCGAGGACAGGTCGGTGATCGGGCGCGGCCGCGCCGGCGTCACCACGACCTCGCCGGCGCTTGCGGCGGATTCGAGGGAGAGCGTCACGCGTGGCTGCCCCAGCAGGGCGGCGATCGCGCTTTGCCGCTCCATGAAGCGGGCGATCGCGGCGAAGGACTCGATCATGTCGGGTTCTTCGGTGAGGTCGCCGGCTTCAAGCGCGATCCGCCCGCCGCCGCCGTTGGCGTCAGCGATCGCGACCAGCCGCGACGGCACCGCGACGTGTCGCGCCGGCCCGTCGGGGTCTGCGGCCGTCACCCCGATGGCGTTGCTGTCGGGCTGCGCCACCAGCGTCAGCCCGAGCCACGGCTGGCTCAGCCCCAGCCACAGCACCAGGAGGCAGGCACCGAGGCAGAGCAGCACCGCGCCCTGCATGATGCGGTTCGGAAGCCGGTGGGTCATTCAATCCGTCATGGCCGGTTGTATTGGACTTCCCCCGGGACGAGGGGTACGCCGCCCCGTCCGCACCGGCATATTGGCCAACCGTTCCGGTTTGTCGAATGGTATTCGATGCCCGCTATCCTGTTTCTGGCGGGCGATGTCATCCTGAGGCGGCGACGCGCCGGCATCGCCCGCGGAAGATGGCGGCGGATCGCGCCAGCGTGTGGGTATCAGCCGATGATGCCGGCCTGGCGCAGGCTGCGGATGTCGTCCTCGGCATAACCGGCGGCGCGCAGCACCTCGTCGCTGTGCTCGCCGACCTTCGGCGGGTGGCGTGGCGGCGACTTGTCGCTACCATCGATCCAGATCGGGCTGTTGATGGTCAGCATGGTGTCGCCCTCGAACGGGATCAGAACATCGTTCTCGCGCATCTGGCGATCCTGCGGAATGTCGTCGAGAATGCCGACGACGCCGAATATCAGGCCGCTGCCGTCGAGAATGGCGCGCCATTCCGCGAGGTCGCGGGTGGCGAAGATCTCGTCGAAGACCTTGATAAGCTCCTGCGAGCGGGCATGGCGATCCGCCATGGTGGCGAAGCGCGGATCGGCGATCAGGTCCTCGCGGCCGAGGCAGCGGACAAGCGTGGGCCATTGCCGCTCCTCGCTCAACAGCGACAGGATGATCCAGCGGCCGTCGCGGCATCGGTAGTGGTTGACGACGGCGTTCAGCGCCTGCGTGCGGGAACGGCGGGGCTGAAACTGGGCGCCGCACAGCTTGGCCTGCGCCAGCACGCCGCTGGCCCAGACACCGTTGGCCATCAGGTTGGTCTTGACGTGCGATCCCTGTCCGGTGCGCTCGCGCTTGTAGAGCGCGGTGACGATGCCGCTGAACAGCGTCATCGCGCAGGGATGATCGCCCATGCCGGCAACCGAGCGGGCCGGGGTGGTTTCCTCGTCGGCGCGCACCAAATCCATCAGGCCCGAGCGCGCCCACCACGCATTGCTGTCAAATCCCGGCTTGTTGGCCTCGTCGCCGGTTTCGCCGTAGCCGGTGAAGGACGCATAGATCAGACGCGGGTTGAGCGGCGCGAGGGCATCGTAGGTGATGCCGAGCCGCTGGCGCACCGCCGGCGGAAAGTTGGTGATGAAGACATCGGTTTCCGCCACGAGCCGGCGCAGAATCGCCTGACCTTCCGGCTTGGACAGATCGAGCGCGAGGCTTTTCTTGTTCCGGGCGTCCAGCATCCAGGCGTAGTTGTGCGGGCTGATCGGATAGCCGGGAAGGTTCGGCAGCTTGCGATACGGGTCGCCGGCGCCGGGCGGCTCGATCTTGATGACGTCGGCGCCGAAGTCCGACAGCACCGTCGCCGCCGCCGGGGCCGCGATGAAACTCGCGCAGTCCAGAACCTTGAGGCCGTCGAAGATCGCGTTTTCCATGGTCGTACCGCACCGTGATATCTGGACTCGATGCCGCATTTGATCCGCGTTGCGCGACGCGCGCAACCGTTCTGATGACAATCGCGCGATTGTTCGCGGCATGGAAATTGTGGAGCCGCCAGTTGTGGGCGACCGTGCGGACGGTGCGCCGCCGCCTTGGCACGTTGTCGGCCTTTCGCTAACGTCGGACGATGAGGATGTTTCGTGGAACTGCTGTCACACCACCGGCGGGCCGCTGGACGCCGGCCGGCGCGCTGGCGTTGAGCCTCGCGGTGTTCGCTCCCGCGCCATCGGGCGCGGCAACGCTCAGCGCGCCGGTCAGCCAGCTCTACAGCTCCGTGTCGATCTTTCCGCCATCGGCCGGCGCCATGACGGTCTGTTACGGCTTTGTGTGCCGCCGCCGCGAAACCTTGAGCTTCACGGCCTCGGATCGCCGGGCATTGAGCGGAATCATGGCGGCCGGGCGGTCGTCGGCGGCGGCCGAGCGCGCCGCCGTGCAGCGGGCGGTGGTGTGGTTCGATCGCCGGGTCGGCCCCGTGATCGGGACCAACAAGCGCGTGGCGCGCGCCGACTTCCGGGCGCGCGATGATCAGCACAATTTCGATTGCTGGGACACCACCCGCAACACCACCAGCCTGCTGCTGGTCTTGCAGAACTGGCGTCTGCTGAAATTCCATTCGGTCGGCGATCCGCGCTATCGCGGCAACGTGGTGGCGTTGCAGACGCCGCACAACACCGCCGTGCTGGTCGAGCAGGCGACCCGCGCCGAATGGGTGGTCGATCTGTGGACGCGCGGTTACGGCGAGAGGCCGGACGTCATGCCCGTCGCCCGGTGGCTCAAGGAAGACTGAGGTCGCGCGGAAGTTCAGACCTTCAGGTTTTCCGCCGCCGTCTTGCCGCGATTGGCGACTTCCTCGTACTCGACGCTCTGGCCTTCATTGAGGGTGGAGAGCCCCGCCTTCTGCACCGCCGAGATATGGACGAACACGTCCTTCCCGCCGGCGCTCGGCTGGATGAATCCATAGCCCTTGGTGGGGTTGAACCACTTCACAGTGCCTTTAGCCATTCATCGTTCTCCGCAGGGTCAAAACAATCACTTCACGGTCGGTCCCCGGACGCCGGCTTCCCCGACGTGGGCAAGGATACGCGGAATGCGGCGATCTTGGTAGCCCAAGGCTGTAGGATTGGGGCGGCGGGTTTCGGGACCGGGGCGGATGAGGCGGTGCGGTCGGCGGCAGGCGCGATTGACACCGCATCCGGAAACGGAAACAAAGCGGCTTTCCTCCGGCAAGCTGGAGCCGGCCGGGAGTGACGCGCGCCGGAACGGCCCCCTGATGACGATTGCCTCAATCGATCACAAGCAGTTGCCGGCATCCGGCGTGAGCCGCCGCGGGGTTTGCGTGGTGGTGCTGGTGGTGGTGCTGATGACCGTGCTGCGGCTGGTCTATGCCGGTGCCATCGATCTGCGCACCGACGAAGCCTATTACTGGACGTGGTCGAGGGAGAACGTGCTGTCGTTCCTCGATCATCCGCCGATGATTGCGTGGTTCATCCGGTTCGGCACCGCCATCCTCGGCGACACCACGCTCGGCGTCCGACTCGCGGGCATCGTCGCGATGCTGGCGAGCCAGCTTCTGCTTGCCGACATCGTGCGCCGGATCACGCATGATATTCGCGCGGTGCTGCTGGCGGTGCTGCTGCCGGAGGCCGCCGTCTATTACGGGCTGCTGATGGCCAAGGTCGCGCCCGACACCGCGCTGATCCCGTTCGCGCTCGCCATGGTATGGTCGCTGGTTCGCGTCGCCGAAACTGGCGACGGCCGCTGGTGGCTGCCGGCGGGCATGTGCGGCGGACTGGCGCTGTTGTCGAAACTGACGGCGCTGATGCTGCTGCCGGCGGTCGCGGCCTTCATCGTGATGCCGGATTGGCGGCGGCGCTGGCTGACGAGCCCGTATCCGTGGCTCGCCGCGCTGATCGCGCTTGCGGTGTTTGCGCCGGTGCTGATCTGGAACGCTGCGCACGACTGGGCGTCGTTCAGGTTCCAGTTCGTCCGCGCCAGCGTCGCGCCCCCGCTATCGCTGGCGCGTTTCGGCGAGTTTCTCGGCTTGCAGTTCGCTCTGGTCGGCCCGGTGCTGCTGCCGGTGACGCTGTCGGGCGTCGGCTTCATGGCGTGGCGCGGCTACCGGCGGCGCGACGCCGTGGTGATCCTGCTGTCGACCGCCGTCGCGGTGCCGTTCGGCTATTTCCTGTGGCGCTCGCTGACGCTACGCGTCGGCGACACCTGGCCGATGTTCATGTGGCCGATCGGCTTCGCCGCCGTCGCCGTCAATCTCTGGTGGCTGCGCGCGCACGAGTCGCGGCTGGCGAGGTCGACCGCGGCATGGGCGGCCGTGGCCGTGGTGTCAGGCATCGCCATCGTCGTCGCGACGTTCCTCTATTACGTGGCAGGTGACAGGCCGTGGCTCGGCCGGCTCGATCCCGGCGGCGCGGAGGCGGGCTACGAGCAGCTTGCCGCTCGGACCGAAGCGGAGATGACGGCCGCCGGCGCGACCTGGATCGCCACCACCGACTATCGCACCTACGCCATGCTGCGCTGGGAATTGAAGGACCGCGTTCCGGTGATCCAGATCAACGAGCGCGCCCGGTTCATGGATTTCAAGGACCCCGGCATGGACCGGGTGCGCGGTCATGTCGGGCTCTATGTCGTGCGGAAATCCGATGAAGGCAATCCGTTATGGGCATTGACGACCGCCCGGCGCGTGCCGCTGACCGACGTGGTGCGAAGCTGGCGCGGCATCGCGATGGAAACCTACGCGCTCGGCACGCTGAGCGGATGGACGCCGGAACTTTCGCCGCCGCCCGGCTCGCCGTTTGATCGCTGGCATCTATTGGCGGACGACGGCGTCAGCGCTCGCTGATCCGCGCTGGTTCGGCGGCCGGCGTGTCGCCGTCGCGCTTGGCCAGAAGGTCCTTGGCGAGATCGCTGAGCACCGGGCGCGGCAGCGCGTCGAACGGCAGCGGCCGCGTCACGTCGATGGCGGCAAGCCCGAGGCGGGCGGTGAGCAGGCCGTTGAGAATCCCTTCGCCGAGCCGCGATGACAGCTTCGCCGCGACGCCGTGGCCGAGCATCTGCTGGACCAGGCTGTCGCTCGCCGCCATGCCGCCGGTGATGGCGAGGTGCGAGACGGTGTGGCGCATCAGGCGGATCATGCCGAGCGTGCCGGGTCGGCCGCCGTAGAGCAGGGCGAGTTGCCGCACCAGCCGCAGCGCGGCGGCCAGCACGAAGGCGATGTCGATCAACGCGCGAGGGCTGATCGCGGTGACGATCGAGACGCGCTGCGCCGCCACCGACACCAGCCGGCGCGCCTCGCGGTCGAGCGGCGTCATCAGTTCGCGCTCCGCCAGCCGCAGCATGTCGGCGCCGTCGATGATGTCGTCGCGATGGCTTGCGAGGTTAGCGCGGGCGCGCGCCAGCGCCGGGTTGCCCTGCGCCAGCTTGAGCAGGTCGCGGACGATGGCGTCGGCGTCGCTGCGGCTGTCGCTGGCGATGGTGGCCTCGGCGCGCTGGTGCAGCTTCTCGATGGTGGCGAGCCGCGCCAACCCGAACGCCTCGCGCGCGATGATGACGATCAGCGCCAGCAGCGCGGCGGCGGCGAGCGCCGCGCCGAACCAGCCGAGCCCGGCGCTGCGGGCATACAGGTCCTCGATCAAGTTAGTGACGCCGAGCCCGGCGCCGAGCAGCACCAACCCGCCGGCGGCGCTCCAGAACAGCGTGCCCCACCACGACCGACGTTTGAGCGGCAGCGGTGTCTCGTCCAGCGTCACCGGCAGCAGCGCGGGGTCGGGGTCCGGTGTGACGCGGATCGCGCCGCGCGCGAACAGGCCGGCGTCGTCGTCGCCATCACGCACCACGACGCGCGGGTCGTCGAGCCGGAAGGCGGCCGGCCGGCGCGGCTGCGCCTGCTCGCTCATGGCAAAACCCTGGTCATTGCAGCCTGTCTCCGATCAGGAACTGGAGGGCGCGGTCTAACCGAATGTGGGGGAGCGCCGGCGTTTCGCCAGAGGCGTGTTCCAGCCGCGGCGGCCGGAAACGCAGGAAGCGGTAGTCGGCGTCCTCCGGCGGCGCGGCGGCGAGGCCGCGGAACGAGGGGCCGTCGGTGAACAGGGCATCGAGATCGGTCGGCAGGTCGCCGGGAAAGGTCGCGACTTCCGTCTCGCCGTCAAACGTCTCGCCGCCGGCCTGTTCGCCCTTGATCGGCGTGCCGAGGATCGAAGGCAGGCGGTCGCGGCCGCGCTGCACCTCGGCCTCGCGCGTGGCGCGCACCGCCGCCAGCGCCACCACGTCGATGGTCGCGCCCGCAAGCTGCGCGCGGGTGGCGGCGCGGTCCAGCATCCGCCGCAGGATCGCCTCCAGGCGGTCGTGGCTGGTGCGGTGCAGATGATCTGCCTTGGTGGCGGCGAACAGGATGCGGTCGATGCGCGGCCGGAACAGCGCGCTCCATAGTGTATCGCGGCCGACGTTGAAGCAATCGAGGATGCCGGCCAGCGCCGCTTCGAGATCGCGCAGCGCGGCGGGGCCGGCGTTGAACGCGGCAAGCGCGTCCACCAGCACGATTTGGCGGTCGAGACGGGCGAAGTGATCGCGGAAGAACGGCCGCACCACGATGGATTTGTACGACTCGTAGCGCCGCCGCATCATCGCCCACAGCGAGCGGTCGGGCGCGATGCCGTCCACCGGCACGTCGAGCGGCGCGAAGGTCAGGGCCGGCGAGCCGGCAAGACTGCCCGGCATCAGGAAGCGGCCGGGGGGCAACAGGCTCATGGCGAAGCGCTCGTCGCGGCAGGCGCGCAGGTAATCGGTGAACAGTCTTGCCGCTGTGAGGGTGGCCTGCTCGTCCTCGCGGCCGCCTGCGTCGAGCGTCGCCAGATGCGCGTGCCACGCCGCGGCCAGCGCCGCGCGCGGCCCCTGACGCGACAGCGCCAGACTTTCCGCCGACCATTGCTCGTAGCTCTTGTCGAGTAGCGGCAGGTCGAGCAGCCACTCGCCGGGATAATCGACGATATCGATGGTGAGCTTGCGCTCGGCGCCGTTCCGGCGCTGATAGGAGACGGCGAGCCGCAACTCGCTGATGTCGGAGGTCGAATCCGGCCAGCGGCGATCCTCGATGAGGGTACGGACGTGGCCCTCGTAGTTGAAGCGCGGCACGGCGTCGTCGGGCTGCGGTTCGAGTTCGCTGCGGGCGATGCGCCCGCCCGACAACGGCTCGAACACCGGGAAGCGCCCGCCGCGCAACAGCCCGTGGACCAGCGCGGTGATGAACACCGTCTTGCCGGCGCGCGACAGTCCGGTGACACCGAGGCGGACGGTGGGGTTGAACAGGTTGCTGCCGTATTCCAGCAGCGCCTGCGCCGACAGGCGGGCTTCCTCGATGATATCGGCAAAACCGGAAGCCATGCGGGCGCGAACGATCCGATCGGAGATGCGGCGGGGTTACTTCATAATGGTTGGCGTTGCTCCTTGTGAAGATGGCGATCGCGGCGTCAAAATCAAGCGCCGGTCGCGGGTCCATGTTTCCGACCCATTTTGCGGCCATGCACGATGTCATCGTCGTTTAAGTATCGTCCCTTAGGGTGGGGCATCGCGAGGCCTGTGTCGGGTTTGGGATGACGATCTTTCAGTTGAAGCAACTCGCCTCGCAGTCGGCCGCCGCGGCGGCCGCCGCGGCGGCCGGCGCGGTGCGCTGGAACTACGATCGCGCCGAGATCATCGCCGACGGCATCGTCCACGGCCTTGGCGTCGGCTTCGGCCTGGTGGCGGCGACGGCGCTGATCGTGCTGACCGGCCTGTTCGCCTCCACGCCGCAGATCGTGTCGGTGTCGATCTATGCCGCCGGTCTCCTTACCATGCTCGGCGTTTCGGCAGCCTACAATCTGTGGCCGGTGTCGCCGCGCAAATGGTGGCTCAGGCGGTTCGATCACGCGGCGATCTATGTGCTGATCGCCGCGACTTATACCCCGTTCATGATGCAGATGAGCGACCGCGTGCTGGCGCTGTCGCTGCTCGGCGCGGTGTGGGGCGTGGCGGTGATCGGCATCGTCCTCAAGCTGGCGTTGCCGGGCCGCTTCGACCGACTGTCGATCGTGCTGTATCTGGCGTTGGGCTGGAGCGGACTTGCGGCCTACGATGCGGTGTTCACTTCGATGTCGCGGATGGCGCTGTGGTTCGTGCTTGCCGGCGGCGCGCTCTACAGCCTGGGCGTGATCTTTCACGCCTGGCGGCGGCTGCGCTTCCAGAACGCGATCTGGCACGGCTTCGTCTTGCTTGGCGCGGCGTGTCATTATACGGCTGTGCTGGACCTTGTTGTCCTGACCTGATCGTTGTTCTCAGCGGAGCGTGAAGCCATGGATGTCGCCGGTAAAGTTGTCGTTGTCACGGGGGGAGCCAACGGCATCGGCCAGGCCCTTTGCGAAGCCTTCCATCGCGCGGGCGCGGCCAAGGTGGTGGCCGCCGATCTCGATCACGCACGCGCCGAAACGGTGGCGAAGGCCATCGGCGGCGCGGCGTTCAAGTGCGACGTGGCGCAGGAAAAGGATATCCGCCACCTCATCGAGGAAACCGAGCGGCTGTTCGGGCCGATCGATCTGTTCTGCTCCAATGCCGGCATCGGCGGCGGCTTCGACCCGATGGCGGACAACGTCGCCGGGACCTCCGACGAGCCGTGGGCGCGAAGCTGGGCGATCCACGTGATGGCGCACGTCTATGCGGCGCGGCATCTGGTGCCGCGCATGAAGGCGCGTGGCGGCGGCTATTTCCTCAACACCATTTCGGCGGCGGGGCTGTTGTCGCAGGTCGGCAGCGCGCCTTACTCGACCACCAAGCACGCCGCCGTCGGTTTCGCCGAGAGCCTCGCCATCGCCCACAAGGCGCACGGCATCCGCGTCTCGATCCTGTGCCCGCAGGGGGTGGACACCAACATGCTGCGCGGGCTGCCGAAGGGGCCGCAATCGGGCGACGGCGACCTCACGCCGGAGCAGGTGGCGCAGGACGCGCTCAACGGCATCGCTCAGGAGACGTTTCTGATCCTGCCGCATCCGCAGGTGCTGGGTTACATGCGCAAGAAGACCGACAACTACGACCGCTGGATCGGCGGCATGGCGAAAATCCAGGCGCGGATGCGCGAGGATTTCGGCAAGGCGTGAGCCGCGTTTCCGGTCAGGCGCTCAGCGTTCTGCCGCCACCGGCGGATCGAACGCCTGGATCGGCGGCAGGTTGCCGGTGAAGCGCTCCACCTGTACCGTCGTCAGTTGCCCGCAGCAGCCCTGCGCCAGGCTTGAGGTGCCGACGTCGCGCGTCAGCACGTTGGGGTTGCCGTGGACGCACAGCGGCTTGTCCTCATTCGGGTCCTGCGGGTCGTACCACGCGCCGGTCGGCAACTGCACAACGCCCTCGCGCAACTGATCGCTGAGCCGCACCGCGGCGAGGCAGGCCCCGCGCACGTTGAACAGTCTGATGATGTCGCCGTCCGCGATGCCGCGCGCGGCGGCGTCGCGCGGGTGCATCCGCGCCACCTCGCGGCCGCGATGCTTCATCTCGGTCGAGTGGCCGCCGAAATCGAACTGGCTGTGCAGCCGCGTCGCCGGCTGGTTGGCGACCAGTTGCAGCGGATGGTTGTCGTCGACCACATCGGCTGGCGGAATCCAGGCGGGATGGCCGGGGCAATCGGCGTAGCCGAAGCCGGCGATCGTCTCGGAGAAGATCTCGACCTTGCCCGACGGCGTCGGCAGCGGGTGGGCCTCGGGGTCGTTCCGGAAGGCGCGCAATGGGCCGCCGTCGTGGACGAGTTGCGGCAGCATCAGTTCGCCGCGCTCCCAGAACGTATCGAAGTCCGGGGCGTCGAGGTCCTGTGCCGCCAGCGCCTCCTGCGTCGTGCGATAGAGATGGCGCAGCCATTGATCGGGCGTGCGGCCCTCGGTGAACGCCTCGCCGTGGCCGGCGCGCTCGGCCAGCGCCGAGAAGATCGCGTAGTCGTCGCGCGCCTCGCCGTAAGGCTCGGCCGCCTGCTTCATCGCCACCATCAACGGGTCGACTTGCGTCGCGCCGATGTCGTTGCGCTCCAGCGTCATCGTGCAGGGCAGCACGATATCGGCGTGCCGCGCGGTCGCGGTCCAGCCGATCTCGTGGACCACGAAGGTCTCGATATTGGCGACCGCCTGCCGCAGCCGGTTGAGGTCCTGATGGTGGTGGAACGGGTTGCCGCCGGCCCAGTAGACCAGCCGGATATCCGGGTAGGTCAGGCGCTGGCCGTCGTAATCGAACGGCGCGCCGGGGTTGAGCAGCATGTCGGAAACCCGCGCGACCGGGATGAATTCCTTCACCGGGTTGACGCCCTGCGGGAAGGCGGCGACCGGCACCGCGTTGAAGGTGCGGCCGTAATTGGCGATAGCGCCGAGCGCATAGTTGTAGCCGCCGCCGGGCAGGCCGAGCTGGCCGAGCATGGCGGCGAGCACTGCCGCCATCCACACCGGCTGCTCGCCGTGCTCGGCGCGTTGCAGCGAATGCGACACCACGACGAGCACGCGCTTGCCGGGCAGGAGCCGCGCCTGCCGCTCGATCTCGCTTGCTTCGATGCCGCTGATCGCCGCGGCCCACGCCGCGGTCTTGGGCACGCCGTCGCTGCGGCCCAGCAGATAGTCCTCGAATTGCGGCCAGCCGGTGCAATGGCTCGCAAGAAACGCGCGGTCGTGCCAGCCGTTGACCACCAGCGTGTGCGCGATGCCGAGCATCAGCGCGGTGTCGGTGCCGGGCCGCAGCGCCAGCCATTCGGCTTCGATCTCCGGAGGCAGGTCGTCATGGATCGGGCTGATGAGCACGAAGCGCGCGCCGCGCGCGTGGGCCGCGCGCATGTGGTCGCGCTCGGTATGCTGGCTGATGCCGCCCGCGGCGATGCTGGAGTTCTTCAGCGCCATGCCGCCGAAGGCCAGCAGCACGTCGGTCTGGGCGGCGATGTCCTCCCAGCTCACGTTGCGGCGGGACAGGTCGTCGTAGCGGCCGAGCACGCGCGGCAGGATCACCGACGCCGCACCGGAACTGTAGGTGTTCACCGAACGGACGTAGCCGCCCATGGCGATGTTGAGGAAACGGTGCATCTGGCTCTGGGCATGATGGAAGCGCCCGGCGCTGGCCCAGCCGTAGGACCCGCCATAGATGGCCGTCGGGCCGTGGGTGTCGCGCACCCGCACCAGTTCGGCGGCGAGCCGGTCGAGCACCTTGTCCCAAGGCAGCGCGACAAACGTGTCGCGGCCGCGACGGGTGTCCTTGCCGGGGCCGTTTTCCAGCCAGCCGCGCCGGACCATCGGCCGCGCCACCCGCGCCTTGTGGCGCAGCGCATCGGAGAAATTCTGGATGATGCGGTTGGGGTGTGGGTCCTGCGGGTGCGGTGTGATGACCAGCCGGTCATCGACCCATCGGGTCGAGAACGCACCGTAGTGGGAACTGTGCGAGCGGGGGGCGGCTGATTTGAGGGCTTCGGCGGTCATCGTGTGCTCCCGGAATCCAGACTGTCCAGTTGCGTCGTCGGGGCGTCGATCCGATCGCGTCGGATCGGCCCGCGTCCAGTCCTGTCCATACAGGATCGGACGTGCCGAATCCACGCAAGTGTTGGCGAGATTTGTTCCAGATTCCGCGTCGGCGCGATCGACGCCGGAATCACCAGCTTGCGGTGCCGCGCATGGTGGGCGTGCCCTCGGCGTTGGCGACCCAGATGTCGAGCCCTTCCGCGATCTCGCTGGCGTTGATGCTGAACTCGCCGCCTTCGAACAGCGGCTGCAAGCCGCGATAGCTGAACTTTCTCGGCGCGACGCCGGAATGCAATTCGGCGGCGAACTCGACCAGGAGCGCCGCCTGCATCGGGCCGTGGAAGATCAGCCCCGGATAGCCTTCGACCTTGGTCGCGTAATCGCGGTCGTAGTGGATGCGGTGGCCGTTGAAGGTGAGCGCCGAATAACGGAACAGCAGCACCGGATCGGAAACATGGGTTCGGCGATGCTTGGCGGCGGGCGGCGCGGTGGCGGGCTTGGCAGGCGCGGCGCTCTTGCCGCCCGTCGGCATGTCGCGATAGACGATGTCCTGCCGCTCGCGAATGGCGACGCCGCGCGCGGTTGAGATGGTGTGCTCGACCGCGACGAAGCACAGCGTGCCGGTCGACCCCGACTTCACCGTGACGTCGGCGATACGCGAGCTGCGCGTTGCTTCGTCTCCGACGCGCAAGGGCTCGATGAATTGCAGTTCGCCGCCGGCCCACATTCGGCGCGGCAGCGGCACCGGCGGCAGGAAACCGCCGCGCGCCGGATGGCCGTCCGGTCCCAGCATCGTCATCGGATAGACCGGCTGGGCGAGGCACCAGTGCGTGGTGAACGGCGCGGCGTCACCCGGCTTCGGCTCGCCGATATCGAGAAACAGCGTCGCGCGCAGGCCCTTGACCAGTTGTGCGGTGACGATGTCGCTGGCCTCCTCGGTGCGGCCGATCCATTGCCGCAGATGATCGAGATCGAGCGTGTTGGTCATGTCTTTTTCTTCTCCGCGCTGGTGTTGCTGTGCTGGCCGATGGCGGGCACCGGGCCGTAGCGGCGCGGCTCGTCGATGACGATTGTCGCGGGGGCCGGATAGCTCAGCTTGCCGCCGGGGGAATCGACCTCGATGCGCCGCAGGTGCGGGTGCCTGGCGAGATCGTCCATGGTGTTGACCTCGGCGAAGGCGATGTCCGCCTTGTCGAGCCGTTGCAGCAGGGTGTCGCGCGTCATCGACGCGAAGGCGTCGCCGACGATGCGATCGGTGAACGCGCGGTTGCGGACGCGCTCCACCATGCTGGCGAGGCGCGGGTCGTCGGGCAGCGACGGTTGATCCATCACCTCGGCGCACAGCTTCCTCCACTCGCGCTCGTTCTGGATCGAGATCAGGATGTCTTTTCCGTCCTTCGAGGTGAACACGCCGTAGGGCGCGATCGAAGGATGCGCGAGGCCGATGCGTTTTGGGGAATGGCCGGCCTCGGCGCTGATGAGCGGCACCGTGAGCCAGTCGGCCATCACGTCGAACATCGAGATGCGGATGTCGGCACCCTTGCCGGAAACGGAGCGGCCAATCAGCGCTTCGAGGATCGCCGCGTGCGCGGTCGCGCCGGTGGCGATATCGACGATCGAGAGGCCCACGCGCGAGGCGCTCTCCGGCCCGCCGGTGATCGAGGCGAGGCCGCTCTCAGCCTGGATCAAAAGATCGTACGCCTTGCGGTTGGCATAGGGGCCGTCGTCGCCGTAGCCGGAGATGGTGCAGAGGATGAGGCGCGGATAATCCTTGCGCAGCCGCTCGCGTGAAAAGCCGAGCTTGTCCATCGCGCCCGGCTTCAGGTTCTGCAACAGCACGTCGGCGCCGGCGATCAGCGCCTCAAGCTCCTTGCGTCCGGCCTCGGTCGCGAGATCGACGACGACCGATTCCTTGCCACGGTTGAGCCAGACGAAGTAACTGCTCTGGCCCTTGGCGAAGGCGTCGTAGCCGCGGGCGAAGTCGCCTTCGGGGCGCTCGATTTTGATGACGCGCGCGCCGGCGTCCGCCAGCCGCGAACTGCAAAACGGCGCCGCCACCGCCTGTTCGACGGCGACGACGCGCAGACCTTCAAGTGGAAGCGTCATGGCGGATCAATACGAACGCGGCATCCCGAGCACGTGCTCGGCGAGATGCGACAGGATCAGGTTGGTGGAGATCGGCGCAACGGAATAAAGCCGCGTCTCGCGGAACTTGCGCTCGACGTCGTATTCCTCGGCGAAGCCGAAGCCGCCATGAGTTTGGATTGCGACGTTGGCCGCTTCGAACGAGGCGTCGGCCGCCAGCATCTTGGCCATGTTGGCCTCGGCGCCGCAATCCATGCCCGCCTCGTAGCGGCGGGTGGCTTCGCGCACCATCAGCTCGGCGGCGCGCATCGATGCGTAAGCCTTGGCGATGGGAAACTGGATGCCCTGGTTCTGGCCGATCGGGCGGCCGAACACCACGCGATCTTTCGCGTAGTTGGTAGCCTTGTTGATGAACCACTTGGCGTCACCGATGCACTCGGCGGCGATCAGAATGCGCTCGGCGTTCATGCCGGAGAGGATGTAGCGGAAGCCCTTGCCTTCCTCGCCGATGAGGTTTTCCGCCGGCACCTTCATGTTGTCGAAGAACACTTCGGTGGTGGCGTGGTTCATCATGGTGCGGATCGGGCGGATGGTGAGGCCGTGCCCCTTGGCTTCGCGCATGTCCACGATAAAGACCGACAGCCCCTCGGTGCGCTTCTGCACCTGATCGCGTGGCGTGGTGCGCGCCAAGAGGATCATCAGGTCGGAATGCTCGGCGCGGCTGGTCCAGATCTTCTGGCCGTTGACGACGTAGTGGTCGCCATCGCGGCGCGCGGTGGTCTTCAGCGATGTGGTGTCGGTGCCGCTGGTCGGCTCGGTGACGCCGAAGGCTTGCAGCCGCAACTCGCCGCTGGCGATCTTCGGCAACCACTTGGCCTTCTGCGCGTCGGAGCCGTGCCGCAGCACCGTGCCCATGGTGTACATCTGGGCATGGCAGCCGCCGCCGTTGCAGCCGGCGCGCTGGATTTCCTCCAGCACCGCCGCCGCCGCCGACAGCTTGAGGCCGGAGCCGCCGTATTCCTCGGGCACCAGCACCGAGAGGTAGCCGGCTTCGGTCAACGCATCGACGAAGGCTTTCGGATAGGCCATCTCGCGGTCGAGCTTGCGCCAGTATTCGCCGGGGAATTGCGCGCAAAGCCGGGCGACGGCCTCGCGGATGTCTGCATAGTCTTCGGTGCTCACGGTGTCCTCGATTGGCTTGACGGCGCAATTTGCGGCATTCGGCGCGATAAATCCAGCGCGGATGTCGGATGCCGGCTGATTGCAGCTAGCCAATCCGGCAGCATACCGCCAATACAATTTCGCTGGGACGTTAGAGCGAAAAGCGATGGCGAGGTGGTGGAGGGCGGGCCTGAGAACTCGACCTGAAACGCGGCGTCATCGTCCGCGAAGGCGGACGATCCAGTCGTCCGGGCGCGTTGAGTAAAATCCATTCCGATACGGAATACTGGATGCTCCGCTTTCGCGGAGCATGATGGTTCCGGTGTGCACCTTGGTCAGTCCCCTCTCTGAAGGGGACGCGTCAATCACGACAGCCGCACCGGCAGCGACTCGTAGCCCTTCACGAAGCTCGAATAGATGCGCCGGGGCTCGCCGACCACCTCGACGGTCTCAAAACGTTGCAGCATTTCTTCCCACAGGATGCGCAGTTGCAGTTCGGCGAGCCGCATCCCGAGACAGCGGTGGATGCCGAAGCCGAACGACATATGCGTCTTCGGCCGCGCGCGATCGATGATGAACTCGTCGGGCCGTTCGATCACCGTGTCGTCGCGGTTGCCGGAGACGTACCACATCACCACGCGGTCGCCCTTGCGGATGGTCTTGCCGCCGATCTCGGTGTCTTCAAGCGCGGTTCGGCGCATGTGCGCGAGCGGCGTCTGCCAGCGGATCACTTCCGGCACCATCGATTCGATCAGCGCCGGGTTGGCGCGCAGTTTGGCGTATTCGTCGGGAAATTCGTTGAGCGCCAGCACCGAGCCGCTCATGGAGTTGCGCGTGGTGTCGTTGCCGCCGACGATCAGCAGGATCAGGTTGCCCATGAGGTTGTCGGGGTCCATGTGGCGCGTCGCCTCGCTGTGCGCCATCATCGACAACAAGTCGTTGCGCGGCTCCGAATTGACGCGCTCGTTCCACAGCCGGCCGAAATAGGCCGCGCATTCATTCAATTCGTCGCGACGCTGCTGCTCGGATTCCACCACCATGCTTTTCGGCAGCGCGGTCGAGACGTCCGACCAGCGCGTCAGCCTGTGACGATCCTCCCATGGAAAATCGAACAGCGTCGCCAGCATCTGCGTGGTGAGGTTGATGGAGACGCGCGGCACGAAGTCGAACGTCTCGTTGCGCGGCAGTTCGTCCAGCACCTTCTGCGTGCGCTTGCGGATCAGCACGCCGAGTTCGTCGAGATGCGCCGGCGTGAACATCGGCATCACGGTTTTCCGCTGCGGCATGTGCTGCGGCTCGTCCATCGCGATGAAGCTCGGCCAGTCGTAGCCTTCGGGGGTATCGCGGATCATGATGCCGCCGTTCTTCACATCCGACGAGAAGATGCTGTGACTGGTGTCGACGTGCATGATGTCGTTGTATCTGGTGATCGACCAGTACGGTTCGATCGGCGCCTTGGTGCAGTAATGCACCGGGCACTCGTTGCGCAGCCGCTCGAAATAGGGCCACAGCGTATCGTTGCGGAACAGGCGCGGCGCGCCGGGATGAAAATCCTCGATCGACATCGCATAGGCGTCGGCGCGCGCCGCCGCTTGAAGTGCCGCCTTGCCGGGTTCGATCACGCGATGAACGTTCATTGATCGGCTCCCTCCCTGTGGGGCTATGACGGTGCGAGGCCGTCGCGTTGAGGCGGCTTCGGTTGCGACAGCAATCTTCCACAAACTGGCGGATTTCCTAGAGGGATTCTTGCGTCGAACCGCCGGCGGAATTGCGGCGGCGGAGTGGCGGCTGTAAAAGGTGTTTAAATACCGTTTTGGGGCATCAGATGGCGATTTTGCGCCGCAGCATCGGGCCACTTCTCCGGCGGCGCGACCCGTGGCATGGTCCGCCGCGAGAGGTGCCGGCCGCAGGATGGCGCGGGGCCGATGGAGGAGATGACCGGCGATGATCCCGAATGCGCTACCGACGTTCAATTTCGATCTTGGCGACACCGCAGACGCGATCCGCGAGACGGTTCGCGATTTCTCGGCCAACGAGATCGCGCCGCGCGCCGACGAGATCGACAAGACCAATCAGTTTCCGCGCGACCTGTGGCCGAAGATCGGCGCGCTCGGGCTGCTCGGCATCACCGTCGAGGAAGACTACGGCGGCGCCGGGCTCGGCTATCTTGAGCACTGCATCGCGATGGAGGAGATTTCGCGGGCTTCGGCTTCGGTCGGCCTGTCCTACGGCGCGCACTCCAATCTCTGCGTCAACCAGATCCGCCGCAACGGCAGCGAGGCGCAGAAGCGCAAGTATCTGCCGAAGCTGATGTCCGGCGAGCACGTCGGCGCGCTGGCGATGTCGGAGCCGGGCGCGGGCTCGGACGTGGTGTCGATGAAGACCCGCGCCGACAAGAAGGGCGACCGCTATGTTCTCAACGGCAGCAAGATGTGGATCACCAACGGTCCGATCGCCGAGACGCTGGTGGTCTACGCCAAGACCGATCCCAACGCCGGGCCGCGCGGCATCACCGCCTTTCTGATCGAGAAGGGGATGAAAGGTTTTTCGACCGCGCAAAAACTCGACAAGCTCGGAATGCGCGGCTCCGACACCGGCGAACTGGTGTTCGAGGATTGCGAGGTGCCGGAGGACAACGTGCTGGGCTCGGTCGGGCGCGGCGTCAACGTGCTGATGTCCGGCCTCGACTACGAGCGCACGGTGCTGGCGGCGGGACCGCTCGGCATCATGCAGGCGTGCCTCGACGTGGCGGTGCCCTACGTGCATGAGCGCAAGCAGTTCGGCCAGCCGATCGGCACCTTCCAGCTCGTGCAGGGCAAGGTCGCGGACATGTACGTGACGCTCAACGCCTGCCGCGCCTACGTCTATTCGGTGGCGAAGGCGTGCGACCGCGGCGAGACGACGCGCGAGGACGCCGCCGGCGCGATCCTCTACGCCGCCGAGAAGGCGACGCAATGCGCGCTCGACGCCATCCAGTTGCTGGGCGGCAACGGCTACATCAACGACTATCCGACCGGGCGGCTGTTGCGCGACGCAAAACTCTACGAGATCGGCGCCGGCACCAGCGAAATCCGCCGGATGCTGATCGGCCGCGAACTGTTCGAGAAATCGGCGTAGGCGTTGGCGCGAAAGTCCTCGCCGCGCGGAGACGAGGTGTCATCGTCCGCGAAGGCGGAGGATCCAGTAATCCGGGCGGGCGCAGGGCAAATTCGATCCAACACGGAATACTGGATGCTCCGCTTCGCGGAGCATGACGGCTTTCGTATTGCGCGTCTGTCCGGCACGACAAGTCGGGCTGTCTCATTCCGGCAAGCCGTTCGCCTTCGCGACCCAGGCGCGGACGTCGGGCAGGATTTGCGGCAGCAGCGCCTCGACCTCGGCCATCGTCATGCCCGCTTTGATGCGCGGGTGGTAGAGGATGTTGAGGATGTACTGGTCGTAGACGTCGAAGAACCCCATCCGCACCTCGTCGTTGAACATCGTCCACGGCACCGAACTGGTATCGTTGATCGGGCCGAGCGATTGCAGCAGTTCCTCGTAGGCGCAGTCGAGGAAGGTGAAGTCGCCGCGATCCGTGGTGAGGAACACGTCGGAGGCCACAATCGCGAACGCCTCGTTCTTGCGGAAGCCCGACAGGCATTGCGGATCGAGCGAGGCGCGGATCTCGCGCGCCCGCTCGCGGCCGTAGTATTGCGCGACGGTGCGGTCGAAGGCACGCTCGCGGACCAGATGGACGTTGACGTTGGCGGCGGCCGTATCGCGCGTCACCGCGATGTCGAGATGCGGGACGTGCCGCGCGATGTCGGCAACCACGGCGGCGATCTGCGCCCGTCGCCTCGCGTGCGCGCCATGAATGAAGACGCGCACCGGCGTCTCGTATTTACGGATGCGATCGACGCGGCCGGCGAGATGAAATTCCGCGCCGAACGTCGTCCTGAGGAAGCCGTCCACGATCTCGCGATCGGTGAAGGCGGTGCGCTGCCGATGTTTTCGCGCGGCGACGGCGGGGTTGTCGGCGGCGGCCGCGGGCGGCGCTCCCGCCACGCCGGCGATCAGAGCCAGTCCCGCCAGCGCGGCGACGAGCCGTCGCGCGTGGCGGGGGTTGTTTGCGGAAAACCTCAGTTCTTCACTACCACCGTGGTGCCGACGCGAACGCGCTCGTAGAGATCGGTGACGTCCTCGTTGGTCATGCGGAAGCAGCCCGACGACACCGCCTGGCCGATCGTCTCCGGTTCGTTGGAACCGTGGATGCGATACAGCGTCGAGCCGAGATACAGCGCCCGCGCGCCGAGCGGATTGTCGATGCCGCCCTTCATGTGGCGCGGCAGGTCGGGCCGCCGCCGCAGCATCTGCGCGGGCGGCGTCCAGGACGGCCATTCCTTCTTCGCGGTGATGCGGTGGACACCGCCCCAGCGGAAGCCGTCGCGGCCGACGCCGATGCCGTAACGCAATGCGGTTCCGTTCGACTGCACCAGATAGAGGCGGCGTTCGCGGGTGTTGATGATGATGGTGCCGGGCGCGTAGCGCCCGTCGTACATCACCGTGGTGCGGGGGATCGGGCTGGCGCCGCCGCCGAACGGCAGCCGGAAGTTCGGGTCCATGAAGGTCCGCGTATCCACCTGCGCCTGAGCGCTCCCGGCGATCAACAGTCCCATGCCCGCCAGCACAACGGTAAGCCCTCGTCTCATCTCAGCCCTTTCGACGTTTGATTCATGGCGAGGAAGGCCACAATTCGCCGCCTTTCGCAACCCACAGACTTGTGAAAGCGGTGATTTTCAAATCAGATGCGGTCGAAAAACGGTAAAAGCCGCCACGCCTTGCAAAGATGGCTGCGTTGCAGCCGCCTTAATCCTTTGACGCAACTCGCCGGGAATGGTTCATCTCATAGAGGGACTCTCAAGGAGGCGTAGCGATGAACGGTGCGGAAAGCCTAGTGCGGACCCTGGTCGCGGGCGGCGTCAACGTCTGTTTCACCAATCCGGGCACCTCGGAGATGCACTTCGTCGCGGCGCTCGACCGGGTCGAGGGGATGCGCTGCGTGCTCGGCCTGTTCGAGGGCGTGGTGACCGGCGCGGCCGACGGCTACTACCGGATGCGCGGCACGCCGGCCTCGACGCTGCTGCATCTCGGCCCCGGCCTCGCCAACGGCCTCGCCAATCTGCACAACGCCAAGAAGGCGGCCTCCGGCATCGTCAACATCGTCGGCCAGCACGCCGGCTATCACATCGACTACAACGCGCCGCTCACCTCGGACATCGAGGGGCTGGCGCGGCCGATGTCGCAATGGGTTCACACCTCGCCCGACGCCGCTTCGGTGGCGCGCGACGGCGCCGCCGCGATCGCCGCCGCCAGCGGCCCGCCGCCACAGATCGCGACCCTGATCCTGCCCGCCGATACCGCATGGAACGAGGCGGACGGCGTCGCGCAGGTGCCGGCGCCGGAGCAGCGCGCCGGCTATTCGGTGAAGGCGGTGGAAGCGGCCGCGCGGGTGCTGCGCGGCGGCGAGCGGACGCTGGTGCTGATGACCGGCGGCGCGCTCACCGAGAAGGGGCTGGCGCTGGCGGCGCAGATCGCCGGCCGCACCGGATGCGCGGTGATGGGGCAGACCTACAATGCGCGCATGGCGCGCGGGCGAGGGCGCTTCTTCATCGAGCGCGTGCCCTATGTGGTGCCGCAGGCGTTGCAGGTCCTCAAGGAGTTTCGCCACATCATTCTGGTCGAGGCCAACGAGCCGGTGGCGTTCTTCGCCTATCCCGACACGCCGAGCCTGCTCAAGCCGGAAGGCTGCGAGGTGCATCGCCTCACCGAGGGCGGCGACAACTCGGTGGCGGCGCTGGAGGCGCTGGCGGCGGCGGTGGGCGCCAAGCCCGGCGACGTCCGGCCGCAAACCGTCCCCGAGCTGGCGAAGCCGACCGGGGCGCTCACCCATGCCGCGATCGCGCAGGCGATCGCCGCGGCGGTGCCGGAGAACGCCATTCTGGTCGATGAATCGATTACCACCGGGCGCGGCTTCTTCCCGCTGACGGCGGCGGCCGCGCCGCACGACTGGGTGCAGAACATGGGCGGCTCGATCGGCTTCTCGCCGCCGGTGGCGACCGGGGCGGCGGTGGCCTGTCCGGATCGCAAGGTGATCTGCATGGTCGGCGACGGCAGCGCGATGTACACGCTGCAATCGCTGTGGACGCAGGCGCGCGAGGGCCTCGACGTCGTCACCATCGTGTTCGCCAACCGCATGTACCAGATCCTGCGCGGCGAGTTCGACGGCGTCGGCGCGGGCGAGCCGGGCCGCCGCGCGCTCGACATGCTGAGCATCGACCGCCCGGCGCTGGACTGGGTGGCGCTCGCCAAGGGCATGGGCGTGCCGGGCCGCGCGGTGGAGAGCGCCGACGACTTCAACAAGGCGCTGGCCGAAGCCACCGCGGAGCAGGGGCCGCGGCTGATCGAGGTGCGGATGTAGCACGCGGCGAAATGAGGCCGGATCGAAAGCCGTCACCTTGCAGGTCTGACCGAAAAATGGCTTCTTGCACGAGGGGCAATACGAGAATCGTCATTCCCCGCGAAGGCGGGGATGACGCCTCGTTTCCGGTGGACTTTCTCGGCGCGCGTTGCGACATAACGGCGCGATTCACGATGGGCGCGGTTTACGGTCCGTTAGGCTTAACAATTTGTTCAAGCGTCTCGGGCTCACTCGTCCGATCGATAACGCGATGGGTTGAGGGATGATGAAGGTTGCGGCAAGCACGATCGCCGGCGCGGCGCTGTTGGCGTGCGTCACGGCTCCGGCGGGCGCGGCGGATATCGGGCCGATGGTCAAGGTGGGAGCCCTGCCGTTCGACTGGAGCGGCGGCTATGTCGGCGGACATCTCGGCGGCGGGGTCGGCGCGACCTCGGTCGAGGGGCCGTTCGGTCCCTCGATCTATGGCGACCTCATCCGGATGCCCTCGGTCTTCGCCGGCGTGCAGGCGGGATACAACTGGCAGACCTCGCCGCATCTGGTGTTCGGCGTCGAGGCCGACGTCAGCGCGATGGATGCGAACGGCACCAACACCTGCCTCGCGCCGTCGGGCGCGCTGACCTCGTTCAATTGTCGGGCGCGGCATGAGGTGTTCGGCAGCCTCACCGGCCGCGTCGGCGTGACCGGCGGCATCGACGGCCGCACGCTGGTTTACGTCAAGGGCGGCGCGGCCTGGCTGACCTCGCGCTTCGACGTCGCGCTCAACGCCTTCGCGGAGCGCGCGCCGGCGGAGGCTTACGGCACGCAATGGGGCTGGACCGCCGGCCTCGGCCTTGAGCAGGCGCTGACGCCGGCGTGGTCGCTGCGCTTCGAATACAGCCACGCCCGCTTCGGCGGGCCGACCGTGACATCGCCCGGCGCCTATGTGCAGGCCGCGCCGGCGCTGCCGATTTATAGCGCCGTGCCGGGCGGGCCCACCGGCACCGATCACAGCCTGCATCTGGTGCGCCTCGGCCTCAACTATCGCTTGGGCGCCGACCCCCAAGCGGCGTGGCCGCAGCCGCGCCTCGCGGCGAAAGCGCCGGCGCTGGCGCCGGGCTGGCAGGTCGAGGTCGGTGGGCGCTACTGGTATTCCAGCGGCCGCTTCCAGAAGGATCTCGGCTTCACCACCAGCCCCGCGCAGCAGAACGTGCTGATCTCGCGCCTGACCTACGACACCACCGGGCATTCCGGCGAACTGTTCGGCCGTGTCGACAGCCCGGCCCGCGTCTTCGTCAAGGGTTTCGCCGGTGGCGGCACGCTGGGCGGCGGCCGGATGCACGACGAGGACTGGCTGGCGCGCGAAAACGACAGCATGGCCTATTCCAACACGCTGTCGGGCTACGTGCCCGGCCGCATCGGCTACGCCACGATCGACATCGGCTATGACGTGCTGGGCACCGACCGCGCGAAGCTCGGCGGCTTCGTCGGCTATCACTACAATCGCGATGAGAAGGTGGCGCGCGGCTGCATCCAGATCGCCCATCCGCTCGGCCCGTGCAGCCCGCCGAACAACGTGGCGCTGTCGGGGAATGTCATCAGCGAGGACAACACGGTTCACGCGGTGCGCCTCGGCGTCGCCGGGCAGGTGATGCTGGCGCCGGGGCTCAAGCTCGCGGCCGAAGCGGCCTATCTGCCCTATGTGCGGGTGACGGGTCTCGACGGCCATCTGCTGCGCACCGACGTCACCAACATCTGGTCGCCGGAATTCGCCAACGGCCGCGGCGCGCAGCTTGAGGCGATTCTGTCCTACGCGCTGACGCCGAACCTCGATCTCGGCATCGGCGGCCGCTACTGGGCGACCTGGGCGACCGACGGCGCTTTCACCAATGCCTTCGGCTCGCCCTGTCCGTGCCAGACGCTGCCGGTGCGGCTCGAGCGCTACGGCCTGTTCGTGCAGGCGTCATACCGCTTCGATCCGCGCCTGTGAGACGGCGCGGCGGTTACGGGCGCAGGTCCATGTCGATGCTGATGAAGTCGCCGCGATAGATGACCTCGCCGAGATAGATCACGGTGTTGTCGCGCGAGGTGAAGACGCGGCGCACTTCCGCGACCGGCGAATTCAACGGAATGCGCAGCAGCCGCGACACGTCGAGATCGGCGGTGCCGATGGTCATGCGCTGCCGCGCGGTCGCGATGAGATGATCCGGCATGTCCATCAGGATCGGAATCACGGTTTCCCTGCGAAACCGCGCCGGTGCCTTGCGGAAGATGGCCTCGTCGAGATAGATGGAGATGACGCAATAGGGCTGGCGTTTTCGCGAATGGACGCGGCGCATGAACACGTAGTTCGCGGCCGGGACGCCATCCTCCGGACGCAGCGGGGCTTCGCATCGGCTCTCGGAGATGTTGATGATCTTCGGCGACGTCGTGCGGTAAACCTTGGCGAGATCGGCGAGCGTCGTCTCCACCCTCAGCCAGCGATCCTGCGGCGCGCCGCCGGTGATGAAGGTGCCGCGGCCCTGCTGCGCCTCCAGGATGCCCTCGCGGGTCAGGAGATCGACCGCCTGACGGATCGTGACGCGGGAGACGCTGAATTCCGCCGCGAGGGTTTCGTTGCCGGGAAGCCGCGCGCCGCGCGGCCACAGCCCGCGCGCGATGCGCTGGCGCAGCGTCTCGGCGATCTGCGCGTACTTGGGGATATGGCTTTCCGCGTCCAGGATCATGATGCGTCCGCCTGACCGCTGACCGAAGACAACACGGCGGCCGCGCCCTTCTCGCCGATCATCAGGCTGGCGGCATTGGTGTTGGCCGAGGTGATGAGCGGCATCACCGACGCGTCGATGACGCGCAGCCGCTCGACGCCGTTGACGCGCAGTTGCGGGTCCACCACGGCGCCGTCATCGCTGCCCACGCGGCAGGTGCCGACCTGATGAAACACCGTGCCGCCGGTGTCGCGTGCGAACTCCCACAGCGCGTCGTCGCTGTCCGCATCGAGCCCCGGCTTGATCTCGATGTCCCACAGCGGGCGGAACGAGGGCTGCCGGAAGATCTCGCGCAGGATGCGCAGTCCGGCGACGATCGTCTTGCGGTCCAGCTCCGCATCGAAGTAATTCGCATGGATCAGCGGCGCGGCGAACGGATCGGTGGAGCGGATCGCCAGATGGCCGCGCGACTCCGCGTGACATTGCCAGACCGAGGCGGTGAAGCCGGAATAGCGGTGCAGCGGCTCGCCGGGACGATCGACCGATAGCGGCATGACGTTGAACTGCACGTCGGGGCGGCCGCCGACCACATAAGGCGTGCAGGCGGCGCCGCCGACCTGACCGGCGCCGGCCGTCAGCGGCCCGTTGCCCCGGAACGCCCATTGCAGGCCCATTTTCGCCAGTTCGATCGGATTGCGGACCTGATCGTTGAGCGAGATCGGCCGTTTCAGCCGCACGATGATGCGCGCCTGATAGTGATCCTGAAGGTTGCGGCCGACCTCGGGCGCATCGACGACCACGGGAATCCCGAGCGAGCGCAGCAACGCGGCGGGACCGATGCCCGACAGTTGCAGCAGTTGCGGCGATTGCAGCGTGCCGGCGCACAGGATCACCTCACGCGCGGCGGTGGCGTGATGACGGTCGCCGCCGGCGATCCACTCGACGCCGGTCGCGGTGCTGCCGGAGAACGTCACGCGCGTCGCCTGCGCATTGGCGACGATCGTCAGGTTCGGCCGGTGCGCGACCGGATGCAGGAAGGCGGAAGCCGAACTCGAGCGCCATCGCGCGCCGATGCCGAGCTGATAGCTGCCGACGCCGAATGTCGTTGCGCCGTTGAAATCGTCGTTGAAGGGCAGGCCATACTCCATGCCGGCCTGCATCCAGGCGGCCGATGCCGGATTGGCGACCCGCAGGTCGGAGACCTCGAACTCGCCGAGGCTGCCGTGATACTGGTTCTCGCCGCCCCGGTAGCGCTCATAGCGCCGGAAACAGGGAAGGGTGTCGCGATAGCTCCAGCCTGTCGCGCCGAGTTTTTCCCAGTCGTCGAAATCCTCGTGCTGGCCACGGATGAAGATCAGGCCGTTGATCGATGACGAACCGCCGATGATGCGGCCGCGCGGCCAGTCGATGACGCGGCCGCCGAGCCTTTCGTTCGGTTCGGTCCTGAACAGGCGGGAGAAGCGATCGTCGAAGATCGAGCGATAGTAGCCGACCGGCAGCCTGATCCAGAAGTTGCGGTCCGATCCGCCGGCTTCCAGCAGCAAGACGCGGCACGCGGGGTCCTTCGACAGCCGGTTGGCAACCAGGCAGCCGGCTGAGCCGGCACCGACAATGATGTAATCGTAACCCTTCGCGGCCGGGACCATGCTCATGCCTCACGCGGTCCGATAGGCTTCCAGCGCGGCGAGATCGGGCTCAAGCCCAAGTCCCGGCGCATCGGTGAGGACGATGTGCCCCTCGCGGACATCGCCAACCGGCCCCGCCAGCGCGTCGCGCAACGGGTTCGGGTTGAAATCGACCTCAAGCAGGCCGTCGCCGCCGACCGCCGCGAGAAGATGCGCCGATGCCAGAAGGCCGATGCCGCCGCCGAGATAATGCGGGCAGAACGTTCGGCCGGCGGCCAGCGCCTGGCGTCCGACCGCGACGCATTGCGAGAAGCCGCCCCACTTGGCGATGTCGGGCTGGATCACGTCGAGCGCGCCGGCCGCGAAGGCGTCCGCGAACGCCTTTTGCCCGGCGAGGTTCTCGCCGCCGGCCAGCGGCGTGCGAATGCGCTGCTTGAGTTCAAGCCATGCCGGCCACGGCAGGTCGGCGCGCAGCGGCTCCTCCAGCCATGCCAGCGCGAACCGATCGAGTTCGGGCGCGAACGCGAGCGCCTGCTCGAAGGACCAGCCCTGGTTGACGTCGGCGGCAAGCAGGCCGTCGCCGACCAGCGCGCGCAAGGCCGTCAGATTGGAAAGGTCGCGCTCCGCATCGAATCCGATCTTCAGCTTCAGGGCGTGATGCCCGGCGCGGAGCGCGGCTTCCGCCGTCTGCTTCGCGCCGGTCGGATTGATGCCGCTGGCATAGACCCTGATCCGCGGCGAGCGGGCGCCGAGCAGGCGCCACAGCGGCTGCGACTGCCTTCGCGCGGCGAGGTCCCACATCGCGACATCGACGCCGGCGATACATTGCGCGAACGGGCCATGCTCGCCGGTCTGCAATGCCAGCACGGCGTATCTGTCGGTGAGGACATCAAACAGCCGCTGAGGCGCGTCGGCGACGAAGCCGACGGCCGCCGGTGCGATGATCTCGTTGACGATGCGCGTGCGATGCTCGGCGCCGACCGAGGGAAAATTCGACCACGTCTCGCCCCAGCCCACGCACCCGTCCTCGTCCTCGATGCGGATGAACACCGCCGGACGGTCCAGCATCCGGCCGAACGAGGTTTCGACCGGCGTTTGCTGGGGACAGCGATAGCAATAGGCGCGCAGACTGCGGATCGCCACGAGGCTCGTCATGCGGGAAACCTTGACACGGCGCGATCTCTTTCCTTGTATGCTTGTATTATCTATAATACAACTTGGTCAAAGAGCAACTGCGGAGCGGCTTGGGCGGATGACGGCGGACGGCGTGAAGCGATTTCTGCTCGGACTCGTGCCATGGCTGGGGGCGATCGCGCTGTGGTACGCGGTGCGCTGGAGCGGCATCGTCAATCCGTCGCTGATCCCCGCGCCTCACGCGGTTGCGATCAAGTTCGTCGAACTGCTGACCCGCGAGGGTCTTCTTGTCGATGTATGGGCCTCCACGCGGCGGGTGACGCTGGGCGTGCTGCTCGGCATCGCCGCCGCCGTGCCGGTCGGATTCCTGCTGGGCTGGTATCGGCCGGCGCGCACGCTGGCCGACCCCATGATCAATTTCTTTCGCGCGCTGCCGCCGATCGCCCTGATCCCGCTGGTGATCGTCTATTTCGGCGTCGACGAACTGGCCAAGCTCGTCATCCTGTTCTACGCCGCCTTCTTTTCGGGGGTGATCGTGATGTACGAGGGCGTGTCGCAGATCACGCCGCTGTATATCCGTGTCGCGCAGACGCTCGGCGCCAGCGAACTGGAGATCTTCCGCAAGGTCATCATTCCGCTCACCGTGCCGCATATCCTGACCGCGCTGCGGGTTGCGCTCGGCGTGTCGTGGGCGACGCTGGTGGCCTCCGAACTGATCGCCGCGCAGCGCGGCCTCGGCGCGCTGATCCAGAACGCCTCGACCTATTTCCTGCTCGACGTCATCTATGTCGGAATCATCTGCATCGGCTTTGTCGCGCTGATCATGGATATGATCCTGCGCGCGATCAGCCGGCGGCTTCTGGTGTGGCAGGAGCGCGCGGCGGCATGACGGACACGGCTGACAAAACCGTTCGCGCGCAGTTCGAGCATGTGTCGCTTGCCTTCGACACGCCGAAAGGCCGGCTTCAGATCGTCGATGACGTGAATTACGCCATCAACGACGGCGACTTCATCGCGGTGATCGGCCCGTCCGGCTGCGGCAAGACCACGATGATGAACATGCTGGCCGGCTTCCAGAAGCCGACCGGCGGGCGCGTGCTGTTCGATGGCGTTCCGGTCCAGGGGCCCGGCCCCGAGCGGGGCGTGATCTTCCAGGAATACGGCGTGTTCCCGTGGCTCACCGTGCGTCAGAACATCGCGTTCGGGCTGACGCTGCACGCCAATCGTGTGGCGCCGGAGGAACGCGAGGCGATCTGCGACCGTTATCTGTCGCTCATGGGCCTGTCGGAATTCGCCAACCTGTTCCCCAAGCATCTGTCGGGCGGGATGCGCCAGCGTCTCGCCATCGCGCGCGCTTACGCGGTGAAGCCGCAATTTCTTCTGATGGACGAGCCGTTCGGAGCACTGGATGCCCAGACGCGGGCGAACATGCAGAATCTTTTGCTGCGCGTGCTCGCCACCGAGGGCAAAACGGTGATGCTGATCACGCATTCGGTGGAGGAGGCGATCTATCTCGCCTCGCGCATCGTCGTGGTCACCGCGCGGCCGGCGCGGATCAAGGAGATCATCGAAGTGCCGTTTGCCTATCCGCGCGACGAGTCGATTCACGAGCGACCGGAATTCGGCCAGCTTCGCAGCTATATTCGCGACCTGGTGATGAGCGAGTATCGCGCGCAGCAGGCGCAAGCAATGCCTTTTTCAGAATGAAATCATAAGGCAAGGGAGGAATGCCATGAACAGACGGGAATTTCTGACGACGACGGCGGGCGTGGCCCTGAGCGCCACCGGACTTGCAACGCCTTCAATCGCACAGGCGAAGACCAAGCTGCGCGTCGGCTATCTGCATACGGTGGCGGTGGACGGGCAGATCTGGACCGGCGTGGATCGCGGATCGTTTGCCAAGCAGGGACTCGATCTCGAACTTCGCCAGTTCAACACCGGCCTTGAAATCTTTCAGGCATTGGTCGGCGGCAGCCTCGATGTGCTGGCCACCGGCGCGGTACTGTCGAACTTCCCGGCGCGCGGGCAGGGCAAGGTCTTTCTCATCAACGACGTCGAGGTCGCCACGGCGCAGCTCTGGGTGCGCGGCGATCAGGGCATCAAGAGTTTCGCCGATCTGAAGGGCAAGCGGATCGCGACCACGACGGGAACGACCGCGCACGTCTTCCTCGATACGGCGCTGCGCGCCAACGACGTCAAGCCGTCCGAGGTCGAACTGCTCAACCAGGCGATGCCGGCGGCGGTGACCTCGTTCATCTCCGGCGCGGTGCCCGCGGTGGCGCTGTGGGTGCCGTTCAACGTCTCGGTGCGCCAGAAGGTGCCGGGCGCGGTCAAGCTGGCCGATGCCTCGGCTTACTATCCGAAAGCCGCGATCGTCGGCGGCTGGGCGGCGCGCAACGACTTCTATGACGGCAACAAGGAAACGTTGTCGAAGCTGATCAAGGGCTGGGCCGAAGCCAACGATTATTTTATCGCCAACAGCGCCGAAGCGCTGCAAGCCCTTCAGAAGAATCATTACAGCCAGACCCCGATGTCGGACATCGAGGAATCGTTCAAGGCGCAGAAGATGTTCACGTCGCAGGAGTGGAAGAAGCTCTATGCCGACGGCACCGTCACCAAGTGGCTGCAACAGGTGACCGACTTCTTCATGACGAATGCCAACGTGAAGGATTTCACGCCGGCTTCGAAGTATTTCGATCCGTCCCTCTACACCTCGACAATCGCTTGAGCCGACGCGCCCTCGGGCATGGCCGCGGGCGTGCCGCGGGCACCATGCCCGAGTCGCAACAACCTGTTCTTGAGGCCGGCCCGGAAACCCAGGGCTCAGGCATCCGCGATGGCGCGCGCCGCGGCAACGGCGAGCGGCGCGAACTTTCTGACGGCTTCCTCCGGGGTGAAGCGGGTCGTCGACGTCGCGATATTGACGGCAGCGAGCACGCGGCCTTCCAGATTCAGGACCGGCGCCGCGACGGATGCGTCGCCCGCGAACACTTCCTCGAACGCCGTCGCGTAGCCATTTTGCCGGCACTTCCTGAGAAGCGAAATAAGGTCTTCGCGCTTCCAGATGGTATGAGGGGTCAGCGCCGCCCGGTTCGATCGATCAAGGATCGCGTCCCGCTCCGTGTCGGGCAGGAACGCCAGAATCGCGCGGCCCGGCGCCGTGCAGTAGGCCGGCATACGACTTCCGATCGTGACATCGGTATTCAGCACGTGCCGGCTCAGAAACCGGGCGACGAAAACGATATCCGTGTCGTCGAGGAACGTCAGGTTGACCGTCTCCTCGGTTTCCTTGCTGAGATGCAGAAGGTAAGGCATCGCCCGCTTCAGGAGCGTGTTCGTTCGCGTATAGACATAGCCGATGTTGAGCGTGCGTGGCGTCAGCTCAAAACGCTTTGTCTCCGGATCCTTCCGCAGATATCCGAGACTCGTGAGCGTGTGGGTAAATCGCTGCGCCGCGCTTTTGTCGAGTTCGGCCAGCATCGCGATCTGGGTCAGCGAGAGGCTTTGACTGTCCGCCCTGAAACACTCCAGGACCCGGAACGCCTTTTCCACCGAAAGCACGGTGAGGCCGTCCGTCGTATCGGTCCGTTTGGCAGGGGCGCGCGATTTCGACACGGCGCCCTTCCTGCTCTTTTGCGTTTTTCCAACTGCCATAGCTCGTGATCCCGCGTGGACGCGGCCGATTGACTCAGCAATCGCGTCCGATTATCATAAGATAAATAGTATCGAATGGCGATACATATAAATCAAGTATCCCGAGAGAGGATGATGACTCGTTTCATCAAGCTTAGCCGAGAAGGCGCTGTCCGAATACTGGTTCTGAACCGTCCGGACGTCCTGAACGCATGGCACAGGCCGATGCGCGACGAGATCCTCCAGGCTCTGAATGCGTTCGATGCGAACGACGAAGATCGCGCGCTGGTCGTGACCGGCGCCGGGACGCGCGCCTTCTGCGCGGGTCAGGATCTCCACGAAGCCGTCAGTTTTGACGGCGACAGGGCGGAAAGCTGGATCGACGAATGGGAAGTGCTGTACGGCACGATTCGCAGTCTCAGAAAACCGCTGGTGATGGCGCTGAACGGCGTGGCCGCCGGATCGGCCTTTCAGGTCGCTCTCCTCGGCGATTTCCGTATCGGGCATCCGGGCACGCGCATGGGGCAGCCGGAGATCAATTCAGGCATCGCCAGCGTCACCGGGCCCTGGATCATGCGCGAGATCTTGGGACTGGCGAAGACCATCGAACTGACGCTGACCGGCAAGATGATTCCCGCCGAGGAGTGTCTGCGGCTTGGCCTTTTGAACGAGATCGTTCCGGAGGATCAGGTTCTCGCCCGATCGATCGCGCTCGCCGGGGAACTGGCCGCCAAACCATCCGGCGCCATGGCGCTGATCAAGACGCGCTTTCGCGATATGACCCAGCAGAGCTTCCTTGAAACCTTCGAGGCGGCGCGGCGGATTCATCGCACGGCATATGAATCGGGTGAGCCCGCGCGCAAGATCACGACGTTTCTCTCCGCCGAGAAATAGCAGACCTATCGGTCCGGACAGCGGTTGCAGGTTCATGGAAGCCATTCACGAGGCCGGGCAGGGCGGATTCGTCGCGCGATTCCGGGAGGAAGCCGCCCGACATCCCGACCGTCCGTTCATGCGGTTCGAGGGCCAGGCGGTGACCTTCGGTCAACTGGCGCGGGACACGCGAGGGATCGCCCATCGCCTGTTTGGCGATGCGGCGGCAAAGGGAAAGGTGGTCGCGGTCGTCGCGGACAATTCCATCATGTCCGTCGCGACGGCGCTGGCGGTGTGGCAAAGCGGTGCGATCTGGGTGCCGGTCAATCCGCAACTGACCGTTGACGGCGTCAGGCATATCCTTGGCGATGCCGGCCCGGACGTGATCGTCGCGGACCGGCGATATCGCGATACGGTGGATACGGCGAAAGCCGGTACAGCCGATGGCGCATCGGTCGTCCTCACCGAAAGTCTGGCGGGCGCAGGAGCCGATCCGGCGGGCGGCGGCTCCGACCTGCCGAAACCGGCCGATCTTCTTGCCTTCATGTATACCTCGGGCACCACTGGAAAACCGAAAGCGGTGAAGGTCACGCACCGGATGATGGGCATGGCCGCCGAGGCCGTCGTCATCGTCACCGACGTGCGCCCCGGCGACGTCATGTTCATGTGGGAGCCGTTATTCCACATCGGGGGCGCGCAGATGCTCGTGCTGCCGATGATCCGTGAGGTGAGTCTGGCGATGGTGCCGAGGTTCAGCGCGACACGCTTCTGGACCGACGTCGCGGCGGCGCGGGCGACGCATATTCACTATCTCGGAGGCGTGCTGCAAATTCTGCTGCGACAGCCGCCGACGGCGGAGGAGAAGACCAACGGGGTGCGGAGCGCCTGGGGCGCGGGATGCACCCGCGACATCTGGAACGAGGTCGAAACCCGGTTTGGCGTGCGGGTCCGCGAGTGCTACGGCATGACCGAGGCTTCCAGCATCACCTCGTTCAACGCCGATGCGACGCCAAATTCCGTCGGGAAGGCGCTTCCCTGGTTCGAGGTCAGCATTCGCGCCGAGGATGGTCGCGAATTGCCGCGCGGGGAAAGAGGAGAGATCGCCGTGCGCGATCTTTCGCCGGACGCGGGCGCGATCTTCTCCGGCTATCACGGCAATCCGGAGGCGACACGCGAGCGGCTGCGGGGCGGACTGCTCTACACCGGCGATATCGGTTCGCTGGACCGCGACGGGAATCTTTACTTCCATGGCCGCAAGACCGACAGCATCCGCTATCGCGGGCAGAACGTCTCGGCCTGGGAGATCGAGCATGTCGTCCTCACCCATCCGCTCGTCGAGGAATGCGCGGCGGTCGGCGTCAAGGCCGAGATCGGCGAGGAGGAGATCAAGCTGTTCGTCCGCGCGGTGCGGCCCGGCGCGCTATCCTCCGACGATCTGTTCCGCTGGATGGAAGACAGGCTGCCCAAATTCCAGATGCCGCGCTATCTCCGCTTCGTGGACGATTTCCCGCGCACGGGAAGCTCGCGGATCATGAAGCATCTGCTATCGCGCGATCCGAATGACGGTGACGACCGCACCAGAACGGGAGCATTGGGCGCATGAGAACCTTGAACGCGGTGGACATTCTGATCGTCGGGACCGGGGATTTCGCCGCGCGTCAGCTTTTCGATATCGCGGCGACCTCCATGCGGCCGGTCACCGTGGGCCTGGCCGGCAGGAACACCGACAGGCTGGCGTGGCTGAAGACCGCCGCCCAGGCGCGCGCCACGATCTACGCGAAGCCGGTGACGGTGATCACCGAGATTCTCGCCCTCGATCGGGTGGACGCTATCGCTGAAGTCATTTCGCGGCTGTCTCCGAAGGTTGTGGTGCAGACGGCATCGTTGCAGGGGTCGTCGGTGATCGGCAGCGCCGACAACGGGTGGGCGCGGCTCGTTGCGTCCGCCGGGTACGGCCTCACCACCGTCTTTCAAACCCTTTTGTCGAGCCGGGTGGCGAAAGCGGCCGCGCAATCGAATACCGAGGCCGCGTTCATCAATTGCTGTTACCCGGACGTTGTGAACAGACTTCTCGTCGCCAAGCAACTGTCGGTGCTGTGCGGGGTCGGGAATATCGGCATTCTGAGTTCGACCTTCGCCGGCGCGACGCTCGGCGGCGATGAACGCCGGCTGAAGATGATCGCTCACTACAGCGTGCTCGGCACGTGGCGGCTGCCGCGCCGGGGGCGCTCGGGCCCGGCGCCCCGCGTCTGGATCGACGATGTCGAGATCGACGATGTGGTGGAGCGCTTTTCCGAGGTGCAACTCACGCCGAAGCCGGTGATCGATATTTCAGGCGCGACCGGCGTGCCTCTGATGCTGGCTCTCGCCGCGGGGGAAGTCTGGTCCGGCCATGTTCCCGGCCCGCAAGGACGGGTCGGCGGATATCCGGTGATGGTCGAGGGACGAACCTTGCGCCTGCGTCTGCCGCCTGGGCTGTCCGAAAGCGAGGCGGTGGCCTGGAACGAAAGTTTCGAAACGCGCGATGGCGTCATCATCGATGCGCGCGGCAACCTTCGCTATGGAGCGCGGCTGGCGGAGGCGTTGTCGTCCGTGTCGCCGTCGCTGGCCGAAGGTTTTCATGTCGATGATCTGGAGGATGTCTATTCCGAGATGACGGCATTGAGCCAGCGTCTTTCGGGTCAGTCCTAGCGTTGCGAGCATCGGTCCATGAAGTTCGGCATCGGCGAGGCGATTCCGCGGGTTGAGGACGACCGGTTGATTTCCGGACGAGGGCAGTTTGTCGATGACGTTGCCCTTCCGAAGATGGTCCATGCCTGTTTCGTGCGCTCTCCGCATCCCCATGCACGGATCCTCGATATCGATATCGGGCAGGCGCGCAACGCGCCGGGCGTGCTGCTGATCGTGCGACATGACGATCTTGATGCGGCGGGCGTGGGAGCCCTGCCGTCCCAACTCGCCGAACTCAACAGATTGAAGGATTCGGACCCCGCATCCTGGAATATTCCGAAGAACCCGACGCTGTCGTCCGGCATCGTCCGCGCCGTCGGCGAGCCGATTGTCGCCATCGTCGCCGAAACCGCGGCGCAGGCCAAAGATGCGGCCGAGCTTGTGGCCATCGATTTCGAGCCTCTGCCCGCGGTGCTCGGCGTCAAGGCGGCGATCGCCGCGGATGCGCCGCGCGTATTCCCGGAGCGCGCGGGAAATGTCTGCATCGATGCCAGCTTCGGAGACAGGGACCGGACCGATCGGGCCTTCACTGACGCGGCCACGATCGTTTCGCTCGAACTGGTCAACAATCGCCTCGCCGTCGCCAGCATGGAGCCGAGAGGCGCGGTCGGCGATTACTGCGCTGCGAGCGGAACCTTCACGCTGTATGCCGGCCTTCAAGGCGTGGCGCGGCCGCGCGCGGTGCTGGCCGGCGACGTCTTTCATGTGCCGGAGAACAACGTCCGCGTCATCAGCCGGGACGTCGGCGGAGCGTTCGGCATGAAGTCCGCGCTCTATCCCGAATATGTCGTCGTGCTGTGGGCGGCGAAATGCCTGGGCCGGCCGGTGAAATGGATTTCCGACCGAAGCGAGGCCTTTGTCTCGGACTCGCAGGCGCGGGCCAATGTCACCACGGCTTCGCTGGCTCTTGACGGGGATGGTCGCATCCTGGGCCTGAGAATCGATACGCTTGCCGATCTCGGCGCTTGTCCCGGCCTGATGAATCCCGTGGTCCCGCATTGGATCGGCCCGGCGACGGCGACCGGCGCGTATGCGATCCCGGCGATGTATCATCGGGTCCGCACGGTCTTCACCAACAGCGTTTTCGTCGGTCCCTATCGCGGCGCCGGCCGGCCGGAGTCGGCCTATATCATCGAGCGCCTGATTGATGTCGCCGGCCGCAAGACCGGATTAGGACCATATGAAGTGCGGCGACGCAATTTCGTGACGCCTGCGATGATGCCGTGGCGCGCCGCCAACGGCACGGTCTACGATTGCGGGGATTTCCCCGAGCTGTTCGAGCACGCCCTCAAGCTGGCCGATATCGCAGGCTTCGAGAAGCGGCGCGCGGCATCGAGGAAGAACGGATTGCTGAGGGGAATCGGCGTTTCCAGCTACATCGAGAGCGCGGGCGGCCGTCCGGTCGATTGGGGGCGTCTGGAAGTCAGCCCCGATCAGCGCGTGGTGCTCTATGTCGGCACGCATAACCATGGCCAGGGCCACGAGACGAGCTTCGCTCAGGTGGTCGTCGAGCAACTCGGCGTTCCGTTCGAGAGCGTCTCGATCCGCTGCTCCGATTCGGATGAACTGAAGGGAGGCTCCGGAACCCATGCGTCGCGCTCCATGCGCGTCGCCGGGACCATCGCCATCGAGACGGCGCGCTCCGTGATCGCGGCAGGCAAGACTCGCGTGGCGGTGCATATCGGTTGCGATGAGAGCGAGGTCAGGTTTTCAGACGGGTATTTTCGGCATGTCGGCTCCAACGTCTCGTTCTCGCTGTTCGAGGCGGCGGCGCTTCCTTCCCTCGACGGCGAACCGTTCCCGGGGCTCTGTGCCGAACATGACTATCGCTCCGCCGGGCTGACGTTTCCGAACGGCTGCCACATCTGCGAGCTTGAGATCGATCCGCTCACCGGGGAGGTGACGATCAACAGTTATGTCGCGATCGATGATGTCGGGCGTGTCATCAATCCGATGATCGTCGAGGGGCAGCTTCACGGCGGATTCGCCCAGGGGTTGGGACAGGCGCTGCTGGAGCATTGCGTCTTCGACGAGGAGAGCGGCCAGCTTCTGTCGGGAAGTTTCATGGACTATGCGATGCCGCGGGCGTCCGACATCCCGCACGTCGTCAGCGAGACCTACAGAAGCGTTGCCGTCAACAATCCGATCGGCGTCAAGGGCGCCGGCGAGGCCGGAACGACGGCGGCGCCGCCGGCCATCGTCAACGCGGTTGTCGATGCGCTCTCCGAATTCGGCGTCGAGCACGTCGACATGCCGGTCACGTCCGAACGGATATGGAGACTTATCGCGGCCGGCGGCGCTGGCCGCTGATCCGGTTTTCCGCCGATGCGGGAACTATTGACAAGCGGCAAAGATTGCCCGATGCTGAAACGATAAATAGTATCGCAATGCGATACAATAAGATCAAGACAATATCATCGACCGAAGTTATCACATGGAACGGACGCGGACTGTCCGGGATGGAGGATCCATGCGCGTAAAATCGTTGTGTCTGTCGCTGGCGGCCGCGGGGCTGCTTGCCGCCGCGTTTCAGCCCGCTGTCGCGGATACCGTGAAATGGTCGATGGCGACGCCTTATGCCGACCAGAACCCGCACACGAAAAACGTCCGGCTGTTCCTGGAGGACATCGCGCGCGAAACCGGCGGCAAGCTGGAGATCTCCGCCTTCACCAACGGCTCGCTGGTGAAGCATCCGGAAATCCCGCGCTCGGTTCGCGTCGGCGTGGTGCAGATGGGCGAGATCCTGATGTCGAGCCTGGGCAACGAGAATCAGTTGTTTGCCTTCGACTCGATTCCGGGCCTGGCGCCGAGCTATGCCGATTCCAAGCGGCTGTGGCAGGCGGCGCGCCCGAAGGTGATGGCGGCTTTGGAGAAGCAGGGCATCATCGGTCTCTACACGATGCCGTGGCAACCCACCGGAATCTTCACCAGCAAGAAACTGAACGAGCTGTCCGACCTGAAGGGCAGCCGCTTTCGGACCTTCAGCCCGGCGACGTCGCGTTTCGCGGAGCTTGCCGGCGCCATTCCGACCTCGGTGCAGGTCGCCGAAGTGCCGCAGGCGTTCCGCACCGGCATGGTGGATGCGATGATCACATCGGGCGCCACCGCCATCGACACGCAGGCGTGGGACTATGTGAAGTACTACTACGACGTCAAAGCGATGCTCGTGCTGAACGTCATCATGGTCAACAAGAAGGCGTTCGATGCGCTGCCGGAAGCGACGCGCAACGTGATCCTGGCCGCCGCCAAGCGGGCGGAAGAGCGTGGCTGGCAGACTTCGGAGGAAGTCACCGCGAGCCTGAACAAGACGATGTCCGAAAAGGGAATCGAAATCGTCCAGCCGTCGGACAAGCTCAAGGCGGATATCGCCGCGGTCGGCCACACGATGGCGGAGGAGTGGACCGCCAAGACGGGTGAGAACGGCGTGGCCGTGCTCAAGACCTATCGCGGCAACTGAGCGTCCTTCAGGAACCGATCACCTGCCAATAAAGAGGCCGTTGTGACCTTCTCGCGAACCATTCGAAAGAGTCTCGATGGCCTCTACATCGCGTCCGGTGTATTGGCGGGGATCGCGCTCGTCGGGGTATTCATCCTCGTCCTGTATCAGATCGCGTGCCGTTCGCTCGGCTATTCCACCACCTCGGTGGACGAACTGGCGGCGTACGCCTATGTCGCGACGACGTTCCTGGGATTGGCGGCATCACAGCGCGCACGCAGTCATATCCGCGTGTCGCTTCTGATCGACAATCTGAAGGGGCCGGTGCGAAAGGCGGCCGAAATCGTGGCCGGCGTGGCTTCGGTTGTGCTGGCGGGATGGCTTGCCTGCCAGCTTTTCTTCTTTGTGCTGGATTCCTGGCAGTACCACGAGGTCAGCCAGGGCGTGATCCCGATGCAGTTGTGGATTCCGCAAAGCGCGATGTTCGTGGGCGCCGCCATGTTTCTCGTCGCGCTCGTCGATAATCTGGTCGCTGTGCTGATAGTGGCTTCCAGGCGCGTCGATACTCATCGACAGATACTTGCGGAATCCTGAGATGGACCCGGCGACCGTATCGCTTGCCGTTGGCGCAAGCCTCTTCGCGCTTCTGATTTGCGGCGTCTGGATCGGCCTCGCCCTGATGGGCGTGGGCCTGATCGCGATTGCCGCGTTCACGTCGGTCAACCCGGGGCTGACCCTGGGGCCGACGATGTGGAGCGCCGCCAATTCATGGACGTTGACGGCCCTTCCCATGTTCATCTGGATGGGCGAAATTCTCACGCGCTCGCGTCTTGGCGAATGGATGTTCGAGGGACTGGCGCCGTGGGTGCAGCGGATTCCCGGAAAGCTGCTGCATGTGAACGTGTTCGGATCGGGCATTTTCGCCGCGATCTGCGGTTCGTCGGCCGCAACGGCCGCCACCATCGGCCGGATCACGCTGCCGGAACTGCGGCGTCGCGGCTATGACGATTTCATGCTGGTCGGCTCGCTGTCGGGCTCGGGCACGCTCGGTCTTCTGATTCCGCCTTCGATCACCATGATCGTCTATGGCGTGGCAGCGGAAGTGTCGATCGCCCGCCTGTTCATGGCCGGCGTCGTTCCCGGCATCGTGCTCATGCTGCTGTTTGCCGTCGTCGTCGGCGTCTGGGCCAAGGTGAAGCGCGGCAGCGTGCCGGACGAGAACGATATCCCGACAGACTGGAAAGCCCGGCGTCAGGGGATCCTCAAGCTCCTCCCTGTCGTGCTGCTCATCGTTTTTGTCGTCGGCACGATCTACGCCGGCATCGCCACGCCAACCGAGGCGGCGGTTATTGGGGTCGCCGGGGCCCTCGCTCTTTCGGCCGCAAGCGGCGGCTTCGGGTGGAAAGCGTTCATCGACAGCATCGCCGGTGCGGTGCGAACGAACTGCATGATTGGACTTATCCTCGCCGGCGCGGCCTTCATGGCGACCGCGATGGGCTTTACCCAGCTTCCGACCTACTTCGCCACGAAGGTCAACGGGCTTCACCTCAGCCCGGCCATGTTGATCGTCATTCTGACCTTCATCTACATCATCATGGGTTGTTTCCTTGACGGCATTTCGATGGTGCTGCTGACGGCGGCAGTGATCCTGCCTACGGTACATGCGGCGGGGATCGATCTGCTCTGGTTCGGAATCTTTGTCGTGCTGGTGGTTGAAATGTCCCAGGTCACGCCCCCGGTCGGACTGAACCTGTTCGTGTTGCAGGGGCTGTCAGGGCGGAGCCTCGGCTATGTCGCGGCGGCAACGCTGCCGTTCTTCTTCATGCTGATACTGATGGTCGTTCTGATCTGGAATGTTCCTGAAATGGTGAGCTGGCTTCCCGATCAGATGTTCTTACGAAAGTAAGGCGTCTCGTGGGGCAGAAACAAATGCCCTGGAACGAGCCTTGTGAGATCGGGCTTTCACTCCCAACAAGGCTGCTCAGTCCCTGCCGTTCGCCTGACAGAACAATTGTTCGGCGTTCCACGAAGCAACGCCGAAGCTTGCCAACCGGCGTCGGTTGACCGCTGCACGCGCGGCTCGCGGCCGGACGCCGATCATCCATGGGCCGGGCCACGCCATGGCGAACGTACAGGCCGGCCGGCGGCTCTCGACCGCGCTATCCGGGACTATTACGCCATCCCTGCGGGCAATCGCGTTTGCGCTTGTCGTGAAATCGTATTCATGATAGCGGTTGCATAAGTAAAGCACATTCGGGAATAATTTGGCGTCTGATGAATACGATTTCATCAAATTTGCCGTTGACGAGCAAGGACATAGCGAAGGCTGCGAAGGTTTCGCAGGCAACGGTGTCGCGTGTGCTGTCGGGGAGGGCGAACGTACAGCCCGAAACCCGCGAGCGCGTGCTTGCGGTGATACGGCAGATGAAATATCGGCCGAACGGCATGGCGCGCGCCATGCGCACCAACCGGACCGGCAACATCGGCGTCGTCGTCTCCCGTCTCGCCAATCCGCTCTATCCCGAGATGCTCCAGATCCTCGGTCAGCAACTGACCGACGCCGGTCTGCGGATGATGGTGTGGAATACGGACGAAACCGATGAGGGCGCCGCAGCTTCCGCGGTTCGCGAAAGCCTTGTCGATGGCGTCATCATGACGACGGCGACGGCGCTGTCGACGCCTCTCTATGAAGCGGTGATGATGAACGCGCCGGTGGTTCTCATCCATCGCGTCGTCGAAGGCTGGCCGTGCGATCAGGTGTCCAGTGACAACACGCAAGGCGCAATCAGTGTCGCCGACTACATCGTCAAGGCCGGGCGCAAGCGGATCGGGCTGATCGAGGGCCCGCCGCTGGCCAGCACCATCCGCGCCCGTCAGAACGCGTTCCGCTCGCGCCTCGCCGAACTCGGCCGTCCGCTCGATCCGTCGCTGGTCATCCGGGTCGATTCGTTCTCCCACAAGACCGGTTTCGATGCCGCGTCCTATCTGCTCGATCTCGCGCAGCCGCCGGATGTGATGTTCTGCGTCAACGACGTGATCGCGCTGGGCGCGCGCGACGCGGCGCGCGTGCGTGGCGTGGATGTGCCGGGCCAGCTTTGGCTGATCGGCTATGACGATATCGAAATGGCCGCATGGCCGGCGTTCGATCTGACGACCGTCCGTCAGCCTCTCAGGCAAATGGCGCACGAAGCCGTGGCCTTGCTGCGCGACCGCATCAACGGCGCGAGCCTGGAGCACTCCGCAATCTGTCTGCCGACGGAACTGGTCATTCGCGGTTCGACCGCCGGGCATCGAAACCAATAGGTGAAGGTTGGTGTCATGAGTACCATCACCGAGGCCGCGCGCCAGACACCGGTGCGCAGGCATGTCGACATTCTGGTTGTGGGCGGGGGATCCGCGGGGCTCGCCGCGGCGACAGCCGCCGCGCGGCTCGGCGCCGACGTCCTGCTGGTGGACAAGAACGGTTACCTCGGCGGCACGCTCGCCATGGTGACGCTGGGCAGTATCTGCGGGCTTTATACGGTGACCGCGTCGGACGTGATCCCGGTGGTCAACGGCTTCGCCGGCGAGCTTATCGCGCGGATGGACAAGCTCGGGGCCGTCAAGGGCCCGATGCGCTGGCTGGAAACCGCGTCGCTTCTTTACGACCCGACGGCGATCAAGCTGGTTGCCGACGATATGGTCACCGACGCCGGCGTGGGTCTCGCCTTGCACAGTCTGGCGGTCGGCGTCGTGAAAGACGGCGCGCGCATCAAGGGCGTGATCTTCGAGGGGCGGGACGGTCGCTGGGCCTGCATGGCCACGACGGTGATCGATTGCACCGGGGACGCGAATATCGCCGCCCTGGCAGGGGCCGATTTCGAGCACGACCCGTCGCTGATCCAGGCGCCCACCACCATGTTCCGCTTCGGCGGCGTCGATACCGGCCGTGCCGCGGCGATGACGCGCGACGAACTGCGCAATCATCTGGAGAAGGCCGTTGCCGCCGGCCTGCCGCTGCCGCGCACGGCGGGCGGCATGTTCAGCCTTCGCGAAGGCGCAATGCACCTCAACATCACGCGCGTCCTGCGCGGAGATCGCTCGCCCGATCCGCTGAACACCGAGGAGATCACCAGCGCCGAACGCGACGGGCGTCGCCAACTCAGGATTTACCTCGACGCTTTCCGCCGCTTCGTGCCGGGATACGAGAACGCTTTCATTTCCGACATCGGCGCCGAGATCGGCGTGCGCGAGAGCCGGCGGGTTCGCGGCGACTACTGGCTGACGCTCGACGATGTGCTGAACGAGGCCCGTTTCGCCGACTCGATCGCCTGTAGCGCCTGGCCGGTCGAGGAGCATGGCGCCGGCCGCGCGACCCGGTGGGTGTTTCTCAAGCCCGGCACATTCTACGAACTGCCGTTCCGGATGATGCTGCCTGTCGGAATCGACGGGCTCGTGGTGGCGGGGCGCTGCGCCTCCGCGTCGCACGACGCCCACGCGTCGATGCGCGTCGCCGCCGTCTGCATGGCGCTGGGCGAGGCGGCAGGCGTGGCGGCCGCGCAGGCCGGCGCGGGCGACATTCGCAAGCTCGATATCGGCGGTCTTCGCCGCCAACTGGAGCGGCAGGGCGCCATCGTCGGGCCGCTGCCGGATCGAGCGAACGCAACAAAAGCCGAACAGGCGACGGCCCCATGAGCAGGCGTGAGTACCGATCAAACTTCGAACCGGGGACGACCCGCTGGGCGATCCGTCGTGCCCAGTGGCGCGCGCTCGGGCTGACCGACGAGGACATGCAGAAGCCGAAGATCGCGGTGATCAACTCGTCCTCCGAGATTTCGATCTGCTTCAGCCATCTCGATGAGGTCGCCCGGATCGTCAAGGACGGCATTCGCGAGGCGGGCGGTCTGCCCTTCGAGATCAAGACCACGGCGCCGAGCGATTTCATCACCGGCGCGGGACGCGGCGGGCGTTACCTGATGCCCTCGCGCGACCTGCTGGTGAACGATATCGAGGTCGCGGTCGAAGGCGCCGTGCTCGACGGCATGGTGTGCCTGTCCAGTTGCGACAAGACCGCGCCGGCGCACCTGATGGCGGCGGCGCGGCTCAATGTCCCGAGCATCCTGGTGATCGGCGGTTATCAGGCGTGCGGCCGACTGCACAACAAGCCGGTGGACATCGAAGACGTGTTCGAGTCGGTCGGCGAACTGGCGACCGGCCATATCACCACCAAGGACATCGAGGACATGTGCGAGGTCGCGGTTCTCAGTCCGGGCGTGTGCGCGGGAATGGGCACCGCCAACACGATGCACATCATGGCGGAGGCGCTCGGCATGGCATTGCCCGGCAGCGCGCCGGTGGCGGCATCGGGCCAGCGGATGCGCGATTTTGCCCGCGAGGCCGGCCGCCGCATCGTGTCGCTGGTCAACGAGGACCTTCGCCCGCGCGATATCATGACCCCGGCGGCGTTTTCGAACGCGATGGCGGTCGGCCTTGCGGTCAGCGGCTCGATCAACATGCTGCGCCATCTTCAGGCCGTGGCCTCCGAGGGCGAGATCGAGGCCAATGTCTACGACCTGATCCATCGGCTTGGCCGCAAGGTCCCGCTGCTATGCGCGATCAAGCCCAACGGCAGCGGACGCATCGACGAACTGGAGGCGGCGGGCGGCGCGCGCGCGGTCATGAAGCAGCTTGAACCGTTGCTCGATCGCGACGCCATGACGATCACCGGGCGGACCGTCGGTGAAAATCTCGCCGGGGTTTCGGTTAGCGCCGGCGTGATCGGGAGCCTCGACAAGCCGGTCCGGCCGGGTCCGTCGGTCATCATCCTGCGGGGATCGCTGGCGCCGGAGGGCTCGATCATGAAGCTCGGCACCGGAAAAGCCGCGGCGTTTCGCGGTCGGAGCAAGGTGTTCGAGTCGCAGGAAGCGGCGATGGCGGCATTGGCTCGCGGCGACATCAGGGGCGGCGAGGTCATCATTCTGCGCGGTCTTGGCGCGCGCGGAGGGCCGGGCGTCGCATCGGCGTCATGGTTCGTGGCGGCGGTGAACGGGGCGCATCTCGGCGAGGAGATCGCCGTCATCACCGACGGGCAGCTTTCGGGTCTCAATCGCGGGTTCACGATCGGCCAGGTGATGCCGGAAGCCGCCGATGGCGGGCCGATTGCGCTGGTCCGCGACGGCGATGTCGTCGCGATCGACGTCGAGGCCCGCACCATCGATCTCGAACTGAGCGAGAGCGAACTGAAGGCCCGGCGCGCGGCGCTGCCGGCGTTCGTGGCTCGCGAGAAAGCCGGCTGGCTCGCGATCTATCAGGATCGCGTGCAGCCCCTGACTCAAGGCGGAACGTTGAAGCCCGGCGCGCGGACCGATCAATCGGCCACGGCCCAAAAGCAAAAATCGCCGTAAGCGGTGAAGCAACATATCAGTCATCAAGGAGTGAGGAAATGAACCTGACACGCGCGGAATTCCTGAAACTTGCGCTCGGCGCCGGAGCCGGCGCCACGCTCGGCCTGCCGCTCAAGGCGTTCGCGGCCGGTCTTACCGGCACGATCAGCTATCTGACCTATGAATCCCTGCCGACCACCAAGAAGGTGACCGGCGATCTCATCGCCGCGCTGGAAGCGGCAAATCCGGGGTTGAAGATCAATCCGCTGTTTACGTCGCCGGAAGCCGTGCGCAAGCAGGTGGCGTCGATGCTTCAGAGCGGCACCGCCCCCGATATCGTCAATCTCGACATCGAGGACGCGACGCTGTACGCCAACTCGAAGCTGCTTGAGCCGGTGTCGGACGTGGTCAGCGGCATCAAGAATCTGCCCGACCGCTGGCGCGCGCGGATCGACGGTCAGGATTACTTCGTTCCGATGGGAGTGAAGTTCACCTATAGCTGGTATCGCTCCGACCTGTTCGAGAAAGCCGGCCTCCAGCCGCCGAAGACCTGGAGCGAGTTCGAAGCCGCGGCGAAGAAGCTGACCGGCGGCGGCCAGTATGGTTACGTCATGAGTTCGAACGAAACCGGCGACAACCCGGTGTCGTCGCTGTTCAGCTACGCATTTTCCAACGGCGTGAACTTTGTCGACGACGACGGCAACGTCGTATTCGATCAGAACGACAACAAGGCGGCGCTGGCGGAGACGCTCGCGTTCCTCGCGCGGATGTCGAAGTTCTCTCCGAGCGGCACCAACTTCGGCTGGGGCGAGATCATCAACTCGTTCGCCTCGGGCAAGGTGGCGATGGCCGACTATATCGGCTCGCGGCTCTACGCCGTCACCGCCCAGAACAATCCGCAACTCGCCGAAGTGACCAAGCCGATGCTCCAGCCTTACGGCAAGGCGCCGGCCAACCGCCTCTCGGCGGAAGGCTTCATGGTATTCCAGGGCTCGAAGAACAAGGAAGTCGCGAAGCAGGTCATCACCTATCTGCGCGAAGGCCAGCGCTATTTCGATTACCTGTGGTCGATCCCGCTCCATGTTCTGCCGACCACCAAGGAGGATTTCCTCGGCGGATACCAGAACAACGAGTTCGTTCAGAAGCATCAGGATATCGCCAAGGTGATCGGCGTCGCCTGGGATCAGGCGCGCAACCCGGTCTATGACCTGCACGGCAAGAAGCCGGTCTGGCAGCGCGCGAAGATCTACACCAGCACCGTCTACAACAAGATGCTGGCGAGCGTGGTGCAGGGCGGCGCGGATCCCGCGGCGGCGATCGATCAGGCGGCGAAGGCTGCCCGGTCGCTGGTCAAGAACGCCTGAGCCGACGGATATCGACCGTGACGGGTGCGAGCACACTTCGCAGGCTGGACTTCTCGGGCATCGCGCTCTTGCTCGTGGCTGGCCTGTTCATTGCGGTGATGATCGTGCCCGTCACATGGGCGATCGTTCTCGGCTTTACCAACAGCGGGCCGTTTCAGGCCCACATGACCTTCGCCGGGCTCGACAACTATCGCGAGATATTATCGGATCCGGCGTTCTGGCGCGCGCTGCTGATCGGAACGATCTACGCGGTGATCTCGACGGTTCTTGAGGTCGTGCTGGGCGTGGGGATTGCGATCCTGATCTTTAGGCACGGCAGCCCCTTCGTCACCAGCTTCGCGCTGATGCCTTACATGATCCCGACGGTGACCACGGCGCTGGTGTGGCGCTGGATGACCGACAGCCTGAACGGCATATTCAACCAGCTCATGGTGCAGTCCGGGCTGCTGGATTCGGCGGTCGAGTTCACCAGCACCGGCGTTCTGGCGATGTCGCTGGTCACCGCGGCGAGCGTCTGGCAGTTCACGCCCTTTGTCATCCTGGTGATCCTCGCCAATCTCGGCACGATCTCGCCGAGCGTCTATGAAGCCGCCCGCGTCGATGGCGTGAACTGGTGGCAGGAACTGATCTACATCACCATCCCGATGCTGCGGGCGCCGATCCTGCTGGTGATCCTGCTGCGCGGCATCTGGATGTTCAACCGCTTCGACATCATCTGGCTTCTGACGTCCGGCGGCCCGATCGGAGGCACCACGACGTTGCCGCTCTATGCCTATGTCCAGGCGTTCGGCAACAACAACTACGGCGTCGGCGGCGCGGCCTCGACCGTGATTTTCATCATTCTGCTGGTATTCGGCATCGTCTACATCCGTGCGTTCCACCCCGAGAAGGAGGTGGCCCGTGGCTGAACGACGCTCCATGCTGCCGAAGATCCTGATCGCGGTCTATCTGATCCCGGTGCTCTTTCCGTTTTACTGGATGCTGAAGTCCGCGCTGGAAACCCCGGCGGATGTCTACAAGCCGCGCCTGTGGCTCGGCAGTTTCACGCTTGAAAACTTCGATACGCTTCTCAGAACGACGAACTTCCTTGTCACGGCATCGAACAGCCTCAAGGCGGCGCTGATCAGCAGCATTGTCGTGGTGGTGTGCAGCGGCCTCGGCGGCTACGCCCTAGCGCGCACCAACGTTCCGCGCAAGGCTCTGATCGCGCAGGTTGTGTTGTTCTCCTACATGTTTCCTGAGGTTCTGCTCGGGATTCCGTTCTTTGCCCTGTTCCAGAAGCTCGGTCTGTTGAACTCGATTTGGGGGCTGGCGGTCGCTCACGTGACGCTCAGCCTGCCGTTCGGCTTGTGGCTGATGTGGCAGTTCTATCAGGCGCTGCCAAAATCCTATGAGGAAGCCGCCGAGATCGACGGGGCCAGCAAGTTCCAGACCTTCATTCTGGTGATGGTGCCACTGTCGATCCCCGCGCTGACGGCGGTCTTCATCTTCGCTTTCGCGGCGTCATGGAACGACTTTGTTCTCGGACTGATGTTGATACGCGACGATCAGAAATTCACGTTGCCGATCGCGATGAGCCTGTTCGTGCAGCAGATGGAATTGAACTGGGCGGTGATCCAGGCCGCCAACTTCCTGCTCGCGCTGCCCGGCCTTTTATTGGTGCTGTTCGGACGCAAATATCTGGTGCGCGGATTCCAGACAAGCGGCCTTGCGAACTGAGAGTGCGAGTGATGCCAAAGACATACGACTACATTATCGTCGGCGCCGGATCGGCGGGCTGCGTGCTGGCGGACCGGTTGTCGGAAAGCGGCGCCTATTCCGTGCTGTTGCTGGAAGCGGGCGGCAAGGATCGTAATATCTGGATCCATGTGCCGCTTGGCTACGGCCGGACGTTTTTCAATCCCGCCGTGAACTGGATGTTCGAAACCGAGCCGCAGCCGGGGCTCGATGGCCGCCGCATCGCGCAGCCGCGCGGCAAGGGCCTCGGAGGATCAAGCTCGATCAACGGCCTGCTCTATGTCCGTGGTCAGCGGGAGGATTATGACGGCTGGCGCGATCTCGGCAATCGCGGTTGGGGATACGACGACGTGCTGCCGCTGTTCAAGCGGGTTGAGGATCAGCAGCGCGGCGCGAATCCATGGCACGGCAGCGGCGGCCCGCTGCCTGTCACCGACCTTCCGGAGAAGCATCCGATTGCCGAAGCCTTCATCGCCGCCGGGGTGAATGTCGGTATTCCTCACAACCCTGATTTCAATGGCGAGCGTCAGGAGGGCATCGGTCCATTCCAGGCGACCGCCAGGCACGGATTGCGTTACAGCACCGCCAAGGCGTTTCTCCGGCGGGCGCTGAGGCGCCCGAACCTCGATCTGCTGATGCGGGCCCAGGTGACGAAAATCCTGTTCGATGGCGTCCGCGCATCGGGCGTGGCCTTCGTCCACGACGGCAAGCCGACCGAGGTATCCGCGCGCCGTGAGATCATCCTGTCGGCTGGCTCAATCCAGTCGCCGCATATCCTGCAATTGTCGGGGATCGGTTCCGGCGGGCTGCTGCGTCAGCACGGCATTCCTGTCGTGAGGGAGTTGCGGGGTGTCGGCGAGAATTTGCAGGATCACGTGCAGGCCCGGTTCATCTTCGAAACCAGAAAGAAGATCACGCTCAACGACGATATGGCGAATCCGCTGCGCCAGATCCGCATGGGCCTGAACTACATGCTCACGCGCAAGGGGCCGCTTGGCTGGTGGGCCGGGATCGCCGGCGCCTTCATCAAGACGCGCCCGGATCTCGATCGGCCTGACGTCCAATTTCATCTCTACCCGTTCAGCACGGATCGCAAGGACAAGCCGGTCCTGCATCCATTCTCCGCGTTCACCCTGACGGTGTGCCAGTTGCGGCCGTACTCGCGCGGTTACGTTCGGATGAAATCCTCGAACCCGCTGGTGCCGCCGGCCATTTCGCCGAACTATCTCAGCGATCCGCGCGACGCGGAGGTGTTGGCCGCCGGAATGCAGATGGCGAAGAAGGTCGCTGCCGCCGAGCCGCTGGCCAGTATGATCAAGTCGGAGAAGGAGCCCGGACCGTCCGTGCGCAGCGACGAAGAACTGCTGTCGTTCCTGCGCGCCAAGGCGATGTCGGTCTATCACCCGGTCGGCACCTGCCGAATGGGGCACGACGACAATGCCGTCGTCGATGACGAGTTGAAGGTTCACGGCGTGGTCGGACTGCGTGTGGTGGACGCATCGATCATGCCGACGCTCATCTCGGGCAACACCAATGCGCCGTCGATCATGATCGGGGAGAAAGGCGCGGAACTGGTGCTGCGCGATGCCTCGCTGCGGAATTCGCAGGCTGCTTGAACCCACAGGGAGTTGACCGTGTATCCGCAGCTCGGACTTTATATCGATGGCGCATGGCGTCGCGCCGAAGGACGCGCGTCGGAGCCGGTGATCAATCCGGCGACCGAACAGGCGATCGCGGATCTCTGGCACGCAAGCGATGAAGATCTCCAGGATGCGCTTGCGGCCGCCAAGCGCGCGTTTCCGCTCTGGCGCAAGATCTCGCCCTATGACCGGGCAAAGATGCTGCGCAAGGCCGCCGATCGTCTGCGCGCGCGCCGCGACGAGGTGGCGCTGACGCTGACTCTGGAGCAAGGCAAGATCCTTGCGGAATCCCGCGCCGAGGTCGATGCCGCCGCCGATATCATCGAATGGGCGGCGGATGAAGGCCGGCGGGCTTACGGCCGGCTGATCGCCGGGCGAACGTCGGATATCCGCCAGCTTGTCGTGCCCGAGCCGGTCGGACCTGCGGCTGCGTTCACGCCCTGGAATTTTCCGGCGACGACGCCGGCGCGAAAGATTTCCACGGCGCTCGCGGCGGGTTGCCCGGTTATCATCAAGGCCGCGGAAGAAACGCCCGGCACCTGCGTCGAGATCGTGCGCGCGTTCGATGAGGCGGGGGCGCCGCCCGGCGTGATCGGGCTGGTGTTCGGAAAGCCTGCGGATGTCTCCGGGACGTTGATCGCCAGTCCGGTCATCCGGAAGGTTTCGTTCACGGGCTCGGTGCCGGTCGGCAAGCATCTGACGCGGCTTGCGGCGGACGGCATGAAGCGGGTGACGATGGAGCTCGGCGGTCATTCGCCGGCGATCGTGTTCAAGGATGCGGACGTGACGGCGGCGGCGAAGATTCTCGTCGGCGGGAAGTATCGCAATGCGGGTCAGGTCTGCATCGCGCCGAGCCGCTTCTACATCCATTCGGACGTCGAGGCGGCGTTCGTCTCCGCTTTCGTCGCTGAAACGAAGAAATTGAAACTTGGTGACGGCATGGAGGCGTCCACCACGATGGGGCCGATGGCCAATGCCCGCCGTCTGGAAGCCATGGATCGCTTCATGAACGATCCGGCGCTTGGAGGCGAAACGCTGCTCGGCGGCGCGCGCGCCGGAAATCGCGGTTACTTTTATGAGCCGACGGTCGTCCACAACGTATCCGATGACGCACGGCTGATGCGGGAGGAACCGTTCGGACCCATCGCCCCGATCGTGAGGTTCGACGATTTCGATGAGGTGATCGCCAGGGCCAACGCGCTACCTTACGGGCTTGCGGCCTACGTTTTCACCGCGTCGACCAGGACGGCGCTGGCGGCCTCGGACGAAATCGAATCGGGGATGGTTGCCGTCAACAGCCTGTCGCTGACGTTGACCGAAACCCCGATGGGTGGCGTCAAGGACAGCGGGCAGGGATACGAGGGCGGCGTCGAGGGCATTGAAGGCTACCTCAATCGCAAGTTCGTCAGCCTGATGTAAGCGGAGCGCATCCGCAGTGGCTCACGACAGATCCCGCAAGGCCGTATCGGAGAACTCAGCATGGCGTCGGTCACAATCGAGCAGGTCCGCAAGGCGTACGGGCCGCTCGAAGTCATTCATGGTGCATCGATTGAAATCAGCGAGGGTGAATTCATCGTGCTCGTCGGGCCGTCGGGTTGCGGCAAGTCGACATTGCTGCGGATGATCGCAGGTCTGGAAAACATCACCGATGGAACGATCCGCATCGGAAGCCGGGTGGTCAACGACGTTCCGCCGAAGGATCGCGACATCGCCATGGTGTTTCAGAATTATGCGTTGTATCCGCACATGACCGTGCGGGCCAATATGGCGTTCTCGCTGCGGCTGAGAAAGACCTCGCGGGAGGAAATCGATCAACGGGTCGAACGCGCAGCCAATATTCTCGGCCTGCAACCCTATCTGTCGCGCTATCCGCGCGAATTGTCGGGCGGCCAGCGACAGCGCGTGGCGATGGGGCGCGCCATCGTTCGTGATCCGGATGTGTTCCTGTTCGATGAGCCGCTGTCCAATCTCGACGCCAAGCTGCGCGTTGCAATGCGCACCGAACTCAAGGAACTGCACCAGCGGCTGAAAACCACCATCATCTACGTGACGCACGATCAGATCGAAGCCATGACCATGGCCGACAAGATCGTGGTGATGCAGGGCGGTGTCGTCGAACAGTTCGGTCGGCCGCTGGATGTCTACGATCGGCCAGCCAATCTGTTCGTCGCGGGCTTTATCGGTTCGCCCGCGATGAACCAGATCAAGGGTCGTATCGAGAATGGCCGCTTCGTTGCCGATGATGGTCTTTCGTTCGGCTTGAGCGCGGAATACGCGAAGCTCAACGGCCGTCGTGTCGTCTATGGTGTTCGGCCCGAGGACATTGTGTTCTCGGATCAAGGCGCGCCGGCGCAGGTCGTGGTGGTCGAGCCGACCGGCTCCGAAACCCAGATCATCCTGCGCGCCGGAAAGACGGATATCTCCGTGGTTTGCCGCGAACGCATCACGGTGCGGCCGGGCGATACGCTGCATCTCCAACCGCTGATCGACAAAGTCCATATTTTCGATGAGGCAACCGAACTCAGGCTCTGATGGAATCGGAAGGATGTTCCGTGGAGAAGTCGCGGTCTTTCTCTTTGGCTGGCCGGAAAGCGCCGAGACCACAAGTTCAATGCGAGCCGGGGCCTATTTCGTATTCTTGCGCCCCTTACGGTTGATGCGGCGGCGATCCTGATCGTTGTTGCGGGAATCCTGTTGCGCCCGAAGCCGCGCGACAAAGACGCCGGCTGCACGCACAATATGCGCGCGCGTGCCCGCGTCGGCGGCAAGTCGTTTCTGATCGCACACGAATCTTATCACGATCGCGTCGACGCATTCGTGGGAGCCCACACCAGCACGGCGCTAGAGCATGATTTGCCGAGGTTGAATCGGAGTCGTCACTCTGAGAGTCCGATCAGGAAACGAGACGTCATCGTCCGCCAACGGGTCCGCGCCGAAAGCGCGTTTACGCGCGTCTTCGACGCGCTATGGCGCGGCCCGATGACAGGCTCCGGCGGACGATCCAGTCATCGAGGAGAGCGCGTGGGAAATTGATCCGCTATGGAATACTGGATACTCCGCTTTCGCGGAGTATGACGGCTTTCGTATTGCAGATTCACCCGGAGAACGCACTTCCGGTCAAACTTCCAGGGTAACGGCAACACGCTTCAATTGAAGCCGGTCGCGCTCTAGATGCTGCGCCGGCAGTTCGTGCAGGAGATCGTGGCCACGGTCTCGCGCGCCCCCATCATCGCCAAGACCCTCGACATCGCTGCCGTGCTGCCCGGCCGCGGCGCCGACGGGGTCATGTCGCGGCGAAGATACCGTTTGCCGAGGGACGGTCGGCGACCTGGCAAACCTCGGGCAAATCCGCGAATTGGCCGCTTAAAAATCCTCTCATGATGGAATGCCATTTATTGACAATTGCATACCATGGAGTTTAGCTTCAAAATCTCATGAGACGCGCTGGAGGAAGCATGTACCGAAGTCGCCCTGGGTTGGACCTCCCGACTGGCTTGCCCCCTGTGTCGTCCATATCGGCATTTGAAAGTCGTCTCGCCGAACAACTTCGCAGATTCGGCGCGGGGATTTGGTGCGAGCGCCACGTCATTCTCCTGAGGTGCATCTGAGATGGTCGGATTACCTGAGAAGACGGCTGGGCGCGCCCTTCTCACGTCATCGAACGGCATTGCCTGGCTCACGTTGGACAATCCGGCGCGCATGAATGCGATCTCGCTCACGATGTGGCGGCAAATCGCGGAGGCGGTGGAGACGTACGAGAAGACCCCAAGCTTGCGGTGTATGGTTGTCAGGGGAGCGGGGGACAAAGCCTTTGCTTCTGGCGCAGATATTTCTGAATTCGATACGCTGCGGACTGGCGACGGTGTGAAGCAATACGATATCGCCGCCAAAGGGTCGATGGCGCTTCTCGAAGCGACGACGAAGCCCACCGTCGCGCTCATTGAAGGGTACTGTATCGGCGGTGGGCTGGCGCTCGCTCTTTGCTGTGATATCCGCCTTGCCGCTGACGATGCGCGCTTTTCCATACCTGCAGCTAGGCTGGGGCTCGGGTACGATTATGTTGGCATCAAGCGACTCGTGGACCTGGTGGGTCCGGCTCGGGCAAAGCTGATCTTCTTTTCGGCGCGAAAATTCAGTGCAGATGAGGCGAAGGGCTTTGGCTTGATCGAAGCCGTTGTGCCGAAAGCGCGCCTTGCGAGCGAGGTCGGTGATCTCGTGGCGGCGATCGTTGAAAATGCACCTCTCACGATCTCCGCTGCCAAAAACGCCATTAACACGACACGCAAGGAGCCGACGCCGCAAGATGTCGCAGCCGCCGAGGCTATGGCAGCGGCGTGCTTCAGCAGTGAAGACTACGCGGAAGGGCGGCGGGCTTTCGCAGAAAAGCGACGGCCGGTTTTCAAGGGGCGCTGACCCAGCCCAGCGCAAGTATAAGAGGGAGAGGGATGCCAAGCCTACGAAAGCTGCTGGCTCAGCACGCGCCGGTCTTCGCGCCTGTGGTGTTCGACCCGCTCAGTGCGCGGCTCGCGGAGGAGGCGGGCTTTTCTGCGCTTTATCTGGGAGGGGGGACCCAAGGGTACCTCAAATGCGTCACGGAAGCCAACCTCACTCTGACAGAAATGATGCGGGCCGGCCTCGACATCCGAACAGTCTGTGCATCGCCATTGATACTGGATGGCGCCGGCGGATGGGGTGATCCGATGCACATGCGACGAACGATCCAGATGACCGAAGCCGCGGGATTCGCGGCGATCGAAATCGAGGATCAACTCACGCCGAAGCGCGCCCATCATCACGTCGGGATCGAGCATAGCGTGCCAGCGGAGCTGATGGTCGCCAAGATTACGGAGGCCGTTGCGGCGCGCAGGCAAAACGAGCTGATGATTATCGCGCGGACGAATACGGCGCGTCGCGAAGGACTCGATGAGGCCCTCCGGCGCGCGGAGCTTTACCGACGCGCGGGCGCGGACATGCTCTTTGTATTGCCAAAAACGCCGGACGAGGTGCGGGTTATCGGAGAAAGACTCGGTCCTCCGCTGATGTTCATGCTTGTCGGAGTCGGGATCGGCTCCATGGAATTCAGCCTGTCGGACCTGAACGCGCTTGGCTATCGCCTCGTGATCGATCCGGCGACGCCGTTTCTGGCGGCTTATGCAAGCCTGCGGACCGCGTATCGCGACATGGCCGCCGGCAAGGATGATCGAACGGTGGCAGGCGCGGGAGGATATCAAGCCATCCAATCCGACATTCACAAGACCATAGACCTGGATACGCTTCTTCGCATCGAGCGATCGAGCGTGGAGACGAAGTGAGATCGACCGGACAACTGATGGCCTTAAGGGCGATAGGAAAAATGGGGAGTGTTATGCGGAGGAAACTGTTACGAGCGGCATTCGTCGCCTCGCTGATGTTCGGCCTGACGAACGCAGCCATGGCCCAGGATATTCTGGTCGGCACGATTTTCCCGATGAGCGGGCCAGCCGGCCCCAGCGGCATCGATGCGGCCGCGGCGGTGCGCGTTCAGGTCGGCCTTCTCAACAAAAAGGGCGGACTCCTCGGGCGCAAGATCGTCGTATCGCAGAAAGACGATGAAAGTACGCCCGCGGTCGGCGTTAGCCGCGCGAACGAACTTGTCGGCGAAAAGGCCGATGTCATTTTTGAAGGCAGGAACTCACCCGTTGCATTGGCGATGCAGCCGATTATTGCCGCGGCCAATATCCTCGACATCACATGCTCGGCAAAGGCGGAAGGGGTGCTGTCAGGTAAGGGCAATGATCTTGCCATCCGCATCATCAGTTCGAACGAAATCGACGCCGATGCGATTGCGAGCTACGTCATCGACATCAAGAAGGCCAACCGCGTGGCCATCATGGTGCAGAACGATGCGTATGGGAACGACTTTCGGCAGCTTATCGAAACCAGGTTGAAGGCTGCATCGCATCCAATTCAAATCGTTGCCTCAGAGAAATTTCCGTTCCGCAGCACCGATTTTCGCGTCCCGCTCACCGCGGTCAAAGCCGCCAATCCCGACGTGGTGATCGTCGTCAATGCAGCCACCTCGGGCATGTCCGCCCTGATCGAGCAATATCGTCAGGCCGGCATTACCGCGCAGTTCGTTGCCGGAATCACGCTGCTTACGCCCGAGGTGGTGAACGCGTCGAAGGAGCTTCTCAACGGAATCGTCAGCGGGTCCGGCTATTTGCCCGAGCTTGAACCGCTGAAGGATCTCCCTGCGGCTCGGGAGTTCTTCCAGGCGTATCAGCAGGAAACCGGCCGCGTTCCCGGTGAGGAAGCCGGAATCGCAGCTCAAGCCGTAAGTGTTTGGGCGAGTGCCGTCCGCGCAACCGGCAGTCTCGAAAGGACCGTCGTAGCGAAGGCAATCCGCGGCAAGACCATCAAGGACACCAATTTTGGCGCGGTACGGTTCGCTGACAATGGACAAATGCTGACCAAGCCGAGCTTGTTCCGGGTCGTGGATGGTGCCGCCTGGAGACTCGAACTTGTCAAATAGCGTTCTGACCGGCATGTCCGGTTCGCCATCCCTTGAGGTGACGGGCATGACGGTCGCCTACGGAGCCCTGATCGCGCTCAACGATCTGAGTTGGCGCGTATCGGGGGGCGAGATCCTGGGGATCATTGGGCCCAACGGCGCCGGAAAAAGCTCTTGCTTCGCAGCGGTGACCAACTGCGTTTCTTACAGCGGAACCGTGGTGCTGGACGGCGCGGATGTATCAGAGAGGCCAACCAACGAGCTTGCGTTGCTCGGCTTGCGACGGACATTTCAGCAGAACAGCTTCTTTGGCGACCTGACCGTGCTTCAGAACGCCGAGGCGGCTCTTGTGACTGCTTATGGTGCGCCGCTTTATGAAGCCCTGCTGATGCCATGGCGGCTACACAAGCGCGCCTTGACCGCGGAATCGGCGGCAAGAACCCTTCTGGAGGATTTCGGCATAGGGAGCGAGTATTTTACAAAGCTTCCATCCGCCATTCCCTATGGCGTGCAGCGACTGCTATCGATCGCATTGGCTTACGCCAAAGGGGCTCGCGTTTTACTGATCGACGAGCCGGCGGCGGGAGTCGGCGGGGATGACATGAAGCATCTCGCGTCCCTTCTGCTCCGACTTAGAGAGAGCGGATTGGCGCTGGTGGTCATCGAGCACCACATGGACTTAATCATGTCCATTGCAGATCGCATCGTGGTTATCGACGCCGGCCGGCACCTCGCGGAAGGATCGCCTGCGGACATAAAAGCGAATCCTCTGGTCATAGAAGCATACCTGGGGCGCACGGAATGAAGGCGATGCTTGCCGCGGAGAACGTTGCTGTCCGCTACGGTGGCAGCGTCGCGCTTGACGGAGTCAGTATTGCGGTCGCACCCGGCCGTTTGATCGCCGTTGCGGGACCGAACGGTGCCGGCAAGAGCACGCTGGTGAATGCGCTGGCAGGATGGTCGCGCGGCTCTCCGCGCGTAACCGGCGAGGTCATTCTCGATGGCGTCAGGATCCGCGGACAGCAACCGCACCGTATCGCCAATCTCGGATTGCAGCATGTGCCGGAGGGCAAGAACGTCTTCGTCGAACTGACGGTTCTGGAGAATCTCTCGCTGGTCCGGGAGCCGATCGATAGGGCTGGCCGGCATCTCTATAGCCGCGAGGAAGTGTTCGCTCTGTTTCCCCGGCTTCAGGAGCGACAGCATCACAAGGGAGGACAGCTCAGCGGAGGGGAGCGGCAGATGCTCGCCGTCAGCCGCGCGCTCCTCTCGGGCCCGAAGGTGCTTTTGCTGGACGAGCCGTCGGTCGGTCTTGCGCCCCGCCTGGTGATGGAACTGCTCAACGTCATCCGAGGACTGGTCGACGGCGGCTTGCCGGTTCTGTTGGTCGAGCAGAATGTTCGGGCGGCGCTGGAGGTTGCCGACGAACTGTACGTCATGGAGCGAGGTCGAATCGTTGCTCACGGAGACGCGGCAACGATGCGTGACCACAGTCAGATCGTCGATGCCTATCTCGGCGGCGAGAGCCATTAGTGTTCGGATGAATATAACTCAACAGATCATCAACGGCCTCATCATCGGCTCCGGCTATGCCTGCATCGCGCTTGGATGGACGGTCCTGCTCGGCGCTGCGAGGCTTGTGAATTTCGCCCACGGTCAGATGTACATGCTGGCTGCGTTCGTATGCTGGTTTATCCTCACCCGCGTCGGGCTGGGATTTCCCGCGGCCGCTGCCCTCACCGTGGTTTGCTTCGTTCTCCTGGGGATAGGGCTGCAATTGCTCATGAACCGGCTGGTGATGGCGCAGAACCTTACCAGCTTGATGATCGTGACGCTTGGTATCGGATACATCCTCCAAGGCGGAGCGGGCATTCTGTTCGGTGGAGCTCCACAGACATTCCGGAGCGAGTTGAGCAGGGTGGAGTTCCGTTTCGATACGGTGTGGTTCACGGCACAGGACCTGATGGTGCTCGTGATGGCGCTCCTGCTCTATGGCGGCGTGTGGTATTTTCTGAACCGCACCTCTCGCGGCTCCTCTATCCGCGCTGTGGCGGAGGACCCGAAGCTGGCGCAGCTATTCGGTATCGACGCCCGTGTCGTCTACGTCGTCATTTTCGTGATCGAATCCGTATTGGTCGCGATATCCGCGATACTTGTCGCGCCGCGAAGTCCAATCCTCACGAGCATGGGTTTCGAGGAAGTGATTATCACGTTCGTCGTTGTCGTCCTGGGCGGCGTCGGAAGCGTCGGCGGCGCACTGATTGCCTCCCTGGCCATTGGTCAGTTCACCGCCCTTTTCGGAGCCCTGGTTTCGCCCGCTTATGTCACCGCGGCGATTTTCGGTGTGCTTTTGCTGTTTCTTGTGGTTCGCCCGAAAGGATTGAGCTTCCGATGAGTGCCGCGGCAACGGAAACCATAATGCGGGAGGGAACGACGTTGTCCTCCCGTCGGAAGCCGATATGGCTGATGGTGTGGCTGATTGGCGCCGTCGTCGTTTATGCGCTTCCGGCCTGGCTGGGCGGCTCCCCGCTCGTCTACGGCACCTTTGTGACCATCGCCATCTTCGCCGTGATGACATACGGCGTTGACATCGTGCTTTCTTATCTCGGCGAAGTCAGTCTGGGCCATACGATCTTCTGGGCGATTGGCGGATACACGGCTGCGATCCTGTCGACATCCTTTGGAACAAATGGGTGGGAGACCGCGGTCGTATGCGTAGCCCTGTCGCTGATAACCGCCTTGTTGTTGGGCTTGGCGACGGTCCGAACGCAGGAGTTTGTTTTCTCGCTCGTCACCTACGCGGCGGCCGTCGTCGCCATGGAAGTCGCGTTCAATACGGATGCTCTCGGTGGTTCGGACGGCTTTGTCGGCATTCCGGCGCTTGAGCTGCCTTTCGGTTTTGCGACGTATCGCGGTCAGTCCAGCGCCCAGTTATGGCCGATTGCTTTCGCGCTCCTTTGCCTGACCGTGTTGCTGGTGGTGCGCTTCCGAAGCTCGCGATTGGGCCTGTCTGCGCTGATGGTCCAGATGAACGAACCACTCGCGCGGGCCTCGGGCCTTAACGTGTCGCGGGTCAGGCTCCAGGTCTTCGTTCTCTCCGCGCCCGTCACCGCGCTTGCAGGCTGGCTCTATGCCTATCAGCGCGCTTACGTTGGTCCGGACATGTTCGAGACCTATTTTCTGGTGGTCATGCTGACGGCCATTATCGTGATTGGCCGCCGAGTCTTGTTGGGCCCCATCCTCGGCGTCTCCCTCATCCTGATCCAGCAGAACTTCTTTTCAATCGGCGGTGACGGCAACAAGGTCGTTCTCGGCGTTGTGCTGGTGGCGATATTGATTGGATGGCCGAAAGGCTTGGTGGGCTTGACCGACTATCTGATGGCGCGCTTCGCCCGCAGGCCGAAGGAACGTTGAGAGTTCCTGTCTCGGAGGAATGGCGCCAATGGCCCGCAATCGAGCGCGGACGCGGGCTGCTTAGCGGTGCATCTCATATCCGGCCAAGCTGGCCCCGCGCATCCGGCGCATGCTTATTCGGAAAGCGTTTGCGAAATCGCGATCAGGAAGTCCGAGGATTCCGGCTTGAGGAGCTCCATATGCCAACGCATCAGCCGGTGGGCCTCGTCCGGATTGGAATGAATGATGGCGTTCGCAATCTCGACGTGCTCTTCCGCTGATCGCGCCATGCGGCCCAGCAACCGCACGGAAAAATCACGATAGGGCGCCATGCGGCGGCGCAGATCGAGAATCGATTGTTCGAGAAAGCGGTTCTTGGTCGCCGCGTAGATGATCTGGTGGAACTCAACGTTGATGGTGACGTAGGTTTCGATGTCGCCCTGCTGGGCAACGCGCTGCCCCTCCAGAGATAGCTGGCGCAGCCGAACCCGTGAGACTTCCTCCATGCGTCGTGCGGCCAGTCGCGCGCAGAGTGCCTCAAGGTCAGCCATGAACTCATACTGCTGCAGGAAGTCCTGCAGCGTCAAAGACGTAACGAAGCAACCTTGATTGGGGCGCGCTTCCACCAGGCCGATTGAGGCCAAACGGTTGAAAGCCTCGCGGACCGGCGTTCGAGAAACCTTGAGCCGGCTTGCGATCTCCCGCTCGTCCAGCCGCTGGCCCGCCTTGTAGATGCCGGCGCCGATGTCGTTCTCGATCGCTCGCTGGACGCGCTCGCGCTGTCCAAGAGCGGGCAATGCCTCCTTGGAGATTTGCTCTGGTTCGGTTCGGGACATTCTCCAACCTCGATGACGTAACGGCTGAGGTGCCTTGTAAACGGCATCAGTATGGCCCTCAACATGGATTATATTGTATGCCATTGACACTATTTGGCATGCGAAGTTAAATAGGCGCAAGAAGCGGCACGAGCCGGTGCGCAAGCGGGAGGAAGATCGTTGCCTTACGTTTCGTCGAATTCCGTTCGCCTTTATTATGAAGAAGCGGGGAAGGGGCAGCCCATTGTTTTCGTGCATGAATTCGGTTCTGACTTGCGCGAATGGGAGATGCAGCTTCGCTGGTTCTCGCGAGAGTTTCGCTGCATAGCCTTCAATGCCAGAGGCTATCCCCCGTCCGACGTTCCATCGAAAAGCGATGACTACGGTCACCTTCATGCGGCCGACGACATTGCGTCGCTGGTTCGGGAGCTGGACCTGACCCAGGCTCACGTTGTGGGCTTGAGCATGGGGGCGTATGCCGCGCTTCTGTTCGGAATTCGTCATCCGGGTCTGGCGCGGTCATTGGTGGTCGCGGGATGTGGATCAGGCGCGGCCCTCTCGCACAGAGATTCATTCAAGCAGCACGCAGAGGCGATGGCCGAGGCGTTCCTGTCCAAGGGATCGCCTCACGTCGCGCAGGATCTCGGCGTGAGTGCCACGAGAATTCAACTGCAAAACAAGGATCCGCGCGGTTGGGAGGAGTTCGTCGCGCATCTGGGCGAGCACTCGGCTCAGGGATCGGCGATGACGCTCCGCCATTATCAGGCGATGCGCCCCTCGCTCTACGATTTCGAGACGGATCTGGAGGCCATGACCATTCCGGTTCTTCTTGCCGTCGGGGACGAGGATGAACCATGCCTGGATATCAACCTCTATCTGAAGCGGACCATCCGCTCCTCCGCGCTTTGGATCGCGCCGCGTACCGGACACGCGATCAATCTGGAGGAGCCGGCAGCTTTCAACGCCGCCGTGCAGAGCTTCTTGTCTTCGGTCGATCGCGGATGCTGGCAGCTGCGTGATCCTCGCAGCCTTGCTCCTGGATTGGCCAATCCGGGCGTCCAGAACCGCAGAATCTAGCACCGCGCCAAGGGCCTCATGAGCATAACGATCGTCCTTCTCGGCCTCGTGACAGGGTTGGCGCTGGCCAGCATCTACATCCTGATTGCGGTCAGCTTCACGCTCATCCTCGCCGCCAGCGGCGTGTTCAACTTCGTGCAGGGAACCGTCGTCATGATCGGCACGATCCTGGCGCTGGTGCTGGGCGTCAATCTCGGGTGGCCGGTATTGGTAACCGCCGCGGCGATTTGCTTGGCCGGAGCTGTTGCGGGGATCCTGACTCACCTGATTGCAGTCATGCCTCTTTTGGGAAGGACGAAATCGTTCACGCATTCGACCATGCTGTCAACGATCGGCCTGGGGCTCGCAGCGAACGCGGTCGCGGCTTTGCTGTTTGGCGCGGATGCGCACCCCGTACCTCCTTACGTCAGCGAAACTCCCTTGCTTCTTGGCGGGCTTCCGCTGCGGCCGACCTATCTCCTTGTGATTTTGGTGGGCGTTTCTCTGACGGCTCTGATCGAGGTTGTCGTCAGGCGAACTGTTCTGGGCTCAGTCTTCCGGGTGACGCTTGAGGATCCGGAAGGTGCGCAACTCCTGGGCATCAACACCCGGCTTGTGATCCTGCTGGTCTTCGCGGTCGCCGGCGCTCTTTCCGGCATAGCGGGCTTTCTGGTGGCGCCGATCATTTCCGCCTCCGCGTTCACCGCTCAGGAAATGGCCATCTACGGTTTCGCCGCGATGGCCATCGGGGGATTTGGCAGTTTTCTCGGCGCCCTGGTCGGCGGTGGCATCGTCGGCATTCTCACCGGCGTCCTGCCGGCAATCGCTACGCCACAGGCGACGCTTCCGGTGCTCTGGCTCGTCGTCGTCGCCATTCTGGTGATCAAGCCGGCGGGGCTGTGCGGGACGGCCGGCCTGTTCGGCTCCGCCAATCTGCGGGAAGTCTGACATGCACACCGAGTCTCTCGCTGAGACCGGCGCGCCCATGGGCAGGTTCATGGGTCGCCTTGCGGCGACGTCGTCCTGGCTTCAGCGTAACCGCGTTGTTGCGCCGCTTATCCTTGTCTCCCTGTTCAGCCTGCTGCCACTGGTGTCGCAGGGCTCATACAGCTTCGCCCGGTATGGCATTGCGATCGCCTATATGATGACTGCGGTGGGGCTCAATCTCGCGATTGGCTACACCGGCGAACTTGTATTGGGCCATGCCGTGGTGATGGCCGCAGGCGCCTATAGCGCGGGCATGTTGAGTGTGCATGCCGACGCCTCATTTCTGACCGCTGTTCTCGGAGGAGTTGTTGGAGGAACGTTAGCCGGGGCGCTGATCATGTTGCCCGGCCTCAGGGTGCGAGGCTGGTATCTGGCATTGATCACAATGTTTGCGGTCCTGGCCTTCGCCAAGCTTGTTGTATTGACCGAGGTGTGGACCGGGGGTGAATTCGGGCTGACCGGAATAAAGGCTCCGGCCATCCTGGACCATACCCTGCCTGATTGGGCGCTTTATGAATTCAGCCTCCTTCTGCTTGTTATCGTAAGCCTGCTTGTTCGGAATATCGTAGGGTCGAACTGGGGCTATCAGTTCCGAGCTGTTCGAGATCTGGGGTCTGTCGCACGCTCTTTAGGGATTCGTCCCGGACATGTCCGCTTCGTTGCGTATGTGCTTGCGTCGATACCGGCGGCCCTGGCGGGGACTCTCCAGGCTTTCACGGATGGTTTCGTCAACGTCGACTCGTTCGGAATTAATCTCACTCTTTTGCTTTTGACCGGCGTCATGTTGGGTGGGGCCGGTACCTTGTGGGGACCATTCCTGGGGATGGCTCCTCTCATCGCGCTGAGCTTTTGGGTCGGGCCGTTCAGCGAGTTGAACTCCGTTGCGCTTGGACTGGGATTGTTGATTTCGGCCCTTATCTTGCCGGACGGCTTCGTTCCGTTGGTTCGGCGCCTTTTCCATCCTTCGTCATGGGCAAGCGTCAAGGGGACGAACGACAACGCAGTCATTACTGCGACAGAGTCAGAGGTTGCAGCTTGCGATCGCCCTCCGCTTGGGTCGGAAATACTGAGCGCGAAAGGCATCACGAAAGCCTTCGGCGGTCTGCAAGTGCTGCAGGGAACCGATATTTCGATAAGAAAGGGAGAAATTGTCGGGCTGATCGGCCCGAATGGCTCGGGCAAGTCGACGTTCTTGAATGTGCTCTCGGGTTTCATCGCGCCGGAGGACGGTCGCGTCCATTTTCTCGGCATCGACGTGACTCGCTGGCGCGTGGATCGGTTGGCTCGTGCGGGTGTTGGGCGGACCTTCCAGGTGCCACACCTGATCGAGGAATTGACGACCCGCGAAAATATAGAGGTCCGCCTCGCTGCGGAATATAGCCGCCTTATTCCGGGGCTTTTCGCGCTGCCATCGGAACGGGCCCGTAGCCGCGACCGCCGCGAAGCAGCGATAGATACATTCTCCGCGATGCGTTTGCCGCAAGCGCTTCTGGAAAAGCCGGTTGCCGAACTGTCGCTGGGTCTCAAGAGAATGATCGAGATCGCGCGTGCGGTCGTCAGCCGTCCGGTGCTGCTATTGCTGGATGAACCGGCTGCAGGACTAAACGAAGATGAGCGTCAGATGCTGGCGCAACGGCTGAGAGAGATGGCCGCTCGCGGGATTACGATTTTGGTCGTCGAACACAATGTCCCGTTTGTTCTCGGCCTTTGCGACAGTCTCGTCCTGCTGGAAAGTGGCAGGGTAACCTGTCGTGCGGACCTGGCAAACGAACTGCCGCCGAGGTTGAAAGCCTATCTGCATCACGACCTCGAACCGATCATCGCGGATGGTCCCGCATGAACCTCGTGATCGACAATCTGTTCGCATGGTACGGTCAAGCGAGGGTGCTGAACGATATCAGCTTGACCGTCAATCAGGGTGAGGTCGTCGGCATACTTGGGCACAATGGAGCTGGCAAGACCACGTTGGTTCGAGCCATCGCCGGATTGCACGGACAGTGCCGCGGGGACATCGCGCTGGGCGGTTTGCCCATCGCGGGTCTAAAGCCCAACGAAATCGCGTTGCGGGGCCTGTCTTTGCTCCGAGAGGGCAGCCGGCTACCTGCCTCTCTAACCGTCAGACAGAACCTCATCCTCGGGCAGCGCCTGGCCAAGGCTCGGGGAGCGACTCCGCGAGATATCGAGAGCGTTTGGACATGGTTTCCAATGCTCGAGCCGCTTCGGGACCGCCGTGCCGGTTTGCTGAGCGGTGGCCAACGGCAAGCTCTTGCCCTTGCGGTGTGTTTTATCTCGGCTCCCGCCTTGCTGCTGTTGGACGAGCCATCGGCCGGACTTGCTCCCCCAGTCGCCCGTGAGTTGTTTGCGCTCATCGCCAGAATCGCAGGGACCGGCTTGCCGACACTGATTGTCGAGCAGCATCCCGGTTGGCTGATTGGGCTGACCAGCGAAGTGTATCTGCTCGAGGTCGGCGCGATCGTCGCCCACGGTTCTATCGAGAACGTCCTGTCATCCTTGAGACAATCAGGAGTCTGACCAATGCGCCTCACTCGCCGTACTGTCCTGTCGGGTCTTGCTTCCGCGCCGTTCGTTGTTCGATCTGGCCGCGCTCTCGGCGCGGGAAAGCCTTTTCGGATCGGGGTTGTCGTGCCCAAGAGCGGCCTTGCGTCTCAGTACGGAGAGTTTGTCCTCGCCGGCTTGACGGTTGGACTCGATCAGGTCAACGCCGCCGGTGGAATTCTCGGTCGCCACGTCGAACTCGTTGTACGGGATGATGCGACAAACCCGGGAAGGGCGCTGCTTGCCGCAAAGGAGCTGGTCTCCGATCAGAAAGTTGATCTTCTTTATCCCGGCATCATAAGTGGAACCACGCTGGCTGCGTTACCCTTTACAACGTCGCAACGGGTTTTGACGATCAGCAATGGCGCAAGCCCCCAGATCGGCGATGCTTCGAAGTTCCCTTACAGCTTCCAGCTCAGCGATCTCGTGACCAAGCGTATTCCTGCCATGGCCGCTGCGATCAAGAAGCTGGGCGGGACCAAGGTCGGTATCCTCGTCAGCACAAATCCGCCACAAGTTTCCCTGGGAGACGGACTTGCAGCGGATCTGCCGCGGACGCATGGGCTAGCTGTAGCTGGCTATAAGCAACATTCCGGAGATGCCAAGGATCTGACGTCGCAACTGCAAGCGCTGCGAGAGGCGGGCGCCGATATTGTCGCGTTCAGCACCGTCGCGCGCGAGGGCGTGCGCGTCGTGATGCTCGGAATGCAGACGCTTGGATGGAAAGCCAAGGTGGTGGGAGAACCGGCCGCTCTCTACGGTGACTTAACCGAACAGGTTCCAGAAGCCGTTCGCGATCAGTTCTTTGCCATCAACTATCGGATCGGCACTCAACTCCCGTCGAGTTCGCAAAGTCGTGACCAGATGATTTCGGCGCTACGAAAGATCGGGCCGATCCAGAACCTCGGAATTAGTTGTCTGGCTCGCGATACGATGCACCTTTTTGCATGGTGTTGTGCAACCTCGCAATCGAAGTTTGGCTCGATTGAGTCCGACGCTCTCAAGAATACACTCGAATCGATCAGGACCTTGACGCTCCCGGATGATGTTTCGCTGGTATTGGGAAATCCGAACTTTTCGAACGCCACACACACCACTGCGGATGCGGACTTCAGCAAATTCTGGGGACTCATTCGAGTGAGCAAGCCCGTCGATGGCGCGTATGAAGGAGAGCCGCTGGAGCTTGCCTCATGAGGATCGATCGGGGCGAATGGAATCGTATGAGTCTCACCTTTCAACGTTGAGGTAATATGTCTGCTCTTCCTCTTTCTCACATCCGAGTGCTCGATCTCTCCAGAGTACGAGCGGGTCCGACTTGCGTGAAGTTCTTAGGGGACTTCGGCGCCGATGTTATCAAGATCGAGCGCACGGATGGCGGAGGCGATCCCATGGGGGACAATCGCTATTCGTCCGATTACATCAATGCTCAACGCAACAAGCGCGGTATCACCCTCGACCTGAAGCGACCTGAAGGGGTTGAGGTTCTCAAAAGGCTGGTGAAGACGGCGGATGTTGTCGTCGAGAATTTCAGGCCCGACGTCAAGCACCGGTTGGGCATCGACTATGAAAGCCTGTCCTCGATCAATCCGCGGTTGGTCTATACGTCGATTTCTGCCTTCGGCGAGACCGGGCCTTACAGCAAACGTCCTGGGTTTGACCTTATCGCCCAAGGTATGGGCGGGTTGATGTGGCTGACCGGCTATCCCGACAAGGGGCCGCTCCGTGTTGGCATCTCACCGGCAGACTTAAGTGCAGGCATATTTGCCGCAATGGGGACGATGATTGCCCTTCTCGAACGCGATCAATCCGGTAAGGGGCAGTGGGTACAGACGAATTTGCTGTCATCCCAAATCATGCTGCTGGATTACCAGGCCATGAGCTGGCTTATAGACAGGCGCATCCCACAGCAGCGCGGCAACGATCATCCGCAAATCGTTCCTACGGGTGTCTATCGCGCAAAGGATGGCTATTTCACGCTGTCCACTGTGGGCAACGATAGCTATCTGCGCTTATGCAAGGCGATCGACGCTCCGGAACTGGGGACCGATCCGCGTTTTCTAACCGCTCAATTGCGGGAGCAGAACCGCGATGTCATGAATGCTGCAATCGAAGCCGCGACCTTGAAGAAAACCGCCGCTGAGTGGGTGGAGATTCTCAACGCCGCCGGCGTGCCCGCCGGACCGATCTATAAATTGAATGAGATGTTCAGCGATCCCCAGGTTAAGGAAACAAAAATCGTACAACCCCTCGATCACCCGAAACTTGGGAAGATCGAGATTCTTGGCCAGCCGATCAGCCTGAGTCGTACACCTGCGCAATTCCGCAAGGCCCCGCCGGAACTCGGCGAGCATACTGACGAGGTTCTGACACAGGCCGGCTTCTCCCCTGAAGAAGTCGCGTCGCTCCGCCGCCAAGGTGTAGTGTGATGCTAATCGAGGATCAGTTCGACACAAAAGACAAGGCCCACAGCAGTGCGCACGTAAGATAGTCTACTTCGCCACGGAGCCGGGACAGGTCGGGGCCGCGGTCAACGTGGACAAAATTCTGCTTTTCGACATGGGTGGGACCACAACGAACGCTTTCATCATCGATGACGCGCAGCCGCTGATGGCACGGAAGTTGAACTGTAGGCCAGCCCAGGCGAAGATGCCGCATTTGGTGATCGACTTGATCTGCTCGCCAAGTGGGAAGCGGAAACGACGGCGGGCCGCAAGCTGTTCCAGGAAGAACAGACAACTTTTTCTGATTTCGTCTTGTGGCTGGATTGCGGCAACTGCTGCACAGTCCGGCCCATGGCACCTCGACGATCGAATCGATTACGCATATGTCCGGCTTCGACGGCCTGTCCTATTTCAACCGCGCCTTCCGACGCGGATATGGCATCACGCCGCCGGACCTTTGGCTCGATTGCTAAGATCGACCCTCCGATTTGCAAAAGAAAACGAACTTGACCAACAGAACAAGTCTTCATAACATCTAAAACTGTAGCTTGGTTCAAACGTCGTGCCCCGTGTTGGGCTTTCTCCGCCGCATTCGTGCGCGGGATGTCTGCTGAACAGGCTGCCTTCAGTCATCGTCCGAAGTATCGGCTCGTTGTGCTTACGTGCAGCGAGCTCACGGGATGTTTGCCGTCGCGGCGCTTGCAGCGCTTCCGCGAAGAGGGAGGTGTGCCTGGAATCATGATGCAACGACCGGATATCTCAATTTGCCGCGAAATAAAGAGATATGGCTGAGCATATCGAGGCGCGCGACGAATGGCACGCCGGCGACATGGGCTGTGGCGAGCTTGTGATGATTCTGCGGCGCAGGCTGCGAGAAATGCCCGGCGAGGTTCTCAAGGTGATCGCGCTCGATCCTGCCGCGCCGATCGACATCGAAGCATGGTGCCGGATGACGAACAACGAGTTGCTCGAAGTGGACATCCCCAACCACAGCTACTGGATTCGGTCGCGCATGAACTGGAGTTGATGGGGATGTGCGCAGGCGACCGCGGTGGCCGCGGCGAAGCGTATGTCGATGAAGCTGAACTACATGCGGAAATAACTCCGCATCATGAGGAGGAAAAGAATGCCCGGTAAATTCGTCGTCAGCCTGACCTGTGCCAAGGACGATACCGACAAGGCGACGGTCGCTTTCGTCGTCGCCAATGCCGCGGTCGCATCCGACAAGGATACGGTGGTGTTTCTGTCGACTGAAGGCACCCGGCTTGGTGTCAAGGGTTATGCCGACGACGTCCATGAGGACGGCTTTGCTCCGCTGAAAGAGTTGATGACCAATTTCGCCGAGGCAGGCGGCAAGATTTATGTGTGCTCGCCATGCTTCAAGAAGCGTGGCCTCGACGACGGCAGTCTGGTGCCGGGTGCGGTGATCGTTGGCGGCGCCAAGCTGGTCGAGTTCATGGGCGAGGGTGCCCCCGGCGTGTCCTACTGATTGTCGCGCACGCCGGAGTGACATCATGATTCCGTTCCGCAGAATGGCGCTGTTGTTCATTGCCGGCGCGCTCGGCTACGCCGCCCTGAGCTATCTTACCTTCAAGGTGCCGGCGACGCTGGCCGACGGCGAGTTGTGCGGTTTCCTCGAGGAGGATTTCGGCGCCGGCGGACAGATCGTTCACGCGCCGGTCGCTGCCTGGTGGCTCAGCTTCACTCGCCTCGCAGAGTACTGGACTGCGATCTCCGTGGGCCTCTCGGTCGCCTTCATCGGCTTTGCCCTGAGCGTCGGCCGTCGCGCCGGCGGTGGGGCGGCTGCGGGTGCGGCGATGGGCGGCGGGGCGCTAGCGTTGTCGGCCCTGTGCGTCAGTTGTCTCGCGCCCGCCTTGTCGGTGGTCGGTCTCGGCATCGCCGGAACGCTGCTCGCCGGCGTGCCGAAGTGGCTGATCGCTCTCAACACGCTGCTGCTCACCGGTTGGGGAACGCTGTTTCTGTCACGGCGACTGTCGAATTGCGTTCTGCCGGACCAGTCCGGGACGACATGCGAGAGCGACTCTTTCAAACAGGGCGAAAGCCGCTTCGCCTGAGCGCGACGCCGCCGTCCAGTTCTGTCGATGTATCTTCGGGGGAGGATTTCGATGACGAAATACAGGCTCATGGCCTTCACTGCCGCCGCCATGCTTCTCGTTGCTGCGCCGCACGCATTCGCCGAGGATTACGCCAAGGTTCTGCATCCGGCCAAACCGGACATGCCGCTGGCGCATCCCATCGCGGACAAGGACATTGCGCCGCCGCCGTTCTCGCTGATCGCCGATCGGCCGGTGCGCCCGGCCTATGTGCCGGGCCTCCCCGGATTGCCGCAAGGCAAGGCCGTGACCGACGACTTCGGCCGCAAGCCGCCGAAGTTCGATGCCGTTTTCATTCGCAAGAGCAGGGTCGAGAACGGCGAAGTGGTGATTCCGGCCGGCGGGCTCGTCTATCACGAGGATACCTGGGGCGGTGAGGTGGCCTTGCGCGGCGAACCGATTCCCGTGCTGGGCCGATTGCCCACCTATGTCGATTACGACATGTCGGTGGTGGTGAAGGAGAATGTCACCATTCCGGCCGGGCAGAGCGTGATCGTCGGAGGTACGGTCTATCAATATTACGCGACGGTCGGCCACGGCAAAACCGCCAACCATACGCTGCACGTCAAGACCATCGCCGGCACCGATTGGGAATGGGCGTTCGGCTCGCCGGTGCTCTCCACCACCCAGAAGGATTGGTGGAACGGCCTCTCGTTTACGCAGCTTTATAATCAGGGCAAGGCGCGCGAGGCCAATCCCAAGCAGATGGTGTTCGACTGGCTGTCCGGCGTGCGGATGGACCGCATCGTGCTTGCCGACGACAAGGTGTTCGCCGGGCTGGCCGCCGCCGGCGACGAATGGAAGGCGGGCAACCGGACCGTGAAGGTTGCCGCCGTCGATGCGGCGGCGGGCACCGTCGACATCGAGGTGATCGAGGACGGCAAGGTCGTGCTGGCCAAGACCCTCGGCCCGGTGCAGAACGATTTGCTGATCGAGGATACCGGCGCGCGCAAGAAACTGGTGTTCGAGCATGGCGACGCGATCGGCTTCCTGTCGCCGTGGCCGGAGCCCTTCAAGGATGGCAAGGCCAATTTGAAAATCTATGGCAAGGCGTTCAGCCTGCGCTACGGCGACAGCTATGCCGGCGATCCACGCTTCGCGGTTTATCCCGTCGGCTGTCCCACCGGGCACAACTTCGGCTTCATGCTGGTCAACAAGGACGAGATCCGGCTGAAGCCTGGCGCGTCAGTCGACGGACCGGAAAGCTACTTCAAGATCGCGGTTGATCGCATCGAGGGCGACAAGGTGCTCGGCTGGCACGTCGCCGACAAGCAGGGCAACCGCTCGGCCAATCTCGGCGGTCCGACCATCACCAATATCGATCTTGTGCTCGGGCAGGGCCGCGTCGCGGGTCAGGCGATCCTGAAGGACATCGGCCGTCAGATGCTGGCGCGCACCTACGATAACATGCAGGCGAATGCAGGCGTCGCGCCGGCAGATCCTGCAACGGCGCAGTCCGCGCAACAGGTTTCGCACCATGCGCCGGCACCTGCCGCACCGCTATCGCCGGGCCTGATCGCGGCGTTCGGCGTGTTTGCCGTCGGCATCGGTGCGGTCGGCTACGAGGTCGGCCGGCGACGCAAACGCTGATCATGGGTCGAACGACGTCGAGCAGGAAGTCACGATGGGTTTTGGGATGAATGACCACCTGCCGCCCGACGTCAGCTTTGACGGCGGCGATCTCGACTGCGGCAACGGGTTGTTGCTGCTGATCCGCAAGCATATCGATCCGCTGCCGCGCGGTGGCCTGCTCGAAATCCGCTCGACCGAGATTTCTGTCGATGAGGATTTGCCGGCGTGGTGTCGGCTCACCGGCAACGAGCTGGTGACATGGTCGAAGGAAGGCAAGCAACGCAAATTCCTGGTCTGCAAGGGGCAACTCGCGGAGCGCAGCAAGGCAGAAGCGCCGAGAGCTCCAGCGGCTTCGGTCGCGCCGGCCGTGGCTTCGACGCCACCGAAGCCGTTGCCGCGCCGCAAGGACATCGTTGCGCCGCAGGCGGTGCCACCGCTGGCGGTAATGGGCATCGGCAGTTGGCCGCGGCCGCGCTGGATGGTCGAGGCGATGCACGATCACGTAGAGGGCCGGCTCGAGGAGGCGCGGTTTCACGAAACCGCCGATGACGCGGTCCGACTGGTGGTTGCCGCACAGGAACGTGCTGGCGTCGGCGTCATGACCGACGGCGAGCAGCGCCGCGACAGCTATGCAAGTTTTGTCGCCACCCGCCTCGACGGCTGCCAGTTGGTGCCGTTGACCGACCTGTTGCCGCTGGTCGATCATCCGGAGGAGTTCGAGGCGGAGTTGCGCGCACTCGACGTTCCCGCCGGCGACGTGCGCCATCCTGGCGTGTTCGGCCCGATCCGCCGCGCACGACCGATCGCCGGCCATGAGCTCGACTTCCTGCGCGGCGTCACAGCGAAGCCGGTCAAGGTCGCGCTGCCGGGGCCTTATCTGCTGACGCGGACCATGTGGATGGAGTGCATCTCCGAGCAGGTCTATTCCTCGCGCGAACAGATCGCGGCGGATATCGTGCGGGTGTTGCGCGAGGAGGTGATCGATCTGCTCGACGGCGGCGCGGCTCTGGTGCAGCTTGATGAGCCGGTGCTGTCCGAAGTGGTGTTCAGCGGGCCGAAGAGCAAGCGCAGCTTCATGTGTGGCGCGCTATCGGAATCGCTTGGGCCAGAACATGAACTCGGCTTCGCGCGGGACCTGATGAACGCCGTCGTCGACGGTCTGCCGCGCGAGCGTATCGCGATGCACGTTTGTCGCGGCAACTGGACGCCCGACGAGAGCGTTGCATTGGCCGGCAGCTATGCCCCGCTGGTAGAGACGCTCGCCGGCATGAAGGTAGGCGCCTATCTTTTGGAGATGTGCACGCCACGCGCGGGCGAAATGGAAATCCTTCGTCGGTTGCCGGCCGATGCTCGCATCGGTGTTGGCGTCGTCAACCAGAAGCATGTAGAGACTGAGCTGATCGATGATGTCGCCGCAAAGATTGCCCGCGCCGTCGATCTATTCGGACGCGAGCGCGTGTTGCTGCATCCCGACTGCGGATTCGCGACGTTCGCCGACAATCCGATTTGTGCGGCGACCTCGGCTGAAGACAAGCTCGCCGTGATTGTGCGTGCCGCAACGAGATTCATGGACTAATCACGTCTCTGATGTTCCTCCCGCTAACGAAGCGCGTGGGGTTTAGCCTAAAGAGAGCATTTACGAACTGGGTTGTTCGTGGAGTGGTTGGAGTTGCTGACGAATTGCACTCGGCTAGCAAAGCCGATATTATGAATTTAGCTTAACGGAGTTAGTCGGAGAGGATCTGCGGTCTCCGGGCTATCGAGATCACTGGCCTCAGTGCGGCAGAATCCGACAGCCTTTCGGGCGACATTGTTGATCCTGAGCATGAGCCAGCTGGCGACATTCCTGCTCCAGACCAGAAAGCCAACAGCCGATGCGACGACATCTGGATGCTTGGCAAGCATCGCCTGGTTATGCGGGGACGCGTGGCAGGAGGCGGACTGGAAAGCTCTGATACAGCCTTCGGTGACGGAGATGCCGCGGCTCACTGAGGTACGCGACTGAACAGTGGCGCGCTGAGAAGACCCGCAGTTGTTGTGAGCAACATCTTGTGGCACCATCTAAAAGTCGATGTTCATTATCTCAGATATCCTATGTCGCGCCGCAAATTTACCTGGGAAAAGCTATCGGATAAGGAGTTGCTTGAGCGCCGCCTTAGTAGTTTGAAGGTTGGTGTCAAAGGCACCTGGCTCGAGGATTGTCTCGCAACTCTGCATGAAGAACTCGAGGAGCGGGGGATCCGGCTGCGGCCGCACGCATGGATCTCGAGCGAATGGTTCAGTCCGGCAAGTTCGCCCGGCATTGCCATTCCCTTTTACCTTACTCATCCCCGCCTGATGAAGATCGAGAGGAAGATGATGCTCGAGGTCGAGGGGGGCACTTGGTCCGAGTGCATGGCGATTCTCCGTCATGAGGCTGGCCATACGGTGCAGCACGCCTATCAGCTACAACGCCGCCGACGCTGGCAGCAGCTATTCGGCTTATCCTCGAAACGATACCCGCGCTATTATCGGCCCAATCCGGCCAGCCGGCGGTATGTCCAGCATCTTCGACTCTGGTATGCGCAGAGCCATCCAGACGAGGACTTCGCCGAAACCTTCGCGGTGTGGCTGCGGCCGCGGTCTAACTGGCGGACCCGCTATGCCCATTGGCCGGCGCTGAAGAAGCTCGAATATGTCGATGAGCTGATGAGCGAGATCGCCGGAAAACGGCCGCTACTCACAACGCGGGAGCGTGTCGAGCCCTTAGCTGAACTCAGTCAAACGCTTGGCGAGCACTATCGGAAAAAGCAGGCATTCTACGCCTTCACACCGCCGAAGACGTATGATCGCGATCTCTCTCGGCTGTTTTCCGCCGATCCCAGACACTCCCGGGCGCAACCGGCATCGCGTTTCATCCGGCGGCATCGTGCTCACATCCGGCAGTTGGTCGCGCAGTGGACCGGCGAGAACCAACTGACGCTCGATGCCGTGCTGGATGACATGATCTCTCGCTGTCGCGAGCTCAATCTGCGCGCTGTCGGTTCCGAACGAAAGCTCGTGATGGACTTCACTGTGTTGTTGACGGCCAAGACGATGCACGCGCTGTTCGGCCCATCAAGACGTAAATGGATCGCCCTATGAGACGCCTGCGAATCCTCGTGCTCATGCATCCGGACTTCGTGCCGCCAGAATCGACCGACGGCTACACGGCGCAGGAAATCAATAAATGGAAAACGGAATACGATATCGTAAGCACCCTGCGTGCGGCTGGCCACAACGTTCGTCCGCTTGGTGTGCAGGAGGAAATCAAGCCTGTTCGCGACGAGATCGAAAGTTTCAAACCGCATGTAGTGTTCACGCTACTGGAAGAATTTCACTATCAGACCGCCTATGACCAGCATATCGCAAGCTTTCTCGAACTGATGAAGGTCCCTTATACGGGGTGTAATCCGCGCGGCCTGGTGCTGGCACGCGGCAAGGATCTGTCGAAGACGCTGGTGCATCATCGCCGGATTGCAGTCCCGGCTTTCGCCGTGTTTCCAATGCGCCGCAAGGTCAAGCGGCCGCCGCGCCTAGCGCTACCGCTGATTGTCAAAAGCCTGAACGAGGATGGGTCGCCTGGCATCTCGCAGGCGTCTGTCGTCGATACGGACGAGAAGCTTGCCGAGCGGGTTGCCTTTATCCACGAGCGGATCGAAACCGCCGCCATCGCCGAGCAATTCATCGAGGGACGTGAACTGTATGTGAGCGTGCTCGGCAACAATCGGCTGAGGGCTTTACCGGTGTGGGAATTGAAGTTCGGAACCATGGGGGGTGCCCGGCACATCGCCACCGAGAAGGTCAAGCACGATACCAGCTACCAGGAGCGGGTCGGAATCGCGGACGGACCAGCCGAGGACCTGGCGCCGGAAGTATCCGCCCGCATTCAGCGAACAGCGAAACGCATTTATCGAACGCTGGGGCTCGATGGATACGCGCGCATCGACTTTCGCCTTGCGCCCGACGGGACCCCGTATTTCATTGAAGCAAATCCCAATCCCGAAATCGCGGAGAGCCAGGAGTTCGCTAAGGCGGCTCGGCATGACGGCCTCGATTACCCGGATCTATTGCATCGCATTCTGGCACTCGGAATCAGACGGGCAAAAGCGGGCGTGTCCGTGGGCTGAAATACAACGCACGTCTGAGCGATGTGAATGCAGCCGTTATTTGAGGTCATTCAGGAGCGAATACCTGAGCGATAAGTATCTGGCCGGCTTGCGGCGCAAAGCCGATGTTCCATGACCTATGATCCGCAAACGGCATATGCCGGCGGAAATGTGGTTGTTCCGAAGGAGGGTATGGATGCTTGTCTGTCTCTAGGAGGTCTCCATTCTGCAAGTAGCACCCGGTCCACTTCGCTGGATATTGTATAGATTTTCTCTTTCGGAATTCTCTGCTCCGATGACATTCCGATAAACGGCGAGCACGATCAGCCTCATCGCATCCCCCATGAACGTGAACGGGGGAACGCGCCAAGAACAAAGTCCCCCTGAAAGTCCACGGATCGATGCGCGCGTTTCGCGATTCGTTCTGTTGCGAACTGCCGAAGAATGATTTTGCTGAATTGAGAAAAGCCCTTGTTTATTGAGCTTTTCATGGTGGGCGCACAAGGGATCGAACCTTGGACCTCTCCCGTGTGAAGGGAGTTTCTATCGTTGATTTATCGTACAGTTTTCGACGGGTGAGGTGTTTTCCCCGGATTTTCCCCGGCTCCGAGCTATGCGTGTAGACGTCGGAAGGCGGTCGGCGCGGCGCGCTTCCTCGCTGGCGATGGTGTGGTTGTAGCGGCTGGCCGACTCCGGATTTTTCCAGCGGCCGGTGCGCACCAGTCCGAAGGTGTCGAGCTGGCCGTAGCGCGTCATCCATGTGCCGTAGGTGTGGCAGAAGACGTGAAAGCCGCCCTGCCGGCGCGGGAAGGATAGTTTCGATACTTTCATCGCGCGCGCGAGGCGCTGTCGGAGGGGCGTGCCGGCGTGGAAGCGGAACAGCTTGGCGTTCCGGTCGCGTTCCAGCCACGGCACGCCGGCATCCGCCGGGCTGCGGCCCGCCTCTCCGTTTTTAAGGGGCTTGCCGTCGGCTTTACGTGGCCGTGGAGCGCGCGACGGCTGTGTCCGCATGGCTTCTACCACGATGGGCGGTAAATGCACTGGACGGGGCTCTCCGTTCTTTGTGTCGGGGATATAGAGCAGGGCCTCGTCGATCTTGAGGTCGCGTAGCCGTGCGCCGAGGATGTCGCCGAGGCGCATACCAGTATACAGCAGCGTCAGGCACATCAGGCCGAATTCAGGATCCTGCGAATAAGCGTTTTCGATGAGCCGGAATGCTTGATCCGGTTCCAGCCACGATATGCTCTTGCTGCCGCGCCAGCCCTTCGGGCGCTTGATGGCGGTGTCGATGCCGACACGCTTCAGGATCGCCGAAACCGGCGTGTAGAACTGGCGGTTCTTGGTTTGTGGCGGCGCATCGGGATAGAGCGCATTGGCCGCATTGTCGATCGCGAGTTGGTCGATTTCGGACAGCTTGAGGTCGCGCAGGGCGTAGGGTCCGGTCTGCTCGATGATTGCGCTGATGCCCTTCGGATCTCCGTCCGCACGTAGATACGCCAGCACGGCGTCAGCAAACGTCGGCTCGAGCTTTATGGTCGCTACCGGCTCGGCCGGCGCGGCATATTCACCACGTTCGATCTGCTTTCGGATACGGGTAACAACTCTTTGGGCTTGTGCCTTGTCAGGAGTGCCCGTAGTTCGTTCAACGTAGATTCCGAGGTGGGTGCCGCGGATTGACCAGTTCGGCGTTTTGCCTTTGCGGGGCGCTCTGAGTTTGAGGGGCATGGCAGGAGCTCGTACAGGCGGCGCATGTCGTCATCGGAAAATAGCTTACGCCGACCCATAACGCGATAAAATGGGTTCGCGCGGATGAAATCTTGAAAAAAGCGGCGACTCACCCGGAATTCTGCGGCCGCCTCCTCCATGGTGCGAAGGCGAAAGGTGCTCATGGAGCCGTCTCCCGAGGTTCCACGTAGCGGGGGATCGCAGGCGTCGAGTCCTGCGTCGGGACGATGCTGGTCGGCTCGGCGATCGCCGCGGCGATGCTGTAGCGATAAGCGCCCGGCTCGCCGGCGCGGCTGACGAGGTCGTCGCGCACCAGCTCCAGCAGCGCGCGGCAGACGGCGCTCGGGAGGTAGCCGTGCGGGCCGTAAATGTCGCGGGGAGCGCGCGCCTTGCCGTCCGACAGGATTTCAAGGACGCGCGCGCGCATCCGCGCCGGCGCCAGCGTCTCGCGGGTGGTCATCCACCAGACCGGGCGGGGCACGTAGCCGGTCATCGCTATTCCGCCGCCTGCGTTTGGGCTGCCTCCGACCGTTTGCGGTCAAGCAGTGGCCGGCCGCCCGAATACGCCGACACAATTTCGGCGCGGTCCCTGAATGGGCTGAGCGACAAATGGTCCGCGTGAAAATCGAACATGTCGTTTTCCCAATGGGCCATGTGATAGCTGGCGAGAAAATGCGCCCGCAGCAGCTCTGTGCGCTCAAATCTATTGATCGCGCTGTGTCGCAGGACCAACATGATGCGGTCCGCCACCTCATCACCATCGACGGTGCGGTCAAAAAGCTGCTCTTTGAGCGATTGCCTGCCCATCACGCCACCTCGCGGCGGCCGAATGCCTCGCGCATCATGTCGAGGGTGGCTTCATAGGCGGCGAGGGCGGGATCAAAGCCGACGATGCGGAGCGTCGGCGGGAGGTGGCGCTGGCGTTGCCATTCGGCGAGGGCGGCGTCGGCCTCGATCTGGGTGCAGGTGGCGAGGTTGTCGGCCGCAACTGTTGGTGGCAAAGTCGATGGCGGGGCCGTGCGTAGCGCGGCGGAAAACGTCCGGTGGGGGAAATGGACAGTCTGCTCGAATGGATGCCGAAAACCGCGGCCGACTGGTTCACGGTTGTCGCAGTCGCCTTCTTTGTTTTCCTTGTCGTGCGGCTGATCGCTGTCGGGATCGCATCGTTGCGGCGCAACGGTCAGCGCGTCGCTGATCCGGCCAGTGTCGCGACGGCGACCATCATCGAGGAGGTGAGGCCGACGGCCGTCGGCGTCATCTGCCTTTTGCTGCTCATCGGCGCGACCATCGGATCGAGCTACAGCTACTACTCCGCCACGACGGTCATGCAGCAGATCGAGGCCGGTATCGAATTCCTCGGCTCCACGATCTTTTTTGGCCTTGGCATCATCGTCGGCCGGAAACGTGTTTACCGGGTCTATCGGGCGGCCAGCCGCCCAGCGGGGGCAGAGGCAGAGAAACCGGCCAATTGATGGGGGGCGGATAGAGTTGACGAACACGGCGCGTCTCCCGATTTGCGGTCGGGAGAAAGTAACCTATTCGGTCACTTTTGGTCAATTATAAACTGTGACCAGACAGGTTACTATGGTTTGCCCCTCTGGCGGCTTTTGGGTCTTGCGGGCGTGTTTGCGAGTTTTGACAACAGTGTGAATGCCGCCTCGCGTTCCGCTGCTGTCAGCCCAACATCGCCGGTGTTGGCGTCGCCGGTCGGGGGCGGCCGCCAAAGTTGCTCGGGTAAAATTCCAAGCACATCAGCGTATTTGGCGATTTTCTCCGCATCCATGCGGTTCTGTTCGCGCTCCATCCGGTGAACCGATTCGCGTTCGATATCGAATGCCTCAGCAATCGCTGCGGGGCGAACCTTGAGATATTTTCTCCACTCGACAAGGTAGAGGAGGCGGCGCGGATTAGCGTTTGGGGCCATGCTGCCATCGTACTTGTGGACGGGCCGGAGCGCAGGGGCCGCAACGGTCACATTTCCGCTTCCCAAAAAGTGACCGAATCGGTTACTCATCGCGGTCATGAGCGAGCCGCACCCTCTCACCGTGTACCGAAATAGCTTCATACCGCCCAAATCGCAGGGGGATTTGGGGCGTGAACTGTCGGTAAGCCGCGAAGCGATCAATCGCTGGGAAAACGGGAAGCGCAAGATCGACACCGACATTCTGCCGCGCGTGGTCGAAGTGACTGGCATCCCGGCGCGCGAGCTTCGACCGGACCTTGCCACGTTGTTCGACGGGGAGGCCGCATAATGTCAGTGGCAAGCTCCCTCGACGGTCGTTTCTTCGTCCAGCGCGGCCTCGCCGGACAAGAACACGGTGCATTGTCGCAAGCTTCGCTGGAAGATTTGTTCCGTGAGCACCAGGCGCGCCACCACGATGCGCTCGCGTTGGCCGCGGCCGATGCTGCGCGACGCATAGAGCGTCACCCGTACACAGTTCTCGCCGATCGTTTCGATCTCGCCGATCCCCTCCACAAACGTATCGGCCACCACGGCCGGGTCGATCAATTCGGTAAAATGCGTTTCCCTCGCATGCGCTGTCATTGCGTGCCTCAGCGTCTCTTATCTGAGGCAATTGTGGGTTCGAGTAGCGGCCGCGCGACGATCTCCTCGACCAGGACGATCATGTTGCTGAGCGTCTGCGAAAGCGGCCTCATGCGCTTAAGCCTCCGCTGTCGCGCAGCGCGTTGGACTCGCGCCGCACCAGTTCGACCAGTGCGCCGGCGATCATCTCCCAGCGCGCGAGCCGCCACTCGTCGCTGCAGCGCGCGATCCGCATGAGCGTGATGATGAGCAGCCGCGCAGGATCGCTGAGGTTGAAGGCCGCAGGATGCGGCGGGTGTGTTGGGATCGCCAGCATGTCGAGCAGCAACTGGTCGGCTTCTGTCGCCAACCGCGCCGAACTGCTTCGGCCGCCGAGGAACGCGGTCGCACTCGCGACCGCCTTGCCGGCCAGAAAATTCAAGGAGTCGAGCGACGTGAAGCCGGCGTCAGCCATGGTGCCTCCGGCGGAAAGCGCGGGCGGCCGGCGCCCGAGGGGATGGAAAGACGCCGGCCGCCCGCTTCCGGGCGGAGGGCAACTCCGGCGGAATGACGTGGGGAACGTCGCCGAACGGCGACGAATAGGGTCCGGGCCGCAGCTCACGCCGGCGGCCGAACCAGAGCGCGCACGCCAGGCAAAGCGCGACGAAGACGAGAAGGACGGCGATGACGATTCTGAGCGCGACGATCATTCGCCGTCCTCCTGGTCGAGGGCTGCGAGCTGGCGCTTCAGTTCAAGCTTCTGGGCGAACCTCCGAATGGCCTTTGCGTCGGGATCGGTGACCCCTTCGGTGAGGCCGATGATCGCCGGAACGATCAGCCGCGACCGAAAAAAAGCGGCCAGCATTTCGCGATTTTCAATTCGCTGTCCGCAGAGCACTTTCTGGCAGATCGAAAGCGGCTGACCGGTCAAAAACATGAGTTCCTGCGCGGCCTTAACATGCTTCAGCGAGCCCCGCATTTTTTGCATGACTGGAGAAATCCGATTCCCCTCGGGGCAATTCTGATTCCCCTCGGGGCAACGCCGTTTTTTGCTCGGCGCCGACGGCCGGCGTACCTTCGCGTTCATCGGAACCCCCGCACGAAAGACGAAACCCAATGACGAACCCGCTCGACAATCTGAACACGCAACTTCCCGGCCGTTTGCTGGCCGTGGAGTCGCTGCTGGTGCTGATGCTTGGTCAGAAGCCGAACGCGGCGAAGCTGCTGCAACTCGCGGACACGATGGTGGCGCAGGCTGAAGCGCAGACTTTTCAGGAAGGCGTGGGCAACGAGGCGTATGCGCTGGAGATGTTCACCGCCGCGAGGGCGAAGCCGGCGGCCGTCACCGGCGAAAGGCCGTCGCTCGAATGGGTGGCGCCTACGGCGCTCCTGGTGGACGGCACCTATCAGCGCGACCTGTCCGAGCGCTCGCTGCGGCTGATCAGGCGGATGGTCAGTGAATTCAGTTGGAGCCGGATGAAGCCGCCGATCGTGGTCCGGACGGGACCGGCCTCGCTGCACATCATCGACGGACAACATACGGCGATCGCGGCGGCGACCATCGGCCTTGCCGAGATACCGGTCTTTGTCGTTGCGGCCGACAGCCTGGACGAACGCGCGCGGGCCTTCGTCGGCCACAACACCGACCGCGTCACCGTGTCGTCGATCGATATCTATCGCGCGCTGCTGGCGTCGGGCGACCCGGACGCTCAGGACGTCGCCAATGTCTGCCGGCGCGCCGGGGTGCGGATTCGCGTGATCTCACCGTCGTCGGCGATTGCGGAAGGCGACACCGCCGCGGTCGGCGTGGTGCGCAGCCTGGTGCGCCGGCGCGGCGTGATGCGCGCGCGCAAGGTTTTGCAATGTCTGGTCAAGGCACGGCGCGCGCCGATCGGCGCATCCGAGATCATCGCGGTCGACAAGATCGTTTGCGAGGAACGTCCGGAGATCGACCTGGACGAACTGACGGCCGCGATTGTGATCGAAGGCAACGCAGGTGTCGCCCGCGCGGTTGCCGATGCGCGCCTGAACCGGGTGCCGTTGTGGCGATGCCTGAAGGATCGGTGGCTCGCCCGGATCGCAGGGGGGGGGGCATGAGTCGTGACGCTGCGCGACGACTATGTCCAGGCGCTCGAGCGGCGGATCGAGGAACTGCAGCACCGCGTCTGCGTGCTCGAGGAGATTACCGGTCTTTCTCTCGACTGTCCGCTCGAGTTCGGCCTCACGCGCAGCGAAGCGGTCATCTGCGGCCTGCTCGCGAAAAACGAAATGGTGACGAAGTCGCTCATGCTGGAGGCGCTTTACATGCATGAGCAGGACGAAGCCGAAATCAAGATCGTCGACGTCTGGATTTGCAAGATGCGTCGAAAGCTGAAGCCGTTCGGCATCGAAATCAAGACGGTCTGGGGCCGTGGCTTCGCCATGCCGCCTGCCAGCCGGGCGATCATCACCAGCATGCTGAAGGCGGGCTCCGCATGACGATGCTGGCGCAATACGAGCGCGCGCGGGCGGCGCTGGCGGAAGCGACCAAGGTCGAGGAAGTGCTCTCGATCCGCGACGAGCTGGCCCACGTCAAGCTCTATGCCCGCCAGATTCGCGATCGGGCGCTGCTGGCCGATGCATCGGAATTCCAGCTCCGCGCCGAACGCCGGCTTGGCGTACTGCTGGCCGCGGCGAAAGAGGCAGGACAGCTTGTCGAGCGCGGCCGCCGGAAGCTCGCGGCCGAGGCGAAGCCTGACGACGTGCCGGCGACGTTGGAGGAAATCGGCGTCGACAAACGTCTGTCGGCGTCGGCGCAGAAGCAGGCGGCGTTGTCCGACGTCGACTTCGAGAGCGCGGTGCAGGCCACGCGCGAGCGCGTGATCTCGGGGCGTGCAAAGATCGTCGAGGCTGCACCGATCGGTGGAGCGCGGGCCATCATGGGCTCCAGGGCGGAGCCGGACGATTCACTCGACTACTTCCCGACGCCGCCCTGGGCGACGCGCGCGCTGTTCGAGCACGCCGTGGCGTCGCTGTCGCTCGACCTGCCATTTGAGAGCGCGTGGGAGCCGGCCTGCGGCGAGGGGCACATCGCGGAGGTTCTCCGTGAGTACTTCTCGATCGTGCATGCCAGCGATATTCACGATTATGGCTACGCCGCCGCGCGCGGCGACTTTCTCGGCTCATCCGTGGCCGGCGCGCCGATCGTGGACTGGATCGTTACCAACCCGCCGTTCGGCGATGCCGCGATCGAGTTCGTCTTGCGCGCGCGTGAGCTGGCGCCGAACGTCGCGATGTTCTTCCGGTCGCAATGGACAGTTGAAGGCATCGAGCGCTATGAGCGGCTGTTTCGTGACGATCCGCCGACGCTGTGCGCCTTCTTCGTCGAGCGTGTCCCGCTGGTAAAAGGCCGCTGGGACCCGGAGGCGGACACCGCGACAGCCTACTGCTGGCTGTTGTGGCTCACGGACATCAAGCCGCGCCCGCCGTTCTGGATTCCGCCGGGCTGTCGCAAGGGTCTGACCAGGGCCGATGACATCGAACGCTTCACCGCCCATCCAGTGCGCAGTCGCCTGCGCGAGGAGGAGGCTGCGTGATGGGCGCCTTGGTGCAGACCGCGGGCATTTGCGCAGGAATTGTACACTCCCTCGCGGGAGCAGACGCGAAAACCCATCCGATCGACGTCGCGATTTCGCTGCTCGAGGAAGTGAAGCGCGCGGACGGCGATCCAAACTCCCTTTTCAACCAATCCCCGCCGGCGGGCAGCCGGCAGTTGATGGAGACGTGAAACATGAACGTGCATGACAAGACGTTGAACGCCGGCGGCGGCGTGCTTATCAAGGCCGACGCATCCTCACCTTGCCTGATCGTCAAGGACCGCGAGGTCATCGCGATCCGCGCCGGCACCATCTTCAAGGGTGTCAGCTTCTCGGAAGAAACGATCCTCGAATTGCCTAAGGTCGGGCTGGTCGCCGGGCGCGATTATGTGGTGCTGGTGGATCAAGCGGGTGGCGAGATTCAGCCGCTCGACGGAATTCCGGACGGCGATCTCGTGCTCGGCGGCTTCCACTTCGCGCCCGGCGGCAATGCACCGGCGCGTGCCGGCGGTGACGCGATCCCGGCGGCCAACCCTTATTCGGCGTGGGACCGCAACTTTCGCCCGGCCTGTCCCGATCCACGCGGCATGTCTTGCGTTGAGGGCCCTCGCGGGAAGTTCTGGTGTGACATCTACATGCTCGGGGTCAATCATGTCGTCGATGGCACCAGCAAGTTCGGCGCCACCATCGCGGACGGTCGCGATCCGCCGCGCGGCAAGGACGGCAGCAAGTACAAGCGATTCGACTATGCGGCCGCGATGGCCGTGATGGAAATGCACGGCAAGGGCCTTCTCGCGCTCGATGAATTCTTCGCCGCCGCCTATGGGGTCACGGAAATGACCGCGCACGACGGCGATCCGGTCACCACGCAATGCGATCCCGCGCGCACCAGCAAGTGGGGTGTGATGCAGGCGAGCGGAAACCTTTGGGTATGGGGCCACGATAGCGACCCCGACACGCCGCGCGCTTCGGTCTTCGGCGGGAGCTGGTGGTACGGCGAGGGCGCCGGCTCGCGTTACGCGGGCGTCGGCGACTGGCCCGACGACTCGAACGTTGCTCTGGGCGCTCGGGGCCGCAGTGATCACCTGCAACTTGGATAGGCGTCGCGACAGCGACGCCCTGTGAACTCGCAGCCATGTCGATCGTCCGCGATGACAACTCAGCCGTTGAAGCGCTGGCGATCGTCGAAAAGTACGAGGCTTTCGTGAACTATCTGTATCCGATCCTTCAGACCAGCCCGCGCAAGCACGGTGTCCTTCGCGACACCGTGCTTGCGGCGCTGTTCGGCCCGATCGGCGGTCTCTACCACGCTGCGAAGTCGCGGCAGGTCTCGCGCCTCTATGCCGTCGACGCCGAGTTCGCGACGCTGCGCTCGTATCTTCGCTTTCTTGCGCAGTCGTCGGTTCGGATTCTGACGCCGCGGCAGCATGAGGTCGCGCTGACGCTGCTTGCCGAGCCGGGCCGGATGCTCGGCGCATGGCAACGCAAACTGGTTTCGGGCGGTGCTGCCGCCCGGAAGGGGCAGGCGGGGAAATGATGCAGCCTGCGCGCGCTTCGATCTTCGGCGGGCGCTGGTGGCACGGCGAGAACGCCGGCTCGCGTTACGCGAACGTCGGCTACTGGCCCGACGACTCGAACGCTGCTCTGGGCGCTCGGGGCCGCAGTGACGATCGGTTTACGGCGCGGCGCGGATCACGGTCCCGCCGGCCGGCCACACGCAGTCATGGCTGGTGGTCAGCCCGTGTGTCCCGCTTCGGCGAACACATTGCGCGGTCCGGCAGAGCGGGGCGTAGGCGGCATCGCCGTTCGAGACCCGCGGCCGGCACTTCCTATTCGATTGAGAACCACATGACGAAACGCTACCGCAACCTGATCGACCGCATTACAGCGCCGCGCACCATGGAGGCTGCGCTGCGCCTGACGTCGGCCGGCAAGCGTCTGACGCCCGGTTATCTTGACTTCAAGGAATTCGGCCCGCTCAACCTGGCCGATCTGGCCCGCGAGATTCGGAACGGGACCTATCGGCCCGGCGTGCCGCACCAGTTCTTCGTTTTCGACCCGAAACGGCGGCTGATCTCGGCGCTGCCGTTTCGCGACCGGTTGGCGCAGCAGGCGCTTTGCCTGGTGATCGGGCCGATCTTCGAGCGCGCGCTGTTGCCGCGCGCATTCGCCTGCCGGCCGGGCAAGGGTACCCATGCCGGCGTCCGCTTGTTGCAGAGCGACCTCCGGCGCGAAACCCGCGCCGGCGCGGCGCTGTACTTCCTGAAGACTGACTTTCGGGCCTACTTCGCGTCGATCGAACGGCCGGTGCTGTGGCGTCTGATCGAGGCGAAGATCAGTTGCCGGGCGACGCGCCGGCTGATCGAGGCGATGGTCCCGCGCGAGGGTATCGGCCTGTCGATCGGCAGCCTGACGTCGCAGATATTCGCGAACCTCTACGCCGGCGCGACTCTCGACCGTCACTTGCAACAGGCGCTCGGCGAACGGCTCTGGTATCGCTACATGGACGACGTCGTGGTGCTCGGTCGCGACAGCGCCCACCTGCGGGCCCTGAAAGATGAGATCGAGCGGTTTGCCGCGCGCGAACTCGGGCTGCGCTTCTCCAAGTGGCAGGTCGCGCCGGTCAGCCGCGGCGTGAACTTTCTCGGCTATCGCATCTGGCCGTCGCACAAGCTGTTACGGCGCGACAGCGTTGTCCGCGCGCGGCGGAAAATCGCAGCCTATCGTCGTGCCGGCGACGACGAGCGCTTGCGCAAATTCCTCGCCGCCTGGCTGGGGCACGCGCGCCACGCCGATAGTCGCAATTTGATCGGCAGCCTCGATCTGGCGGGATGGGGCGCCTGGACATGACTCGCACCCGACCACGACAGCGTCGCGCCCTCGAGACGATCGCCATCGAGCACGAAGGCCAGCGCTTTAAGGTCGGGCTCGGCCGCGATTTCGACCGTGGATCGATGCTCGGGCCGGTAATTGAGGTGTTCCTCAACGCGCAGAAGGCCAATTCGCCGATCGACGCGCTGGTCTGCGACGGCGCCATCCTGATGTCGCTCTTGCTCCAGCACGGCTGCACGCCGGCGGAGATCGGGCGGTCGATGAAACGCAATTCCGATGGTGCGCCGGCGTCGGTGCTGGGCCTCGCCGCATCATTTCTCAACGAGACAGCACAAGAGGGAGACTGACCATGGACATTCAGGTGCCGCTGAACCAGTTGCGGTTCGGCCACGAGGATCGCGCCGGCAGCGACGCGCATCGCGCGGTCGGCCCGGTGGTCGGCCGGATGATGGCGCGGCTGCGTCCCTTCAACGCGCTGTTACGCGTCGACGCCACCTTCAAAGCCAGCGGCCGGCCTGCAACCGCAGGGATGTGGGGCGTCGGCCACATGACCGCCGGGCGCGGGTCGGATCGCGTCACGCGCGTCGGCGCCGCGATCTATCGCGCGCGCGCCGTCCGCGACGACGTCAAGTTCACCACACGCACCTATCGGCCGCGCACGGTGGCCGACCTCTCCTTCGACCGTCCATCGCCGTGGGGCGGGATGGTGCCACTCAACCGGAGCGCACAATGACCAAGATCGCCCGCATATCGGACAATCAGACCGTTACGCTGGAGGACTTCGACAACCTCGCAAAGTTGCCGCGCGGAGCGCTCGACGCGCTGATCTCGACCGCCATCAACGGCGGGACGGCGACGGCCTACGCCGGCGCGGATGTCACCAAGACCGGAACGACGCAGGTCACGGTAGGAGCGCCCTGGTATCTCTACAAGGACGGCAAGCTGTTCGGTGACGACACCGGCGCGGCGATTCTCAACCTGCTGCCGCACATGCCGACCTCCGGCAATCGCCGGATCGTCGCGGTGCTGTTGCAGGCGCAGACGATCGACGACGGGACCCAGCCGCGCGACTTCGTCGTCGACGGCTCGACCTATCCGCCGGTCATGGACCCGCAGCCCACGGCCACGGTGACGTGGCGGCGCGCCGCCGTCGCCATCCAGGTCGGCGACCAGGCGCCATCGCCGGTCAAGCCGGTAGTGGATCTCGCCAACACCGTGGTGGCGTGGGTGACGCTGTCACCGACCGAGGTGGTGCTGATCGAGCAATCGACCGACAACCGCGTGAACTCGCTGCGCGTGGTGGATGGCCGCCTGACGCTGGTCGAGGAATGGCGCAAGACCGCCGAGCCGGCGATCGAGGGCCTCAAGACCGACGTCGCCAAGCTGCTCGCCTCCAGTGCGCAGAAACTGGACCGGCAGTTCTTCGCCTACGTCATGGAGCAGCTCGCGCGCCTCAGCGAGCAATCCGGCCTGCCGGACGGCTACTCGTATTCGAAAACGGACTATTTTCTCGATACGACCGACAGTGACATCGATCACATCAACTATGTCGCGCTGGTCGAGGAAGGTATTCGCTTCGCCCACGACAACAGCGACACCAAGGCGCTGTCGCTGCTGACGCCGGGCGACACTCAAATTCAGACCTCGGCCGCGGGCATCGTGCTGCCGAAGTACGACACCAAGGCGTTGCTCTCGGTGATCGGCCGCGACAGTGAGGTCGCGCTCTCCAACGGCGGTTCGCAGACCGTCGAATACGTCCTGAAGACGATCAGCCGCACCCGCATTCGCTACGGCAATTCGAAACTCGTCTGCACCAACACACAGTGGTGGCAATCGGGCCGCTACGACGCGCTGGCCGGGCTGTTCTACGCCGCCGATGGGTCGACCTGGGAGGTCGAGGGCGCGCAGTACACCGACTGGTCGGGCGCGATCCGCGACCACACCATTTTCCGCGTTCGGCAATATTGGGTCGATACCTACGAGGATCCATATTGGGACGCGGTTTACGTCTCGGCGTCCTATGTCGGCCAGGTCGCCGGCAACACCTTCATGATGCCGCGATCCGGCTGGGTCACGGGTGTCCGGCTCGGCTTCTCGCGGATCGACGCCGGCGGCGGCGATGTCCGGCTGGGCCTGTGCGAACTGTTCGAGAACGGCGAGCCAAACTACAAGAAGGTGCTCGCGGTCACCACCGTCGCAGCGGCCAACCTGAAAGTGTGGCCGACGCTGACCGCCTTCCAGATCGAGCCGACCTTCCTCGAGGGTGGCGGCCGCTACGGCTGGTTCGTCATCACCGCCGGCAATCACTGGCTGGCGATGGTCGAGGGCAACAAGTACGCGCAGGGCTCGTTCTTCGTCTCAACCGATGGTGTCTGGTCGCAGGGCAACATCGCGCTCGATGCCTGCTTTGAGGTGCTGGTCGCCGACTTCATCACGCCGCGCCTGGTCGTCAACCTCAACAACTGGAATCTGTCCGGCGGCATCACCGATATCGACCTGCTGACCAAGCAGGTGGTCCCGCAGGGCACCAGCCTGTCCTACGAGGTGCAGATCGGCTCGGCATGGGTGCCGCTCGCCGAAGTGGCCTCGGGCAATTCGCCGCTGTACGGCCTGCCAGCGGCGCTGAATGCGCGCATGGTGCTGGTCGGAACGACCGACGTCATGCCGGCGATCAAGCTCAACGAAAGCTACGTCACCGTGACGCGGCCGCGCACCAACGGCGTCCACATCACCGAGGCGCGAACCGCGCCGGCGAACGTGGACGAGGTCCACGCCGTGCTCGTCCTCGAACACTACAAGGAAGCCGATCACGATCTGGCCTGCTCGCTGCTGGTCGGCGAAGGGTACGGCACCGAAGTCGCGCCGACCTCCACCTCCGACGAGGTGCTGCCGGACGGCTCGATCCGCCGCACCTTCACGTGGGTCGGCCTGACGCCGACGCAGACGTGGAAGCGCAAGACGACGTTCTCGACCACCTCCGCACTGTCGATTTTCCTCGTCTCGATGGCGACGGACATCAGCTTCCCGGCATCCTAAAGGAGACCATCCATGGCGAAACAGCCCGCACAGCCCGCACGGCCCGCGATCGACGACGACCGCGTCTACAAGGTGGTTCTGACCAAATCGATCCGCGTCGGCCGCAGCGTCGTCAACCCGAGCGCCGATCGGCTGCCGCGCCTGCGCGGCGACGTGCTCAAGACCGTCCTGTCCGCCAGCCCGCAGGCGGTGACCTCTTACGAGGCCGTCTGACATGGCGGGCCTGTCTCAGTTCAAATCGTCGGTCGCCCGAAACTGGTCGAAGGTGGTTTGGGACGGGCTGATCGATGCCATGGAGGCGCGTCTCGCGCCGCTGGAGGAGAATCTCGGCGTCCAGCGCGCGACTGTGGACGCCATCATCGCGCGCGGCCTCTCCGTCATCGAGATGCAGCTCGCGCCCGTTGTCGTCGCGGCGGAGGATCGGCTGAGCATCATCGAGCAGATGCGGGTCGACGCGGCCGCCGCCTACGGCGTCATCCAGGCGCTCGCCGATCAGGACATCGGCGCGGTGATTCAGCCTCTGTTGGTCCAGTCGCAGGAGATGCTCGCCGACGCGAACGCCGCGCTTGCCGACGCGCTCAACACCATCGCCACCATCCAGTCGACGGCCGAGAAAAACCAGCCCGGCGGCTACGCCGGCCTCGATGGCGCCGGCAAGCTGCCGTGGAACAAACTGGCGGACGTCCCGGAATCCACCACGGCCGCCGCCGGCATCGTGAAGCTTGCGACTCCTGCGGATGTACAGGCTGGCACCGATACATCGACGGCGGTGACACCGGCGGGGCTGGCCGCGCGTACGGCGACGACGTGGCGGCCGGGACTCGTGGAGCTTGCCACCGATGCGGAGGTGGAGGCCGGCACGGATATCGATCGCCCGGTGACGTCGGCGCCGATGATGAAGCTGCTGAATAAGCAACGCGTGCGCTTCGATGCTGCGCAAGCTCTGACCGATGCAGAGAAGGCGACGGCGAGAAGCAACGTTGGCGCCGTTGGCGTCACTCAGCTCCCGAACAACGTCGACCTAAACACGGTCGTCAATGCCGGGTTCTATCGGATCGAGAATGCGCCCGGCAATGCGCCGGCATCGGTGCAGTATTCCCAACTGATTGTTTCACGCCAGGGCGACACCATCGCTCAGTTGGTTATCCGCTACACCGACGCGACGATGTTCGTCCGCTCCGGTTATGACATCGGTACTGGAAGCCCGACATTCACTGCCTGGAATGAGATCGTCAGTCCGTCCTCTATCGGCAAGGCAGTCATGACAGCCGCCAACGCCGCTGCGGTTCGCACGGTGATCGGCGCTCAAGCGACGCTTAGCTACACACCGGCGGACAAGGCTGGCGATAACTTCTCTGGCAAGGTGCTGATTAGCGGCCCTGCCGCAAACATCGGAAGCTCCTCTGGGAATATTGGAGGGTTGACCGTCGCTCAAGATGGCGATGCGCTGATATCGTTCAACAGCATCGGCGCTTTCGGAGCACACTTTGGTCTGCGGCCGGATGGTGACTTATATATCGGAGGGTGGAGTTACGGCTCCGGTGTCGCAAGAAAGATTTGGACAACGCGGCATCACGGGCAGCCCATCGAGAGTGCTAGGCTCGCATATGCCGGCGACACGGGCTTCGTCCAGAATCAGATCACGGAGCCTTATTCCGGGGGAATCGTGACCGGCTACAGGGCAAATATCAATGGCATCGACATGCTTCGATATCGATACCTTCAGGTTTTACGTGGCGGGTCTTGGCTCACTGTAGGAAACGCATAATATGAACATCATCAATCATGGGATGTGGGCAAGATATGTGCCCGAGAGCCCGCCGGAAGGATTCCCTGAGAACACAATGTTCTGCCGGCGCGATACTGACGCGATCGATTGGTACGAGTTCATGAAGGGCTCGCCGTTTCAAGACGGGTCCGTCAAGATGACAGTGCTGGGTGACATCGTACAAGCGGCGACCTTCGATGCCTCATGGTTGTTTCCGCAGAGTTGCACCCTGCTTGAAGTCGCCGGCTACGAGGGCGGCGACCCACAGGCGGACTTCGGCGCGAAACGATACGACCCCGACACCGGCGCCTTCTCCGATCCTCCTCCGGTTGTCCCCTCGAAGGCATCGAAACTTGGCATCAAGCGGGCGCTGGATGAAATCGGACAGTGGTCGGCCGTCAAGGCCGCGATCGCGGCGAAGCCGCCGTGCAGGAGGAATGGGACCTCGCGGTCGAAATCCATCGCGACGACCCACTGACCCAGCAGATCATCGACGCGCTTGGCCTCACGCCTGGGCAGGTCGACACACTCATCGTCCGCGCCAACGCCCTTGTCGCATGACGCGCGCCTAGCCGCGCACATCATGGCCGGCCACGCCATCAAGGCCATGGACCCGATCCCGGCCGACTACGCCGACAACCACTACTGGCCGGCAGTCGCGTAGCGCCGGCGCCGTACCACCCGACCGTTCAATCACAACCTGCAATCGCCGCCTAACTCGGGTGGCCTTATTATTGGAGCCGTCGAAATGACCGAACCGACTTTTGGCATTGTCATCAACCGCACCGGCGACGAGCCGCGTCCGGTCGTACCCTCCGACCTGTCGGTGGTCGGCCTCGTCCTGCCGTCGCAGGACGCGGATAACGCGGTGTTTCCGATCAACACACTGGTCGAGTTCAATTCGAGCGATCCGACTTACCTGGCGAAAATTGGCACTGGACCGCTGGCGAAATCGGTCGCGATCATCAATCATCAGCTCGATGACTTTCAGGTCGCCGCTCGCATCGTTGCGGTGCGCGTCGCGCAGGGTGCTGACGACAACGAGACGATCGCGAACATCATCGGCAACCAGGCGCTCGGCACCGGTCTCTATGCGCTCCTCCGCGCGGGCCAGACTCTCGGCGTCATCCCGCGACTGCTCGGCGCTCCGGGATACACCGGCAAGTTCATCCGCACCGCCGGCGCGACGACGGTGACATCCGCCGTCAAGGCCGGCGGCAATATTGGCGGCGGCACGCTGACGCTGGCGGCGCCGGCGTATGGTGCTGACGTGCAGTCCGGGATCTATCGCGTGCGCTGCATCGGTGGCGCGCGGACCGTCGCGGCGCAAGCCAAGGCCGGCAACGTCGGAGACGGCACGATCGGCGGCGTGAGCGCGGACGCAACCGCCGCGGTCGGCGTCTGGCGCCTGATCTGCGGGGCGGAAGCGGCCAACGGCGGCTCGTTCTCGGTGGTGCGGCCCGACGGCGGCGTCGACGGTATCGCGTCCGTCGGCGCTGCCTATGTCAGCGCCGACGGCATCAACTTTACGATCGCGGACGGCGACGCCGACTTCGAGCTCGGCGACGAGTTCGAGGTGACCGTGGCCGCATCGGTGCCGGCCAACGGCGGGCTGTTCTCCGTCGTGTCGCCCAGCGGCGCTGTGCTCGCAAATGCGACCGTTGGCGCGGATTACGACAGCAGCCATGTGAAGTTCGCCATCGCGGATGTCGGCGCCGACTTCGCGGTGGGCGACGGATTCGACATTTCGGTCGCGGTTGTCGGCGGGGTGGCGGAGGCCAATCCGATCTGCGCGGTGCTGCCGGCGATTTGCTCAGGGGTGCTCGGCCACGCCGTCGTCGGCGGCCCGGCGACCAGCAAACAGGATGCGATCGACTGGCGCGAGACGATCAATTCGGACCGGCTGATCCCGGTGGACAACTATCTTCGCGTTTCCAACGGCGTCGAAACCGAGGAAATCGATATGGCGGCCGCGGTGCTCGGTATCGCGGTGAGCCGCGACCATGAACATGGCGGCGTGCCGTCGCATTCGTGGGCCAATCACCCGATCAACGGCATCGTCGGCCTGCGGCGCTACGACGCCTTCTCCCTGACCGACGGCGCCACCGATGCGCAGAACCTGCTGGCGAACAACATCGGCGTCGCCGTGCGCGGCGAGGCCGGGGTCGAGACCGCGATCGCGGCGGCCGGTTTCGTCTACGTCGGGACCGACAACGCCGGCGATGACCCGCTCTGGCAGTTCTACAACATCACCCGGATGCGCGATTACATTCATCTCGCGCTGCTCAAGAACCTCCGCCGGCGGCTGGGCCGATCGAACATCGTGCCGCACGCAGTGCAGGCGCTGCAGAACGACATGACGTTCTTCATGCGCGACCTCGAGGACGACGAGCACATCCTAGGATTCCGCATCGGGTTCGAGGCGAACAAGAATTCGCCCGAGCAGCTTCGGTTGGGCCATTTGCGGATTTTCTTCGCCGCGGAAGAACCGCCGGTGCTGCGCAAGCTGACAATCGACAGTCGCCGCTACCGGCCGGCTCTGGAGGAGATGATCGAGACGCTCGTGAGCCAGGCCAACACGCTGGTCGCCTGATCGCTGCCGGCCGAATCCTTTCATGATGGAGATATCTGATGTCGCTGTTCCTTCTTGAGGCGTTTACCCTGTTCGTGACCGACGACGGCCCCGACAACTCCAAACACCTGACGCTCGAGACCATCAAGCTGCCAGTACTCGAGGAAAACACCCAAACCTACACGCCGGGTGGCGCGATCGGCGAGATCGCGGTCGGCGGCCTCGGGCTGAAGGCGCTGGAATGCACCTTCAAGGTCAAGGGCGTGGATCCGCAGATCATGAGTCAGTTCGGGCTCGGCAAGGCCGGCCGCAAGCCGTTTACGGCTTACGGCGGCATCCGCGACAAGAAAGGCGGCGGCCTGATTGAGATCAAGGCCGTGATGGAAGGCCGTCTCGTCAAGATCGAAAAGGACGAATGGCAGCGCGGCGAACTCGCCGGCCACGATCACGCCATCAACGAGATCTGGCACTATGAGCTGCACTGGGGCGGCCGGGAGAAATACTATTACGACTTCCTCACCTCGACTTGGCGCGTGGACGGCGTTTCGCAGAACAGCGAGCTGCGGGCCATCCTGCGTATTCCGGGCGGCTCCTAACCGGTCTTGAGCTTCCGGGCCTTGCGCAGGTCCGCGTTGATGCGGGTCTGCCAGCCCTCGCCGGTCTGGCGATAGGCCGCCAGAACGTCAGCGTCGAGGCGAAGGCTTACGGCCTCCTTCGGCGCTGCAACGGGCGGCCGCCCGCGGCGGCGCACGGCGGCCGTGGCCTCGGCCAGGGTCGCTCCTTTCGGAAAGCGGACGGCCCTTGCGAAGTCCTCTTTGGACCATTCCGGATTGTCGCGGTCGAAGACCGGTTCCTTTGGCTTACGGGACATGTCGCTTCATCTCCTTGCTGTGCGCCCGGCGCAGGCTGATCGCTCGGTAGTTGTTGCCGCGCATCGTGTAGGCGAGGCAGTGCGCGACGCCATCGATCAGTCCGTAAGCGCGAAAGCGCTCTTCCTGAAAGCGGTCGTCGGCGACGACGGCCAGAACGACCAGATCAACGGCCCGCGCCAGTGAGATGCCGTGCTTGGCAACGTTGGCGGCATCCTTGGCGGGGTCGAATTCAATGTTCATGCCAGTAATGTATCTACATTAAATCGGCGTGTCAAGAATAAACGTATATACGGTAAAAAAGGATCGCGCGATGTCCGACGCTGAACTGATCGACGAACCGGCCTCCGGCGAGACGGAAGCCGCCAAGCCCGCGCCGCCCGAATTTGTCGACACCGGCCGACCGCGATTCCGCGCCGTTCCGCTGGAGTGGCCTCTGACCTATGACGGCAAGAGGTACGATGAAATCGTCGTGCGGCGCATGACCGCCGAGGAGGTGGTGAACTTCCTCGATCAGGCAACGGCGGACGCGAAAACCGCGCGGTTGCCGATGTTCGACGTTCCCCACGAGGTGATTGCCGCGCTCGATCCGGACGACGCCGACGCAGTGAACAAGGCGGTGACTGATTTTTTGCCCCGCGCCTTGCGACCGGCGGAGTAGCCCATCCTGGCTACGCAATGGACTACATCGCCGTCGCGGCCGCGGGCCTCGGTGGTCAGCCGATCGGCTGGCTGTTGTCGCTCGATTGGCACCGGTTGCTGCAATGGTACGAGCGCGCGTCGGCCCTTTCGGGCAAGGTGGTGAGGGTTAAATGGGAAGCCTGACCAGCCAGCTCATCATTTCGCTGATCGACAAGGTCAGCGGCCCGGCAAAAGGCGCGGCGGCCGCGCTGAAGGGCGTTGCGGCGGCAGAGAAGAAGCTCGCGTCCGCGGCGAACGCCAAGGGCGTCGACAACCTCGCGAAGTCGATGCAGAGGACGGCTGCCGCGGCCAAGGCGCTCGGCACCGGTACGGCGGCGTGGTCGAGCAGCTTCGACGCCCAACTCGGCAAGATCAATCTGACCGAAAAACAGATCAATCGGCTGCGGTCGGCCTACGAGCGTTTTCAATCGACGCTCAAGGCTGGTGGTGTGCGAAAGGCGGGCGACTTCCTGCCGAGGCTCGATCAGTGGGAGCGGCGGACGATCGGCAGCCTGCAGCGGGTTTCGCAGGCTTATGCGGTGCATCACCGCCGAACCAGCCGGTTGGCCGACATTCGCCACGGTGCGCACCATCTGATTTATCCGGTCGCGAGCGGCTACGCGGTCGCGCGCGGCGGCGAAAAGGTGATCGAGAAGACCGCCGAGCTCGGCCGCGAAAAGGTCCGCGAGGACATTTCCGGCATGAGCGTGCCGGATCGTGCGGCATCGATCGCGCAGGCCCGCGACCTCTCGCACCGCTACAAGTCGGTCGGCCAGGTGGAGGTGTTATCCCATCTGCGCCAGCTCCGCGGCACGCTGGGCGATCTCCATCACGCTCGAGAAATGGTCGAGGACGTGGTCAAGGCGCAGGTCGTTCTGTCCTCCGGCCCAGGCGGCAAGGAGGGCGCGATCCGCGACCTCGAACAGATCACGAAGGGACTCGAGGGCGCGGGTTACGCCAGCAGCTCGGAAAAATTCCGGACGATGCTGACCGCGTTCGTCAAGGGCAAGAACCTGTTCGGCGAAACGCTGACCGGCGGCGACTTCCGGACCTACATCCAGCGGTCGAAATCGTCCAAGTATGGCCTTGGCGAAAGTTATCTCGCGGGCGTCGTACCGACGATGATTCAGCACGAGGGCGCCAACCAGTTCGGCACCGCGCAGGCGACCGCCTTCAGCTCGCTGGTCGGCGGCAGGCAGACAAACAAGGCGAAGGCGCGGCTGCGCAAATTCGGAATCCTCGACAAGAACGAACGACTGCTCGATCAGCAGTTGTTCGTCAGCGACCCATACGCCTGGACGATGAAGCACCTGCTGCCGCGCATGGAAAAGGCCGGAATGCACCTCGACGCCGAATCGTCGCCGGAGGAGAAGGAGAAGGCGGTCGATTTTCTGATGAAAGCTCTCAGCAACCGAAACGCCGGCGAGTTCTTCGCGTCATTGATCGCGAACCGGAAAGTGATCGAAAAGGACCGCGCGAACCTTGCCGGTGCGAAAGGACCCGAGGCCGCGCAGGAGGTCATCGCGAACGATCCATTTCAGGCGTGGGAAAGCCTCAAGGCCCAGACCACCAACATGGTGCAAAACCTGCTCGAAAGCTCGTCGCTGATTCAGGGCGGCCTGTCGACGATCGCGCAGACGATCGGGAACGCAGCCAAGTGGTTCTCGGAACAGTCGCCGACGACGAAGAAGATCGTCGCAGGCGCAATCGAGGGCGCGACGGTGGCCGGCGGTGGGTTCCTGTCGTTCCTGATTGGGAAAAAGGGATTCGACTGGCTGCGGGGCGGGGGCGGCAAGGCTGCCGGCGGCGCGCTGGACGCGGTGATCAGCGAGGCGGCGGGACCCGGCGGCAAGGCCGCCGGCGGCCGCGCCGGCATGATTGCCCGCTTCGCGCCGTGGTTGATCCCGCTCATCGCCGCCGCGCAGCCTGACGTCGGCAACGATCCGAAGTTCGTCGAACATCTTCGCCGCAAATTCGATGATGCCGCAAAGGCGCCGGACGGGGGGAGCGCGCCGCGGTCCCCCTATGCCGCGCCGACCGGGTACAGCCGCGACTTCACGCTGGGTTACCAGGGCGGTTTCAGCCAATCTCCCTCGGTGATCCCGCCGTCCGGCTTGAAAGCGATGACCAAATGGAACGCGTCACACGTCGCTCCCGGCGACCTCGGGCGTGAATCCGGAATCGTGGCGAATCTGAACCAGTCGGCCGCGGCCGCGTCGGCGGGCCAGGAGACGGGCAGTGCGTTCAAGGGCAGTATGCTTTCGGAGCTGGCGGAGGTCGACCTCAAGGTTCAGGAATATGTCCGGCGGTGGACCGGAATGCTGAGCTTCACCGCGAACCCCACGATCAACCTGAAGACGACCGCGCCCACTGGCGCCGGCGGACCTGGTAAACAGCAAACGGGAGACGCGAGCGGGTTGATACGGAGCCGGCACGCCGCGTTTTCCGACGGCGGTAACTTCGGGTTCGTGTGATGCTGGCTCAACTTGGCGCGGTGCAATTCACCGTCGCGCCGTTCAACATCAACGAGCACGATCACGAATCCGGCGCGTCGTTCGCGGCGCATGAGGTCATCGGACGCATGCCGCCCCTCGAATTCGTCGGCGAGGCCGCGGAAGGCTGGACCGTGCGCGGCAAGCTGTTTCCGCGCAAACTCGGTGGTCTCGACGAAATGGCCGCGCTGCACGCCATGCGCCGCTCCGGGTCGGCTCAGTTTTTCATGCGTGGCGACGGCGTTCCGATGGGCTGGGTGGTAATCGAGAGCGCGCGCGAAAGGTCGAGCTATCTCGATGCCGGCGGCGTCGGCCGCGTGATCGAGTTCGACATCACGCTCAAACGCGCCGACGGGCCGAGCGCTGCCGGCGTCTTCAACGCGCTGTTCTCGCTCTTTCAATAGGTGCCGTGATGAACCTGGAAACCTACGTCGTCGAAGGTGACGACGTGATGCTCGACGCCTTGCTGTGGCGCCGTTTCCACGGTCCCACGCCGGGGCTGGTCGAACGCGTGCTCGACCTCAATCCGAAACTGTCGGAGCGCGGCCCGTCGCTCCCGGCTGGAACGGTCATCAACATCCCGATCGATCAGCCGGCCGCACCGGCGGTGATTCCGGTCGTCAAGCTGTGGGACTGATCTGATGGTCGATCGCGCGGCCTTCATGATTATGGTCGCCGGCAACAACGTTTCGCACCGTTTCAACCAGGTCCTCGAGCGACTGACGGTCTCCGATAAGGCGGGCACGTTGTCGGACACCGCGTCGATCACGCTGGATGACACCGCTGGACAGATCGCAATGCCTCAGGTGGGCGACCCGATGCAGATCTGGCTCGGCCGGGAGTCGATCGGGGTGTCCGAGGTGTTCGATGGGACTGTGGACAGCGTGAGGTCGCTGGGCGCGCGCGGCAGCGGCGGAACGATGCTGATTTCGGCGAAGGGCTTCGACCCGAAGGGAAAGGCGAAAGAACCGCTGGAGTTTCACAAGGACAACGCGACCTTGGAGGACTTCATGACCGAAGCGGCCGAAAAGGCCGGGTTCTCGTTTCGAGCGCAAGGCGCGCTCGCCAAGATCTGGCGGCCCTATTGGGTCGCCACAACCGAAAGCTTCATTCATCTGGGTCTGCGGATCGCACGGGAGGTCGGCGGCCAGTTCAAGATCGCTGGCAATAAGTCGATCATCTACGAGAAAAATTCCGGCCAATCGGTATCCGGCCTGCCACTGCCGACGATTTATGCCGTCCGGAGCGACAATCTTCTCGAATGGGACATCTCTCCCGTGTTCGCGCGGCCGCGTTTCCAGCAAGCACGAGCGCGCTACTACGATCCGAAGCAGGCGAAGTGGCTGGAGAAGCTGATCGAAATTCCGCAACAGGGACCGGCTTCGCCGGCGACGCACACCTCGCGCGTGACTCGCGCCGACCAGGACGAGGCTGCCGGCGCCGCCGGTGAAAGCCAGAAATCATCGGAGCGCGAACGCGGCGGTGGATCTGTCAGGTTGATCGGTGCGCCTGCGGCAAAGCCGGAAGGCACCTGCGTCGTCGTCGGTGCGCGGCCTGGCATCGATGGCGCGTACAAGATCGACGGCGTCGAGCACGATCTGTCGCGCAGTGGCGGCTACAAGACCAAGCTCGACCTGAAGCACCCTGAAGGCGACGTCGGTAGCGACAGTCGCGGTTAGAGACGCATTTCATCCGGAGAACAGAAATGACCAACCCCGATTCCGGGGCCGCCGGCGCGTTGCCGGCTGCCTACGCCTGGCTGCGCCGCGAAGGCGGCCCGAAAATGATCGTCGAGGCCCTGAAACTTTACGGCACGCTCGAAGTGCCGGGGCCGCGCGACAATCCGGTCATTCTCGGCTGGGCGAAAGAGGTCGGGTTATCGAAGACCTATAGCCACGACTCGATCCCGTGGTGCGGCCTGTTCATGGCCGTGGTGGCGAAGCGCTCGGGCAAGCCGGTGGTCGACAGCCCGCTGTGGGCGCTGTCGTGGGCGGACTTCGGCCGACCGTCGCCGGTGCCGATGCTTGGCGACGTGCTGACCTTCAAGCGCGATGGCGGCGGCCACGTCGCGCTCTATGTCGGCGAGGATAGCGGCGCATATCACTGTCTCGGCGGCAATCAGTCGGACAAGGTCTGTTTCACCCGCATCGCGAAGTCGCGCCTCTACCGTGCGCGCCGGCCGGCCTACAACGTCCAGCCCGACAACGTCCGCAAGGTGGTGCTGGCCGCCAACGGCAGACTCTCCACCAACGAGGCATGACGGTGCAGAAGCCATCCTGGCGCGTCCGGCGGTGCATCATTATCGCGACGCTGCTGTTTTGCGCCGGCGAGATCATCTACCTGACCGCATGGGGGCAGGACACCGATCTTGCCGCGACCATTGCGAACGGCGTGCTGATCCTCGCCGGCTCCGTCATTGGCGCCTACGTGTTCGGCGCGGTGTGGGATGACCGCAATGTCATGACCATGATGCGTCGCGGCGGCCGCCGGCGCACCCGCGACGATGATCTCACCCCGGACAGCGAGGAATAGTCGTGACCGCGCTGTTCTGGTGGCTGGTCGCCAATTCATGGACGCAGGCCGCTGCCGGCGGCCTCCTGATCGTCTCGCTTGTGGTCGCCGTGATCGGCCGATGGCTGCCTGTCGTCAGCGCCTACGTCGGGGCCGCGCGGCTGGCGTCCTATGCCGCGGTTGCCGTGTTGGGTCTCGGCATCGGTTACCGATCGGCCGATGAGTCCGCAGCGCTGCGTCAGGTGCAGATCGATCTCGCCTTCGCCCGGCTCCAGCTCGACACGCAACGCCAGACGGCCGACGTGGCCGCGAAACTCAGGGCCGCCGCCGAGGCCGACGCCGCGGCCGCAAACGAAAAGGTAGCGGACTATGAAACGTGGCTGGAAGATCGCCCCTCGGACCGTGGCTGCGCTCTTGATGACGATGATGTGCGGCGGCTGCGTGACATTGCAAAGTAGCCCGAGCGCGCCGGCGATACAGATCCCGCGTGACTGCGAAGAATTGGCGCGGGAAGTGCCGTATCCGCCGATCGCGAAAGGCCAATCGGCAAAGGCATCCGTGGCTCGACACCTGGCGGCGCTGGACGAGGCCAACACCAATCTGAGGGCGACGCGCACCTGTCAGGAGCAGCAACGCCAGCGCCTGGCCGGGGAGGCGGGAGGGTGAACCGGATGGAGCTGGAGCGGCCATTGAAGTTCAACCTCAACTCCTTTCTTCAGGTCGTTCAGCTCGCCGTCCTCGTCGGCGGCGGGCTGGCCTGGTGGTCGCAGTCCTATGCCGATTACCGGCGCGATGCCGAGACGATCGCCTCGCTGCGGCTGCGTGTCGCCGAGCTCGAAAAGGCCGACAAGGATTTCGGCGTCAAGCTGTCCGACAGCCAACTCGCGACGGCCACCAAGCTGATCGGCATCGAGCGCGACGTCGACTACATCAAGAAGGCGGTCGAGCGACTGGAAAAGGTCGTTACCGCGCCGGCGCCGCGCTGACGTCTTTCCCGTAATCCGGAGGCTACATGATCCGCACCGCGTTCCTCGCGGCGTGCCTTTGCGCGCTCGCGTCGCTGGCACGTGCTGAAGTCGTTTCACATCCGCGCGGCTGCCCGGCGCGGCTGTTCTGCGGCTGCGGCGCGGCCGTCGAGGTGTTCAACGCGCCGATCCGCTCGTTGTGGCTGGCGCGCGCCTGGTATCGCTTCCCGCGCGCGCGGCCGGCGCCGGGCAGGGTGGCGGTGCGCCGGCACCATGTGTTCGTGCTGCGCCATCACATTCGCGGCTCGACGTGGATGGTCTACGACGCCAACTCCGGCGGCCGCAAGACGCGGGTGCATCCGCGCTCGATCGCCGGCTGGACCATCGTCGATCCGCACGGTGCGCGGATGGCGGGAGCCGCCGCGCCACGCTGAATTCCTGCCGCGCAAGCGGCGGGGGTGGAGTGCGACCAACACTCCGAACCACGGGTACAGTCGATGCCGCCCGCCTGACAAACGAGTATCTCAATGCCAGCCCGCCACGCGCTACTAAACGCGCCACGGGTTGCCAATTCGTTGAGATTCGAAATGGAGAACTTCCGGCCGGTGCGACCGGCGCGGCCCGCCGCCGCTTATATCGGCGGAAAGAAGCGCCTCGCGGAGATCATCGTTGCCCGCATCGAGGCCGTTCCCCACAAGACTTACGCCGAGCCGTTCATCGGGATGGGTGGCGTCTTCCTTCGCCGGCGCTGGGCGCCGCCGTGCGAGGTCATCAACGACATTTCGAACGACGTCGTGACATTCTTTCGCATCCTCCAGCGCCACTATCCGCAGTTCATGGAAACGCTGAAATTCCAGATCGCGTCGCGCGCGGAGTTCGAGCGGTTGATGGCGTCCGATCCCACGACGCTGACGGATCTGGAGCGCGCCGCACGCTTCCTGTATTTGCAGCGCCTGGCCTTCGGCGGCAAGGTCGCCGGCCGCAGTTTCGGCGTGTCGCCCGGCACCGCCGCCCGCTTCGACGTGACGCGCCTTACGCCGATCCTCGAAGCCATTCACGAGCGCCTCGCCGGCGTGGTCGTCGAGCGGCTGCACTGGCGCGACCTGGTGGACCGCTACGACTCGCGCGACACGCTGTTTTTCCTCGATCCCCCGTACTTCGGCTCGGAAGGCGACTATGGCGCCGGCGTGTTCGAGCGCGCGGATTTTGTGCGCCTTGCGGAGCGGCTGGCCAAGATCGAGGGGCGCTTCCTGCTCACCGTGAACGACGTGCCGGAGATGCGCGACGTGTTCGGCCGCTTCGCCATCGAGGCGCTCCAGACCCGCTACACGATTGCCGGCGGCGAGTGGTCGGAAGTATCGGAGATTCTGGTCGCCGGTCCGGGTGCCGACGCGATCGCGCCACCGCCCGACCTGCTGTCGCTTTAGGCGACAGATGCGATCACCGCGCCTTGCGTTTGCCGTAAGGCAGCATGCGGTGGCGGCTCTAGGCAAATCGTCCTAAGTTCGATCGCGAACACGAAGCGAACGCATTCCCCGGATTTTCCCCGCCGACACCTGCCATGTTCCGCTTTTGTATGCCGATAACTGCCGAAAGGCCCGAGGTCAGCGATTTCAAAAAGTGGCTGAAATCAGGGGCTTTTCATGGTGGGCGCACAAGGGATCGAACCTTGGACCTCTCCCGTGTGAAGGGAACGCTCTCCCGCTGAGCTATGCGCCCGGAATGTC